>DAOMNV010000049.1:0-2042 GCA_035444005.1 Gemmatimonadaceae bacterium
CGCAGGCGTCTATACGCGTGACGCGGCGACCTTCGCGCTGGCGGCGTCGCTGATTCCCATCGCAGCGGTGTTCCAGGTGTTCGACGGTACGCAGGTGATCAGCGCGAGCATCCTGCGCGGCGCGGCCGACACGCGGGTGCCCGCCATCCTGCACGCGTTGAGCTTCTGGGCCGTCGGCATTCCGCTTGGGGCCGTGCTGGCGTTCAAGTACGAGTTGGGCGCGGCGGGGCTGTGGTGGGGCCTGACGGCCGGGCTCGCGGCCGCGGCGGTGCTGCAGTTGCGGCGGGTGAGGCGGAAACTTGGGCGCGACGTGGGGAGGTTTGTGGTGGACGGATGACGGATGACGGATGAGCTATGACGGATGACGGATGACGGAAGGCCGTGTTCCTAGCGCTTCCGTCCTCCGCCGAGCAGGCCGCCGAGCAGGCCGCGCACGATCGAGCGTGAGATGGCGGTGCCGGTTGAGCGTGCGGCGCTCTTCGCCATAATGTCGACGAGGCCGTCGCGTTTGCCTCCGCGCGGGCCGACGGTACCGAAGAGCAGGTCGCCGATGGCGTTGCCGCTGCCGGCTGTGGGCGCGGATGGCGGGGCCGAGCGCTGGGACTTGGTGCTGATGCCTGCGTTGCCCGCCGCGTTGCTCGCCGCTTCCGCGCGGGCCTTGAGCATCTCGAAGGCGGACTCGCGATCGACCTGCTTCTCGTACACACCCGCCACCACGCTCGCTTGCATCACGGCCTCGCGTTCGTCGGCGCTGAGTGGACCGATGCGGCTGCCGGGCGCGAACATCCAGGCGCGCTCGGTGATGCCGGGCGTGCCCTTGGCATCGAGAAGCGAGATGAGCGCCTCGCCGACGCCGAGTTCGAGGATCGCCTTCTCGATGTCGATGGCCGGATTCGGCCGCATCGTCTCGGCCGTCGCGCGGACGGCCTTCTGGTCGCGGGGCGTGAAGGCGCGCAGCGCGTGCTGGATGCGGTTGCCGAGCTGGCCGAGGATCTTGTCGGGGATGTCGATGGGATTCTGCGTGACGAAGTACACGCCGACGCCCTTCGAGCGGATGAGGCGCACGACGAGCTCGACCTTGTCGACGAGCGCGGCCGGCGCGTCGGCGAAGAGCAGGTGTGCCTCGTCGAAGAAGAACACGAGCTTGGGCTTCTCGAGGTCGCCGACCTCGGGCAGGTTCTCGAAGAGTTCGCTGAGCAACCAGAGCAGGGCGCAGGCGTAGAGCCGTGGGTTCTGCATCAGCGAATCGGCGGCGAGGATGTTGACGACGCCCTTGCCGTCGACGGTCTGCAGCAGGTCGGCGATGTCGAGCATCGGTTCGCCGAAGAAGGACTCGGCGCCCTGCTGTTCGAGCTGGAGCAGGCCGCGCTGGATGGCACCGATGCTGGCGGCGGAGACGTTGCCGTACTGCGTCTTGATCTGCGCGGCGTTGTCGCCGACGAACTGCAGCATCGCGCGCAGGTCCTTGAGGTCGAGCAGGAGCAGGCCGTTGTCGTCGGCGACCTGGAAGGCGATGCTGAGCACGCCTTCCTGCGTGTCGTTGAGGTTGAGCAGCCGCGAGAATAGCAGCGGGCCCATATCGCTGACGGTGGCGCGCACGGGGTGGCCGGACTTGCCGAACACGTCCCAGAAGGTGACCGGGCAGGCACCGAAGGCGGGTTCGGGCAGGCCGAGCTTGGTGAGGCGCTCCTGCAGCTTCGGCGACATCGCGCCGCTCTGGGCGATGCCGCCGAGGTCACCCTTCACGTCGGCGAGAAAGACCGGGACGCCGATGCGCGAGAAGTGCTCGGCGAGGACCTGCAGCGAAATGGTCTTGCCGGTGCCGGTCGCGCCGGTGATGCAGCCGTGGCGGTTGGCGAGGGCGGGGAGCAGGGCGAGGTCGGTGCCGGCGTGCGTCGCGATGACAAGTGGGTTGGCCATCCTCTATTCTCGCATTCGCGCACGGTGAAGGGAACTGCTCTCACCACGGAGACACGGAGGCACGGAGACTGCCGGAGGCTGCGAAAGGGGCTCGCGCCGAACAATCGGTGCGAGCCCCCAAG
>DAOMNV010000049.1:2052-19067 GCA_035444005.1 Gemmatimonadaceae bacterium
TGCTGCTGTTGCAGTCTCCGTGCCTCCGTGTCTCCGTGGTGGACCGCCGTTTACACGCCCTTGGCCGCGAGCAGTTCCATAAACTGCTTCGGATCGCTGAGCGACATCAGCTTCTCCGGCACGTCGCCCTCCTTGGAGAACTGGGCGATCTTGCCGAGCACCGGGAGGTACTGGTTGGAGACCTCGAGCGGCGGTGCGACGATGAGGAAGAAGAAATGCACCGGCTTGTCGTCGAGCGCCTTGAAATCGACGCCGGCCTTCTTGCGGCCGAAGGCGACGCGCAGCTTGCTCACGACCATCGAGCGGCAGTGCGGGATGGCGATGCCGCGGCCCATACCGGTCGAGCCGAGGTTCTCGCGCCGCTTGAGCATCTTGAAGAGGGTCGCCTCGTCCTTCTCGGGGAGGCGGAGGAGCCCGATGAGCTCCTTGAGGATGTCGTCCTTCGTGCTGCCAGCCAGTTCGAGCTGGATCGCGTCTTCGGAGAAGAATTCCCGGAGTTCCATCCCGAGAAGCTAACAAGGGTGCGGAGGGCCGTCAAACGGTTATATTGCAAGCGTTTGGCCCCATTCCTAGCTTTCCCCTGATGCGCTTCCCGTACCCCACCGGCCCTTCGGCCGTCCCCGTGTTCCTCGCCCCGATGGCGGGTGTGTCGGAGTCGCCGTTCCGGCGGCTCTGTCGCGCCTGGGGCGCGGACGTGGTCGTGACGGAGTTCCTGTCCGCCGAGGGTATCCGCCGGGAGAACGAGGCGACGCTCAACAAGCTGCGCTTCACGCCCGACGAGCATCCGATCGGGGTACAGATCTTCGGGGCCGAGCCGGACGCGATGCGCGAGGCGGCCGCGGCGGTCACGGACGTGTTCCAGCCGGACTATATCGACATCAACTTCGGCTGTCCGGTGAAGAAGGTCGTCAAGCGCAACGGCGGCTCCGGTTGCCTGCGCGACCTCGACCTCGTTCAGACGGTGATCCGCGCGGTGATCAGCGGCACGCACCTGCCGGTGACCTGCAAGATCCGCAGCGGCTGGAGCGAGGAGATGCGCGATCCGGTGAAGATCGCGCTCAAGTGCCAGGAGGCTGGCGTGCGCGCCATCGCGCTGCATCCGCGCACGCGCACGCAGATGTACACCGGCCACGCGCGCTGGGAAGAGATCGCGATGGTGAAGGAGGCGGTGGAGATTCCCGTGATCGGCAACGGCGACATCAAGACGGCTGAGGACGCCTACCGGATGCATCGCGAGACGGGCTGCGACGCGGTGATGATCGCCCGCGGGTCCTTCGGCCAGCCGTGGATCTTCCAGCAGGCTCGCGCGCTGCTCGACGGGAAGCCGATGCCGGCGACGCCCGGCGTGGAGGAGCGCTTCGCGATCGCGCTCGATCACGCGCGGATGGTGCAGGCATACGAGGCGGATCCGATCGGCGCGGCCATCGAGTTCCGCAAGCACCTCGGCTGGTACGTGAAGGGGCTGCCCAACTCGGCGGACCTGCGCAAGAAGCTGCACGCGGTGAACGACTTCGCCGAGGTGGAGGGGATCTTCACCGAGTACCTGGCCAGCCCGTGGATGCACGAGGCGGAGGCGGCGTGAGGCGCGATCGCGTGCGGGCGATGCTCGATGAGGTGGCAACGGGGCGGCTTCCAGTGGAGGCCGCCCTCGCGCAACTGGACGATGCGCCGGTGGACGAGCTGGGCTTCGCCACGGTCGACACGCACCGCGCGCTGCGGCAGGGGTATCCCGAGGTGGTGTTCGGGCAGGGCAAGCGCCCCGAGCAGACGCTCGCGATCTGCGAGCGGTTGGCCGCCGCCGGCGATGGGTTCCTCGTGACGCGCGCCGAGCCGGAGACGCAGGCCGCGCTCGCGGCGCGCTGGCCGGCCGTTGAAGTCAACGGAATGGCGCGCACGGTGTTGCTGCGAGGCGATGCGGCGCGTGAAGCGCAGGCTGGGCCGCGTGCGGGCAAGTCCGTCGCCGTGGTGACGGCCGGCACGAGTGACTTGCCAGTGGCCGAGGAGGCCGCGGTGACGCTCGATGCGTTCGGGCACGCGGTGCTGCGGGTGACCGACGTCGGCGTCGCGGGGATCCATCGCGTGCTCGCCAAGCGTGCGACGTTGCACGATGCCGGCGTGGTGATCGTCGTGGCGGGAATGGATGGCGCGTTGCCGTCGGTGGTGGGCGGGCTGGTGCGCGTACCGGTGATCGCCGTGCCGACGAGCGTGGGTTACGGTGCGGCCTTCGGTGGCCTGGCGCCGCTGCTCACGATGCTGAACTCCTGTGCCGCCGGCGTGACGGTGTGCAACATCGACAACGGCTTCGGCGCTGCGGTGGCGGCGTCGCGCATCCTCGCGGACTGATCGATGGCCTGGGTCCTCGTCCTCGCGGTGGCGGTGGTGGGGGCGTGGTGGTGGTGGCGGCAGCGTGCGCTGACGCCGCAGGTCGAGACCGCGACGAGCATCGAGCCCACGGGAGGCGCGCGGCCGATCTCGCGCGCGAGCGGCGAGCGCGAAGCGCAGATGCAGACGCTGCTCGAGGCCTTCCGCTCGGACGAGTTGCAGGTGCCGCCGGACGCCGAGCGGCAGGACCAGGAGATGCTGGTGCGACTCCTGCAGATGCTCGCCGATTTCGCTGATGCGCACGAGGCCGTGCTCTGGGAACCGCAGGAGGGCACGGACGGCTTGCTGCTCGCGGCGGGCTGGTCGCGCGGGGCCAATCCGCCGGCGCTGCCGGAGCAGGAGCGCCTGCTGATCGACCTCGCGGCGTCGGAGCAGCGGACGACGTTCAACCCGACGGGACCGCTGCGGCTGATGGCGACGGGCCTGCCGGTCGCGATGGGGCGCGGCGCGGTGTCGGTGCACTTTCGTGAGTTGCCGGCGCTCGAGCGCACGGAAGTCGAGACGCGGCTGCGGCGGTTCGCCACCGAAGTCACCGTGCGGCACGAACTGCTCACCGCGCGCGCCAACCTCGCGCGGCGCACGAAGCGCCTCCGCCTGCTGATCCGCTCGGCCATCACGCTGCAGGGCCAGCGCGATCCATCCGAACAGGAAGAGACCGTCGTCGAAGGCTCGCGCCTGATCACGGGCGCGCAGTGGTGCGTGCTGGTGCGCGGAAATTCCGAGGATGGTCGCTTGGAGATCGTCCGCATCACGGATGACACGCCCAGTGCCCTGATGCCCGGCCTGAGCGCGAAGCAGCAGACGATCGTCGGCGAAGTGTTCAAGACGGGGAGGCCCCGCCTGCACACGGATACGCGGGCGCTGATCCACCCGGACGTGCAGTTGTTCGACGCGACGCCGTTGCCGTCGGGGACGCGGTCGCTGATCGTCGTGCCCGTCAGTCGCTCGGAGAATGACCCCCGCATCGGCGTGCTGCTGCTGGGCCGCACGGAGCGCGAGCCGTTCAATCTCGTGGACTCCGGATCGGCGGCCGACCTCTGCACGATCGCGGCGGGCGCGCTCGAAACCGCGTGGGCCTGGCAGGCGGCGACGCTTTCGGCCAAGACGGACCAGCTCACCGGACTCCCGAACCGCAGGGGATTCGAGGAAGAGTTCAAGCGGATGATCGACGAGACGGACCGCTACGGCGGCGAGTCGGCGCTGGTCATCGTGGACGTGGACCACTTCAAGAAGGTGAATGACACGTACGGTCACGACGCCGGCGACCAGGTGCTGAAGGCGGTGGGCGGGACCTTGCTGGCCAAGAAGCGCGCGACGGACAAGGTCGCGCGCCTCGGTGGCGAGGAACTGGCCATCCTGTTGCCGCAGACCGACCGCGTGGGGGCGATGGAAGCCGCGGAGCGTTGCCGCAAGGCGATCGAGGCCTTGGCCGTGCGGACCGGCGTGGGCGATGTGCGCGTGACGGCCAGCTTTGGCGTCGCGATGTATGGCGCGCGATCCGGCGGCGCGGGGACGCTGTTCGACCGGGCGGACCAGGCGCTCTACGGCGCGAAGCACGGCGGGCGAAATCGCGTGGTGTTGGCGTCGGATTGAGGCGTCAGGGAACCGCCGACGCGATCCGAGGGGCCGACCCAGGGGACAAACGTCAGGCCCCGCGTGTATATTGAGTGAGCAATTCGGGGGCGACTGGTTTCGATTGTGTAGGTGGCTCCGTGGTTGCGCGCCGAGGTCCTCGGGTCCCTCGTAAAACACTCGGGAAAATTCCAACTGCGAACAACAACTTCGCTCTCGCTGTGTAAAGCCTAGCTTTACCGTAGCAGTGCCTGAGAGGTAGCCCTGCCCGGGGCGACGCTCAGGTATCGTAAATCCGGGCTGGCTGTCTGGCGCGCCCTCCGCCAGATGGCGAGATCAAGATGGGCTCATCCGTACGACGGCGGCCACTCGGCCAGCGTGCGGAAACACCAATCGAGTGGCTACGCGCGTAGACGCTGTGGAAGATCTTATGCAAGACGAGGGTTCGAATCCCTCCGCCTCCACTTAGGACAGATGACTGAAGTAGCATCGGGGGTACCGGGCGAAGCTCGGTACCCCCGCGTGTTTGCACGGCATCCGGCGTCCGTCCGGAGCTTCGCCTAGAGCAGCATCGCGCCGATCACGCAGCAGGCAACGACCCACAGCGTGGGGCGCGGGACGCGCCATTGGATGACCGCGGCGACCGTCACGATCGCCAGGTCGCTTGCGGCGGTGATGCCGCTGGTGATCACGGGGTCGTAGAGCGCGGCGGCAAGGAGGCCGACGACGGCGGCGTTGATGCCGGCAACCGCGCGCCGTGCGGCCGGACGCGCGACGACGGCGCTCCAGACGGGAAGTACGGCGACGATGAGCAGGAAGCCCGGCGTGAAGACGGCGAGCGTCGCGAGCAGTGCCCCGAGCGCGCTCGGGCTGCCTGTGGGGACGAGGGCGCCGAGATAGGTGGCGAAGGAGAACATCGGGCCGGGGATGGCCTGCGCGGCGCCGTAGCCGGCGAGGAAGGCATCCTGGCCGATCCAGCCGGTGGCGACGGTGCCTTGCTCGAGCAAGGGCAGCACGACGTGGCCGCCGCCGAACACCAACGAGCCGGCGCGCCAGAACGTGGCGGCGATTGCCGCGAGCGATGGCGCGGCCGGGCTCCACGCGAGCGCGGCGAGCAGCAGCGCGGAGAACAGCACTGCCGCTGAGAGCGACGCACGCGCGCCGAACCGCAGCGGCAGCGGCGTGGCTGGCGGGGTGGCGTCGACGCGCAGCGTGAGCACACCCAACAGGGCCGCGGCCGCGATCGCGAGCAGTTGGGCGCTGGCCGTCGCGAGGGCGAGAACCAAGGCTGCAGCGGCGATGGCGATCGCGCGGCGTGGCCAGTCGGGCGCCAGCTGGCGGGCCATCCGCCAGACACCATCGGCCACGACGACCACCGCGACGAGCTTGAGCCCGTGGACTACGGCGGTCCAATACGCGCCGCCGAGCGTGGCTCCCGCCGCAGCCAGCGCGAACAACAGTAGCGCCGACGGGAGCGTGAACCCGACGAACGCCGCAATGGCGCCGAGCCATCCCCCGCGGAGGAGGCCGATGCTGAAGCCGAGCTGGCTGGACGCCGGACCGGGCAGGAACTGCGAGATGCTCAGGAGCTGGGCGAACTGGGCGTCGTCCAGCCAGCGGCGGCGCTCGACGAACTCGCGGCGCAGGTAGCCGAGGTGGGCGATGGGGCCGCCGAAGGACCCGAGGCCCAGGCGCAGGAAGGCGCCGAAGATGTCCGCCGCACCGGATGGCATCCCGCAACGTGACGGAGGCGCCCGACAGGGTCAAGCACCCTATGGACGGCGCGACGTCCCGCCATCCATATTGGGCCTATGACTTCCACCCAGCATACGTGGCGCTTCTTCCGCGCCGGCGGTTCAGACCAGGTCGCGCTCGAGACGGCGGACGACCTGCGCAACCTTCGCCAGCTCGACCCGACGCTGTGGGTGGCTTTGGCCTGCCCCGTGAAGGGACTCGAGTACGACGAGCGGACTCTGGCGCTGATGGACTCGGACAGCGACGGGCGCATCCGGATTCCGGAAGTGCTCTCGGCGGTGGAGTGGACCTGCGCGCTGCTGACGGATCCGGCCGTGCTCTACAAGGGCGGGGATCTCGCGTTGGCGTCCATCACGGATGCGACGGACGAGGGGAAGCGGCTGCGCGCCTCCGCGCAGGAGATCTTGCGCAGCCTCGGCAAGCCGGATGCGACGCACATCTCGGTGACCGATACGATGGAGAAGGCGAAGGTCTTTGCGCAGAGCCGGTACAACGGCGACGGCGTGGTGTCGCTGGAGATCATCGGGGACGCCGCGCTGAAGGCGGTGGCCGACGCGGTCATCGGTAGCGTCGGGGCCGCGATGGATCGCTCGAACCGCGCGGGTGTGTCGCAGGCGACGGTGGACGCGTTCTTCGCGGAGTGCGAGGAGTACGTCGCGTGGTACGACCGTTCGGCGCACGAGAAGGACACGTTGCTGCCGCTGGGCGAGGCCACCGTGCCGGCCTTCGCGGCGCTGCAGGCGGTGCGCGCGAAGGTGGATGACTACTTTGCCCGCTGCCGCGTGGCGGCGTTCGATGCGCGGGCGACGGCAGCGCTCAATCGCGACGAAGCGGCCTATGCCAGCGTCGCGGCGAAGTCGCTGAATGCCGCGGCGACGGATATCGCGGACTTCCCGCTGGCGAAGGTCGAGGCCGGGCGGGCGCTCCCGCTGGGGCAGGGCTTGAATCCCGCTTGGATCGCGGCGATGGGCGCCTTCGTCGCGCAGGTGGTGACGCCGGTGCTCGGTACGCGCGAGTCGCTCAGCGAGCAGGATTGGGCGACGCTGACGGCGCGCTTCGCGGGCTATGCGGCCTGGGAGGCGGACAAGCACGGCGCGAAGGTCGAGGCGCTGGGCGTCGCGCGGGTGCGGGAGATCCTCGCGTCGGATGCGCGGGCCAAGCTGAACGCGATGATCGCCGAGGATGCGGCGGTGGCGCCGGCGATGAACTCGATCGACAACGTGGAGCGTCTCGCGCGGTATCACCGTGACCTCGTGGGCCTGCTCAACAACTTCGTGGCCTTCCGCGACTTCTATGGTCGTGAGCGGCCGGCGGTGTTCCAAGTGGGAACGCTGTACCTAGATGGCCGCCGCGCCGACCTCTGCGTGCGGGTGGACGATGCCGGCAAGCACGCGGCGCTGGCCGGGCTCGCCAAGTGCTACCTCGCGTACTGCGATTGCACGCGGCCGAGCGGTGAGAAGCTGACTGTGGCCGCGGCGTTCACGGGCGGCGATTCGGACTTCTTGATGGTCGGTCGCAACGGCGTATTCTACGACCGCAAGGGCCGCGACTGGGACGCGACGATCACGAAAGTGGTGGAGAACCCGATCAGCATCCGGCAGGCGTTCTGGGCGCCGTACAAGAAGCTGGTGCGCTTGATCGAAGAGCAGGTGGCGAAGCGCGCGGCGGCCGGTCAGGCGGCGTCGGATGCCAAGGTGAGTGCCGCGGCGACGACGACGGCGACGCTGGATCAGCAGAAGCCGCCGGCCGACGCGCCGAAGAAGATCGATGTCGGCACCGTGGCCGCGCTGGGTGTGGCGGTGGGCGCGATCGGCGCCTTCCTGACGACGGTGATCGGCTACCTGACGGGCGTGTTCACGCTTCCGTTCTGGCAGGTCTGCCTCGTCTTCGCCGGCATCGTGCTGGCGATCTCGCTGCCCTCGATGGCGATCGCGTGGCTCAAGCTCCGCCAGCGCAACCTAGGTCCGATCCTCGATGCGAACGGCTGGGCGGTGAACGGTCGCGTGAAGATGAACGTGCCGTTCGGCGCCAAGCTCACGATGGTTGGCCACGTGCCGATGAACGCGCAGAGCTCGTTCGTGGTGAAGTATCCCGAACCGCCGACGGCGCTCCCGAAGTTTGTCGCGACGGTGGTCGGGCTGCTCTTCGTGCTCAGCCTGCTGAACCACTACGGGATGATCCACCGCTTGAGCGGCGGGTCGGTGGGCACGCCGAAGCCGGCGCCGGTGGGGACTTCACGGGCGCTGTAAGTAAGACGGATGACGGATGACGGATGACGGAAGAGGCCGAGCCGTCAGGGGCGGCGGGCAATCAGCTCGATCTCGACGCGCGCGCCGAGCGGGAGGCCGGCGACGGCGACCGTGGTGCGGGCGGGAAACGGGGCGGTGAAGCGCGTCTGATACGCGGCGTTCATCGCCCCGAAGTCCTGCATATCCACCAAGTACACGTTGCACTTGATGGTGTGGTCGAGCGAGAGGCCGGCGGCGGCGAGCACGGCGGCGAGATTGTCGAACACGCGATGCGTCTGCGCGCTGACGTCGCCGTCAATCAGCTTGCCGGTGGCGGGGTCGATCGGCGTCTGGCCTGAGCAGAAGAGCTCACTGCCGTTCCAGACGGCCTGCGAGTACGGGCCGATGGCCTTGGGGGCGTCGGCGGCGGAGACGTGTTGGCGAGTGGTCATCTGCGGAATCTACCGCGCCGCGCGCCGCTCTTCACGCCAGGCCCAGAGGGCGAAGACGAGCAGGGCGACGAAGAGCGACGGCGCGAGCATCACGAAGCCGGCTTGGATCACGGCGTCGACCAAGGGCCCGATGGCGCCTTGGCCGTGGCTGCCGATGCGGAGCTCGCGACCCATCGCGATCCCGCGCACGAGCGTGAGCGGGATCCACACAAGCGCGAACGCGACGGCGGCGAGGCGGAGCCCGGTGCGCATCGTGCCGCGGGCGCGTTACGCGCGCTTCAGCCTCACGGGCCCCGCGCTTGGCGGCTGGGTGGGATATTGCCCCGAGAAGCAGGCGTGGCAGAATCCCTCGGGCCCACCCGGTACAGCCCCAAGCATTCCGTCCAACGAGAGATAGCCGAGCGAATCCACGCCGATCATCCGCGCGATCTCGTCTACGCCGTGCTTGGCCGCGATCAGTTGATCGCGATCCGGCGTGTCGATGCCATACCAGCAGGGTCCCGTGATCGGAGGGGATGAGACCCGCATATGGACTTCCTTCGCTCCGGCGGCGCGGATGAGCGACACCAGGCCCTTCGTGGTCGTACCACGGACGATCGAGTCGTCCACCATCACGACCTTCTTGCCGTCGAGGATCTCGCGGACGGGATTGTACTTCACCTTGACCTTGGCGTCGCGGCCCGCCTGCGTCGGTTGGATGAAGGTGCGGCCGACGTAGTGGTTGCGGATGAGTGCGAGTTCGAGCGGGATTCCGCTTGCTTCGGAGAAACCGAGGGCGGCCGAGTTGGACGAGTCGGGCACGGCGAAGACGAGATCGGCGCCCGGCGCCGGATGCTCCTCGGCGAGGCGACGGCCGAGGGCACGGCGGGCGCGGTCGACGCTGCCGCCGAAGACGCGCGAGTCGGGCCGCGCGAAGTACACATACTCGAAGACGCAGCGATGCTGCTTGGCTGCGGCGCCGGCGCCCAGCGTGCGCAGCGCGCCGTCAGGGCCGACGGCGAGGATCTCGCCGGGAGCCACCTCGCGCTCGACCGTCGCGCCGACGATGTCGAGCGCGCAGGTCTCGGAGGCGAACACGTAGGCGCCGTTGAGGCGACCCATCGCGAGCGGACGCCAGCCGCGCGGATCGCGCGCGGCGACCAGCGTGTCGCCGATGACGACGAGCAGCGAGTACGCGCCCTCGATGCCGACCAGCGCCTCGGCGAGCTTCTCCTCGGGCTTCTCGGCCTTCGACTTCGCGAGGCGGTGGACGATCACCTCGGAGTCCGCCGACGACGAGAAGATCGAGCCCTCGTCCTCGAGCTCGCCACGGATGTCGAGCGCGTTCGTGAGGTTGCCGTTGTGCGCGAGGGCGATGTGCCCGCCGCGGAAGTGGACCAGCGCGGGCTGCGCGTTCTCGATCGACGACGATCCAGCCGTCGAGTAGCGCGTGTGGCCCAGGGCCACCGGCCCGACGAGGCTGCGCATCCGGTCGGGGGAGAACTGGTCGGAGACGAGACCCATCGCGCGGATGGACTTGACCTCGCCGTCCTTCACGGCGACGATGCCGGCCGACTCCTGCCCGCGATGCTGCAGGGAGTAGAGCCCGAGGTGGGTGAGCGCCGCCGCCTCAGGATGCCCGCTGATGCCGAAGATGCCGCACATCTCAGTTTCCTCCGGCGGCACGCGCCATCGCCGCGGGTAGCGCTTCGTGGTAGGCCTCGACCATCCGGGCGGTCGAGAGCGAGAGCGCGGTGCCGGTGCCGCGGACCTGCAGGCCGGCGTCGGCGACGGCGACCTTGCCGATCACGCGCGCCGGGACGCCGTGCTTCTTTGCGATTGCCAGTACGGCGTCGCTGTTGGCCGTCGAAATCACGACGCGACCTTGTGCCTCGCCGAACAGCAGCGCGCGCTGGGGCAGGGCGCTCCAGGCCGAGAGGTCGACCATCGCCCCCATCGGGCGCGTGCGGTCGGCCACGCAGCACTCGGCCAGCGCGACGGCGAGTCCGCCTTCGGAGCAGTCGTGCGCACTGCGCACCTTGCCGCTGCGGATGGCTTCGAGCAGGGCGTCGATGAGCTTCTTCTCGCCCTCGAGGTTCACTTGCGGCGGCGCACCGGCCACCACGCCGTGGATCCACGCGAGATACTCGGTGCCGCCGAGTTCGTCGGTGTTGTCGCCGAGCAGGACGATGTCGTCGCCGGCGTGCTGGAAGCGCATCGAGGTGGCGTGCGCGGCGTCGTCGAGCACGCCGACCATTCCGATCGTCGGCGTGGGGTACACGGCGCCCTGCGGGTTCTCGTTGTTGAGCGAGACGTTGCCGCCGGTGACCGGCGTCTCCAGCGCACGGCAGGCGTCGCCCATTCCGTAGACGGCTTCGCGGAACTGGAAGAACACCTCGGGCTTCTTGGGATTGCCGAAGTTGAGGCAGTTGGTGATCGCGCGCGGCGTGGCGCCGACGCAGGCGACGTTGCGCGCCGCCTCGGCGACGGCGATGCGGCCACCGACGCGCGGGTCGAGGAACACGTAGCGGCCGTTGCAGTCCGTCTTCACGGCGAGGGCCTTCTTGCTGCCGCGGACGCGGATGACCGCGGCGTCGCCGTGGCCGGGGCCCATCACCGTGCTGGTTCGCACGGTCGAATCGTACTGGCGGTGGATCCAGTGCTTGCTGGTGATCGTCGGCGCCTGCAGCAGGCGCTCGAGCGTCCACGCCGGATCGCTCTCGCTCGGCAACTCGGCGATGGCGTGCACGTCGCGCGTGCGGCGGGCGATGGCCTGCTCGCTCTCCTTCGCTTCCGGATGGTACTGCGGGCAGTCGGTGACGAGACGCGTGCCGGGGAACTCGGCGACGACCTTGTCGCCTTCGGTCACGCGGTACACCGGATCGGCGATGACCTCGCCGATGACTTCGGCCGCGAGATCCCACTTGGTGAGGATCTTCTTCACTTCGGCTTCGTGGCCCTTCTTGGCGACGACGAGCATCCGCTCCTGCGATTCCGAGAGCAGGATCTCGTACGGCGTCATCCCGTCTTCGCGCACCGGTACCTTGGTGGTGTCGATGGTCACGCCGACGTCGCCGCGCTCGGCCATCTCGGCCGAGGAGCTGGTGAGGCCGGCCGCGCCCATATCCTGGATGGCGACGATGTGGCCCGAGCGGATGAGCTCGAGCGAGGCCTCGAGCAGCAGCTTCTCGGTGAACGGATCGCCGACCTGCACGCGCGGGCGCTTGGCTTCGTTCTCTTCCGAGAGATCTTCGGAGGCGAACGACGCGCCGTGAATGCCGTCGCGGCCGGTGCGGGCGCCCACGGCGATGATCGGGTTGCCGATGCCCTGTGCCTTCGCGGTGATCAGCTCTTCTTCCTTCATCAAGCCGACGCACATCGCGTTGACCAGCGGGTTGCCCTCGTAGGCCGGGTCGAACATCACGTCGCCGGCGACGGTGGGGATGCCCACGCAGTTGCCGTAGTCGCCGATGCCCTTGACGACGCCGGCGACGAGGTAGCGCACGCGCGGCGTCTCGAGCGATCCGAAGCGCAGCGAGTTGAGCATCGCGATCGGCCGCGCGCCCATCGTGAACACGTCGCGGAGGATGCCGCCCACGCCCGTCGCGGCGCCCTGGTAGGGCTCGACCGCCGACGGGTGGTTATGCGACTCGATCTTGAAGGCGACGGCGAGGCCGTCGCCGATGGAAATCACGCCGGCGTTCTCGCCCGGGCCCTGCAGCACCCACGGGGCCTCGGTGGGCAGCGTCTTGAGGACGGGCCGCGAGTGCTTGTACGAGCAGTGCTCGCTCCACAGCGCGGAGATGACGCCGAGCTCGGTGAGCGTGGGCGTGCGCTCGAGCATCGCGACGAGCTTGTCGTACTCGAAGGGCGTGAGCCCGTGCTCGGCAACGAGCTCGGGCGTGATGACCGGATCGCCGGGGCGGGGAGTGGCGCTCACTTGCCGGGAAGTCCCTTGAGGAGGTCGCGGAGGAAGCCGCCCATCGCGGATTCCTTCACCTTGGCGATGAGCTCGAGCTCACCGGCGTCGAGCCAGAGGCCCTTGCACTCGGGGCATACGTCGACGTGGACCTGCTTGAGTTCGGTCTCCTTGAGATCGGCGCCGCACTTCGGGCACTTCATAAAGTGCTTGCTGCGCTCGGCGGCCTTGCGCTCGGCGTCGAGCTTGGCGCGGTGCGCGGCGATGAGTTCCTGGTCCTGGAGGAGGAAGTACTCGTCTTCGTTACGGCTGGGATTGAAGTCAGACATTAGGATTGGGGACGGATGACGGAGGACGGATGCTTACGAGACGTGAGACTTGAGACGTGAGACTTGGGACGTGATGTCAGGCGTTCACGGCGGCGAGCAGGCTTTCGAACAACACCATCCCGTCGCTGGAGCCGAGCAGGGGTTCGAGGGCGCGTTCGGGGTGGGGCATCATTCCCACGACCGTGCCCGTGGCGTTCGTGACGCCGGCGATGTTGTTGGTGGCGCCGTTGGGGTTTGCGGCCGCGACGGGTTCGCCCTTGGCGTTCACGTAGCGGAAGACCACGTGGCCCTCGCCTTCGAGACGCTTGATCGTCTCGGCGTCGGCGGTGTAGCGGCCGTCGCCGTGGGCGATGGGCATCGTGAGCAGTTGGCCCTTCGTGGCCTTGCCGGTGAATACGGTGTCGGTGTTCTCGACGCGCAGCGTGACGGGCATCGAGCGGAACTGCAGGTTCTCGTTGCGCATCAGCGCGCCGGGCAGGAGGCCGGCCTCGCAGGCAATCTGGAAGCCATTGCAGATTCCGATGACCGGTCCGCCTCGCTTGGCGTGCGCGACGACTTCCTGCATAATCGGCGAGAAGCGCGCGATGGCGCCGGCGCGCAGGTAGTCGCCGTAGGAGAAGCCGCCGGGGAGGATGATGACGTCGGCACCCTGCAGGTCGTGGTCCTTGTGCCAGAGCATCACGGCCTGCTCCTGAAGGCCCTCGACGATGGCGAGGAGCGCGTCCTCGTCGCAGTTGGAGCCGGGGAACGAGACGACGCCGACCTTCATACCGCGGCCACCGAGGCGATCTCGTAGTCTTCGGTCACCGGGTTGGCGAGCAGGCGGGTGCACATCTCGCGCACCGACGCCTCGGCGGCCTTGGCATCGGCGGCCTTCGTCTCGATCACGAGATGGCGGCCGACGTGCACGTCCGCGACGGCATCGTAGCCGAGCGTGTGCAGGGCGCCGGCGACGGCCTTCCCCTGGGGATCGAGCAGGCCCTTGCGGGGCACGATATGCACGGCAACGCGGAACATCGTCACGACTGGGATTCCTCGGCGAGGGATTCACCGTCCGCATCGAGCTCGTCCGGCTCGTCGAACGGTGACGGGAGTTCAAGGATACCGCGCACCACCGCGAGGACCACGCCGGTGAGCACGTACAGCACGCCGAAGGGGAAGAAGAACTCCTTCGGCAGGAAGAACAGGGCGAAGATGCTGGAGACGAAGACGACGATCGCGGCGGTGCCGTGCACCGTGCGGAAGGTGAACTTCGGCCAGCCCGGGAAGGGCACGTTGGAGATCATCAGCAGCGCGAGGCCGACCATCAGGAAGCGGAGGATCACTTCCCAGGGCCAGCCGCTGATGAAGGTCTCGTTGTAGAGCGGCGTCTGGCTGAACCAGTAGTAGGTCGCCAGCGTGCCGCCGGCGGCGGGCGAGGGCAGGCCCTTGAAGTACGACTTCGCCTTGCCGGCCGACTCGACGTTGAAGCGCGCGAGGCGCATCACGGCGCAGGCGGCGAAGAGCCAGACGAGGATCCAGTCCCAACCGCTGTGCCGCAACACGGCGAAGTACATCATCAGGGCGGGCGCGAGTCCGAAGGAGATCGCGTCGACGAGCGAGTCGAGCTCCTCGCCGAAGGGACTGCCCGTGTTCGTGGCGCGGGCGATGCGGCCGTCGAGCATATCGCAGAAGCCGCCGAAGACGATGTACCAGCCGGCCTGCACGTGCTGGCCGCGCGACGCCGCGACGATCGCGAAGATGCCGAAGAACAGGTTCGCCAGCGTGAAGCCGTTGGGCAGCATCACGAGGGAGGGGCGAGGGAAGCGTCGGCGGCGGGCCATAGGATTAGGGCAGGCGGGTGAGGTCGAGCGGCGCGCCGGTGAGGCGTTCGAAGGCCTCGAGGTAGCGGCGGCTCGTGGCCGCGACGACCTCGTCGGGCAGCGTCGGCGGCGGGGCGTCGCCGTTCCAGCGGCCGGCCGCCTTCTCGGCGGCGAGCCAGTCGCGCAGCGGTTGCTTGTCGAAGCTCGGCGGCGCGCTACCCTCGGCCCACTGGTCGGCGGGCCAGAAGCGCGAACTGTCGGGCGTCATCACTTCGTCGATGAGCAGGATGCGGCCCTCGGCATCGCGACCGAACTCGAACTTGGTGTCGGCGATGATGATGCCCCGCGTGGCCGCGAGCTCGCGGCCGCGCGAATACACAAGGCGGGCGAGGCGTTCGAGCTCCACGGCGACATCCGCACCGAGCACCTGCGCGATCGTGATGTTCTCGTCGTGGCCCGTCTCGGCCTTCGTCGCCGGCGAGAACACCGGCGGATCGAAGCGCGAGCTCTCCTTGAGCCCCGTGGCGAGGCGCTCGCCAGCCAACGTGCCGGTCGCGCGGTACTCCTTGAACGCCGACCCCGCGAGGTAGCCGCGCACGACGCACTCGACCGGGAACACCTCGGTGCGTACGCAGAGCATCGCCCGGCCTGCGAGCTCGTCGCGGTGCAGGGCGATCGCCGGCGCGCGCGCGATGATCTCGTCCACGTCGCAGGTGACCATATGGTTCGCGACCTCGCCCTCGAACTGCCGCAGCCACCACGCCGTCAGCTGCGTGAGGACGGCGCCCTTGTACGGCACCAGTTCGTGCATCACGACATCGAAGGCGCTCACGCGGTCGCTGGTCACGAGCAGCACCTGGTCGTCGCCGACGGCGTACACGTCGCGCACCTTGCCGCGGCGGACGAGCGGCAGGGGCAACGTGGTCTGGCCGACGAGCAGCGAGGTCATACGCGCACCTCTTCCCGCGCCGGCGCCGACTCACCGGCCGCGACGAGGATCGGCGCGATGACCTCGGCGAGGAACTCGTCGACCTGCTGCGGCGCGCGTCCGACGAAGCGCGAGGGGTCGGTGACGGCGGCGAGGTCCTCGCTGGGCACGGGGAAGGCGGGATCCTTGGCCAAGCGCTCGAGCATATCGTTCGGCTTGCCCTCGTCCTTCATCGCGCGCGCGGCGGCGATGCTGTGCACGCGGATCACCTCGTGCACGGCCTGGCGGTCGCCGCCGGCGTTGACGGCCCGCACGATCAAGGCCTCCGTGGCCATAAACGGCAACTCCTCGTTCAGCCGGGCGCGGATGCGCGCCGGATGCACCTCGAGGCCGCTCACGATGTTCTCGAGCAGGATCACGATCGCGTCCGTGGCGAGGAAGGCCTCGGGGATCGTGATGCGGCGGATGGCGGAGTCGTCGAGCGTGCGCTCGAAGTACTGCACGCTGTGCGTCTCGTTGGCGGTGCCGGAGATGCTCAACACGAAGCGCGCCAGCGAGTTGATGCGCTCGGAGCGCATCGGGTTGCGCTTGTACGCCATCGCCGAGGAGCCGATCTGCTCCTTGCCGAATGGTTCCTCGATCTCACCGAAGCTCTGCAGCATCCGCAGGTCGCTGGCGAACTTCGCGGCGCTGGCGGCGATGCCGGCGAGGATGTCGAGCACCTGCTGGTCGATCTTGCGCGAGTAGGTCTGCCCGCTGACGGGGATGGAGCCGGGGAAGCCCATCGCCTTGCAGACCATCGCATCGAGCTCGCGCACCTTGGCGTGGTCGCCCTCGAACAGCTCGAGGAAGCTGGCCTGCGTGCCGGTGGTGCCCTTCACGCCGCGCATCGGGATGTTGGCGAGGCGGTGGTCGAGATCGGCGAGGTCGAGGACGAGGTCCTGCAACCAGAGCGTGGCGCGCTTGCCGACGGTGGTGAGCTGCGCCGGCTGCAGGTGCGTGTAACCGAGCGCGGGCTCGTCCTTCCACTGCGTGGCGAAGCTCGACAGCGCGCGAATCACCGACACGAGCCGTGCGCGCAGCAGCTCGAGGCCGCGGCGCATCTGGATCAGGTCGCCGTTGTCGGTGACGAAGCAGCTGGTGGCGCCGAGGTGGATGACGCCCTTCGCCGCCGGCGCGACGTCGCCGAAGGCGTGGATGTGCGCCATCACGTCGTGGCGGAAGCGCTTCTCGTACTCGGCGACCTTCGCGAAATCGATGTCGTCGAGATGCGCGCGCATCTGTGCGAGCGCTTCGTCGGAGATCGCGACGCCGAGCTCGCGCTCGGATTCGGCGAGCGCGAGCCAGAGGCGGCGCCAGAGGCCGTGGCGGGTCTGCAGGCTCCACAGCTCCAGCATCGCCTGCGAGGCGTAGCGGTCGGCGAGCGGGGAGCGGAAGGTGGTATGGCTCATCGGATGCGGAAGTCGGTCGAGTAGATGGTGCCGTCGCGCTCGAAGAACATTCGGATCGGCCCGCGGCCGATGTAGTACTCGAGCACGCGCGCGGCCTGCTGCGCGTCGGTGACGGGCGTGCGGTTGACCTGGATGATCAGGTCGCCGCGGCGGATGCCGAGGTCCTGCGCGACGCGGTCGGTGACCTGCGCGACCATCGCGCCGCGCTCGGAGCGCAG
>DAOMNV010000050.1:0-19028 GCA_035444005.1 Gemmatimonadaceae bacterium
CGCACGTCAAGGACGTGCTGGCCTTCCTGCGCGTGCTCGAGAACCCGCGGGATGCGGTCAGTTGGTATCGCCTGCTGCTCCTGATGCCCGGCATCGGCGAGGTCACCGCGCGCAACGCGGTGCAGTCGATGGCCGAGCTCGCCTGGAGCCACGAGAGCTTTGGCCGGTTCGCGCCGCCACCGCGCGCCCGCGAGGCCCACGCCGCGCTCGTGCGCCTGCTCGCCGACCTCCGCGCCGGCAGCGGCGACGAGGACGGCCGCGTCACGCGCGAGATCGTCCGCGTCCGCGCGCTCTACGACGACATCCTGCGCGAGCGCTACGACCGCGTCGACCCGCGGCTCTCCGACCTCGATCAGCTGCAGACCATCGCCGGCGGCTATCCCGACCGCGCCGCCTTCCTGAGCGCCCTCGCCCTCGAGCCGCCCAGCGCCACCAGCGACCTCGGCTTCGGCAGCGACAGCGAGGACGACACCTTGATCCTCTCGACCGCGCACAGCGCCAAGGGCCGCGAGTGGGACGCCGTGTTCGTCATCTGGGCCGTCGACGGCTGGTTCCCGATGGCCCGCGCGCTCGGCAGCGACGACGAGATCGAGGAGGAACGCCGGCTGATGTACGTCGCGATGACGCGCGCGCGCAACCACCTCGCCGTGAGCTACCCGCTCAACGTCTACGACACGCGCCGCGGCGCTGACTACTCGCTCGATCAAGTGAGCCGCTTCATCGACCGCGGCGTACGGAAGGCCTTCCAGCGCGTGACGCTGCAGGCGATGGTCGAGCCGAGTCCCGGATCGGAGGCCGCAGTCGCGCCGGAAGTGGACCTGCGCGCGTTGCTGCGCGGACGCTTCGCGAACTGAGCCCTTGGATTTCGCGCCAGATGTAGATACACTTCGTTCAGGTATGTCACAGCATCTCGCCGCCGTCCGCAGCAACAACAACGCCAATCCGCCTACGCGGGTCGGCGTCTAGTCGCGCATATACGGCAGCAGCGACAAGTGACCGAGGCCCGCATCGACCGATGCGGGCCTTTTGTGTTTTCTCGCCTCTTCAGGAGCAGACGATGTGTGGGATCGTGGCAGTGTTCGACCTCAAGCCAGACGATGATCTCGCGACGCTGCGCGCCCGCGCGGTCGCCGCGTCGTCGCGGCAGCGGCACCGCGGGCCCGACTGGAGTGGCGTCTATGCCGAACCCCGCGCGGTGCTCGCGCACGAGCGCCTGGCCATCGTCGGCATCCACGGCGGCGCACAGCCGATCCGCAGTGCCGACGGATCGCTGGCGCTCTGCGTGAACGGCGAGATCTACAACCACCGCGCCCTCGCGTCCGGCAGCGCGTACGGGTTCGTCGGCGAGTCGGACTGCGAAGTCATCAACGCGCTGTGGCGCGACCACGGCGCCGACGGCGTCGCCCGCCTCAACGGCATCTTCGCCTTCGCCCTCTGGGACGGCGCGGCGGGCCGCTATCTCGTCGCTCGCGACCCACTCGGCGTCTGCCCGCTCTATCACGGGCGCGATGCCGACGGGCGCCGCTGGTTCGCCAGCGAGATGAAGGCACTCGTCGGCATCTGCGATGACGTCGCGACCTTCCCGCCGGGCCATCTGCTCGACAGCGCCGAGGGCGTCATCCGTCCCTACGTCGCCCCCGCGTGGCGCGACTATGCCACGGTGCGCGAGGTTCCTGCCGAACCGCCGCGGCTCAAGGCGGCGTTGCTCGACGCCGTGCGCCGGCAGATGATGTCGGATGTGCCCTACGGCGTGCTGCTCTCCGGCGGACTCGACTCGTCACTCATTGCGTGGTGTGCGCAGCAGTTCGCGCGGCGACGCGTGGAGCAGGACGGCGCGGTCGAGGCGTGGTGGCCACGGCTGCATTCTTTCGCGATCGGACTCGCCGGTGCGCCGGACCTCGTCGCGGCGGCACGCGCCGCTGAGGCACTCGATACCGAGCACCACGAATTCCACTTCACGGTGGACGAGGGCCTCGACGCGCTGTCCGAGGTCATCCGCCACATCGAGACCTACGACGTCACGACGATCCGCGCCTCGACGCCGATGTTCCAGCTCGCACGCCGCATCCGCTCGATGGGCATCAAGATGGTGCTATCCGGTGAAGGCGCCGACGAGCTCTTCGGCGGCTATCTCTACTTCCACAAGGCGCCGTCCGCGGAGGAGTTCCACGCCGAGACGCTGCGCAAGCTCGACGCCCTGCATCTCTACGATTGCCTGCGCGCCAACAAGGCGATGGCGGCATTCGGCGTCGAGGCACGCGTGCCGTTCCTCGATCTCGCATTCATCGACGAGGCGATGCGCATCGATGCGGAGCACAAGCGCGTCCGCCCGCGCACCGACGGCGGCCGCCCGGTGGAGAAGCATCTCCTGCGCACGGCCTTCGAGGGCACGCTGCCTGAGTCGATCCTCTGGCGACAGAAGGAGCAGTTCAGCGACGGCGTCGGCTACGGATGGATCGACGCACTGCGCGCGCGGGCCGACGTCGTCGTGAGCGATGCACAGCTCGCGTTGGCCAGCGAGCGGTTCCCGGTGAACCCGCCGCTCACCAAGGAGGCGTATATGTACCGCGAGCTCTTCGAACGGCACTTCCCCGGCGACGCGTTCGCCTCAACGGTGCCAGGTGGAAACTCGATCGCGTGCTCGTCGCCGGCGGCGATCGCTTGGGATGCGGCCTTCGCCTCGGCAGCCGATCCAAGTGGACGCTCCGTCGCCGGCGTACACGACGCGGCACATCCCGATCAGCGGGCGATGATCGCGTAGCGTTCGATGCTCGGCACGCCGTCCTCGTCGGTGCTGATGGCCCACACCAGGTTGCCGCGAGCGGCGCGCAGCCGAACCGAGCGTCCGACGCTGACTTCGAGGTCGAGCGCCCCCGCCGCGGAGAGGCGCTGGTACACGACCCGTGGCCCCTCGTCCTCGCGGCGCAACCAGATGCGCCCGTCATTGTCCTCGAAGGCGTCGGTCACCGGCGGGTAGGCGGCAGGCAGGTGCAGCGCTGCGCGGACCTGCGCCTCGGTCGCCCCGTTGCGCGCCGATATTCGGACGATGCGCCCCACGACGCTGTCGCGTACGCTCCGTGCGATCGGACGCGGCTGGTAGCGCACACGCGTGGTCCACAGGGTGTCACCGCGAGGCGAGACGGCTACCACCGGAAACGCGCGTGACCTCGAATGGTCGCTGCGACGGTCCACGATCACCAGACGTTCGCTGGCGCCGCTCGCGAGCACCAAGGGAGCGTCGGCGAACGGCTGCGTCCCGAACACGATCGTCGGGCCATCCATAAGTCGGAACCGGCCGTGCATCGAGGGCACCGCCGCAATCGACCCCAGCCGTTCGGTGCCGTTCGGCGACAGGAGTTCGATGCGCCGCGGCGCGGACTCCACGGCGACCGACGCGGGCGACGCGCTGGGCTCGCCCCACGCACGGCCCGAGCGGAAGTATCCCTCGACGACGTACCCCGTCCCCGGCCGCGCGTTCTCGTCCACGTCCCATCGCATCGATCCGAGCAGCCGCCCGTCTCGACTCAGCCACGTCGTGCGGCGCAGCCGGATATCACGCACCCAGATGGAGTCGCCGAGCTGACCCATCCCACCGATGGCGCGGTACTCTCCCGGCCCGGCACCGTCGCGACCGAACGTGCCGCGCAGGTGGCCATCGGCCCCGAAGTGCCGCAGCCGGCCCTCGCGTGGCTCAGCGACGATGACCGAGCCGTCGGGCATCGGTACGAGATCGCGGATGAACGAGAACATCACGAGATCGTCGTTGCCGTCGATGCGCAGCTCAAGCTGCAGCGTCGCGCTCGGCGTCACCTGGGCGCGCACCGATGTCGCCGACGCGACGAGCACGGCGGCGCAGGCAGCCGCGGCTGGAATCCGCCAGATGCGCGCGCCGCGTAACCTTGGCCGACCTGCCGCTCGGACCTTCCTCACCTCAGCTCCCACCCTTCGCCCACAGCACCGCCGCCTCCGCCGCCTCGCTCCCGATCTCGTGCCCGCCGCTGTGCGGCGCGAACGTCACCGCGTACCCGGCGCGCTCCAGCGGTCGCACCACCTCGCGCTCCACCTCGGCGAACGGAAACACCGGGTCGAACTGACCGTGCGATACCCGCACATCAGGCCGCCCGTTCTTCTGCGGCGACCAATAGATGCCCGCCGCGAAGAGCAGCACCTTTCGGAATCGATCACCGTTCGCCGTGCCGATGGTGATCGCGTAGCTCGCGCCGTCGCTGTGCCCGCCCAACCAGATGCGCGCGGGGTCGATGCTCGCGCGCCCGAGCACGTACTCGATCGCCGCCGCGAGCCGCTCGACGTCGACGCCGACGCGCGTCGTCGAGATCATATCCCAGGTCAGCTGCTTGGAGTCCGGCGCGAGGATGATGAAGTCGTGCGCGTCCGCGAGCGCCTGGAAGGTCCCGATGTAGTTCTGGCCGGCGCTGCCGCCGCCGTGCAGCATCACGAGCAGGCCGATCGGCGTCTCGGCATCGAAGTGCGCCGGCACGAAGACGCGCCCCGTCGTGCCGGCGCTGTCCTCGGTCAGTATCACGTGGCCGGTCGCAAACTCGCCCGTGCGTTCGGTCGTCCACTCCGCGTCGAGGCGCGGGTTCCCGCCGAACCCAGGGCCGAGCAGGTCCAGCGGGTTGCAGCTCAGCACCGCAGCGAGCCCCAGCAGCGCGAGGCCACCGAACACGCCGCGGTGCCGGCGCATCACTTCTCGTCCGCCGAGGGGCCGAACAGCCCCGGCACCGGCACGTCGAGCAGGCGCAGGTACACGGTCAGCTGCCCACGATGGTGGATCATATGGCTGAACACGAAGCTCCGCAGCACCGCCACGCGCGGCAAGGTGAAGATCACGTGGTCACCCATCCGCAGCGACCACGGCTGCATCATCGCCGCATCGTCCGTGGCGGCGATGGCCGCGCGGCCCTTCGCCGCCCATTCGTCGTGATAGCGCAGCAGCTCCGCCGTACTGCGCGACTCGGGTGCCTTCGGCGAGCCCGCGAGGTCGAAGGACTCCTCCGTGCAGGTCAGGTGCGCCCACATCCCCATCGTCGCCACGTGCGTGCCGAGCTTGCCGGCCGTGAACGACTTGGCGTGCGGCGCCCAATCGAACTTCCCGTCGGGGATGCTCGCGAGGACCTTCCGCGTCCCCGCCATCTCGTGGTCCCACTCGGCCAGCAAGGCCTGGTTGATCGCCATCGATGCGCTCCGTGGCGTGCGCCGCGGGCGCACGCGATCAAGGGTTCGCATTGAAGTTAGTCACGCGTGACGGCCGGGCGGTTGCCGCCACCGGCGCGCGAGGCTCAGGGCCGCTGGCGCGAATCGAAGATGCGCGAGCGCTCGAGCGGCTTGCCATCCACGTCCGACGCGACGTCCAACTCCACGCGCAGCGCCGCCGCATCGACCCCGCGCGGCACGCGCAGTTCCAGCCGCAGCAAGGTGTCCGAGCGGAAGCCAGGCACCGCGTAGCCGGCGAAGCGCACCACGCCCTGCGCCGTGTCCGCGAGGTTCACCAAGCGCGTGCCGTCACCGCTCGGCAGGCTCGAACCCACGATCGCCACGCTCCCCGGCGCGAACTGCAACCGCCCTTGGTACGCGCCGAGCCGCAGCTCCGTCGCGACGCCGCGCACCGCGACGGTGATCGTCCCATCCGGCCCCGGGGCGCTGCGCTCGATGACCGCGCGCAGGGACGGCACGCCGCCCCCGAACGCGCCCGCGAGCGCCAGCGCCCACAGTGCCGCCGTCTTCACTGCGCGATCAAGTGACCGCGGCTGTCGCGCACGCCATCCGACGCCAGCAGTTTCTCGGCTTCCAGCGCCGCACCCGACACCGCGCCACCCACCGTCAGCTCCGCGCGCAGGTTGGCATCGGCCCGCATCACGAGCGGACGCACCGTGAAGCGGAACGCCTCGTCGCTGGCGAAGCGCTCCGTGGCGTACGCCGCGAAGCGGATCTGGCCCGCCGAGACCTCGGGGTTGATCAGGTGCATCTCGCCCTCGCCGCCGCTCGGCGTCACCGACTCGATCAGCTCGAAGGCGTTCGGCGCGAATCGCACCACGCCCTGATACGCGCCGAGGTCGCTACGGCGCGTGATCACGCGCACGACGTAGGTGACCGTGCCCGTCTCCGGGCCCGGCGTCTCCTGGACGACGACCTGCGTTCCACCGACGGGAATCAGCTCGAGCAGGTCCAGCGGCGGTGCCGCCGGGCCACCGTCGCGGCAGGCCGTGCCCGCGAGGAGCAGCACGCCAAGGACTGCGATGTGTACGTTGCGCATTGGGATATCTCTCCGGACGGAAGTTACGGCACGGTGATGGAGACGCCAAGCGAACGCGGCGTCACGGTGATGGCGGAACCCGCCGCGTTGCCCGCGGCGCCGATGCTGGCGGTGATGTCCGTCGCCGTCGTCGTGACCGGCGTCTTGGCCTGCAGGGTGATCGTCGTGATGGTCACGCTGGACGTCGTCGCCCCGGTGGTGAAGGCCGCGACGTTGAGCGTGCCGGCCGCCGTCTCGGTGTCGTTCACGACCACCGTCGACGACCCGCCCGTCGCGTCCGTCCAGTCCCCGCTGGCGTTCGACACGAAGTCGAACAGCGCCGGATCCCAGCTCAGCGACACGCTGATGCTCGCCAGGTCGTCGCCGCCGCGGTTGCTGAGATCCGCGACGATCGGAACCTGGATCTGCGCGCCGGCCGCGACCGTCACGGCGGGCGCCGCGCCGACCTTGAGGCGGATGCCCGGCGCGAGCGCCGCGACGTTGAACGACTGCCCGAGCATCGCGGCGGCACCCGGCGCCGAGTACGTCAGCGTGTGACTGCCGCTGCCTTCGATGGCGAGATCGGTGAACGTCGCCACGCCATCCACCGCAGCGATCGCCGTCGTGCCGTAGAGCGTGCCGCTGCCGCTGGCCCGCGCGGCCGTCACCACCGTCGTGCCGCCGATCACCCGCAGCCCGGCGTGGTCGCGCAGCTCGATCACCGGCTGCGTGCCGAACGCGGCGTTGCTCGTCGCGTTGCCCGCCTGCGTCGTGATCACGATCGTCGACACTTGCTGCGTCACCGCGATCACCGGCGACATCACGGACGTCAGGCCCGGCGACGTGAACGTGATCTGATGCGCGCCCGCACCATTGATCCGCAGGTTGGGGAAGGTGGCGAGGCCGTTCACCGCGTTCACCGTCGTCGTGCCGACCAACGTCCCGGTGCCGCTCGAGAGCGTCGCGGTCACGGCGGCGGTCGAGGTCGTCACCGTGCCGTCGAAGGCATTGCGCACCGCGACGGTGAACGCCGTCGGGAACACGACGCCCGACGTCGCAGCCGAGTTGTCGGCCGTCAGCGCCAGCTGCGTCGCCGGCGCCGTCGCCGTCGCCGTCACCACCGCCGTGATCGGCGTACCTTCCACCGTCGCCGTCAGCGTGTTCGTGCCCGGCGTCGCGCCGAGCGTCCACTCGCCCGGCAGCGTCGCCGCACCCGTCGCGTCGGTCTCGACGCTCGTCGCACCGCTCAGCGAACCGCCGCCCGCCGTCACCGCGAAGCTCACGTCGGCGAAGGCCACCGGCCGGTTCTGCGCGTCGCGCACGAGCACCACCGGCGCCGTCGTCACCGCCGTCGCGATCGCCGCGGACTGGTTGTTGCCAGCCGTCACGCTCATCTGCGTCGGATCGGGCTGCTGCACCACTGCGTAGGTCGAGAAGTGCGAGATCGGCGCGACGACCTTGTTGTTGCCGAGGTCCACCGAACCGCCGGGCACGAGCTGCAGCGCCCCGCCATCCAGCACCTGATAGATGCGCAGGTCCTCGCGCTTGGCCACCGGCACCGCCGCCGGATTGAACGCGAGCTCCAGCGTGATCGGCGTCGTGAACGTCGTGCCGCTCGGACCGAAGTCGAACGTGCCGCCAGCCACGAGCCGGTTGTCGGCCGGCACGCTCGCCGCCGGTGCCACCGTCAGCGTGGTCGTCGTCGTGGTCGCCGCAGGCGGAATCGTCAGCGTCACCGCACCGCCCAACGTGCTCGTCGTCACCGGCGTGCCCGCCGAGGCAGGCGGCACGCTGATCGGCGAACGGATCGACATCAGCGCCGAGCCGCCCACGCCTTCCGACGTCGCGGTGATCGTCACCGGCCCGGGCGCGACGCCCGTCACGAGCCCCGTCGCCGACACCGTCGCGATCGCATTGTCCGACGACGTCCACGTCACCGGACGCTCCAGCGTCGCACCGCCCGCGCTGCGCGGCTGCGCGCTCAGTTGCACCGTCGCCGCCGTCAGTACCACGTTCTCGGCGGGCAGGCCGCCGAGCACCACCGACGCCACCGTGGCCGGCGGCGCAGTCGGGCCGTCACCGCCGCCACCGCAGTTGCTGAGCACGAGACCGGCGGCGAGCACCGCCAGCGAACGCCGGACACCCGCACGGCGAAACCACGAGAAGGGCGAGAGTCGAGTCACGGGATCCAAGGATGAGAGTCTGGTCGTAGGCATCGGCGGCTCAGGGCGCGGTGAAGGACGTCGAGCCGCGGATGCTGTTGTCGAGTTCCACCGAGCGGCCGCTGGGCAGCAGGTAGGTGGAGTTCATCAGCACCAGCCACCAGCGCGTGCCCGCCTCCGAGCGACCCGAGATCGTGCCGTCGAAGTTGAACGTGCCGTCCGGCTGCAGGTTCGTCACGCTGCAGGTGGTCTGCAGCACCCCGAGCCCGTTCTCCGGGAGGGAGCCGACGTCGTTGTAGCGCACGGCGCAGATGCCGTCTTCGCCGGTCAGCCGCGACGGATCCGTCATCGTGCCCGTCACGACGATGTTGTTGCCGATCGTCGTGCTCGGCGTAACGCTCATCGCACGCGTGACCTCCGTGAGCGTGACCTCCGCCGTATTCACGCCGTTGATGCTCGCGTCCACGTCATCGAGCACCGCGCCGGCGCGCAGCAGCGAGAGGAACCGCGACTGCGTCTGGTTGAACACCGAGTCCGCCGCGGCCGCGCGAATGCGATAGCCCGTGCCCACCGGGATCGGCAACGAGACCACACCGCTCGTCATCGCGTTGCCGCGCAGCTCGGCGATGACCGGCACGCCGCCCTGGCCGGTATCCACCGTGACGATGAACTGGTTCACCGGCACCGGCGAGTTCACCGTCACCTCGAGCGTCGACGTGCTCGGCGCGACCACCGTCTGATGCAGGGGCTCGCCACGCTGCAGCGAGGGCGCGAGCATTCGGAAGGTCACGCCGCTCACGGTCAGGCCGAAGCCGAACTGCGAGTACAGCGTGCCCGCCTGCGCTGGCGCGAAGCCACCGACGAAGCGCACGACGCGATCCGCCTCGATCGTCTCCACCGAGTCGACCAGCGTCGACGGCGACGCACGGTCCGTCGTCCACGGGGACCAGTTCGCATAGGCGATCGACCACGTCGCCATCGACGCGATGGTGCGCGACGGATCGGTGAGCGTCACGCGCACCGGGAATGCCACACCCGCCGTCGCCGACGTCGGCACGTCCACGTCCACCTCCACCGGTTCCAGCGTCAGCGGCACGTCGATCACCTGACCGTCCGTCACGCTGATGTTCGCCGCGTCACCGCCGGCGGCGATCAGCGCGTCCGTATCCGGCAGCAATGCCAGCGAGTCCACCGCCAGCACCTGCACGCGGTACCCGCTGCCCGCCGGCACCGGCAGCAACATCGTCTCCGTGCGGCGGAAGTTCGACTGCAGCTTCACGAGCTGGCCTTCCGCCAACGCGCCGCCAGAGACGTAGGCGTAGTAGCGCTTCGCTCCCACCGGCGAGGTGATCGCCAGGCGGATCGCCGTCGCCGGCGCCGCCGAGATCACGGTCGAGACCGGCGCACCGGAAAACTGGTTCGATTCCATCGTCACGCCGTTCGGCAGCGCGAAGGCCCGCGACATAATCACCTGCCACGAGCGCGTCGCCGGCGCCGTCGGCGGCGCCATCGCACCGGCCACCGTGCGCGTGCCGTCCGCCTCGCGCGACGACGTGTTGCACACGCCGGTCGTCGAGCCGAAGCCGCCGGCACCGTAGAGCGGACCCGTGTCGGTCCACCGCGCGACGCAGACCTCGCCTTCCTGCACGCGACCCGGATCGCGGGCCGTGCCGGAGTACGCGATCGCCAGGCCCACCGTGCCCGTCGTCGGCAGCTGCAGCGTGTTCGAAATGCCGATCAGCGAGAGGTCGACGTCCAAGGTCTGGCCGTCGGCGATCACGACGTCCTCCAGCAACGCCGAGGCCCGCAGCTCCGCCGAGTAGCGCGTCGCGTTGAGCGTCAGCACCGAGTCGAGGGCCGCCGCGCGCACGCGGTACGTGCCGCCCGCCGCCACCGGAATGCTCACCGTCTGCGTCGCCGTCGGCGAGACGCTCATCTGCTTGAGCATCGCCGGCGTGCCCGGGCCCTGGTCGACGATCGCGATGAAGTGATTCGCCGCCTGCGGCGCCGTGACGTTGAGGTTCAGCGTCGCCAGCGTCGCCGGTGTCGTCACCGTCGTCACCCGCGCCGTCTCGCCGCGCTGCAGCGACGGCGCCACGGCCCAGAACGTCGTCGAACCCATCACCGACACGCCGAAGCCGGACTGCGTGTGGAACTCACCCTCGGCCGTCGGCGACGTCACCACGCCCGTGAAGGTCTTCGTCGGCCCCACCGGATCCGTGATGTTGGTCAACTGCACCGACGCGCCCTGCCGATCGAATTCCGGCGCGCTCGTCCGCACGTACACGTTCGCCCAGGTCGCGATCGGCTCGAGCAGCGCGCTCGGGTCGGTCAACGTCACCGTCGCCGTCAGCGGCGAGCCGACGCTGCCCGTCGTCGCGATGTCGTACTCCACCGTCACCGCCTGCAGCGTCACGTCCATCGGCTGCACCACACCCTCGGTCACCGCGACGTCCGTCAGCTCCAGGCCAGCCGCCAACGAAGGCGTTGCGTCGGGATCGGCCGACAGCGAGTCCGCCGCGAGCACGCGCACGCGGTACCCCGTCCCAGCCGGCAACGGCACCACGACCGTCGCGTTGCGCGAGAAGTTCGAGGAGACCTTCACCAGCACCGGCGTCGTGAGTCCGCCGGCCGTCACGTAGGCCCAGTACCGCGGCGCCGACACCGGCGACGTGATGTTGAGCCGCAGCCCCGTGGCCGCCGGCGCCTCGATGGCCGTCGACGTGTACTGCGTCTGCGCCAGTTCGTAGCGATCGCCCGTCGGCCCGTAGGCGAGGAACGACGTGAAGAACTGCGTGTGGATCGTCGCCGGTCCCGTCACCACCGGCAAGGTGCCGCTCACCGTGAACGCACCGCTCGGCTGCCGGTTGCTGATCGCGCAGGCGGCACCGCTCGCCAAGGTCCCGAGATTGTCGAACGCGATCGGGCCCGCCGTCGACCACCGATACACGCAGCCGTTCGGGATGAACTGCGAGGGATTCACGAAGTTGCCCGTGAACGCGGTCGCGACGTCGCTCGTGCCGGTCGCCGGAATGCCGGAGTTCGCCGTGGCCGCATCGAGCGTCACGTCGAGCACCGTGAACTCGCCCGGATTCACCGTCTGGCCGAGCAGCTGCTTGCCGGCCTTGATCTCCGAGTACGTCGCGTTCGTCACCGGGGTGAAGAACTGCTCGTCGAGCGCGGCGATGCGCACGCGGTAGTTGCCGCCCGGCGGCACCGGCACGGTCACCTGACCGCCCGTGAAGTCCGTGCCGCTCAGCGTGCCCCACGCGATCGCGCCGCCGACCGTATCGACGCCGACGAGGAAGCGATCCACGCCGGGCGCCGACGTCGTCAGGTTCAGCTGGAAGCCGGTCGTCGCCGCGGTCACCGCCGTCTGCGCGAGCTCCTCGCCGCGCACCAGCGCGCGGTCCGTGAGGTCCACCGCGTATGCGCCGCCGTTGAACGTGATGCGCGAGCTCACCTGCGCGTAGATCGTGCCCGACGCCGTCGGGCGGAACGGCTCGCCCGTGAACTGCTTCTGCGTCGCGTTCAGCGTCGTCACGCCGGCGAAGAACACGACCGATGCGCCGCGGTCCACCGTGAACGGCGCGCTGCTCCGGTACAGGCCGAGGCTCGTCGCCAATCCATACCAGATGCCAGTCGGGTCCGTCAGCACCGACGTCAGCGCGTAGGGCGAACCCTGCGCCACGCTGGTCGGATACGTCGTCGTGATGCCCATCGGCTGCAGCGTGGCGTCGAGCACCGTGCGCTGGCCGTCCACGATCTCGACGTTGTCGAAGCGCAAGCCCGCCGACACGCTCACCGCCGCGTCGGGATTCACCGCCGCCGAGTCGCCGGCCAGCACGTACACCGTGCGCCCCGTGCCGACCGGCAGCTCGATATCGATCGTGCCCTGCGTCGCGAAGCCAAGGTCGCGACGCTCAAGCACCGACGTCATCCCGCTGCCCTCGACATACACCACGTAGCGCGACGCCGGGATCGGCGAGGTGATCTGCAGGCGGATGCCCGTGCCCGCGCCCGCACCCACCGTCACCGCCGACGTGCCCTGCACGCCGCCCGCCGTCGCCGTGATCGTCACGTCACCGTCCGACACACCGCTCACGATGCCCGCCGTGTCCACCGTCGCCGCCGACGACGACGAGCTCCACGTCGTCGCCACGCAGCCGTCCCACGCCACGTCGCCGGCGCTGCGCGGCGAGGCCACGAACTGCTGCACCGCGCCCACGCCCATCTGCACCGCCGACGGCGTCACCGCCACGGTCGTCAGCGTCGGCAGCGTGAACGCCACCTGCCCGATCCGCGCCGCGGCGCTCAGCCCCACCGCCGAACGCGCGATCTGCTGCGCGTCGAGGATGTTCACCGCATCGTCCGCCGAGACGTCGCCCTGCGACGTCACCAGCTCCGGACGCGCCACGTCCAACGACACCGAATACCGCGCGATCTGCTGCGCGTCGATGATGTTCACGTTCCCGTCGCCGTTCACGTCGCCCCAGTTGCCCGGCGGCGCCACGCAGGCCTGCGTCTGCCGCGCCACCGCCTGCGACAGCAGGTTGCCCGCCGACTCGCTGCCCAGCGCCGACGGCGCCATCAGCAGCGTCGTGCCGCCCGATGTCGCCGACGCCGTGAAGAACAACCGGGCCACCGTCACCTGCGACGTGGACCCGGTCGGATTCAACCAACTGAGCGCCAACGAGCCGCTGGCCGCATTGCTCGTGTTCGGCGTCAGCGAGCCGACGCCCGACGCCAGCACGGAGTCCAGCGTCAGCCGCGTCGCATCCCAGGTGAGCGCCGTCGTCAACGACGCAACGTTCGCCCCGGCGCTCGCCGGATCGATCCGCAGCGGCAACTCGAGCTGCTGCCCCGGCGCCACGCGCAGCACGCGGCTCTCGCCGATCGTGAGCGCGATCCGGCCCGCGACCAGCGACGACATCCCGTGAGCGTGCGCAATCGATGCGCCGCGAATCTCGGCAGGGAGATCCGCGGCGGCGGCGGGAGCGGCAGGCGCTTGCTGCGCGCCAAGCGGCGCAACGACGAACAGCAGCGTGAGTGCAGAGCGAAGCAGACGAGTCATCGCGGACACGGGGTGCGGGTGGGAACCGTCGAACGGTGCGCAACTCCAAAAACAGCGCGGAGTATATGCGGCGTTCACTCGGCCCGTAAGGGGAGCGCCGACTGTTTATCGGCGAAAGTCCCACATCGCGTGCACACCCATCACGACTGACTCAGCTCACTTTACGCTCGGCTGACGCAAAACGAGCGAATCGACGGCGCAACGAAGCTCACTGCCGCAGCTCCTGTACACGGTCTCGAATCGCTCGAGATCGCTCAGATACACGCGCCGCGCGAGCAACGCAGCGTTCTGCAGCGGCACACGTTCGGCGTATCGCGGCGCAATTGTGTACCACGATGGCGCGTCGACGGCAATCAGTCGCTGTCGTGCATCCGTATAGATGGAGTCCCGAACCGCGATTCGGCGGTCCCGCAGCGAGTCACCGGGCATCGACCGGAACGCGGAATCCAGCTCGCGATACAGCGCGCCCCAGAACGCGCCGAGCCGACGCTCATCCGCCCATCGCGCCGCCGCCCGACGCGCCCGGAGCGAATCGCCACGGCTCAGGAAGAACGCCTCCGCCCCCCGCGCCCCGACGAAGTTCGCGAAGCTCTCGTTGAACGTCGCGTCGCTCGGCGCGAAGTACCGGTTGTGCGTCAGCTCGTGGATCACCGTGTTCACGAGATCCACCGAATCCTGTGCCAGCGTCGTCGAAAGCAGCGGATCGTTGAACCATCCGAGCGTCGAGAACGCCGAGGCCGGCCGCAGGTAGGTGTCGAATCCCTCCGCGCGCAGCGCCGCCTCCGCCGCCTGGGCGTCGGCCAATCGGAAGAACCCCTTATATGGAAGGCGCCCCACCAGCGGAAAGCGCCACAACACGGGCTCCAGCCAGTCCGGCCGCGCACCGGAGAGCACGAGCACCAGCGTGTCGGACCGAAGCTGCGTGAACAGCGTGAAAGTCTTCCCCGCCGGCAACCCCAGCGAATCCTCGGCGAAGGCCCGCGCCTCCAGCACGAGTTGCAGCTTGCCCCGCGTCAGCGCATCGAGCGTGGAGTCCGCGACCAACTCGGCGATCGGGCGGCGCGCAGCCAGGATGCGCGCCTCTTCGTAGCCCGCGCGCAGCAGGTAGCGGCCGAGCGGCGTCGCCACGGCGAGCAGCACGACCAGCGGCACGGCGATGCCCAGCGCCAGCGCCAGCACGCGCCGCAGCCTGCGCCACGACGGCAACCAACGTCTTGATGCATCCTGCGGGAGGTCGGTCGCCGTCATAGCTTTGATGATAGTCCCCACCATCGCCGCCGTCATCACGCGGCGACGCGCCGTCTTCCGCGCTCTCGCCCACCGCGTTCCCGCCCTCCTTGTCCTCGTCCCCACAGTACGTCCTCGGGCTCGCCGCGTACTATCACGACAGCGCCGCCTGTCTCCTGCGCGACGGCGCGATCGTCGCGGCGGCGTCGGAAGAGCGGTTTACGCGCAAGAAGGGCGACGCCTCGTTCCCGCGGCAGGCCGTCGCGTACTGCCTCCGCGAAGCCGGCATCGAGCTCTCCGCACTCTCGGCGGTCGCGTTCTACGACAAGCCGCTGCTCAAGTTCGAACGCCTGCTCGAGACCTACGTCGCCATCGCGCCGCGCGGATTCCGGTCCTTCCTCCGCGCCGGACCGGTGTGGATGCGCGAGAAGCTCTTCACCGACCGCGAGATCCGCGCCGAGCTCGAGGGCTACGGCGGACACATCCGCTACACCGAACATCACGAGTCCCACGCGGCGAGCGCGTTCTTTCCGTCGCCGTTCGACGAAGCGGCCGTCGTCACGCTCGACGGCGTCGGCGAATGGGCCACGACGTCCATCGCCGTCGGCAGCGGCAACGACCTGCGCGTCGTGCAGGAGATGCACTACCCCGATTCCCTCGGCCTGCTCTACTCCGCGTTCACCTACTACCTCGGATTCAAGGTGAACTCCGGCGAGTACAAGGTGATGGGATTGGCGCCGTACGGTGAGCCTCGCTACGTCGACACGATCTACCGACACCTGCTCGACGTCCACCCCGACGGCTCGTTCACGCTCGACCAGCGCTACTTCGACTACCTCGGCGGCCTGCGGATGACCAGCGCGGCCTTCGACACGCTGTTCGGTGGACCGCCGCGCGCGAGCGAGACGCCGCTCACGCAGCGCCATATGGACATCGCCCGCTCCATCCAGCAAGTCTGCGAGGAGCTGATGCTCGGTATCGTGCGCACGGCGCACCGCGTGACCGGCCTCGACGATCTCTGTCTTGCGGGCGGCGTCGCGCTCAACTGCGTCGGCAACGGACGCATCCTGCGCGAAGGTCCGTTCCGCCGCATCTGGATCCAACCCGCCGCGGGCGATGCCGGCGGCGCGCTCGGCGCGGCGCAACTCGCCTGGCACCGCGCCTTGAAGGCCCCGCGCCCCAGCCCCGCCGGGCGCGATGCGATGCAGGGCGCGCTGCTCGGGCCGCAGTTCTCCGACGACGAGATCCTCGCGTTCCTGCAGGGCCGGCAGATTCCCTACGAACGCCTCGACGGCGACGCACTCACCGCGCGCGTCGCCGATGCGCTGGCCGACGGAGCCGTCGTCGGATGGTTCCAGGGCCGGATGGAGTTCGGCCCCCGCGCACTCGGCGCGCGCAGCATCCTCGGCGATCCACGCTCGCCGACGATGCAGGCGCAGATGAACCTCAAGATCAAGTTCCGCGAGAGCTTCCGACCCTTCGCCCCCGCCGTGCTCGCCGCGCGCGCCGACGAGTACTTCGCCCTCGACGTCGAGTCGCCGTATATGCTGCTCGTCGCGCCGGTGCAGGAGCGGCGGCGTCTCGCGCCGAGCGCCGGCGACGCGTTCGGCATCGAACGCCTCAACCAACCCCGCTCCGACATTCCCGCCGTCACGCATCTCGACCATTCGGCGCGCGTGCAGACCGTGACCGCGGATTCCAACCCGGCCTTCCACGCGCTGCTCGAGGCCTTTGAGGCGCGCACCGGCTGCGCCGTCCTCGTCAACACATCGTTCAACGTGCGGGGCGAGCCCATCGTCTGCACGCCCGACGATGCGTATCGCTGCTTTCGCCGGACGCATATGGACCTGCTCGTGCTCGGTAGCTTCGTGCTGACGCGCGAGCACCTTCCCCCGACACCGGAGGACGAGGCGTGGAAGACCGAGTTCGAACTCGACTGAGCGACGCCGCGCTGCGGCGATTCGGCCTCACGCTCGCCGTCGCCTTCGGCCTCGTCGCCGCCTGGCTCTGGCGCGGCCAGCCTGCGCCGGCCATCGGCATCGGTCTCGGCGCACTCGCGGCAACGCTGCTCACGCTGGCGCTGGGTGCACCGCGGCTGCTCGCCGGACCCGAACGCGCGTGGATGGCCCTCGCCCACGCGATCTCGCGCGTCACCACGCCGATCATCCTCGGCATCATCTACTTCCTCGTCATCACGCCGATCGGACTGTTGCGGCGGCTCCTGGGCCACGGTACGCTTGGACGGCGCGTCGGCGGTCCCGGGCTCGCCCCGGGCGGCACCTGGGTGATCCGCGCCGACGACCACTGCCGCAGCGACCTCGACCGACAGTTCTGAACGAATGACCACACCCCAGCACAGCGGACTGCTCGCCGAGCTCGCGCGCTATCTCAAGGCGCGCAAGAAGTACTGGCTCGTGCCCATCATCGTCGCCCTGCTCGTCGTCGGCGCTGCGCTCGTCTTCGCCCAAGGCTCCGCGCTCGCGCCGTTCATCTACACCATCTTCTGAGCCCGTGACTCGCGGCCGGCGCCTGCTGTTCGCCAGCATCCTCGTGGCGATTCCCCTCGTCGTCGCCAACATCGCGGCGGAAGTCGCCGTGCGCGCCGTGCTCGGCGTCAGCGCGTTCGACCGCGAGGCGCTGCTCGCGCGCAAGGCGGAGTACATCCGTCGCGACGCGGCGATCTTCGCGCCGCATCCGTTCGTCGGCCAGGTGCAGACCGCGGACCGCGGTACCGATGGCCCGCTCGCCGGACGCGAACCACTCTACGCCGCTCGGCCCGAAGCGCTGCCCGAGCGCCCGGTGCGCGTACTCGTGCTCGGCGGATCGCTCGCCAGGCATCTGTCCTACGACGAGCCCGCGACGGACGGCCGGCCGGGCCTCGCACCGGACATCCTCCAAGATCGGCTCAACCTCGCGTTCTCGACCGATCGCTTCGTGGTGTACAACGCCGCGACCGGTGGCGGCAAGCAGCCGCAGCAGCTGTTCCGGCTGCAGTACCTGCTGCTGCTCGGCGAGCGCTTCGACGTGGTCGTCAACGTCGACGGATTCAATGAGATCGCCCTCCCGCTGACCGAGAACCTGCCGCGCGGCACGCCGGTCATCGCACCGCGCGCCTACCCCGCGCTGCTTGCCAGCGTCTCGGCCGACGCCGGGTGTGTCGAGCGCTCCAACCGTGCGGCCACCTCGTACGTCGCCGTGCCGGTGGTCGAGCTCCTGCGGCTCGCGATGATGCGTCGCTGCGTGCACCGCCTGACCCGCGCGCCCGCAGCGGTCGAGGAGGCCGTCGCACGCATCGGCGGCCCCGCCGATGTCACCGAGGCGCAGGCGCTCGGCGAAGCGCGCGCGATCTGGGCCCGCTCCTCGGCCGCGATCCAACGCCTCGCCACCGACGCCGGCGCCGCCTACCTGCACGCCCTCCAGCCCAACCAGTACGTCCCGGGCAGCAAGCCGCTCAGCGACGAGGAGCGCGAGCGCGCCATCGACGCGCCCGGCACGCCCTACCGCGACGCCATCGAGCGACACTACGCGACCCTCAGCACGGACAGTCTCGACATCCCGCACGCCCTCGACCTGCGGATGCTGTTCCGCGACGACAGCGCCACGCGCTACCGCGACCGCTGCTGCCATCTGAACACGTCCGGGATGGAGATCCTGGCGGACGCAATCATCGCGCGGGAGCGCGCGATTTTCGCCGCCGCGCTGGCCCGCTAGCCGCTATCTTAGATGGGTGTCCTTCGTCCATCTCCACACCCATTCCGAGTACTCGCTCCTCGACGGCGCGAACCGGATCGACGACCTGATCGCCCGCGCCCAGGAGTTCGAGCAGCCGGCCCTCGCGATCACCGACCACGGCAACCTGCATGCCGCCTGGGAGTTCCAGGAGAAGGCCCGCAAGGCCAAGGTCAAGCCGATCATCGGGATGGAGGCCTACGTCGCGCGCGGGGACCGCCGTGACCGCTCCCGCGCCGCCGCCGGCGAGAAGAACTACTACCACCTCGTCCTCCTCGCCCGCGACATCGAAGGCTACCGCAATCTCGTGAAGCTCTCCTCCCTCGGCTACACCGAGGGCTTCTACGGCAAGCCGCGCGTCGACCGCGAGCTCCTCGCCCGCCACCACTCCGGCCTCATCGTCTCCTCCGCCTGCATGGCTGGCGAGGTCGCCCAGCATCTCCTCGAGGACCGCTACGACGAAGCCAAGGCCGTCGCGGCCTGGTACGCCGAGGTCTTCAAGGACCGCTACCACCTCGAAGTGCAGGCCCACGAGGCGGGCGAACAGCAGAAGCTCAACAAGCTGATCTTCAAGCTGGCCGAG
>DAOMNV010000051.1:0-18094 GCA_035444005.1 Gemmatimonadaceae bacterium
AGCCGTTCCCCGAGCGCGCGGCACGAGACCAGAGCGGCACCATCAGCCGAGTCGTTCCCCGAGCGCGCGGCACGAGCACGACGAACTATCTTGAATGCCGATGCCCGAGCTACGCCCCCCCGACTCCATACGCGAGATCACCCGCACACTCGAACGCGCCGGCCACGAAGCCTGGTGCGTCGGCGGCGCCGTGCGTGACGCCCTGCTCGGCATCGACACCCTCGACTGGGACATCGCCACCAGCGCCCGCCCCGAGCAGGTCCAGAAGCTCTTCAAGCGCACCATCCCCGTCGGCATCCAGTTCGGCACCGTCGGCGTCCTCGACCGCGACGGCGTCCTCCACGAAGTCACCACCTTCCGCCACGACGTCGAGACCGACGGCCGCCACGCCGTCGTCAAGTTCGGCGCGTCGCTCGAGGAGGACCTCGCGCGCCGCGACTTCACCGTGAACGCGATCGCCGTCCACGCCGAGACGCTCGAGCTGCGCGATCCCTTCGATGGCCGCGCCGACCTCGAGCGCCGCGTGATCCGTTGCGTCGGCGACGCGCAGGAGCGGATGCGCGAGGATCGCCTGCGTGCGCTGCGCGCGCTGCGCTTCGCCGGTCGCTTCGACTTCGCGCTCGACCCCGCGACTTGGACTGCCATCGTCGACAGCGCGCCGCACCTCGGCCGCCTCTCGATGGAGCGCGTGAAGCAGGAACTCGAGAAGGTGATGGAGCAGGTCGCGCGCCCCAGCGTGACGCTCGAGCGCTATCGCGCGGCGGGCATCTTTGCGGCGCTCGTGCCCGCGCTGGCTGCGGCCCCCACGGCGCGCTTCGCGGCGGTGGACTTCCTGGCGCGGCCGGGTCTCGCGCGGCGGCCTGATCGTCGGATGCTGCGCCTCGCGGCGCTGTTCGTCGAGCCCGGCGTCGCGCCCGCGCGCGAACTGGAGAAGACGCTGAAGCAGCTGAAGTTCAGCAACGTCGAAGTGCGCGCGACGCTCGCGCTCGCCGCCGCGGCGGGCGATCAGCCCTGGGCGGCGACTGCGCGCGCGGCGGAGTCCGCTACGTCTGCTGCGGCCGCCGCGTCCGCCGCGTCCTCCGGGTCTCCCGCGTCCCGTGTCTCCGCCGAGTCCGTCGGGTTCCCCGCGTCTCCCGCGTCCCCACAAGGGGACCACCTATTGTCCGAAATGGCCGAGCGTCGCGGGGATGACCCCTCGGCCTCGGCGCGCGTGGCCGCAACGCACGCCGCGCAAACCGCGCAAACCGCGCCAACCGCGCCAACCGCGCCAACCGCGCCAACCGCGCAGGCCGCGCGCTGGGCCGCGTCACTCGCGCTCGACGGCGAGCAGTTGCGTCGCGCGATTGCGCGCGCGGGCCGTCTGATGGTGCCGGGCCTCACGCGCATCTTGTGGGCGCGTGCGAAGGCGGAGGGCGCGACGGCCGCGCAGGGGCGCCAGGGGCTCGCGCTCTACCGCCGCGCGCTGCGCAGCGCGTTCACGGATCCGCTCAGCGTCGCCGACCTCGCGATCGACGGCGAGGACCTGCAGCGCGAAGGCGTGGCCGCGGGCAAGGCGATGGGCGACGCCCTCAAGTACCTGCTCGACGTGGTGCTCGCCGATCCCGCGAAGAACACGCGCGAGGCGCTGCTGGCGGCGCTGCGCGCGCGATTAGCTTGAGCATATGCTCGCCCTGAACCTCGACGTCGAGATCACGCGCGGCGATGCGGTCGAGTCGCGCCACCGCGTGCACGCGGCCGTCATCGGCGCCGACGACGTGCTGATCGGCGCGGCCCGCGACTCCGCGCTGGTCACGATGTGGCGCAGCTGCGCCAAGTTCTTCCAGGTGCTGCCGCTGCTCGCCAGCGGCGGCTTCGACAAGCTCGGCTGGGGCCACGAGGAACTCGCGCTGGCCTGCGCCTCGCACGGCGGCGAACCGGAGCACGTCGCGATCGCCGCACGGATGCTCGCCACGCTGGGGCTCGAGGAAGGCGACCTGGACTGCGGCCCGCACGAGCCGCTCTCGCTGCGCGGCGCGAAGCTGCTGCGCGAGAGCGGCGCCGCACCGACGCGCCTGCACAACAACTGCTCGGGCAAGCACGCGGCGATGCTGGCCCGCGCAAAGACAGAGGGCTGGGCCACGGTGGGCTACGAGGCGGCCGATCACGCGGTGCAACGCGGTTGCCTCGGCGAAGTCTCGGCCTGGACGGGCGTGCCGCTCGACGATATGCCGCTCGGCGTCGACGGCTGCGGCGTCGCGGTGATGGCCCTCCCGCTCGACCGGATGGCGCTGGCCTACGCACGCTGGGGCCGCGCGGTGCACGCGGGCGAGGACCTGCCGGCGCGCACGGCGGCGGCGATCCGCAAACACCCGCAGCTGCTCGGCGGCACGGATCGCTTCGATACGGTGATGCTCGAGGAAACCCAGGGCGCGGTGATCACGAAGGTGGGCGCCGAAGGCGTGCACACGGTGGCGGTGCCGGCGCTGGGCATCGGACTCGCGGTGAAGGTGGAAGACGGCGCCGCACGCGCCCAGCACGTGGCCGTGCTCCGCGCCCTGCAGCAACTCAGCGTGCTGCCGCAATCGCTGCCGCCGCGGCTGGCGGACTTCGTCGACCGCCCGATCAAGAACACCCGCGGCGAGACGGTGGGCAGCGTGCGGAGCCGCGCGTGAGCGGCGATTCGCGCGTGGGAGGCGATTCGCGCGTGGGAGGCAAACCGCGACTCAGCGCGGACGTCGTCGCGCTGGTGCGCCTTTCCGCGCAGATCGCCGCCGCCGGCGAACCGGAGATCCGCGCCGCCTGCCAGGCCGCACTCGACGCCGACGTGCCCACCGCCTGGGTGGAGGAATGCATCCTCCAGAGCTACCTGATGGCTGGCTTCCCGCGCGCGCTCAACGCGATGCGCGAATGGCGGAAGGTGAGCGGAATGCCCGCGCCGGCCCACGAGGAGATCCCGGAGCCGAGCCTGTGGCGCTGGCGCACGCAGGGCGAGCAGACCTGTGAGGTGGTGTACGGCAGGTTCTACAAGAAGCTGCGCGAGAACATCGTCGGCCTGCACCCCGCACTCGACGACTGGATGATCGTCGAAGGCTACGGCAAGATCCTCTCGCGCCCGGGGCTCGAGCTGCGCCTGCGCGAGCTCTGCATCGTCGCCGCCTGCGCCGCGATGGGCCAAGACCGCCAACTGCACTCGCACCTGCACGGCGCGCTCAACGCGGGCGCCACGCCGGCCGAGGTCCGCGAGACGCTCGCCGCCCTCGATGGACTGATCGCGCCCGAGCACCTCGTCCGCGCGACGCTGCTCTTTGCCCGCGTGGCGGGAAAGTAAGGCCCCCAGCCGCAGGATTTCGGTAGGCCGGACGCAGCCCGGCCGTTAGCTTTAGCGCACTATGTTCATCGATCTCGTCACCGTCCGCGTGACCGCCGGCACCGGCGGCTCCGGCTGCACCTCATTCCGCCGCGAGAAGTTCGCCCCGATGGGCGGCCCCGACGGCGGCGACGGCGGCAAGGGCGGCGACATCATCGTGCGCGGCGACGCCAACCTCTCCACGCTGCTCGACTTCACCTACCGCGACCACTGGGAAGCCGAGCGCGGCGAGCACGGGATGGGCTCCAACAAGACCGGACGCTCGGGCAAGGACGTCGTCCTGCCGGTGCCCCCGGGCACGGTCATCCGCGACCGCGACAGCGGCCTGCGGCTCGGCGAGATCCTCGAGCACGGTCAGGAAATGATCGTCGCCAAGGGCGGCCGCGGCGGCAAAGGCAACGCCTTCTTCGCCACGGCCACGCACCAAGCGCCCCGCGAATGGCAGCCCGGCGAGGAGGGCGAGCTCAAGACGCTCGAACTCGAGCTCAAGCTCATCGCCGACATCGGACTCGTCGGCCAGCCGAACGCGGGCAAGAGCACGCTGCTCTCCGTGATCTCGGCAGCCCGCCCGAAGATCGCCGACTATCCGTTCACGACCCTCGCCCCGAACCTCGGCGTGGTCCAGCTCTCGGACAGCCGCACCTTCGTCGTCGCCGACATCCCGGGCATCATCGAAGGCGCGCACACCGGCAAGGGCCTGGGCCTGCAGTTCCTGCGCCACATCGAGCGCACCCGCATCCTGGCCTTCCTGATCCCGATCGACGCGATGGACTGGCAGGCCGAGTACGACCAGCTGCGGGCGGAAGTCCTGAACTACTCGCCGGAACTGGCCGCCAAGCCGCATTGCGTGGTCTTCACCAAGCTCGACCTGCTGGGCGAAGACTACGTGCCCGAGATCGAATCGCCCGAGGCCTTCGGGAAGTGGTCGATCTCGGCGGCCGGCCGGATGGGCCTCGACCAACTGAAGGCCGCCTGGTGGAGCCGTCTCCTGGAGTTGCGAAAGGCGGCCGGCGAGTTGCCCGGCTGATGCCGACCCCGGCGCGGACCCCGCTGTGGTGCCCCGCGCCGGACCTGCCCGCCCAGCTGGGCGAGCTTTCGATACGTCCCAAAGGATTGTGGTTGCTGGGCGACCCCTCCGTCCTGGACCTGGACGCGGACCGCCTCGTGGCCATCGTCGGCACCCGCGAAGCCTCGGCGTACGGCGTCCGGATGGCCCAGCGCCTCGCCGCCGCGGCCGCGCGCGCGGGGCTGGTGGTGGTCTCCGGCCTCGCCCGGGGCGTTGACGCCGCCGCCCACGAAGCGGCCGTGGCCGCCGGAGGCCGCACAATCGCCGTCCTAGGCACGGGGGTGGACGTTCCATACCCGGCAGCACACCGCACGCTGCACCGGCTTGTCCAGGAAAATGGGGCGGTCTTGAGCGAGATCGAACCGGGCACCAAGGCCTTTCCGGGCTGCTTCCCGCGCCGCAACCGGATCATCGCCGGGCTCTGCCGGATGACCCTCGTGGTGGAGGCCGGCTACAAGTCCGGCGCCCTCAATACGGCCTCCGTGGCCCGCGACTTGGGCCGCACGGTGGGGGCCGTCCCAGGCCTCGCCGACGACCCCCGCGCGGCGGGTTCAAACCTTCTCCTGCGCGACGGCGCTCAAGTGATCCTCGGGGCGGAGGATATGTTGGTAGTGATGGGATTTTCCACATTTGCCAACACGGTCGAGTCAGCCGCAGACCAGCGGGAGCGAGTCGCGGCCGAACTCTGGGACCCGATCGACCGTCTGATTCTCAGTGCACTGGAGTCCAGGCCACGCGGCGCGGCGGAGCTGGCGAAGGAGAAGAATCTGTCAATCAGGCAGGTTTCTGAGGGACTGCTCAGGCTCGAGATGCTAGGGATCGCGAGGGCAGGGGGCGCCGGCTACCAACTGGCGGAGCTGGCCGCGAGGGACTGAGGGTCGCCGAGGACTGGGCCGGTGCCGCCAGGGACTGGGCTGGGGCAGCCGGGGACTGGGCTCGGCCGACTGCGGCGAGGCAGGGGCGAGTCGTCGGCCGCCGGATCCCGCAGGCGGGGATTGAGGCGAGGGCTCCCGGGCCCCCGAAAGACCGAAGCGGACGGCAGAAACTGCCTCTGGCGGCAGCGCTCTGAGTAGGCGATATTTGCCGGAGTGGGCAAATCCGCGGTTCCACAGCCTTGCTTAAGTAGTTTCTCGAAGCACTATGTTAACTCTAACAAAATACGTGCTTTGAGAAACTGCTTTAAGTCATTATCATCCTGTGGGTTGATGGCCGTGCCAGCTAGTACTGGCGCTGTAATGTCTTCAGGTAGCGACACTGGACATTTCACTGCAGCAGCGGCCCCGCGGTGGGTCGCGATCGGTGCCTACCGGTGCCTGGACCGCGATCGGCGGCTCCCAGGCGAACTCGGCGGGCGCCAGGAGCTCGCCTCGTGACCGACTACCGGCACATCTACGTCCACGTCCCCTTTTGTGGACGGCGCTGCACCTACTGCGACTTCTCGATCGCTGTGCGGCGCGAGGTACCGGTCTCCGAATACGTAGACGCCATAGTGGCAGAATTGGTCACGCGGCGACTCGAGGCGCCCAGCGGCCCGATCCGCACGCTGTACTTCGGCGGTGGGACGCCCTCGAAGCTCGGTGGAACGGGCGTGGAACAACTTATCCACAGAATCGCCGACTGGGCCAACAGCGGCCAGTTATCCACAGCCGAGCAGGGCGCAGAAATTACCCTCGAAGCCAATCCTGAGGACGTGACCGCCGACGCCGCTGCGCGATGGGTGGCTTCTGGGGTCAATCGGATCTCGTTGGGCGTGCAGTCCTTCGACGCCGGCGTGCTGGAGTGGATGCATCGCGGTCACGGTCCGGAAGGGGCTCGCGAGGCCGTGCGGATCCTGCGGGCGGCGGGGGTGGCGTCGATCTCCGTGGACCTCATTTTCGCCGCGCCGGAGCATCTCAATAGAAACTGGACAGCCGACCTAGACGCCGCGATTTCTCTGGACGTTGAACACCTTTCTGTCTATGGTCTGACCGTCGAGTCGCACACGCCCCTGGGCCGCTGGACGGCCCGCGGGGAGGTCGCGGAGGCGCCGGAGGAGCGGTATGAGCGGGAGTTTCTGGAGGCCCACGACCGGCTGACATCGGCTGGGTTCGAGCATTACGAGGTCTCGAACTACGGGCGGCCAGGGCACCGCGCGCGGCACAATTCCGCCTACTGGACCGGCGTGCCGTACCTCGGGTTGGGGCCCTCTGCGCACGGATTCGACGGCAGCGAACGGCGCTGGAACACGGCCGCGTACGCCGAGTGGCAGCGGCAGCTGGCGGCGGGGGTGGATCCGCTCGAAGGGCGCGAGAATGTGCAGGGTTCCGCCGCCGAACGGATCTACCTCGGCTTGCGAACCTCGGACGGTCTGGATATCCACGAAAACGAAGTTAAGACGGTTACGCTGTGGCTCGGACAGGGCTGGGCCACGCTCGACGGACGCCGCTTACGCCTCACGCCGCAGGGCTGGCTGCGGCTCGACTCCCTCGCAGCCGCCCTCCTCGCTGGCTGATACGCCTTGACTTGCGTGGCAAGTCCTTCATAATCTTGGACTTATGGCCAACGCCGAGCTTTCGGAGCGCGAACGTCGGGTGCTCGAAGCCGTCATCCGCTCCTATGTGGAGACTGCGGAGCCGGCGGGGTCGCGCACGATCAGTCGCCGCTCCGCGCTCGGCGTGTCGCCGGCGACCATCCGCAACACGATGGCGGACCTCGAGGAGAAGGGCTTCCTCTTCCACCCGCACACCTCCGCGGGGCGCGTCCCCACCGACAAGGCCTACCGCTTCTATGTAGACGGCCTGATGGCCGTCGGCCGGCCGCTGCCCACCGCCGACCGCGACCGACTGGCCGCCGAGATCGGCGACCGCGGCTCGGCGATCGAGACCATCCTGCGGCGGGCCGCGCAGTCGTTGGGTGTCATCACGCAAGAATTGGGTGTCGCGCTCGGGCCTCGGCTCGATCACACGATCCTCACCCGTCTCGAGTTGGTGCGGATGAGCGCCGAGCGACTGATTCTCGTGCTGACGCTGCGGGGCGGGGCGGTGCGGACGATCTTCGTCGAGGTGGCGGGCGAGGTGGCCGACGACGCGATCGCCCAGGTGCAGCAGGTGCTGAACGAGCGGCTCGCGGGGCTGTCGCTCTCGGAGATCCGGCGATCGTTGGGCGAGCGGCTGCGCGACGCGGCGGCGCAGCAGGGCGGGGCGACGGAACTGCTCAACATCTTCGTGCAGGAAGGCGACCAGCTGTTCGACGTCGCCGCGCCGGCCGACGAGGAGTCCGTGCTGCTTGGCCAGGCCTCGGTGCTCGCCGACAAGCCGGAGTTCTCCTCGGGAGAGCGGATGCGTCAGTTGATCGCGCTCACGGAGACGCGCACGCAGCTCGCGGGCGTGCTCAGGGAGCGTGCCGCGGAACCGGGCGTGCGCATCACGATCGGCGACGAGCACGGCTCGGCGTTGTTCGGCGGCCTCACGCTGGTGACGGCGGAGTATCGCGCCGGCTCGCTGGCGGGCGTGATCGGCGTGATCGGCCCGACGCGGATGCCGTACGAGAAGGTCATCGCGCTGGTCACGCACACTTCGTCGCTGGTCACGGATCTGCTGACGTGAGCGCGGCCGCGCCGCGTGCGCTGATACTCGACCAGTGGGGCCACGTGGGCGGCGCGCAGCGCGTGATGCTGGAGACGCTGGCGCTGTGGCGTGCGTGGGGGTGGCAGGCCGAGGCGGCGTTCCCGCTTGGTGGTGCCGCCGAGCAGGCGTTGCGGGAGGAGTTCGGCGACAGCGTCACGCTGCACGACCTTCGGCTGCCGCCGCTCAGCGATGGGCGCAAGTCGCCGCGCGACCTGTGGACGCTGTGGCGCAGCGGTCGCGCGCTGCTGTGGCCGGCGGTGGCGGAGACGGCGGACATCGTGCACGTGAATGGGCCGCGGCTGTATCACGCGTGGCGTCGGGCGAACCGGCGCTTCCGGCGTCCGACGGTCTATCACGTACACCTGCACCACCACGCGCTGGAGCGGATCTTCCTCACGCAGTCGGTGGGTCGCGACCCCTGCGGCGTGCTGGTGTCGACCAGTCTCGAGGTGGACCGTGGCCTGCGCGCGCTCGGCGCGCGTCCGCACCTCGTGGTGAACGCGATGCCGCAGGCGGTGGCGCAGTTGCCCTGGGTGTCGCGCTGGCCGGCGGCGCCGCTGCGCTGGGCGGTGGTCGCGGCGATGGGCGAGCACAAGGGGCAGGACATCGCCGTCGAGGCCGCGCGGGCGCTGCCGCAGACGGAGCTGTATCTGGTGGGCCCGACGCTCCCTGAGCATCGCGAGTGGGCGGCGGCGTTGCGCGCGCGCGTGTCGGCGAACGTTCAGGTGCTCGGCGAGATCGACGACGTGCCGGGCTGGCTCGCGCGGACGGGCATCCAGGTGATGGTGCTGCCGTCGCGGCGTCCGGAGTCGCTGTCGATGGCGATGCTGGAATCGCTGGCGTCGTCGTGCATCGTGCTGCTCTCGGAGCGCGCGCGGATGGAATCGGCGGGGACGCAGCTCGGGCTGCGGCGCTTTGCCGACGCCGATGGACTGGTCGCGTCACTGCGCGGGATGCTTGAGTCGCCGGATGCAGCGGCGGCGGAGTCGGCGGCGCAGCACGCGACCTTGCATCGCGTGTTTGGGCCGGCGCGCTACGCCGAGGGGATTGCGGCGGCGTATGCGGACGCGCGGGTGCGCGCGGGGCGGGAGCGCGACCGTCGGCGCGGTCAGCCGCCTCGGTAGCTCACGAGGTTCTTGCGGATCCACACCGCAAACTCGTCCCGGTCGATGGATCCGGCCGCGACGCCGAGAATGACGCGCTCCGCATCGTCGACGCTGGCGTCGAGTTGATGCCCGTTGAGTACCAGGAAGACTTCGAGCGCCGCGTGGCCAATCCGCTTGTTCCCGTCCACGAACGGATGGTTGCGGATGAGCGAAAACCCGAGCGCCGCCGCCTTCTCGACCAGCGTCGGATACAAGTCGACCTCACCGAACGTCGCCCGGGGCTGCGCGAGCGCCGACTCCAGCGCGCCGAGGTCGCGGATTGCAGACGAACCACCACCCGCGACGAGCACGCGCCCGTAGAGGTCGAGAACTTCGCCGAGGGAGAGGAACCGAATCGCCACGGGCGACCCGGTCACGCGAGCCGGCGATACAGCTCGGCGTTCTTCTCGACCACGTGCGCGGCGGCGGCCTCGTAGGCGGCTTCGCGGCGATCGAGGAGGTCGCGCAATGCCGCGGCCGCCAGCGCATCCGCGGGCACGTTCAGCCGCTGGGCGATGGCGTTGAGCTGGCCCTGTTGGGCCTCAGAAAGCTCGAAGGACAGGCGCATACAAATAAACTACCCCGTAGCCTGCAGCTTTGCCACGCACCAACTCGCGATGACATCTCAACTAGCCGCGGAGCGCGACGCCGAGCCGGCGGAGCAGGGTATCGCTCGGCGCGCGGCGCAGCGTGAAGAGCGTCCAGGCGCGCAGCGGCCGCGACAGTTGCGGAATCGCTGCGTAACGCGCGAGGAACGCGCGGTCGTCAGGTTGCAGGACGTCGCCGTAGGCGTCGAGGAAGGCCGCGGCCTGTGCGTAGGAGCGCGCGAGATCGCGGCGGAGGCGGTCGCGCGCGGGCGCGCTTGCCGATGCGGAATGCGCAGCCGTCGCGCGTGCGGCGCGCTGCGCCGGTGACGCGAGGTCGCTGAGGCGCGGCGCACCGCGCGGCGATGCGCCGACGAGGTTCTGCGTGTGCTGGCGGTACTGCACGGTGATCGCCGTGCGCGAGACGATCTGCCCGAGCGCGGCCGCGGCGAGGGCGAACCACGCGTCTTGGTAGAGCGCGGGGGCTGGTGCAGCGGCGGAGATCGGCGACGAATCGAATGCCGCTGTCGCCGACGATCTCTGCGGTGCGCGCGCGCAGAGTTCGGCGACGAGCGCGGCGTTCATCGCGATCGTCGAGCCGGTGACGGTGTTGTCGATGGCGAGCCGTCGCACGCTTGTGGGTTGCGGCGCGAGATGGGCGGCGCGCCAGAGCGAAGGGGCGAGTTCGCGTCCGTCGGCGTCGATGAGCGCGAGGTCGCCGTGAACGAGCCGGGGGCGCGCAGAGCCGGTGGTCGGGGCCGCTGCGGTGCCGGCTTCGGGCCGCAGCGCCGCGAGCGACTCGGCGAGATGCGTCGGCAGCCAGACGTCATCGCCGTCAAGCAGGGCGACGTCGTGGCCAGGCGGCACGAGCGCGAGCAGCTGCAGGTACGCGCCGAGCGCACCGGAGGGCGGCGACGGCGCACGATGCAGCGCGATGCGCGCGTCGCGCGCACACCACGCATCGACGCGCGCGACGGTGTCGTCGCTGGAGCCGTCGTCGAGCACGAGCATCCGCCAGTCCGTGTGCGTCTGCGCGCGTACGCTCTCGATGCAGGCATCGATGAAGGCGCCGTGGTTGCGCGCGGCGGTGAGGACGTAGGCGCTCATCGCGCGCTCCACTTGATGCGCAGCAACAGCAGCGTTTGCAGGGCTTCGGCGCCGATGAGCGTGGCAATGATGCCCATCGCGCCGTAGTGCGGCGCGACTAGTACTGCGAGCACGAGATTCACCGTGCCGGAGACGAGCACGGCGCCGAGAAAGGCGCGGTCGCGGCCGAAGGGAATGGCCCACTGGACGCCGAGCACGGTGTTGACGGCGACGAGCGGCGGCAGGAACGCGAGCGCGCGCAGCAGCGGGATCGCGGCTTCGTAGCCGGGGCCGAGGAGGATCGCGACGATCTGTGGCGCGCCGACAAAGGTGACGATGCCGATGAGGAGGCCGAGCGTGCCGGTGACGCGCATCGAGCGGGCGACGAGGCGATCGGGGGCTGCGTGGGCGGTGCCGGCGGCGAGCGCGGCGCGTTCGGCGGCGACGCGCGGGAGGACGACCTGCGTGAGCGGATGCAGGGTGCCGATGGCGGCGCGCACGAGGCGATCGGCGGCGGCGTAGGCGGCGAGGGCGGGTGTGGCGAGGAGTGCGCCGCCGATGAGCACGTTGCCCGTGGCGACGAGGCCGGTGGTGGCGCGGAAGCCGGCGAGCGCGGCGCCGGCGCCGAGTGCGGCGCGGGCGTCCCGCCAGCGGGGCAGGCGGCGTGGGGCATCGTGGCGCATCCAGCCCGTCAGGATGGCTGTCGCAAGGCCGGTGCCGGCGGCTTGCAGGCCGATGACGAGCCAGGCGTCCTCTGGGGCGCGGACGAGGAGGAAGGTCGCGGCGGTGGCACCAAGCTTGCCAATGATCTGCACCGTGACGGCGCTCGGCACGCGTTCGCGCCCGAGGAAGTACCACAGGGGTTCGAAGCCGCGCATCCACACGAGGGCCAGCGAGGCGGCGAAGAGCGGCCAGGCGCCGCGCAGGCTGGGCAGGCTGACGAAGATGACGGCAAGCGCGAGGCTGGCGATCGGTGCGAGCAGGAGCTTGGCGCTCTGCACCTGGTGGACGATCTGGGCGCGTTTGTCGGCTGCGGGCTCGGCGGCGATGGCGCGGACGGCGGAGAGGTCGAATCCGAAGTCGACGACCATCACGAGCCAGGCGATGGCGGCCTGGGCGACGAGGACGGGTGCCCAGGCGGCGGGGCCCAGCACGCGGGCCACGTAGGGCACGGTGATGAGTGGGGCGAGCAGCGAGACTGCGTTGGCAGCGAGCAGCAGCGCGGCATTGCGGGCGAGGGCGGGCGACGGCACGGGCAATAAGCTACCGACTAGATTCCACCGACGATATGAGCACTTACTACGAAACGCTGGGCGTACCGCGCACGGCGAGCGACGACGAGATCAAGCAGGCGTACCGCAAGCTTGCGATGAAGTACCATCCCGACCGCAACGGGGGCTCGAAGGACGCCGAGGAGCAGTTCAAGGCGATCACCGAGGCCTACGACGTGCTGCGGGACGCGCAGAAGCGCGCGGCCTACGATCGCTACGGCGAGGCCGGCTTGAAGGGCGGGATGGGCGGCGCTGGCGGATTCCACCACGTGGACCTCTCCGAGGCGCTGAACATCTTTATGCGCGACTTCGGGCTCGGCGACATCTTCGGCGGCGGCGGTGGCGGCGGGCGTCAGCAGAGCGGCCCGCGCTCGGGCGCCGACGTGAAGGTGGATCTCCAGCTCACGATGCTGGAGGTCGCGACCGGCGTCACGAAGCAGATCAAGCTCAAGCTGCTCGACGCCTGCGAGCGCTGCACGGGCACGGGCGCCGAGGAAGGCACGAAGCCCACGCGCTGCACGACCTGCAACGGCCAGGGCGAGGTGCGTCGCGCGCAGCAGAGCTTCTTCGGGCAGTTCGTCTCGGTGGCGCCGTGCCCGACCTGCCGCGGCGAAGGCGTGATGATCGCCTCGCCCTGCAAGAGCTGCCGCGGCGAAGGCCGTCAGCGCGGTGAGCATACGATCGACCTCAAGGTCCCCGCCGGCGTGGCGACGGGCCAGTATATGCACCTGCGCGGCGTCGGCAATGCCGGCCTGCGCGGCGGTCCTCGCGGCGACGTGATCGTGGTGTTCGAGGTGCTCGAGGACGAGCGCTTCGAGCGTGACGGCGAGGATCTCTACTGCGAAGTGCTGGTGACCTACCCGCAGGCCGTGCTCGGCGCCGACCTCGACGTGCCGGGCGTGACCGGCCCGCTGACGCTGCGCATTCCCGAAGGCACGCAGAGCGGCGAAGTGTTCGTGCTGCGCGGCCGCGGCCTCCCGCGCGTGAACGCGTCCGGCGCCGGCGACCTCCACGTGCGCGTGCAGGTGTGGACGCCGACGAAGCTGAGCAAGGACGAGACGAAGCTGATCGAGAAGCTGCACGAGGTGCAGGCGAAGCCGCCGGAGAAGCGGGAGAAGGGGTTTTGGGCGAAGATGAAAGAGGCGCTTGGGTGAGACTGGAGACGGGAGACGGGAGACTTGAGAGTGGGGACGGATGACGGATGACGGATGCTGGTCTTTGGCGCGCGTTCGGTAGCTTCCCACGTCTCACGTCTCAAGTCTCCCGTCTTTGTCATCCACCCTCTCAGCTATGTCTTGGACCAGAGTATCCATCCGCCCCTCCGACTCCTCCCGCACCGCCGCCGTTGCGGCTGCGATGTTCGCAGCGGGCGCGGAGGGATTGCAGGAGGCCGGTGAGGCGCTCGTCACGCATCTGAGTGATGCCGTTGACGCGGCGGCGTTCGTGGCGGCGGTGCGCGTGGCCGACGAGGCGCTGCAGGCGGAGCTCTCGCCGCTCGACGACACGGATTGGTCGGAGAAGTGGAAGGAGCGCATCACGGCGCACCAACTCGGCGCGTTGACGGTGACGCCGCCGTGGTTGGCGGCGGGGCGCGATCCGGCGACGACGATCGTCATCGAGCCAGCGATGGCCTTCGGGACGGGTGAGCATCCGACGACGCGCGGCGTGGTGCGCTTGATGCAGGGCGCGATCCGCGCGGGCGACAGCGTGGCGGACCTCGGCTCGGGCTCGGCGGTGCTGGCGATCGCGGCGGCGAAGCTGGGCGCGGCGCGCGTGTATGCGATCGAGATCGATCCCGACGCGACGGGCAACGCCGAGGAGAACATCGCGCGCAATGGCGTGGGCGACCGCGTCGCGGCGCTGGAGGGCGATGCGGCGGTGTTCCTGCCGCTGGTCGCGCCGGTGCGGGTGATCCTCGCGAACATCATCTCGTCGGTGCTCGTCGACCTGCTGCCGTTGATGGCGATGACGCTGGCCGACGATGGCGTGATCATCCTGAGCGGCATCCTCGCCGAGGAGCGCGCGCGGATGCTGGAGGCGCTGGCGTCGAGCGGTTGGCGCGTGGAGGCGGAGGACGCCGAGGACCAGTGGTGGAGCGTGCGCTGCGCACGGGCCGCGTGATGATGCGCGGCGCGACCTCGCGCGGGGCGTGGGTGATGGCGAGATTCTCCGCGTGAGCCTGCCGACGTTCTGTACCGATGAGAGTTTCCACGCGCCGTCGAGCGTCACGCTCGGCGAGGACGCGGCGCATCATATGCGCGTGCGGCGCCTCGAGGTGGGTGCGCGGCTGCGCTTGCTCGATGGGCAGGGTACGGTCGGCGAAGGTGTGTTGACGCAGCTCGCGAAGCGGCACGCGACGGTCGCGGTGGAAGAGGCCGTGCTCGTGGAGCCGCCGGCGCCGATCCACCTGCTGCTGCCGGTGGCGGACAAGGACCGGATGCTGTGGCTCGCCGAGAAGGCGACGGAACTGGGTGTGACGAGTTGGCGCCCGGTGCTGTTCAGGCGCTCGAAGCACGTGAACCCGCGCGGCGAGGGCCCGGTATTCCAGCAGAAGACGCGCGCGCGGATGGTGAGCGCGCTGGAGCAGAGCGGCGGCGCGTGGTTGCCGACGCTCTACCCCGAGGCGACGGTGGAGCACGCGATCAGCGCGCGGCCCGAAGGGCTCGGCGTCGTGCTCGACGGCGGCGCAGCACCGTTGCTCGACGTACTCGGCGCATCGAGCCCTGTCACGCTGGTGATCGGCCCCGAAGGCGGGCTCGAGGACAGCGAGCGGGAGGCCTTCGTGGCGGCGGGGTTCAAGGTGGCGTCGATTGGGAATCAGATACTGAGGTTCGAGACCGCGGCGGTGGGTGGGGTGGCGGTGTGTAGGGCGAGACTTGCTAGGGACGGATGACGGATGACGGATGCTAGTTGGGTGGTGGATGCCGAACATCGCGACGCTGCCTGAAGCATCCGTCATCCGTCATCCCTCCCTCCTCGCGCATCCGTCATCCGTCATCCGTCCACAATCGGAGCAATCCAATGCCTGAGAATTGTCTATTCTGTCGGATCGCCAACAAGCAGCTCCCCGCGAAGCTCGTCGCCGAGAGCGATCACGCGCTCGCCTTCCACGACATCGCGCCGCAGGCGCCGGTGCACGTGTTGGTGATCCCGAAGGCGCACTACGCATCGTTGGCGGAGACGCCCGATGGCGCGGTGATGGCGGCGGTGAGTGAGTTGGCGAAGCGGGTGGCGCGTGAGTTGGGCGTGGAGGAGGCGGGGTACCGCGTGGTGGTGAACACCGGCGACGACGGCGGGCAGACGGTGCATCACCTGCACGCGCACGTGCTGGCCGGCCGTCGGATGACGTGGCCGCCCGGGTGAAGGTCGCGCTCGTCCACGAATGGCTGATCACGCACGGCGGCTCCGAGGAGATCACGGGGCAGTTGTGCGCGCTGTTTCCCGACGCCGACCTGTTCACGCTGGTGTCCGATCCGGTGCCGTCGCTGGCGGCGTTGATCGGCGCGCGGCGCGTGGTGGTCTCGCCGCTGCAGCGCATTCCCGGCGCGACGCGCGCGCATCGGCGCCTCCTGCCGCTGATGCCCTGGGCGATCGAGCGCTTCGACTTTGCGGGCTACGATCTCGTGATCAGCGTGAGCCACGCGGTGGCGAAGGGCGTGCGCACGCCGCCGGGCGTGCCGCATCTCAACATCTGCTGCTCACCGGTGCGCTATGCCTGGGATCTCGAGGAGCAGTACCTCGAGGAGTCGGGCCTCGCGCGCGGCGTGAAGGGGATGCTCGCGCGTGCGCTGCTCGCGCGCATCCGCGCGTGGGACCGCCGCACGGCGGATCGTCCGACGCGCATTCTCGCGATCAGCGAGTTCATTCGCGCGCGGATCCAGCGGACCTGGGGTCGCGACAGCGCGGTGCTGTACCCGCCGGTTGACACGGAGTACTTCGGGGCGGCGGCGGCCGGCGGGGCGGGCGTGACGGGTGAGACAAGCGACGCCGGCGGGGCGGGTGCCACGGACGGCGGAGCGAGTGCCGCGGCGGGCGCGCGCCGGCTGTATCTCACGGCGTCGCGCTTCGTGCCGTACAAACGCATCCCGCTGATCGTGGAGGCGTTCAAGCAACTGCCCGACCGCGACCTCGTGGTGATCGGCGACGGGCCGGAGTGGGCGAAGGCGGAGGCGGCGGCGGGGCCGAACGTGCGGCTGCTCGGGCATCTGCCGCGCAACGAGCTGCGCGACTGGCTGCAGCGCGCGGACGGATTCGTATTCGCGGCCGAGGAGGATTTCGGGATCGCGCCGGTGGAGGCGCTGGCGGCGGGGACGCCGGTGCTGGCCTACGGGAAGGGCGGGGCGCTGGAGACGGTGGGCCCGGGGACGGGGGTGTTCTTCGACGCCCAGACGCCGGAGGCGATCGCCGAGGGGGTCGGGCGGCTGGAGGCGGAGATTGCGGCGGGCCGGGTGACGGCGGCGGGGTGCCGGGCCTGGGCGAGCAAGTTCGGGGTTTCGGCGTTTCGTGAGGGGCTGCTCGCGGAGGTCGCGCGACTCGGGGGCCGGACGGATGACGGATGACGGATGACGGGTGACGGAAGCGAGCGCCAGCTTGCGGGATCCGTCTCACGTCTCACGTCCCCCGTCTCCCCACAGTTGCCTAACCCATTACAAGTCTGTACCTTAAGAGGCTAACCCAACCTACGTCCCCAGCCGGCGCACAAACGCCACGAAGGGGGGAAATCAGTTTGTCGGAAATCGTCATCCACGAAGACGAGAACTTCGAGCGCGCGCTCAAGCGTTTCAAGAAGAAGTGCGAGAAGGCCGGGATCCTCGCGGACCTGCGCAAGCATCGTCACTATGAAAAGCCGAGCGAGAAGCGCAAGCGGAAGCTCAACGCGGCGCAGCGCAAGACCCGTCGCCCCCGCGCGAACTGATGTCGGAGTTGGCGGCGCGGCTGCAGGGCGAGCTGAATGTCGCCCGGAAGGCACAGGATAGAGATCGTGTCCTGCTGCTCGGCACCGTGCTGGCCGACATCCGCAATCACGAGATCGCGATCAAGCGTTTGCCGAGCGACGACGATGTCGTCGAGGTGATCCGCAAGGCGATCAAGCGACGGCGGGAATCAGTGGAGATGTTCGAGAAGGGCGGTCGCGCCGAACAGGCGGCGGCCGAGCGGCGGGAGGCGGAGGCGCTGGAAGCCTACCTCCCCGCCGCGCCCACGGACGATGAAGTGCGCGCAGCGGTCCGCGCGGCCATCGCCGGAGGCGCCAAGCAAATGGGTGCCGTGATGGGCAAGGTGATGCCCGCCTTCAAGGGCCGGCTGGACGGTAGCGTCCTCAACCGCATCGTACGCGAGGAGCTCGGGACGTCTCCGTGACGGTCCAGGCCCACGCACTCGACGTCCTCGAATTCGCGCGACTGCTCGACCACGTCGCGGGGCACGCGTCCACCAGTCCGGGCGCAGCGCGCATTCGCGGGCTGCGCCCGGTGCGCGTCGGGGGCACGCATCTCGACCGCGCGGATGCGCTGGCCGAGCTGCACGCGGAGCACGCGCGCGTCGCGGCGATGCGGGCGATCGTCGGCGGCGAGAATCCTTTCCGCAGCGAGGCGATCCCCGAACTGGGCGAGGCGTTCAAGCGCCTGCGCGTCGAGGGTGCGGCGTGGAACGGCGCGGAACTGCGCGGCGCGTGGACGCTGCTGCGCTCGTCGCGGCTCACGCAACAGTCGCTGCGCGACGAGGCGCGGCATCCGGCGGCGCGCGCGCCGCTCGCGCCGTTGGCGGATCGCTTGATCGCGCTGCCGGCGCTCGAGGCGCAGCTTGACCGCGTGCTCACCGAGGACGGCGAGCTCAAGGACGACGCCTCGCCGGCGCTGCGGCGCATCCGCCGCGAGCTGCGCGCCTCGGAGGGCGAGATCGTGCGCCTCCTCGAGCGCCTGATGGCGAAGCTCGAGCCGCATCACCGCGTGGACGATGGCTCCGTGCCGCTGCGCAGCGGCCGCGGGGGGATCC
>DAOMNV010000052.1:0-17593 GCA_035444005.1 Gemmatimonadaceae bacterium
CCGCGCTCCCGGGCGTGACGGGTCACAACCTGCTCGCCGCCCTCGAGTGCCGTCTCGACAACATGGTGTACCGGATGGGCTTCGCCCCGAGCCGCAAGTACGCGATGCTCGTGTACTTCTACGAGCAGCTCTCGGACAACCTGCACCAGTACCACCGTCCGGCGGGCCGCAACATCATCAACCCGACGGTCTACACCTCGCTGGGCTACGTGGTGTTCTTCCCGAACATCCACTACACGCCGGGCTACCCGGGCCCCAGCTCGGTGAAGAGCATCGTGCCGGGCGTGCAGTCGCTGATCGCCGAGGGCTTCGTGGACGCGAAGCGCGTCGGCATCGGCGGCCAGTCGTGGGGCGGCTACCAGACGAACTACATCATCACGCAGACGAACCTCTTCGCGGCGGCGGTGCCGAACGCGACGGTCGTGAACATGATCTCGGCCTACGGCGGCATCCGCTGGGCCAGCGGCGTCGAGCGCGCGATCGTGAACTACGAGCGCGGCCAGAGCCGCATCGGCGGTTCGCTCTGGGAGTACCCCGAGCGCTACATCGAGAACTCACCGTTGTTCTTCCTCGACCGCGTCACGACGCCGGTGCTGTTCATGGCCAACGACAACGACGGGGCGGTGCCGTGGTACCAGGGCATCGAGTTCTTCGTCGCGATGCGTCGCCTGGGCAAGGAGGCGTATATGCTCAACTACAATGGCGACGAGCACAACCCGCGGAAGTACGCGAACCAGAAGGACATCGACCGCCGGATGCAGGAGTTCTTCGCGCATCACCTGCTCGGGGCGCCGAAGCCCGACTGGATGGAGCGGGGGATTCCGTTCCTTGAGCGGGGGCGCGATCAGCTGAATAGATGACGGATGACGGATGACGGATGCTTGTCGGGCGCGCGGGACTGTCCTGCGCACCAATCAAGCATCCGTCATCCGTCTTCCGTCCCTATCTCGACCCAGTCTCCAACGCCGGCACGGACTGCAGGTACTTCCAGATCGCGGTCATCTCCACCGGCGTCATCAGCTTCGTGGCCTGCACGGGCATCACCGGGTGCAGCGTGGTGCCGTCGGGGCGCGTGCCGGTGCTGAGCACGGTCACGAAGCTCTCATAGTCGTAGGCGGCGAGGCCGGTGGGCGTGATGTTCGAGGCGTGCGGCCAGTCCGGCGGCGCACCGCCGATCGGGCCACCCGAGTAGTTCGCGGCGTGGCAGCCCGAGCAGCCGCCGCTCGCGAGGTACTGGCCGTACTCGACGGTCGAATCGATGGTGACGCTGGCCACGACGTCGCTGCCGTGCGTCACGGCGTTGGCCGGAAGCAGCGGCATCTTGCCGGCGGCGAACAGCGCCCGCGCCAGCGGCCCGATGCGGGTGGGCGGCATCTGGCGGTCCACCGGCGCGACGCTGCGCAGGTAGGCGATCACGAGACCGACGTCCTCGTCGGACATCAGCTGGTATTCGTGCGAGGGCATCAACACGAGGCGACGGCCGTCGGCGGCGACGCCATGCCGGATGGCGCGCTCCCAGTCGGCGTCGGTCATCGACGCCGTCACGCCGCCTTGACCGCGCGTGAGGTTGGGGCCGGAGAGGCGTCCGATGGGAAAGTTGTCCACCAGCGTGTGGCCGCCGTAGTCTTCGCCGTGGCAATCCGCGCACTTGGCCAGCGCCTTCGTGACGTGTTCACCGCGGGCGATCGACGCGGAATCCGTGGGCGCCGTGAACGCGTGCGTGGGGCTCGGCACGGTGGCGCTGAGCTCTGAGCTCGACCAGAGGTAGACGCCGGCGGTGCCGAGCAACACCAGGGAAAGCAGTCCGGTGCCGCCCCATTTCGCGGCGCGTGCGAGAGATGACATCGTGTGTGCTCCTGCGTAGGTTTGGGGGAACGGCTGAGCCTACGGCCGAAAACGTAGACAAGTTCCAGGGCGGCTGCACGTCGCGGACCGAGCCCGGTTCCGATTGGCCGCAGTCGCGTTCCCGACAGTGACTTGCAGAGGATCCGGATGACGCTCAGGCAGCGCCTTTCCGCCAACACCCTGTTTGCCGCCGCATTGTTCGCGGTGTGGTACGTCCTGTCCGGCAAGGCGGACTGGATGCATCTCGGCGTGGGCGCGTTGGCCGTCCTGGCGATCGCGGCGGGTGTCCCGCCGGTCGTGGACGGGACGCAGATCCGGTGGGGTCGGTTCGCAGGCTTCGCGCCGTGGCTCCTGAAGGAGATCGTCGTCTCCAACATCCACGTGGCGCGCATCGTGCTGTCGCCGTCCTGCCCGGCCCGGCCGCAGCTCGTCGAACTTGACCCGCCGCTCAGCACGCCGCGGGCCCGCGCGCTCTTCGGCATCTCGGCGATGCTGACGCCGGGCAGCCTCACGATCGACGTCGATGAGCGCACGATGCTCGTGCACGCCATAGACGACTCCTCGGCGGCGGGCGTGCTCGACGGCCGGATGGTCGCGCGCGTCGCGGCGCTCTTCGACGACGGTCGCCGCCCGTGAGACCCGTCTTCCTCGCCGCGCTGTTTGCGCTGATGCTCCTGCTGCTGCCGTTCCTCGCCCGGGTGATCAAGGGGCCGAGCGTCTTCGACCGCGTGGCCGCGCTGAACGGCCTCGGGACGCTCGTGCCGGCGATGCTCGTGCTGATCGGCCAGCTCTACGGCGCCGTCGAACTCTACGTCGACATCGCGCTGGCCCTCTTCCTGCTCAACCTCTTCACGACGCTGCTGATCGCGCACTACGTACGCCGCGGCCGCGAGGGCGAGGCGTGAGCATCGCCGACCTCGTCGCCACCGGCCTCATCGCCGTCGGCCTGTTCTTCCTCCTCGTCGCCGGCGTCGGGATCCTGCGCCTACCCGATCTCTTCTCGCGGCTGCACGTCACGGGCGTCATCGACACCCTCGGCGTGCCGCTCGTGCTCGCCGGCGTCGCCGTGCACCTCGGGCCTCGTCTCGTCTCCGGCAAGCTGATCCTCGCGACGCTGTTCCTCGCGGTGACGAGCCCGCTGGTCGGTCACCTCCTCGCGCGCGCGGCCATCGAGGCCGGCAAGCCGCCCACCGGGAAGGACTGACCGTGCTCATCTACGTGGCCGAGGTGCTCTCGTTGCTCGTCGCGGTGGCCGCGCTCGCGCTGCTCGGCGTGCGGCACCTGCTGACATCGGTGATCCTGCTCTCGGTCCTCAGCGCCACGCTCGCGCTGACCTTCGCCATCCTCGGCGCGGTGAGCGTAGCGTTTCTCGAGGCCGTGGTCGGCACGAGTCTCTCGACGATCTTCTTCATGGGCCTGATGCGCTGGGTCGATCCCTCGCAGCTCACGAGGAAGTCCGTGCGGGAGCGCCTGCGCGCGGCGGTGCCGGCGCTCGGATTGGGCGCGGTGCTCATCCACGGCATCAACGCGCTGCCGCGCTTCGGTGCGCCGAACGCGACGGCCACGCAGCACCTCTGGCCGTACTACGAGGCGAATACGATTGCCGATATGGCCTCGCCGAACGTCGTGGGCTCGATCCTCGCGGACTATCGCGGTTTCGACACGATGATCGAGGCCGGCGTCGTGGTCACGGCCGTGCTGGCCTGCCTCCTCATCCTGAGGCAGCGCCTGTGATCCGTCCGTTCAATAGCCTGATGCTGCGCCTGCTGATGTCGCTGCTGCGCGGCTCGATCGCGCTGTTCGGGGTGTACGTCGTGCTGCACGGGCACTACGCGCCCGGTGGTGGCTTCGTGGCCGGCGCGCTCTTCGCGGCGGCGATGATCCTGCCGCGCCTGCTCGCGGATGGCGCGGCGGATCCCTGGATGCTCGCACCGCGCGGCGCGCTGGTGCTCGCCGCCAGCGGCATCCTGCTCATCGCCACGGTGGCCGCGCTGCCGTTGCTCGGCGGCGCGGTGCTCTTCGACTACGCGGCGCTGCCGCTGGCTGGAGCGGCCGCCGAGCGCCGCTCGACGGCGGCGATGTTCCTCGAGGTCGGTGTGGCGATGGCCGTCGCCGGCTCGATGCTCTCGATCTACCTCTCGCTCACCGGGGCGGAGGGCGAAGCGTCGTGATCGATTACCTCGTCGGCCGCGGGCCGCTGCTGCTCTTCGTGGTGCTCGCCTGCCTCGGCGTGTACCTGATGATGTCCGAGCGGAACCTCTTCAAGGCCGTCGTCGGCCTGTACCTGTTCCAGACGGGCGTGATCATCCTGTTCATCGCGATCGGCTTCCGCGAGGACGGGGCGGTGCCCTTCGTCGCCGACGGCCGCACGATGCACAACGCGCTGCCGCACGCGATGATGCTCACCGCCATCGTCGTGGGCATCGCGACGGTCGGCGTCGCGATCGCCATCCTGCGCCGCATCCAAGGGGAGTTCGGCAGCATCGAGGAAGGCGGCGAAGGAGACGAGGGCGCGTGATGCCGGCACTCGCGGCCAACCTGCCGGTCCTCGTCTTCTTCGTGCCCTTCGTCGCGGCGCTGGTCGTCGTGATGCTGGCGGCCTTCGCGCCGCGCGTCGCGCGATGGGTCGCGGTCGCCGCCTTGGCCAAGGCCACGATCTTGGCGCTCTGGGGTTGGCGACTCGTGATGGAGCAGGGCACGCTGCGGCTCTCGCTCGGCGGCTGGACGGCGCCGCTCGGCGTCGAACTCGTGCTCGACCCGCTCGCGGCGATGATGGCGACGCTGGTGCTGGGCACGGCGACGGTGATCGTCGCGAGCACGGGGGCGACGCTGCGCAGCGAACTGCCCGGGCGCGAGCCACTGTTTCTCGCGCTCTCGCTGCTGTTGACGGCGGGGCTCACCGGGATGGTCGTCACGGGCGACCTGTTCAATCTCTTCGTGCACGTCGAGGTGGCGAGCCTGAGCGCCTATGCGTTGGTCGCCTCCGGCGACCGCGGCGCGCCGCGTGCCGGTCTGCGTTACCTGCTCATCGGCAGCTTCGGCGCGTCGTTGTTCCTGGCGGGTGTGGGCTTCATCTACGGCGCGACTGGCACGCTCAACTTCGCGGACGTGGCCGAACGCTTGGCGTTTGCCGAGCCGCGGCTGGTGCGCGTGGGTGGCCTGCTCATCCTCAGCGGGCTCGCGGTGAAGATGGGCCTGTATCCACTGCATCTCTGGATGCCCTCGGCCTATGCGCGCGGACCGCACGCCTCGGCGATGTTGATGGCGCCCTTGGTCACGAAGGTCTCGGCATTCGCGTTGCTGCGCGTGCTGTTCTGGACCTTCGGGATCGGCGCGGCGGTGGGCGATGTGCCGCTGGCTGAGGCCACGGCCTGGCTCGGGGCCGCGGCGGTGGTCGCCGGCGGCGCGATGGCCTTCGTGCAGACGGACTTCCGGCGCTTGCTGGCCTACTCGAGCGTCGGGCAGATCGGCATCGTCGCGCTCGGCATCGGCCTTGCCGACGTGCCCGGCGTCACCGGCGGCATCGTGCACATCGCGAGCGACGCGCTGGTGAAGGCGGCGCTGTTCCTCGCCGCGGGCACGCTTGCGCTGCGCTTCGGCGTGACCGAGGTCGACGACCTGAACCAACTCCGCGGTCGCGCGCCGGTCACGAGCGCCGTGCTCGCCATCGGCGGCCTCTCGCTGGTGGGTATTCCGCCCTTGGCGGGGTTCTTCGGGAAGTGGTACGTGCTGAGTGCGGCGCTCTCCGAGGGACGCTGGGCCTTCGTGGCCGCCATGGTGTTCGGCAGCTTGGCGAGCATCGGCTACGTGTTCCGTATGCTCGAGCGCCTGTACTTCACGCCTGCGCCAGCCGACAACGACACGACGCGCGAAGGCGTCGATGCGCGTCTCGTGGCAAGCGCCGCGTTCGCCCTGGCCGTGGTGGCCTTCGGCGTGTGGAACGGGGCCTTCGTGCAGCGCTTCATCGCGCCGGCGCTTCCTGAGGCGCTGCTGCGATGAGTCTCGAGCTCGGCGGTTTCGCGCTGCTCGCCGTCGGCGCGCCGACGGCGGCGGCGCTGCTCGCGCTGCTCGTGCCGCGGCGGGTGATCGGATGGATTGCGCTGCCGGCCGCGGCGATTGCCGCGTGGGCGGCGTATCGGCTGCTGCCCGCCGTGCTCGCCGGTGTGCCGGTGGAGCAGGGATTGGTCGCCTTGACGCCCGCGCGGCAGCTGGCGTTCCGCGTCGATGCGCTGGGGCTGACCTTCGCGCTGCTGGCCACCGGGCTCTGGGTCTTGGCCAGCGTGTACGCGGTGGGCTACGCGCGCGCGACGAACCTCAAGCATCCGCGGCGCTTCTTCGCCGCCTTCGCCGCGGCGGTCGGCTGTGCCGTCGGCGTCGCCTTCGCCGCCGACCTGCTCACGTTCTTCGTCTTCTACGAGCTGTTGACCGTCGCGACGTATCCGTTGGTCGTGCATCAGGAGACGGCGCGCGCCTTCGCGGCGGGACGTCGCTACCTGCTGTTTGCGCTCGGCGGTGGCCTCGGCCTGCTCGTGGCCGTCGCGTGGACCGCGCAGGCGACGGGTACGCTGGCCTTCGTGCCCGGCGGGTTCGTCTCCGATGTCGGCGGACGCGTCGCGACGACGGTGCTGCTCTCGCTGTTCGTCGTCGGTGTGTCGGTGAAGGCCGCCGTGATGCCCTTTCACGCCTGGCTGCCCGGCGCGATGGTCGCGCCGACGCCGGTGAGCGCGTTGCTGCACGCCGTGGCGGTGGTGAAGGCCGGTGTGTTCGGCGTGCTGCGGGTCGTCGGCTATGTGTTCGGGCCGGAGACCTTCACCGCGCTCGGTGGCACGCTCGTCCTCGGCGGCGCGGCGATGCTGACGATCCTCGTGGGCTCCATCCTCGCGCTGCGCCAGCAGCACCTCAAGCGGCGCCTCGCGTACTCGACCATCGTCCACCTCAGCTACATCGTGCTGGCCGCCGCGCTGGCCACGCCGATGGCCTTCGCCGGCGCGGTGCTGCACTTGGTGAACCACGGCGTGGCGAAGATCACGCTGTTCTTCGTCGCGGGGTCCATCTACGCCTCCACCAAGCGCGAAGGCATCTCGGAGCTCGCCGGCCTCGGACGAAGGATGCCTTGGACCTTCGCGGCGTTCGGCGTGGCGTCGCTCGCGTTGGTCGGCGTGCCGGCCTTCGCCGGATTCCCGAGCAAGCTGTGGATGGCGCAGGGTGCGGTCGAGGCGGGACGCATCCTGCCGATGGTAGCCATCCTCGGCGCCGCGGTGTTCACCGCCGCGTACCTGATGCCGATCCTGCGCATCGCGTACTTCCCCGATGCCGAGCGCGTGGGCGCGTCGGGGCGCGTCGAGTCGCGCTGGCCGATCGTGCTGCCGCTGGTGGTGACGGCGGCGCTCTCGCTGCTCTTTGGCTGGTTCGCGCCGCTCGTGGATGTGCAGGCGGCGCTGGCGCTGCGCGCGGCCGCTGACGTGTTCGGAGGGATGCCGTGAGCCCGCTCGTGCAGCATCCGGCGCTGCCGTTCCTCGTCCTCGCTCTCGTGGGCTGGTTCCTGCCGCGGGCGCTGCAGCGCGTCGCGGGTCTCGTAGCGGCGTCGCTCGCGCTGGCGGCGATCTCCGGATTGCCCGACGGCACATCGGTCGGCATCCTGCGCTTCGGCCACGACTGGCTGCTGCTCTCGATGGACGGGCTGAGCCGACTCTTTGGGTATGCCTTCGCCGGCTATGCCTTCGTGGCGACGGTCTATGCGTGGAGCGACGATGACCGTTCGGCGGCACCGACGCAGGCGGCGTTGGTCGCCGGTGCGCTGCTCGTCGTCACGGCGGGCGACTTGCTCACGCTGTTCATCGGTTGGGAGTGGCTGACGGTCGCGTCGCTGTTCACGATCTGGCAGGGCCGCACGCCGGAGTCGCCCGGCGCTGGCCTGCGCTACGTGGCGATGCACCTCATCGGCGCGACCTTGCTGCTCGTGGGCATCCTGCTCCGCCTGCCGGTGCACGGCGCGGGCCTCGACCAGCTCTGGGACGGCGGCGTCTCGGGCTGGCTGATCCTGCTCGGGATGCTGGTGAACGCGGCGGCCCCGCCGCTGCACGCCTGGTTGCCGGACAGCTATCCGCGGGCGAGCATCTTCGGCTCGGTGTTCCTCGCCGCGTTCACGACCAAGGCGGCGGTCTATGCGCTCGCGCGGAGCTTCGCCGGGCTCGACCTGCTCGTGCCGATCGGCGCGGGGATGGCGCTCGTCGGCGTGAGCTTCGCGCTGCTGCAGGACGAGATGCGCCGCCTGCTCTCGTACCACATCATCAGCCAGGTCGGCTATATGGTGGCCGGTGTCGGCTTGGGCTCGGCGCTGGCGCTCAACGGCACCGGCAGCCACGCCTTCGCGCACATCTACTACAAGGGCCTGCTGCTGATGGGCGCCGGCGCCGTGATGCACGCCACCGGTCGCGAACGGCTCTCCGAACTCGGCGGCCTCGCCCCGATGCTCCGCGCCGTGATGATTCTCACGGTCATCGGCGCAGCGTCGATTTCCGGGGTGCCGTTCCTCAACGGATTCGTCAGCAAGAGCATGATCGTCTCGGCGGCCGGCTACGAGGGCCATCGTGTGGTCGCCGGGCTGCTCCAGCTCGCCGCCGCCGGCACCTTCCTGAGCGTCGGGCTCAAGCTGCCGTGGTTCGCCTTCGCCGGGCCGGCGCACATCGCGACGGTGGAGCAGCGGGTTCCGCGATCGATGCTGCTCGGGATGGCGCTCGCGGCCGGCGTCTGCGTCGTCACCGGGCTTGCACCCGGCGCGACGCTCTATGCGTTGCTGCCCTTCGACGCGACCTACGCGCCATTCACGCTGGCGCATTTCGCCGAGTCGGCGGCGCTGCTCGGCGTGACGGGGCTGGTGTTCTGGTGGGCGCGGGACCGCCTCGCCCCCACGGGTGGCGACATCCCGGACATCGACCGCCTGTACATCGGGCCGATAACTGCGCTGCTCGACGCGCTCGGGCGCCTCACCGACGCGGCCGGCCGGCGCAGCGGCTGGTCCGCGGAACTCGGTGCGGCGCGGCTCTGGCGGCGCCTCGAGCGCTACGGCGAGGCGCATCGCAACCCGACCGTGGCGGTGCAGACGACCGCCATCGTGGCGGTGCTCGTGGCGCTGGCGGTGGTCGCGGCGCTGTCCGCGCGGCGCTGAGTCGCGGTACGGACTGCGGCGCGCGAGTACCGCGCCCGCCCGAGGGGCCGTATTCTTCTAGCCTATGACTTCGACTTCCCGTCCCGAGCCGGCTCCCTGGAGCATCGACCGCGCCAAGGCGCTGTACAACATCGAAGGCTGGGGCGACGGCTTCTTCGACGTGAACGAACGGGGGCGCGTCGTCGTGCGCCCGGACAAGGACCAGCCGGAGCGCACGCTCGACCTCTTCGAGCTCGCGCACGACCTGGAGGCGCAAGGCGTCGGCCTGCCCGTGCTGCTGCGCTTCTCCGAGATCCTCAAGGCGCGCATCGAGATGCTGCACCGGCGCTTCGCCAACGCGATCGCCGAGTTCCAGTACGAGGGGAAGTACACCACGGTGTACCCCATCAAGGTGAACCAGCAGCGCCACGTGGTGGAGGAGATCGTCGAGTTCGGCCACGCCACCGGCGTGGGCCTCGAGTGCGGCTCCAAGCCCGAGCTGCAGGCCGTGCTCGCGCTCAGCGACCGCACCGACCATCTCATCATCTGCAACGGCTACAAGGACGAGGAGTTCATGCGCCTCGCCCTGATGGGGCAGCGCCTCGGCCACACGGTGATGATCGTCATCGAGCAGGTCAGCGAACTCGACGTGCTGATGCAGGTGGCGAAGGACATGAAGATCGAGCCGACGATCGGCGTGCGCATCAAGCTCTCGGCCGAAGGCTCGGGGCGCTGGGCGCAGTCGGGCGGCGAGAAGTCGAAGTTCGGGCTCAACGCGGCGCAGCTGATGCAGGTGATCGACAAGCTGCGCGCGGCGGACAAGACGGAGTGGCTGCGGCTCATCCACTTCCACCTCGGCTCGCAGATCACCGACATCCGCTTCATCAAGCGCGGCTTGCAGGAGGTGAGCCGCTTCTACGTCGAGCTGCGCCGCCTCGGGCTGAGCATCGACTACGTGGACGTCGGCGGCGGTCTCGGCGTGGACTACGACGGCTCGCAGAGCACCTCGCAGGCCTCGATGAACTACTCGGCCCAGGAGTACGCGAACGACATCGTCTATACGCTGGCCGAGACCTGCCGCGAAGAGGCGTTGCCGTTCCCGCACATCATCTCGGAGTCTGGGCGCGCGCTCACGGCGCACCACGCGCTGATGCTCATCAGCGTCATCGACGTGGAGTCGGCGAACGATCCCACGCCGCCGGCGCTGACGGAAGAGGATCACGCGCTGCTGCACGAGATGGCCGAGGACCTCAAGACCCTCGGGCGCAAGAACCTCTCGATGCGCCGCATCCACGAGATCTACCACGACGCGACCTTCGACAAGGAGCGCGCGCAGCAGCTCTTCAACTCCGGCGTGCTCTCGCTGCGCGAGCGCGCGATGGCCGAGCAGTTCTACCTCTGCTCGCTGAACGCCGTGGCCAAGGTCGTCAACGGCAAGCGCGACAAGTTCGAGGACATCGTACGCGACCTCGATGCCGCGCTCGTCGACCGCTACTTCGCCAACTTCTCGCTGTTCCAGTCGCTGCCCGACAACTGGGCGATCGACCAGCTGTTCCCGATCATGCCGATCCACCGGCTCGACGAGGAGCCGACGCGGCGCGGCACGATCCAGGACGTCACCTGCGATTCCGATGGCAAGATCGACCGCTTCATCGGCGGGCGCGACGGCCAGCCCTCGCTGCCGCTGCACGTGTTCAAGGACGGCGACGTCTATTACCTGGGCATCTTCCTCACGGGTGCGTACCAGGAGATCCTCGGTGACCTCCACAACCTGTTCGGCGACACCAACGCCGTGCACATCCGCCTGCGCGATGACGCCTACGAGGTCACGCACCTCGTGCACGGCGACACGGTGACGGAAGTGCTCGACTACGTCGAGTTTCGCGCCTCCGACCTGCTCGCCACCTTCCGCCGCAAGGTGCAGGGCGCCAAGGGCATCACCCGCGAGGAGGCGAACATGTTCATCGCCGAGTACGTGGCGGGCCTCGAGGGCTACACGTACCTGGAAGGTGAGGCGGCGCGGTAGGGACGGAAGGCGGATGACGGATGACGGAAGGGGTGCGCGCGGATAATTCCGCGCGCACCCCTTTCATCTTTCGTCTGCTGTCCCCTTCCTATTTAAGTGTCGCGCACGAGAACGGCACCCGCATCCCGGCGAACGATTGCGCGCCGGTTCGCGTATACTGTGCATACGCCCGACGCGCCGCGCGCTGCGCTGGCCCGCGTCGGATCAGCCTCGATCGATATCCCTCCAGGGTTGACGTGAACTTTCCGGTCCCGTTCCTCGCCGCCGCCGGCGGCAACACCGAATTCGAACACCTGCTCCTGGTGCTCGTCGCCGTCATCGTTGCGACGAAGGCATTCGGCGCGCTCGCGCAGTACGTCGGCCAGCCGGCGGTGCTCGGTGAGCTGATTGCCGGTGTCGTGCTCGGCGGCAGCGTGCTCGGCATCCTCGATCCCAACGATTCCGTCGTCCACGCGCTGTCGGAACTCGGCGTGCTGATCCTGCTGTTCCAGATCGGCCTGCACACGGACCTGCGTTCGCTGGCGAAGGTGGGCTCGACGGCGTTGTTCGCGGGCGGCGTCGGTGTCGTGCTGCCCTTCGTCGGCGGCTACGGCGTGGCGCACCTGATGGGTGTCGAGCCGCTCTCGGCGATCGTCATCGGCGCGGCGCTCACGGCGACGTCCATCGGCATCTCGGCGCGCGTGCTCTCCGACCTCGGCCAGCTGAAGACGCCCGAGGGGCAGGTGGTGATCGGCGCGGCGGTGTTCGACGACGTGGTCGGGCTCATCATCCTGTCGATCGTCGCCAGTATGGTGGCCGGTGCCGACCTCACGGTCGGCGGCGTCGGCAAGATCGCCGGCGTGGCCATCGGCTTCGTCGTCATCGCGCTGGCGCTGGGCAGCGTCACGATCCCGCCGCTGTTCCGGCTCATCGAGCGCGTGCGCGTGTCCGGGACGCTGAGCACGGTGGCGCTGGGCTTCGCGCTGGTGCTCGCGCTGCTGGCCACACAGGCCGGTTCGGCGATGATCATCGGTGCCTTCGCCGCGGGACTCATCCTGCATCCGACGCCGCAGCGCCACGAGATCGAGGAGAGCGCCACGCACCTCGGGTTCTTCTTCGTGCCGATGTTCTTCGCCACGGTCGGTGCGTCGATCGACCTCGCGGCGCTGATGACGCGCGAGGCGCTCGTGATCGGCGGGATGCTCGTGCTGGTCGGCGTCGTCGGCAAGGTGGCCGCGGGCTTCGCGCCGTGGTGGTTCAAGGGCAACAAGCTGCTCGTCGGCGTCGCGCTGGTGCCGCGCGGTGAGGTCGGCTTGATCTTCGCCAAGCTCGGGCTCGCCGCCGGCGTGCTCAGCAACGAGCGCTTCGGTGCGCTGATGCTGATGGTCGTCGTCACGACCTTCCTCACCCCGCCGCTGCTGAGCCTGATCGCGGCGCGTGGCACGCCCGACGACGACAGCGCACCGGACCACGTCGGCATCGACGACCTCGTCGTCGGGTCGAGCAGCCGGAAATCGAAGCGGCTCAAGAAGCTGCACGAGTGACGTCAGGCGGATGACGGAAGCCAGAACGGCGCGGGGACTCGAGTCCTCGCGCCGTTCTAGCTTCCTTCTTCCGTCCGGGTTACCGCGCTGCGTATCGCTTCGCGACCTCGCCCCAGTTCACCACGTTCCACCACGCCTCGATGTAATCGGGGCGGCGATTCTGGTACTTGAGGTAGTAGGCGTGCTCCCACACGTCGAGGCCGAGCAGCGCGTGGCGGCCTTCCATCAGCGGGTTGTCCTGGTTCGGCGAGGACTCGATGCTGACCGTGCCGTCCTTGGCGGCGACGAGCCAGGCCCAGCCGGAACCGAAGCGGCCCGTGGCCGCGGCCTTGAAGGCGTCGCGGAACTTGGTGAAGTCGCCGAAGGCCTTGGTGATCGCCGCGCCGAGCTCGGCGCCCGGCTCACCGCCGGCGTTGGGAGCCATCGTCGCCCAGAACAGCGAGTGGTTCCAGTGGCCGCCGCCGTTGTTGCGCACGGCGGTGCGCACGGTCTCGGGCACCTTCGCGATGTCGCGGTTCAGCTGCTCCAGCGACCAGGACGCGAGCTCAGGCGCCTTCTCAATGGCCGCGTTGAGGTTCGTGACGTAGGCGTTGTGGTGCTTGCCGTGGTGGATCTCCATCGTCTGCGCGTCGATGTGAGGCTCGAGCGCGGTCGTGGCGTAGGGCAGGGCAGGAAGCGTATGGGCCATTGGGGGACTCCAGTGAAGTGCTTGAGGAATGGCGAACTGCCGAGTGCAAGATATATCCGCGAACGCTGCGTTACGCTCCCGGGCGCTTCGCGCTCCGAGACTTCCACCAGCCGTAGATGCCCGGCGTGATCGAGAGCAGGATGATGCCGACGATGAGCTTCTCGACGTGCTGGTCGAGGCCGGGCACCATCTTCACCACGTAGTAGCCGGTGAGCAGCATCGACCAGATCCAGAGCAGGCCGCCGAGGACGTTGTAGAAGACGAAGGTCGGGTAGTGCATCTTCGCGGCGCCGGCGACGACGGGCGCGAAGGTGCGCGCGAAGGGCATAAAGCGCGCGAGGATGATCGTCTTGCCGCCGTGCTTCTCGTAGAACGCGTGCGCGGCCTGGAGATGGCTCTGCTTGAACCAGCGCGAGTCCTCGCGCTTGAACAGCGCCTCGCCCGAGCGGCGGCCGATGCCGTAGGCGATCTGGTCGCCGACGATGGCGGCGGCGGAGCAGAGGGCGCCGAGCGTCCACACGTTGAGCGGGGAGTTCACCGCGGCGGCGGCGAGGCCGGCCGTGACGAGCAGCGAGTCGCCGGGCAAGAACGGGAAGAGCAGCCCGGTCTCGATGAAGATGATCGCCGTGATGCCGACGTAGCCGGCGGTGGCGACGAGCGACTCGAGGTCGCGGAGCTGGTGGAACAGGTCGAGGAGGAAGTCCATATCCCGGGAAAGCTAAGCGTGTCGCGGCCCGCCGCGCACCGCGTCGTGCACACCGTGCGCTTGTCGTGCGCACGCCGTGCACCGCGCCTCGCTAACTTTCGCGCCTATGTCCGTCCTCCACCGCGTCGCCGTCGTCCTCAACAAGCCGCAGGACCAGGTGAACATCGCCGCCGTCGTGCGCGTGATGAAGAACTTCGGCTTCGTCGACCTACGCCTCGTCGATCCCGTCCCCTACGATCCCTGGCGCATCGAGGGCGTCGCCCACGGCACGCGCGACCTCGTCGAACGCATCCGGCACTTCGCGACGCTCGAGGAGGCCCTCGCCGATTGCGTCTTCGTCGCTGCCTTCGGGGCCAAGCGTCGTGCGCATCGCTGGCCCGTCACGGAGCCGCGACCGCTCGCCGCCACCGTGCTCGAGAAAATCGACGGCGGCATCGCCGCGCTGCTCTTCGGCCAGGAGGATCACGGCCTGCCCAACGAGGCGATCGACCGCGCGCAGGTGCTCGTGCGCATCCCGACCACGGAGCACGCCTCGCTGAACCTGGCCCAGGCCGTGAACATCGCGCTCTACGAACTGCACGTCGCGGCCGGCGATGCGACGCGCGACGTGGCGCGCCACAAGCATCACGCGCCGCTGCCGAAGCACGAAGAATGGGAGCGCGCCCTCGGCGACATCGACCGCGCGCTGGCGGCCATCGCGTTCTATCGCACGCGGAACCCAGAGCACATTATGCGCAGCGTGCGCTCGCTGCTGAATCGCGCCGGTCCCGACAGCCGCGAGCTGACGCTGGTGCGGGCGATGGGCATCGAAGTGATGCGCACGATCGATCGCGTGAAGCGTGGATTGGAACCCGAATGACGGGTCTTGCCGCGCGGAAACGGATTGGCAGTAAAGCCCCAAATGTCACGGGGTTGCGATAGTTGAGTATTGCGGTCATTTTTCCGCGTTGCCGTGACGCTTGTGAAGTTTTTCACAAGCCGAGTAGAGTATTCGGATATCCCCTTTCCCGAGTCATTTGCCGATGACGGGTCGTAGCAAGTGGGTCCTGATCCCTGGGACGGTCGCGATTGCCATCGCGGCCACGATGCTCTCCGCCTACGCGGGGTCGCAGACCGCACAGGAGGCCGCGCCGGCTGGCGCGGCGGAGACAGCCACCCAGAAGGCCAACCGCGAGGCCGCCGGTAAGGCGCAGCCCGGGCCGTGGGCGTACAGCGGTGCGTCGGGCTACACCTTCTATGTCGGGGGCGGCATCGGCCGCTCGCCCGAGCAGCCGGTGAAGTTCCCGCACCCGGTGCACGTGAACACGCTGCAGATGAACTGCGCGTTCTGTCACAACGCGGCCGGCCAGTCGCCGGACCCGGGCCTGCCCGCCGTCGGCACCTGTATGGCCTGCCACACGCTCGTCGGCACGGACCGTCCGGAGATCCAGAAGCTCTCCGAGTACTGGGCCAAGCGGCAGCCGGTGCCGTGGGTGCGCGTGCACAAGGTGCCGGAGTACGTGCACTTCCCGCATATGCGCCACGTCAACGCCGGCGTGACCTGCCAGACCTGCCACGGGCAGGTAAACAATATGGAACAGGTGTTCCAGACCCAGTCGCTCAATATGGGCTGGTGCGTCCAGTGCCACGTGAATGGCTACTCGCCGGCCGAAGGGATGATCGCCGCCGGCTACGAGCCCGATTCCGCCACGCTCGCGATGCCGCGCAAGCGCGCGAACTACGATTGCGCCACCTGCCACTACTAAGACCGCGATGACTCCGAACACCACGGAAGCCACCAAGGGTGCGCTCGAGGAGCGCGCGGCCGTCAAGCGCCGCGAGTTCCTCAAGGTCCTCGGCGTCTCCACCGCCGCCACCGCCGCTGTCGGTTGCGGCACGGGCGACGTCGAGAAGCTGATCCCGTACCTCGTCTCGCCGGACAACACCGTCCCCGGCGTCTCGAACTACTACGCCACCACCTGCCGCGAGTGCGCCGCCGGCTGCGGACTCATCGTCGAGGTGCGCGACGGCCGCGCGATCAAGGCCGAGGGCAACCCGGAGCACCCGGTGAACCGTGGCGCGCTCTGCGCCCGCGGTCAGTCGTCGCTCCAGGCGCTCTACAACCCGGATCGCTTCCGCGGCCCGATGAAGCGCGAGGGCGGCAACCTCGTCCCGACCACCTGGGACGACGCCATCGGCATCCTCGCCCAGAAGCTCGGCGAGGCGAAGAGCCGCAACCAGGGCCGCGGCGTCGCCTTCATCAATGGTCACGAGCAGGGCAGCTTCCCGGCCGTGCTCGACCAGATCCTCACGGGATTCGGCGCGCCGGCGCACCTGAGCTACGACGCCGAGGCGCCCGTCGCGGTGGCCGCGGCGAACCGCGCGGCCTACGGCACGAGCTGGCCGCACCACGACTTCAGCGCCGCGGACCTCATCGTCTCCTTCGCCGCCGACTTCCTCGACGGTTGGGGCGTGCCGGTGCCGCAGCAGCTCACCTTCGCCGAAGCCCGTGGCAAGGTCGAGGGGGCGCCGCGCTTCATCTATGTCGGCGCGCGCCGCTCGCTCACCGGCCTCAATGCCGACTCCTGGATCCCGGCCCGTCCGGGGACGGAGCTCACGATCGTCAACGCACTGCTCGGCCGCGGTACGCTGGCCGCGGCGGCTGAGGAAGCCGGCGTCGACGTGTCGCTGCTCGAAGGCCTGCGCAGCGAGATCCTCGGCGCGAACGCGTCGGCGATCATCGGCGGTGGCTACACGACCAACAGCGGCGAGCTCGCCGCGGCGGTCGCCGAGCTCAACAAGCAGCGCGGCAACGTCGGCAAGACTATCGACCCGACGCGCGGCCTGAACGCGTTCGAGGGTGTCTCCTCGCTCGCCGACGTCCGCGCGCTCGCCGAGCGGATGGCGGCCGGTGAGGTGTCGCTGGCGATGGTCCGTCACGCGAATCCCGCCTACTCGACGCCGCCGAGCGTCGGCTTCGCGGCGGCCTTCGCGAAGGTGCCGTTCAAGGTGTCGTTCTCGAGCATCCCCGACGAGACCACGGCGCTCTGCGACCTGATCCTGCCTGACCATCACTCGCTCGAGAGCTGGGGCGACGCCGAGCCCGTGCGCGGCCGCCTCTCGCTGCAGCAGCCGGTGATGGACCCGGTGTTCGACTCGCGGTCCACGGCCGACGTGCTGCTGGCCGTCGCGAAGGCCGATCCCTCGCTGGCCTCGCGCTTCCCGGCCGCGGATTACCGCGCCTGGCTGGCGAGCCGCGTCGGCGGCAACGCCAACCTCCGCAACGCGCTCTCGAGCGCGATGATCGGCGGCTCCGCGCTTACGCGCACGGGCAACCCCGGACGCACGGCGGCCAAGCCGGCCGCGATGGGCGCCGGTGAGTACCACCTGGTCACGTACCTCTCGCCGACGCTTGGCGACGGCCGCGGTGCCAACAAGCCCTGGCTGCAGGAGCTGCCGGACCCGGTCACGAAGATCTGCTGGCAGACGGTCGTCGAGATGCACGGCGAGACCGCCGCGGCGCTCGGCATCGAGGACGGCGATATGGTCACCGTCACGACGGACGCGGGCACGCTCACGGCGCCGGCGTTCATCTACCTCGGTATCCGTCCGGACACGATCGCGGTGATGGTCGGCCGCGGTCAGGCCGAGTCGGCGGGTCGCTACGCGGTGGCCGGCG
>DAOMNV010000053.1:0-15284 GCA_035444005.1 Gemmatimonadaceae bacterium
GTCCGTGCCGTCGAGGATCGCATTCGCGACGTCGCTGGCCTCGGCGCGCGTCGGTCGCGGGTTCTGGATCATCGACTCCAGCATCTGCGTGGCCGTGATCACCGGGCGGCCGTAGCGATTCGCCAAGCCGATGATGCGCTTCTGCTGCAGCGGCACTTCCTCGAACGGCAGCTCGACGCCGAGGTCGCCGCGGGCGACCATCACCGCGTCCGTCGCCTTGAGGATGCCCTCGATGCGCTCGAGCGCCGAGTCCTTCTCGATCTTCGCGACGACGAGCATCCCCTTCGGCAGCATCGCCTTGAGCTCGGTGATGTCCTCCGGCCGGCGCACGAAGCTGAGCGCGAGGTAGTCGAGGTCCTGCTCGATGGCGAACTGGATGTCCTCGCGATCCTTCGCGGTGATCGACGGCGCCGAGACGTCGATGCCAGGGAGGTTCATCCCCTTGTTGCTCTTGAGCAGGCCGCCGTAGCGCACGCGCGCCTCCACCTTCGGCGCGGCGATCTTCGTCACCTCGAGGGCGAGCAGGCCGTCGTCGACGAGGATGGTCCCGCCGACGCGCACGTCCTGCGCGAGCGCGTCGTAGGTCACGGGAATCTCGCCCGGGCCGGCTTGGGCCTCGGGCACCAGCGTCAGCGTGTCGCCCTCGGCGATCGTGAGCGCCTGCTCGAGGTGCCCGATGCGGATGCGCGGGCCCTGCAGGTCGCCGAGGATGGCGATCGGGCGGCCGAGGTCCTCGGCGATGCCGCGGATGTTGGCCACGGTGCGCGCGTGCTGCTCGTGCTCGCCGTGCGAGAAGTTGAGGCGCGCGACATTCATCCCCGCGTGGATGAGCTTGCGGATGATGTCGGGCGAGGCCGAGGCCGGGCCGATGGTCGCGACGATCTTCGTGACGCCGATGTTGCCGCCAGCGGGGGGAGTGGTCACGGGACTAGCGCCCGGCGGCGGCCAGCGCCGCCGTCTTCTGCTCGATGCCCGCGACGAGCGTGTCGAAGGACTTCTGGAAGGAGGCGAGGCCGTCGGCCAACAACTGATCCGTGACGGCGTCGAGGCGGATGCCCAGCGCCTCGAGCTCGGCCAGCGTGGCTTCGGCGGTGGCGAGATCTGCATCCACGGTGCGCTTCGTGACGCCGTGGTCGCGGTAGGCCTCGAGCGTGTTGGGCGGCATCGTGTTCACGGTGTCGGGGCCGATGAGCTCCTCGACGTAGACCGTGTCGCGGTACGCGGGGTTCTTGGTGCTGGTGCTGGCCCAGAGCGGCCGCTGCAGCTGCGCACCCTTGGCGGCGAGCGCTTCCCAGCGCGGGCCGGAGAATTTCCGGCGGAACAGCGCGTAGGCGCGCTTGGCGTTGGCGATCGCCGCCTTGCCCTGCAGGGCGGTCGCGCGGTCGGCGGAGAGCGTGCCGGCCTTCACCATCGCGGCGAGGGCGCCGTCGATGGCCGAGTCCACGCGGCTGACGAAGAACGAGGCCACCGAGGCGACGTGGTCGAGCGGCTGTCCGGCGGCGGCGCGGCGCTCGAGACCGGCGAGGAAGGCGTCGATGACGCGCTCGTGCGCCGCTACGGCGAAGAGCAGCGTGACGTTCACGTTGAGGCCGTCGGCGATGAGCTGTTCGAGCGCGATGCAACCCTCGGCCGTGCCGGGCACCTTGATCATCACGTTCGGACGGTCGACCGTCTTCCAGAGGCGGTGCGCCTCCTCGACGGTGGCCTTGGCGTCGTGGGCCGCGCCCGGGGACACCTCGATGGACACGTAGCCGTCGCGCTTGCCGGAGGCGTCGTACACCGGGCGGAAGATGTCGCAGGCCGTGCGGACGTCGTCCGTCTCGACGAGCTCGAAGAGCTCCCAGGCCGACTTGCCGGCAGCGGCGGCCTTGAGCTGGGCGTCGTAGGCCGAGCCCGTGGCCAGGGCCTTCTCGAAGATCGTCGGGTTCGAGGTCATTCCCGTGAGGGCGTCGTCGCGCAGGCGCGCGGCGAGGGTGTCGCCCTGGAGGAGGCTGCGGTCGATGAAATCGAGCCAGATGGACTGGCCGGCGGCGTGCAGGGCGTGGAGCGGCGACTGGGCGGACATCGTGTCGGGGCAGGAGTGGCGGGAGAACCTGCAATTTACCACGCTGTAGCGCTCGCGTGGCCTCGGACACAGCTTTCCCGCATCGTGACACTTCACCGGACCCCCGCTACGTGGACCTGACCGACCCGCCGAGCGTCTCCGCCGCACCTCCACGTGCCTGGGGCTGGCGTAGGCTCCCGCTCACCGCGCAGCTGGCGGCCATCGGGATGCTCGTGGCGCTGGCGTGGTTTATGACGGCGCGCCTCGCGGCCGATGTGTCGCAGGCCGAGGCGCGGGCCCGCGCGGACCTGATGGACCGGCTGCATCTGGCGGAGGTGGCGGCCGTGCGGATGCAAGGTTCGCTCGCGCTGATGGCGGCGTCGCACCGCGGATTCATCATCCAGGGCGACGAGGCGGAGGCGATTCGCTACGAGGGCGCGCGCCGTTCGTTCGAGAGCGATGCGACCATCGTCTCGGAGCAGCTCTCGGGGGACCTCCGGATCACGCGGCGCCTGCAGGGCCTGCGCGTGGCCGTGGCCCTGTACGACGATGAAGTGGCGCGGCAGAACTTCGCCCTGCGCCGCAGCGCGGGTTACGAAGCCTTCGCCCCCGGCACGCCGGGTAGCCGACGCGTCCGGCGCGGCCTCGATCTGCTCGACGGGATGCGCTCGGACCACTCGCGCGTCTTGCGCCAGGTCCGTGAGCGCCTCACCGAACTCGATGCCGAGATCAAGACCGAGGCCGCGCGCTATGAGTGGGAAAGCTTCCTCATCCGCGCGGCAGCGGTGATGATCTTCCTGCTCGCGCTCACGCTGCTGATGCGCCTGCTCTCGCGTTCGCTCACGCAGGTGGTGCAGGCCGCCGAGGCCCTCGACGCCGGGCGCTACGACGCGGCGCGGTTGCCCAACTACCGCAAGGCGCCGAACCTCGAGATGGGCCGGCTCGCGCTGACCTTCGACCGACTCGCCCAGAGCATCGCGACGCGCGAGCGCCAGCTGCAGGACGACATCGAGAAGCTCAAGGAGCTCGAACGCCTCAAGGCCGACTTCGTCTCCACGGTCAGCCACGAGCTGCGCACGCCGCTCACGTCGATGCGTGGCGCCCTGGGCCTGCTGCTCGCCGGCGCCGGCGGCGAGCTGAGCCAGAAGGGCCGCGAGCTGCTGCGCATCGCGCTGACCAACACCGACCGCCTCATCCGGCTCATCAACGACATCCTCGATATCGAGAAGATAGATGCCGGTCACGTGCAGATCCGGCACGACCGCCTCGCCCTGCGCCCCCTGCTCGAATCGACCCTCTCGAGCCTCGACGGCTATGCGCGCGAGGCCGGGGTGTCGCTGCGCCTGCTCGAGGCCCCGGACCTCGAACTCCACGGCGATAGCGACCGCCTGATCCAGGTCTTCACCAACCTCGTCTCCAACGCCGTCAAGTTCACGCCGAAGGACCAGACCGTGGACGTGAGTGCGCGGGTCGAACAGGACAACGTGCGCGTCTGCGTGCGCGACCACGGCCCCGGCATCCCCAAGGAATTCGCCTCGCGCATCTTCGGCCGGTTCCAGCAGGCGGGCGGCGCCGAATCGCGGCGCTCCGGCGGCACCGGACTCGGCCTCAGCATCTCGAAGGCTATCACCGAACTGCACGGCGGACGCATCGGCTTCGAGGCGCCGGCCGACGGCGAGGGGACGGTCTTCTACGTCCTGCTGCCGCTCGCCGCCGCCGCCGAGTCCAGCGAGGACGAGCGCCCGCGCGTGATGATCGTCGAGGACGACGAGTCGATGCGCACGGTGATGTGCACGCTCATCGAGCCCTACGCGCAGACCGTCGGCGTCCCCGATGCGCTGGCCGCGATGCGCGCCCTCGCGCGCCATCCCGTGCGCCTGGTGATCGTCGACCACGGCCTGCCGGGGATGGACGGCATCGCCTTCGCGCGGCGGCTGCGCGTCGACCCGCGCTTCCGCAGCATCCCCATCCTGCTGTACTCGGCGACCGAGTTCTCGGCCGACACGCTCAAGGATGCGGGCATTCGCATCGGCGATGCCTTCGTGAAGACCCGCGACACGGAGCAGTCGCTGCTCGAGCGCGTGCGCCGCGAGCTGCAGGGCGGCTGAGGCCGCAGCGCCTCAGGGTTTGAGCGCGGGCGGCTTCGGGCCGTCGAAGCCCTGCCGCGTCATCGCGCCCCAGCTCTCCACGCCGCGCAACTGCTTCCAGAACGACTGCAGGCGGAAGAACACCGTCATCTGGCGGTAGCCCAGGCCTTCGATGAGCGCGAAGCCGATCAGCTTCCAGAAGTCCGTACGGCGCCGGTAGCGCCGGAAGCTGGTTTCCTCCAGCACCACCGCCCAGATCGAGAGCAGCGTGCCGTAACCGATCGCCACGCCGAAGAACAGCAGCGCGAACTCCGGTTGCACCGCGCCCAGCACCAGCCCCAGCACCAGCGCGAGCCAACCGACCAGCTCGACGACGGGCGCGAGCATCTCGCCGAAGAGGTAGAACGGCACGGCCAGCGTCCCGACGCGACCATAGCGCGGGTTGAACAGCATCGTGCGATGCGTCCACAGCGTGCCGATGAGCCCGCGATGCCAGCGCTCGCGCTGGCGGCCCAGCACCTTGGTCGAGGTCGGGACCTCCGTCCACGCCACGGGATCGGGGATGAACGGCAGCGTCGCCTCGATGCCGTTCTCGCGCAGGTAGCGGTGCAGGCGCACGACGAGGTCCATATCCTCGGTCACGTTGCCCGTCTTGTAGCCGCCGATCGCGAGGAGATACTCCTTGCGGAAGAGGCCGAAGGCGCCGGAGATGATGAGGTTGCCGCCGAGGTTGTTCCAACCGAGCCGACCGAACAGGAAGGCCCGCAGGTACTCGACGACCTGGCAGCCGACGATCCAGCGGTTGCTCACGCGCGCATCGGTGACGCGCCCGAGCTCGACGGTGCAGCCGTTGGCGACGCGGATGGTGCCGCCGACGGCGGCGACGTTCGCGCCGAGCAGGAAGGGCCGGGCCAGCCGCATCAGCGCATCGGGCTCGATCAGCGTGTCGGCGTCGACGGCGACGACAAAGGGATGGCGGGCCGCGTTCATCCCCGCGTTGAGCGAGTCGGCCTTGCCGCCGTTCTCCTTGTCGATCACCAGCAGGCGGGCGTGCCGCCGCGAGCGGTAGTAGCCACGCACGGTCTTGGTGCGGATCGTCACGGGAAACGCCGGCGGCACCTCGTAGAGGTCGAACTCCCGCATCAGCGCGTGCATCGTGCCGTCGTTGGAGCCGTCGTTCACGACGACGACCTCGAGCTGCGGATACTCGAGCGTGAGGAACGACAGCAGGCTGGCGCCGATCGTCACCTCCTCGTTGTAGGCCGGCACGAGCAGCGTGAGCGGCGGCAGCGCGTCGGAGGCGAGCAGGCGCTGCAGGTGCTCGTCGGCGGCGAGCCGCCAGTGCCGCCACAGCTCCGGAATCGACAGCAGCAGCAGCACCGCGTAGCCCGTCGAGAGCAGCAGCAGGTAGACGAGCGCGGTCCAGTCGGTCCAGAAGAGGACCGCGCGAGCGACACCGACCCAGGCGGCTTCCATCAGCCCTGCCCCATCTCGAGGATGGCACCGTCGGAGAGCCCGCTGACCATCGTCGCCATATCGCGGGCGAAGCGGTCGCCACCCTCGCGGGCGGCGCGCAGCGCGGCGCGACCGCGCTCGCCGAGCTGGGCGAGGGAGAGCGCAGCGTGCAGGCGGACCTGCCACACAGGATCGCCGATCAGCGGCGCGAGCAGCGGCACCGCGCCCGTCGCCCCGAGCTCGCCGAGGGACCGCGCGGCGGCGGCCCGCACGGTGGCGTCCGCGTCGACGACGAGATCGGCGAGGGCCCGCGCCGCCTCAGGGCCGGCGTAGCGCCCCAGCGCCCGCGCCACGGTGCGACGCACGAACGGCGCGGGATGCGTCGCGTGGGGCAGCGACGCCTCGAGGGACCGCGGGTCGTCGAGCGCCGCGGCGAGACCGATCCACGCCGCGAGCTCCGCGCCGCTGGCCCCGCCGCGGATGCGCTGCGCCAACGTGGCGGCCCGCTGCCGCAAGATGCCCGTGAGATACGTGCGCGTCACCTTCGGCATCGTGAACAGCCCGTCCATCACCGCGCCGAACAGCGCCTCGTCGGCAACGCGCGGCAACGCCGTCGCGGCGGCGATCTGCACCGCGGGATGCTCGTCCCGCAGCAGGGCCAGCACCGCCTCGCGGTCCTTCAGCGTGCCGACGATGCCGAGCGCACGGGCGGCCTCGAGCCGACGCCACCAGTAGCGCGAGTCCCGACGCGCGATCGCTGCACGGATCCACGGCTCGTTGCGCAGCGCGACCGCCAGCTCGTTGCGCTGCGCCTCGGGGATGGTCTGCCGCGCGAGCAACGAGACGTAGCCCACCGCCGTGCCACGCGGCAGCGCCCGCAGCGCCCGCACCACCGGCTCGGGGTGCGCGCCGGCGACGATCCAATCGCGCAGCGGCGCGGCCAAGGCCTCGCGGCCCGCGACGAACGCCGCCCGACGCTCGCGGTCGTAACGCCGCCGCACCAGCACGAAGCCGAGCAGCAGCGCGAGAAACGCGACTTGGACGATCCCGACGACGCCGAGGATCAGCGCGGCGTTCACGCGCTGACGCTCCGCGCGCGCCAGCCGGTGATCTTGGCCATCAGCACGCGCAGGCTCACGGGCTTGGCGAGGTAATCGAGCGCGCCGGCACGGATCGCCCGCAACTGGTCGGCCTCGGTGGCGTGCACCGACACGAAGACGGTCCGGAACACGCCCGGCCGCTCCACGCGCAGGCGCTCGTGCAGCGAGAAACCGTCCAGCCCGGGCAGGTCGACGTCGAGCAGCACGATCGGCGAGCGCCCGCGCACGCGCATCCCGCGCAGTCCGTCGAGCGCATCGGGTCCGGTGTTGTAACGCACCCAGGTGAGGCCGCGCGCGGCCAACGCGAAGGTCACGAGGTCGGCCAGCGCGGCATCGTCCTCGACGACGATCACGTCCGGGGCGATGCCCGTGTCGGTGGGATCCCAGCGCCGCACGTACTCGCCGTTGTCGCGCGCCGCGAGCCAGGCCTCCTCGGCGAGGTGCGCCAGGCGGGCCGCCGAGGGGTCGGCGCCGGGCAGCAGGTCCACCACGCCGGCGCTCCACGGCACCAAGTCGGCGCGCGACGCCTCGGCATACGGCTCGAGCCGCGAGAGCGCGAGCGCGGCGCGCATCGGAAACAACAGCATCGCCGCCGTCTCGTCGCGGAAGCCCATCGTCGCGCCGTCCGTCGCCAAGGTCGCCGCCAGCAACCGCAGTTCGCGATGCCAGAGCGCCGCGCGCTGCACGCCGTCGGGCGGGTCCAGCGGACGCACCACCGCCAGCGACATCGGTTCGGCGCGCGCCGCGGCCGCCATCAGCGCATCGTCGAAGCTCCGCAGCGCGCGCTGCGGTAGCGGCAGGCCCGTGCCCGGATGGATGCCCTGCTGCAGTTGCCGTTGACGCGCCATTTCCAACAGGCGCTCGACGCGCCGCAGCAACTCCTCGGCGACGACCGGCTTCGACTGGAAGTCGTCGGCACCGGCGACGAACGCCGCCGTGCGCGTGTCCACGTCGGTGCTCGCCGAGACGAGCACGATGGGCAACTCGCGGTGCCGGTCGTCGTCCTTGAGCTGCCGCGTCACGACGAGGCCGTTGACGCCAGGCAGGCCGATGTCGAGCAGCAGCAGCGAGGGCCGCACCTCGTCGATCGTCCGGGCGAGGTCGACGGCGTCGTGGCGGGACTCGACGAACATCCCCTGCCGCTCACAGAGCGTCCGCAGCAAGTCGACCATCGCGACGTCGTCGTCCACGACGAGGATCGTCACGCCGACGAGTCCCGTGCGCGTGGCCATCGACTCGGCGATCATCAGCACTTCGCGCGGGTCAGTGGCGGCGTCGAGCACGCGCGCCGTCGCGATGCGCGGCACCACCTCGCCGCCCGGCGTGCGCAGCAGTAGCAAGGGCACGCCTTCCGGCGGCGTGATGGCGACGTGCTCACCGGCGATGACGATCGTCGGCTGCGTCGCCTCGAAGACCGCCGACACGCCGGTGGCGTTCACCTGCTCGACGGCGTAGCCGCGGTGCATCGCCTCGGCGACGATGCCAGGCGCCGCTTCCGGCGGCGCCTCGACCAACAGCACGCGGTGCGTCGTCGTCGCCGGCGGCGAGCTCTCCGCCTGCCCCGGCTGCAGCGAGGCAGCGAGCGAGCGCACGAACTGCCGCACGATACCCGCGCGCCGGTCACGGTCGAGCTGCGCGTCGGCCGCCCACTTCACCGCCACGGGCTCGAGCGCGCCGGCAAGACGGCTCGCCTCGTGGAATCCGTAGCTGCCGGCCGTCCCGTGCACCCGGTGCAGCTCGCGACGCAGCGCCTCCACGACTTCCGGCGCCGCCGGGTCTCGCTGCAGTTGCTCCGCCAGCTGAGTGAATGCCGACAGCGTATTCCCGCTGGACGCGAGATACTTCTCGCGGAGTTGCGCGAGTACCGCGGAGAGGTCTGCCGATCCGGCCATCGCGTCGCGCTGGGGGGAAGTGGAAATGAACGACCGCTTGCATCCGAACGGGGAATTATCGCCGCTTGGCGCTGAGACGGACAGCCCACGCCACCAGTTGCGGCGCGTCGGTGTCGGTGGCCAGCTTTCTACGATGCGACTGCTCTGCGCCGACGACGAACCCGACATTCGCACCATCCTCGAGCTGGCCCTCGGCCTCGAACCGAGCATCGAGGCGGAAGTCCTGCCTTCCGGCGTCGCGCTCCTGGCACGCGTCAAGGACGCCAAGCCCGATGCGATCCTTCTCGACGCGATGATGCCCGAGCTCGACGGCTACGAGACCTGCCGGCGGCTCAAGGCGGATCCCGAGACGGCGCACATCCCGGTGGTGTTCCTCACGGCGCGCGCGCAGCGCGGCGAGCAGGACACGGCGCTCGATGTCGGCGCGATGGCCTGCCTGACCAAGCCCTTCGATCCGCTGACGCTGGCCGGCGAACTGCTCGTCGCACTGGGCCGGTGACGGCGCGCGCGCGCTCCACGTGGATGGTACGCGGCGCCGTCGGCCTGCTTGCCCTCCTCTGCGGCGCGCGCCCTCACCCAGCGGCCGCCCAGTCCCAGCCCTGCGACTCGACGGCCATCGAGGCCGCGCACGTCGCCGCCGATGCCGGCTGGACCGCCTGGCGCCTCGAAAACATCGCCCGTGCCGATTCGCTGTTCCGTGCCGGCGTCCGCCGCTGCCACGCCACCGGCGAGGCCTGGACCGGGCTCGGCTACGTCGCCCTGCGGCGCGACCTCGTGCCGCTGGCCATCGCGCGTTTCGACACCGCATTCGCAGTACTCGATGCGCCGACCGTCGATGCCGCGATCGGACTCGGCCTCGCGACGTATCGCCGCGGCGATCTCCCGCGCGCGCATCGGGCCTTCGCGCTCGCCGATTCGCTCGAACCCGGCAACGCCACGGCGCGGGACTACCTGCGTCGCATTCCGGAACCGGTCGATAGCACCGCGCTGCCGCCCAAGCAGCGGCCGACGCAGACCCTGATCGCCGCACGCATCGCTGCGCGCATATTCGAGGTGCCCGACGGGCGCGGTGGCTGGCGTCCGTTCTGGATGAAAGCCGTGAACCTCGGCGCCGCACTGCCCGGCAAGCACCCCGCGGAGTTCCCGCCGGACGATGGCACCTACGACGGATGGATCCGCGACCTCGCCGAGCTCGGCGCCAACGCGCTGCGCGTCTATACCATCCACCCGCCGCACTTCTACCGCGCGCTGCGCGACTGGAACCTCGCGCATCCCGACTCCGCGCTCTGGCTGGTGCACGGCGTGTGGACGGAACTTCCGCCCGGCCCGCACGAGGAGCGCTACGACGATGCGCCGTGGAACGCCGCCTTCCTCGCCGAGATGCGTCGCGTCGTCGACCTGCTGCACGGACGCGCGGCGATCCCGCATCGCCCCGGCCACGCCGGCGGGATGTACCTCGCCGACGTCTCGCCGTGGACGCTCGGCTACATCATCGGCCGCGAGTGGGAACCGTACTCGGTGCAGGCCTACGCCAAGCGCTTCCCGCGGCGCACGAGCCATCGCGGCCGCTACGTGGAGGTGAGCGGCGGCAACGCCGTCGACGTCTGGCTGGCGGCCGTCGCCGATTCGATGATCGCCTACGAGATGGCCGAGTGGAATACGCAGCGCCCGATGGCGTACACGAACTGGCCCACGCTCGATCCCCTGCACCACCCCACGGAGAGCTCGCGCGCCGAGGAGGCCGCGTGGCTGCGCCGGCGCCGCGAGCGCGTGCCCGAGGCCTCGCGCGAGTACGACAACGACGTGATCGCGCTCGACGCGACCAAGATGCGCGCGACGGCGGAGTTCTCCGCCGGACTCTTCGCGAGCTTCCACGCGTATCCGTACTATCCCGACTTTATGGTGCTCGACCCCGGCTACGCCCAGGCGCAGAGCCCCGAGGGACCGAGCGCCTACTTCGGCTACCTGCGCGAGCTGGTCGAGTATCACGGGCAGATGCCGGTGGTCATCTCGGAGTACGGCGTCCCCAGCTCGCGCGGCAACGCGCACCTGCAGCCGCAGGGCTGGCACCACGGCGGCCACGACGAACGCGCGCACGCGGCGATCAACGCGCGCCTGACCCGCGACATCGCCGCGAGCGGCGCCGCGGGACTCGGCTTCTTCGCGCTGATCGACGAGTGGTTCAAGAAGAACTGGCTGGTGATCGACTTCGAGCAGCCGTTGGAGCGCAACCGGCTGTGGCTGAACGCGCTGGATGCAGAACAGAACTACGGCCTGATCGCGATGCGCGCGGGCGCCAAGGACTCGGCGATCGTCATCGACGGCCAGCGCGAGGACTGGGCGGGCAGGCAGCCGCTGCTACGCCGCGCCGCGGATGCGCCGAGCGTTCCCGATGCGCAGCGCGTGGACGCGCTCTGGGTCGCGCACGACGAGGCCTACGTGTACCTGCGCCTCGACGTGGGCGCGGTGGACTGGGCGCGCACGCGCATCTTGGTCGGCATCGACACGCACGACGCGCGCGCCGGTGACCATCGCTTCCCCTTCGGCGCCGGCGCGAGCCCCACCGGGCTCGAGTTCGTGCTCGATCTCGCCGGTCCGGACCGCGCGCGCCTGCTCGTGGATCCGCCGTACAACCTGTATCGCTTCGCACCGATCGTCGGGAGCCGGCCGCCACTGCGGCAGTCCGTCTACAACCGCCCGTTCCGTTCGCTACGCAATGACGACGGCCGCTTCGACACGCTGTGGGTGACGCCCAACCGCCGCACGATCGGGCGCGACGGTACGGTGTTCGAAGCACAGCGCATCGAGCGCAACCTGCTGCGGCACGCACGGCAGCAGGAGAGCACGCTCGCCGACTGGTACGCCGATTCGGCGACGCGGACGATCGAGCTGCGGCTGCCCTGGGGGCTGTTGCACGTCACGGATCCGTCCGCGCGGCAGGTGCTGAGCGGCGTGAACGGCGGCGATCCAGCGCACGTCACGACCGACGCGTTCCGCTTCGTGGTGCGGACCTTGGACGTCGGCGGCGCGACGCCGCTGTTGCGCGACGCCTTGCCGGCGACCGGCTCGGCCGCGTGGAGCTGGACGCCGTGGGAGACGCCGCGCTGGCACGCCGAGCGCAAACCGGCTTTCGACGCGATGCGCGAAGCGTTCCGTACGATTCCCGACGCAGGCCCGCGGCGCTGACGGCCGCGCCTAGAAAGTCCAGCGCCCGCCGAGCGTGGCGGCGCCGTAGCGATAATCGCTGGCCGTGATCGCGCCGGCGCCGGCGACGTTGGCGTAGGTGAGGCCGAAGACGATCTCGCGTCCCGGTGCCGCGCGATACCCGATGCGCATCGTCGCGCGCGGCACGATGGCGTGATCCAATGCGGCGCTCTCGAATCCCACCAACTGGCTGGCCAGCCCGAGGTCGCCGGCGAGGATGAGCCCCAGCTCCGCCGTGCGCTCGCCGGCAAGCGAGAGCTCGGTGGTGGCCCAGCGCTGCGGCGCAAAGAACACGCCGAACTGCGGCTCGTCCCACGAGGCTTCGCGATGCGTGAGGGCGAGGCTGGCCCCGCGCCGCGGCGTGTAGCGTAGCGCGCCCGTCACCGTCGTGCGCGTCGCCTCGGCGCCCTCGCCATCGGCGCGGCCGACGGAGCCGGAGAGCCCCGCCTGCAGTCGCGGATGCAGCGCGTACGAGGCATCGGCATCCACGACCGTGAACATCATCGCGCGTCGTGCCGTCGAGAGCACTTCGTCGAAGGGCTCGCGTGACGCGCCGCCGGAGAGCCGCAGGCCGGGCCGCGGCGAGCCTGCCGCGCGCAGCGTGCCGCGCCACTCGGTCGTCGCGGCGGCAATCGCGGCGGGAAACTGCACCACGCCGAGTTCGGCGCGCGTGGTCACGCCGCGCCCCGCCGGCCGGCCGGTGACGAAGGCCGTGACACCCGGCATCACCAAGGCGCCGCCGTCGGTGACACTGGCTTCGCGCAATCGCGCGGCGACGCCCACGCGGCTGCTGCCCCAACCCGGCGCGTCTACGGTCAGCTCCTGATGCCACAGCGTGTTGCGCTCCGAATCCTTGGCAGCGACGAGCGACCAGCTCACGGCCGGCGCGAGTTCGACGCGCACCCAGGCCATCTGCTCGCGCGCCGCGGAATTCTCGGGCGCGAGGGCCAGCGCGTACTCGAGCGCCGTCTGCGCGCCGTGCGCGTCACCGCGCCAGCGGCGGAACTGCCCGAGCAGGGTCCACGCCCCGGCGTCGTTTGCGCGCAGCGCCAGCCAACGCTCGAGCTCGGCCTCGGCCTCCGGAATGCGGTCGCTCCAAGCGAGCGTCTGCGCGCGCCCGACCACGGCATCGCGGAAGGTCGCGTTGCGCGCGAGGATCGTGTCGTACTCGGCCAGCGACGCGTCGAACTCCGACGCCCAGGCATAGGTGCGGGCCAGCGCGACGCGACCGTCGAGGTCGTTGGGCTCGAGGCGCACGTACAGGCGCAGCGCGGCGAGCGCGGGCGCGAAGCGGTTGCTCCAGGCGTGGAGCAGCCCGACGCGGAAGACGGCGCGGCTGGAATAGCTCGAGTCCGCGCGGACGACCGCGTCGTACGCGGCGCGGGCGGCGGGATGGTCCTCGCGCGCCCAGGCAGCATCCCCCTGCGCGACGCGCGCGGCCAGCGCCGCAGGCGTCGTGTCCTGCTGCGCCGCGGCGCGCCCCGTCATCAGGGTGATGGCGAGGAGCGACGCGACGCCGAGTCTCACTTGGCGGCCCAGTCGGCCGAGAGTTCGAGCGTGCCCCAGGAGATCGTCAGCACGCCACGCGCCGACTGCGCGTCGGCCGGCACCATCGCGATCTGCAGGGACTCCTGCGCCTCGTGGCGCTGGCGCATCCGCATCGGCACGCGGACCAGGTCCTTGGTCGCGTCGTACTCGGTGCCCCACTGGCCCGTGTTGTTGTTGATGATCAGGAAGTACTGGCCGCCCTGGCGCACGGTGTAGAGCGAGTACTTGTCGGCCGGCACGTCGCGGCCGCCGATCGTGAGGTCCGCTTCGGTGGTCAGCGTCGTGGAGGTGTTCGCGCCGGTGCGCCAGATCGTGCCGTCCGTCTTCAGCTCGGTCGGCACGTCGCGGCCACGGGCGTGCGGCTGACCGTAGTCGATGGTGACGTTCTTCGGCGTCGGCGCCGGCTGGCCCTGCACGCGCGGCAGCGCGAGCGGCATAGTGAACGTCGCACGCGTGCTGAGCGGCGCGCGAAGGCCGCTTTGCTGGGCGGCGAGGGGCGCCGTGGTCAACACGGCGAGGGCGAGAAGGACGGTAGGACGCATCGGAAGCTCGCGGTAGAAATGGATGAGGACGTTTCGCGGACCGGCCCTCGGCGGCCGGCATCGGGTTAAGATACCCCGCGTCACACCAGTTCCTCCACCGCCGTCCACCGAATCCCGATGCCCGCCCACGCCCCAGACCACCACGACGCCGAGCTCGTGCTCCGCCTGTACGAACTCCGCCGTGACCCCGTGATGCGCGAATCGCGCGACGCCATCAACGCGCAGTTTCTCCCGCGCAGCTTCGACGACGTCGCCGCGATCGCCAAGGCCGACCATCCCCTGAACCGCGCGTACCGTCAGGTCTCCACCTATTGGGAGATGGCCTACGGCCTCATCAAGCACGGCGCCCTCAACGCGGACCTCGCGATGGAGAGCAACGGCGAGGGGATGCTGCTGCTGGCCAAGGTGTGGCCCTGGCGCGAGCGCATCCGTGCCGAACTCAATCCGCGGTCGTTCCGCAACGCTGAGTGGGTCGCGACACAGACGGAGGCCGGCAAATACGTGTTCGGCATCTTCCAGACCCGGATCGAGAAGCAGCGCGGCGGCTGAGCGCGGCAGGGGTCGACGCCACTCGGCGGCAATATTCACCGAGGTTGGACGGTAGCGCCGCCCCGCGGGCCAATCAGGCCGCGGGGCGGCGCTTTTCAGCGCTGAGTGTCGGTCATCGGAACTTTCTGTCCGGATATGAATACATCAATTGCTAGACAGTCAGCGGAGCTTACCAGCTTTTTCCTTGACAACCGGACACCCTGTCCATAAAGTAAGCGTATGCCTGCATCCCCTGGTTTGCACCCCGTTCGCATTGTCTCCCAGCGCACCGGCCTCACCGCCGACGTGCTCCGCGCCTGGGAACGCCGCTACGGCGCCGTCACGCCCGTACGCTCGCCGGGTGGACAGCGGCACTACTCCGACGCCGACATCGAGCGGCTCTCCCTGCTCTCGCGCGCCTCGCGGGCGGGGCGGCAGATCGGCCAGCTCGTCCCGCTCGCAAACGCCGAACTGCAGCGGATGATCGAGGAGGATGAACGCCAGTCACGGCAGCGCGTCGGCGTCGGCCCGGACCAACCGGCGATCGAGTCCTACCTCTCCAGCGCGCTCATCGCCGTCGAGGAGTTCGACGCGCAGCGCCTCGAGCAGACGCTGCGCTCGGCGGTGCTCCGGATGCCCAGCGACGAGGTCCTCGACGAGGTCATCGCGCCGCTGCTGTTCACGATCGGCTCGCTGTGGCACCAGGGCCTGCTGCGACCGGCCAACGAGCACCTCGCGACGACGACCATCCGCCGCGTACTCGTGTGGATGGCGGATCTCGCCGTGGCCGACCAGCGCGCGCCGCTGCTCATCGTCGGCACGCCGGCGCAGCAGTTGCACGAACTCGGCGCGATGCTCGCCGCCACAACGGCCGCGTCCTGCGG
>DAOMNV010000053.1:15319-17551 GCA_035444005.1 Gemmatimonadaceae bacterium
GCGTACCTCGGCCCGAACCTCCCGGCCGACGAGCTGGCACGCGCCGTGCGCTTTGCGCGGGCCCAGGCGCTGGCGCTCTCCGTCGTCTACCCGACCGACGATCCGGAGCTCCCGACGGAGCTGCGCGAGCTGCGCGCCGCCCTACCGCAAGACGTCGGCCTCGTGATCGGCGGCAGCGGCGCCCAGCACTACGCCGACGTCATCCGCGAGATCGGCGCGCAGCAGTTCTCGTCCCTGGCCGGAATGCGCCAGTGGCTGCGCACCCGCGCGACTACGGCGCTCGCCGGTCGAGCTGCTCGATAGTCGCCGTCGACGGCGCGCGCTCCCGCTGGAGCCGCGCCGCCACGCGCTCGGCCTGCTCCATCGCCCGCAGGATGTTCTCGCCCGCGAGCTGGCGCAGCTCGGCTTCCGTCCAGCCGCGGCGCGCGAGTTCGGCGAACAGCGCCGGGTACGTCGAGACGTCCTCCAGCCCGCGCACCACCTCGTCGATGCCGTCGAAGTCGCCGCCGATGCCGACGTGGTCCACGCCCGCGACGCGCTTGATGTGCTCGATGTGATCCGCCACCTGGCCGAGCGTCGCACCCGGCGAGCGGCTCACGAAGCCCGGCACGAAGGTCACCATCACCACGCCGCCGTTTTCGGGCAGGCGCCGGAGGATCGAATCCGGCACGTTGCGCGTGTGGTTGGCCACAGCGAAGGCGTTCGCGTGCGACCAGATCACCGGCGCCTCGCTCACGTCCAGCGCATCGCTCATCGTGCCGGCCGAGGTGTGCGAGAGATCGACGAGCATCCCGAGCCGGTTCATCTCACGCACGACTTCCTTGCCGAACGCGGTGAGGCCGCCGTGCCGCGGGTTGGCCACGTGCGCGTCGGCCCAGTCGAGGTGCGCGTTGTGCGTCAGCGGCATATAGCGCACGCCCATCGCGTGATACGCGCGCAGCGCGCCGAGTGAGTTCTCGATGGCGTGACCGCCCTCCATCCCCATCACCGAGCCGATGCGGCCGCGCGCGAAGGCGTCGCGGAATCCCTTGGCGGTGAGCACGGGCTCGAGCACGTCGGGGTACTTCTCGAACACGCGCAGCGCGATGTCGATCTGCTCGAGCTGGACGCGGGCGTAGCCGCGCGCCCGCGTGGCGGTATCACCCGGGATGTAGACGGACCAGAACTGGCCGCCGAGGCGCCCCGCGCGCAGGCGCGCGATGTCCGTGTGCCCGGCGGTCCGTGCGCGCAGGTCGTAGCGCTCGACATCCATCGGCGCGTCGCGGAAGCCACGGATCGCCCACGGGAGGTCGTTGTGGCCGTCGATCAAGGGCGTGCTACGAAGCACGCGCTCGGCGAGGGCGCGGTGGGAATCGGAGGGCACGGCCACCGTCGCCTGCGCACAGGCGGCGACGGGACCGGCAAGAACGGCGAGGAGGAGGGCGGCTGAGATTCGCATCCCTCCAATCTACTTCGCCGGCTTCACTCCGCAGGTGTTGATGCCGAGCAGCGAATACAGCGGGCACCAGCCCACCAGCGCGGTGCCGAGCGGGATCAGGCCCAGCCATCCCCAGGGCGTCTGCGGCCCGACGAACACGAGGGAAATCACGCCGAGTCCGACGACGGCCCGAACGGCGCGATCTGCGGTTCCTTCATTGAGCTTGAGCATACGGGACTCCTCGAGTGGCTCAGGGGTACTGCTCCTGAGGTATCCTGCACCTCCTGCACCGGTTCCGATATCCAGCGACTCCCGCGAGGGTTGCGCGGAAAACCCTCACGGCGCACATCGGTATATTCTGACGGTTGCAGCGCCCCGCCCCACGGTTCACCCTCGACCCGCGACCCGCTATGCGTCGACTTCTCTGGTCCCTCCTCGCCTTTCCCGTCGCGCTCGCGGCGCAGCAGTCGGCACCGCCGGCGGCCGCCGCGGCCGCCAAGCCGCAGATCGCGCGCGTCGTGGTGCTGCCGTTGCGCCGCGTGGTGAACGCCGGCGAGACGCTGCAGCTCCGCGCCGAGGCGCGGGACGAATCTGGCAACGTGATCGAAGGCGTGTCGTTCCGCTTCGCGCAGACCGGCGCGCACTTCGAGGGCTCGATGTCGAACAGCGGGCTCGTCACCGCCGGCGCGACGGGCGTGATGCCGGCCGCCGTGGTGGCGATGCGCGAGGGCGAGCGACCCGTGGTGGAGCGCTTCGAGATCCGGATGGTGGCGGGCCCCGCGGCGAGCATCGCGCTCACGCCGGCCGTCGAGCGG
>DAOMNV010000054.1:0-17061 GCA_035444005.1 Gemmatimonadaceae bacterium
GGCCGCGAGCGTCGCGGTGGCGAGTAGCGCTGCCCCGAGGGAGCGCATCGACTGCAGTCGGATCATTGGAACGTCCACGGTGAGGGTGATGCCGAAGGAAAACCCCGCCGTGTCTAAGCACGGCGGGGTTTTCGTCACGGCCCGGTCACGGTCGCCGGTGGAGCTGCGGCGCGCTTACGGACGCCAGCTCAGGCCCACCGAGAGGCTGCGGCCGACGCGGTACGACTCGCGCGTCACCGGGCCCTGCACGATGCGGTACGGGGCGTCGAGCAGGTTGCGCGCATCGAGGCGCGCCGTCACGCGCTCGCCGAGCGGCAGGCGCAGCGAGAAGTCCACGATGTGGCGCTCGAGCTCCTTCACGTCGGGCAGCGGGATCTCGCCGGCTTCGGTGATGCGCTCGCCCACCACGTTGTAGAGCAGCGACGCGCTCGTCGTGCCCATCGGCGACGACCAGGTCAGGCCGGTGTTGAACATATACGGCGCCTGACCGACCATCGCGCGGTTGGCGTTCGTCACCGAGCCGCTGTTGCGCGCGATGCGGATGTCCGAGCCCATCACCGTGGCGTTGGCGCTCACCGAGAAGTTGGCCAGCGCCAGCGCGATGAAGTCCAATCCCTTCCGCGCCTCCAGTTCCACGCCATAGTTGTCGGCGCCCTCCGCGTTCACGAAGGTGATGATGCGCGTGCCGCTGGAGCCGATGTACACGCGCTCGATGGGATTCGTGAAGCGCTTGGCGAACACGGCGACGCTGACGACCTCGCCCGCCGCCGGGTAGAACTCCCAGCGCAGGTCGTAGTTCTGGATCAGCGCGCGTTGCAGGTTCGGGTTGCCGATCACGTTGTCGAAGCCGATGACCTCGCGATACTGGATCGGCGCGAGCTCACGGTACTCCGGACGCGACACCGTCTGTGAGGCCGAGGCGCGGATGTTCGTGCGCTCCGACGGACGGAACGTCACGGCCAGCGCAGGCAGCACGTCGAGGAACGTCGGGTTCGTGCTTGTGCGCGCGCCGATCGTCGGCTCGGCCTGCACCAACACGTCGGAGTACTCGACGCGCGCGCCGGTGATCAGCTGCCAGCGCGGGCCGAAGTCCTTTTCGACCATCGCGAAGCCGGCCGAGAGGTAGTCGTTGGCGGTGTAGGCGCCGCCGACGCCGATCGCATTCACGCGCCACACCGCATCCGAGGAACCGGTGTAGCGACCGTCGAAGAGCAGCTCCGGGCGCAGCTGGCGCTCGGCTTCCGTCAGGCCCGAGGCGTTGATGCTGTACGCGGTGCTGTTGGCCTCGCGGCGGCCGTAGCGGCCGAGGCCGCCGACCTTGAGCGCCAGCTGGCGGCCGATCTCGCCGAACTGCACGCGGTAGTGGCCGCGCAGCTCGTAGGCGTTCTCGCCGAGGTCGCTGAACGTGCGCACCGCGCCTTCGTTCGACGAGGAAAGCCACTGCGTGGTCGTCACGCCCGTGCCGGCGTCGGTGAACTCGCCCTGCACGAACTCGCTGCGGTCCGGCTCGTCACGGCGCACGCCGGTGGTCGTGAACGCCATCTCGAGCTTCTGGTTCGCCGTCACGTCACTCTGCAGCAGCAGCTGCGAGGAGTAGACGCTGCGCTCGACGTACTTCTGCCGCGTGATCACCAGCGGGATGCCGAGGTTCTCGGAGACGCCGCGCTCCTGGCGACCCTCGGAGTCCATCGTGCGGTTGTAGGTGTTGTTGAGCGCGATCCGCGTGCGGTTGCCGAGCAGCGTGCTGAAGTTCGCAAGGCCGCCCCAGAGCACCGTCGAGCGGCCGGTCTGGCCCTCGAAGCGGTCCACCGACGACGGCGTCGCGCCGGTCTGGGCCAACGCCAGCGCGCGCACCTGGTCCACCTTGGCTTCCTGCGCATACGAGTAGGTCCCGCTCACGAGGTACCCGACGTTCTTGCCGAACACGGGGTCGTTGCCGCCCACGGAGAGCGAGGTGGAACCGTTGAGTCCGCCCTCGCCGCCGCGCGGCGACCACGAGTTGCGGAAGTCGCCCACCATCCGGTTGAAGTCACCCTGCGTCGGCGACGAGGTCGCGAAGTTGCCGAAGCCCTGGATGAAGCCCGGCAGCGCGCGGTTGCCGGCGCCGGCCGCGAAGAGGTCACCGCCGACGCGCCCCTGCATCGGCAGGAAGCGTCCGACCACGGCGTCGCTGCCACCCGTGCTGCTGGACAGCGCCCAGGTACGCCGCGCCGGGAACTCGCGCGTCTGGATGTCCACCGTCGCGCCGGAGAAGTCGCCCGGCTGGTCGGGCGTGAAGGTCTTGATCGTCGTGATCGTCTGCAGCAGGCCCGTCGGAAACAGGTCCAGCGGCACCTGCTTCTTCTCGGGCTCCGGGCTCGGGATGCGCGCGCCGTTGAGCGAGGTCTGCGTGTAGCGATCGCCGAGGCCGCGCACGAACACGTACTTGCGGTCCTGCACGCTGACGCCCGAGACGCGGCCCACCGCCGCGGCCGCGTCGCCATCCGGGCTCTTGGCGATCTGTTCGGCGGTCACCGCGCTGACCACGTTCACCGAATTCTTCTGCGCGTCCAGCGCATCATTCACCGAACCGCGCTCCGCCGAGGCCGTCACGACCTGTGCGGCGATCTGCAGCGAGGCCTCCGTAAGGGCCACGTCCTGCTCGACGGTCTTGCCGGCCTCGAGGTAGATGCCGGTGATGGTCTTCGGCGCGTAGCCAATGCGGCGGACGGTGATCGTCACCGTGCCGGCGGGGACGCCGACGATGGTGAAGCGGCCGTCCACGCCGGACTGGGTACCGAGCGTCGTACCGACGACCTGGATGCCGACAGCGGCGAGGCCGCTGCCGCTCGCGGCGTCAAGCACGCGGCCGACGATGCGGCCGGTGGTCGGGACGGCCTGCTGCGCAGGCAGCGCATCGGCCGAGAAGGTGCAAGCAGCAAGGACAGCGAGAAGAACACGGCGCATTGGCGTCTCGTGAGAAAGGCAAGGTTTGAAGTGTCCCTGCACGTGGTGCGGGGAACGCCTCAAAGCTCCGAAACGCCAGTACCGGGCGGCCTACGGTGGTGCAACGGTTGTGTAACGGGCCTAGGGGAGTTGTGGAAAAGGGGTCGAGGAATACGAGGAGCGGAGGGAAGTAGGGAGGACGGAGGGGGAGGTGGGAGTGTGAAGGACGAGAGCCTCCTCCTTCCTCATTCGCTCGCTCCTCACTTTCGATTCTCGCTCCTCTCCCTTGCTCCTCGCTCCTCGTCTTCCTCCGTCCCTCCTGAGAAAAATCAGTCAGGAAAGAGGGCCGTGATCTCGGAGCCTTGCCCGACCACCGACTCCGCCTTGACCCGTCCGCCGTGGGCCTCGACGAGGTGCTTCACGATCGCCAAGCCGAGCCCGGTGCCGCCCTCCTCGCGAGCTCGGCCGGGATCCACGCGGTAGAAGCGCTCGAAGATGCGCGGCAGGTGCTCGAGCGGGATGCCCACGCCGGTGTCGCGCACGCCGACGACGACGCCGCGCTCGTGCCGGCGCGAGAACAGCGTCACGCGGCCGCTTGGCGTGTGGCGGACGGCGTTGTCGACGAGGTTGCCGATGACCTGCCGCAGGGCGGTGCCGTCGGCGTTGACGGTCGTCGCGTCCGCGGCGAACTCGGCGTGCAGGCTGAGTCCCTTGGCGTCGGCCGCATCGCGGGCCGCGGCGAAGACGTCCGCGGCCATCGTGTCGAGGTGCACCTTCGACGGGTTCGGGACCCAGCCGCCGGACTCGATGCGCGAGAGGTCGAGCAGGTCGTCGACGATGCGCTGCATCCGCCGCGTGTTGCCGAGGATGCGTTCGGCGAACCCGCGGCGCGTGTCCGGGGGCACGTCCTCCTCGACGAGCGTCTCGGCGAACCCGCCGACGATGGTCAGCGGCGTGCGCAGTTCGTGCGAGACGTTGGCGACGAAATCGCGGCGCACGGCCTCGAGGCGGCGCACGCGCGTGAGGTCGAACAGCGCGAGCACGGCGCCGCCGCCGCTCAGCGGACGCGCCGTGATGTTGAGCGTGCGGCCGGAGATGACGACCTCGACGCCCTCGGTCACGGTGCCCTCGAAGGCGTCCGACAGCGCGTCGCGCAGCGCGAGGGCGCGGGGCAGCTCATCGACGGGGAAGGGCAGCGGCGCCCGCGAGCCGAGCAGGCGCCGCGCCGTCTCGTTGATGCGCACGATCATCCGCGAGGCGTCGACCGCGATGACGCCTTCGTTGAGCGATTCGGTGAGCTGGACCAGCAGCGTCTCGTCGGCCTCGAGCGCCTTGAGGCGCGCCGAGAGCTGCTCGGCGAGTTCCTTCAGCGCCTCGGCCAGCTCGCCGACCTCGCCCGGCGCCTTGAGCGTGGGGCGACGCGCGAGATCGCCGTCGGCCAGCGCCGTCGCGACGTCGCGCAACTCCTCGACCGGGCGCGACACCGAGCGCGAGAACAGGAACGCGACGCCGAGTGCGGCGAACAGTGCGAAGAGCGCGGCACCGAGAATGTCCTGCCGGGCATCACGCGTGACGGCATCGATGCTCGCCGTCGGCAGCGACACGCGGGCGACGCCGAACGGTGCGGCCCGCACCGCGACGTAGAGTTCCTGGTCGCCCGTGGACGGCGAGGGGCGTCGGGAGGATCCGAGTCCGGTCGCTACCGCAGCGGCGATCTCGGGCCGCGTGGCGTGGTTCTGCAAACCGCGCAGGGAGTCGTCGTCGAACTCCGAGTCGCCGACCACGACGCCGTCCGGGGCGACGAGCGTGATGCGCCGTCCGAGCGCCGCGCCGATGGCGTCGGCCAGCGAATCCGGCGCCTGCGGGTCGCGCGCGCGCTTCCACAGGGCGCTGACGATGCCCAGCGGCCCACAGCACGCCGACCAGCTCGGCCTCGCGCTCGAGGAAGGTGGTCGCATCCTCGCGCAGGCGGTTCGTGAGCTGGCGGTCGACGATCGTGACGATGACGACCGCGAGGACCCCGACGACGATCAGCGCGCCGAGGAGCAGCCGCTGCGTGAGTCTCACGCGTCCTTGCCGCCCTTGAGGCGGTAGCCGAAGCCGCGGACGGTCTCGATGAGGTCACCGGCGGGATGCAGCTTGGTGCGCAGGCGTGGGATGTGCATATCCACCGTGCGGGTCTGAATGTCCGGCGCGGCGTCCCAGACCGTCTCGAGGAGGTGCGCACGCGCCTGCACGCGGCCGCGGCGCTCGGCGAGGGTGAGCAGCAGCTTGTACTCGGTGGGCGTGAGCTCGATCTCGTGCTCGTTCACCAGCACGCGATGTGCGGAGCGGTCGACGCGGATGGGGCCGATCTGCAGCACGTCGGCGGGCGCCCCGGCACTGGCCACGCGGCGCAGGATGGCGCCGACGCGCAGCACCAGTTCCTGCGGCGAGAAGGGCTTCGTGAGGTAGTCGTCGGCGCCGAGCTCGAGGCCACGGATGCGGTCCGGCTCCTCCTTGCGCGCCGTGAGCATCAGGACGGCGATGTTGGCCGTGTCGCTGTCCTCGCGCAGCTTGGCGAGCACGTCGAAGCCGCTCATCCCCGGCAGCATCAGGTCGAGCACGACCAGCGACGGGCGGTCGCGCTTGGCCAGCTGCAGCGCGTCGGGGCCGGTGGACGCCGATGACACCTTGTAGCCGGCCTTCGCGAGGTGATACACGACGAGGGCGACGATGTCCGGTTCGTCGTCGACGACGAGGATGCGGTCGGCGCCGGTCGCGGAAGCGGTCATCGGTGGATCCGGTTCAGGCGCCGACTGATGGCCGCGAGCAACAGGTCGATCGCCACGGCGTTCTCGCCGCCGCGCGGGATGATGATGTCGGCGTAGCGCTTGCTGGGCTCGACGAACTGCAGGTGCATCGGCTGGACCGTGGTGAGGTATTGGTCGAGGATCTCCTCGAGCGGACGTCCGCGCCGCGCCATATCGCGCCGGATGCGGCGGATGAGTCGGATATCGGCGTCGGTGTCCACGAAGACCTTGATGTCCAAGCGGGCCCGGATGCGCTCTTCGACCAGCAGCAGGATGCCATCGATGACGATGACGTCCGACGGTTCCACGCGATGCGATTCCTCGGCGCGACGGTGCCGCACGAAATCGTAGACCGGCTTCTGGATTGCCTTACCATCCGCCAGCGCGCCGAGGTGCTCGGCGAGCAGGTCGAGGTCGAAGGCGTCGGGATGGTCCCAGTTGAGCTGGCGCAGCTCGTCGTGGCTGAGGGCGTGGTGGTCGCGGTAGTACGCGTCCATATCGAGGAACGCGACCTTCGCGCCGTCGAGGGCTTCCGCGACGCGTCGGGCCACGGTGGTCTTGCCGGAGCCGGAGCCGCCGGCAACGCCGATGATCAAAGGGCGCACGAGGAATCGTGACCGGGAGTTGGCACGCCGGAAATCTGTCGGCGGCAGGTGGATGCAAGAAGCGAGGGGGCTGTCACGGTCCTGTATCGAAGCGAGGTGTCCGAAAGTTCCTCGTTTTCGCACGGGCACGCTACCCGCCCCGCCTCCGTGGCCGCCTTGGGGCCGCTAACTTTCGAGGATGCCTTCCCGCCCGTGTGCCACGCGCCGCCCGCTCGTCACCCTCCTCGGTGGCGTGCTGCTCGGCGCTTCCCTGACGGCCCCGTTGGCCGCCCAGGAGCGCGTCACGCTCAAGGTGGCGGCCACCACGGACGTGCACGGCCGCCTCCGCGGCTGGGATTACGCCGCCGGTCGCGCCGACTCCAGCCGTGGCCTCGCCCGCGCGGCGAGCATCGTCGACTCGCTGCGCCGCGCCGCCCGCGACCGCGTCATCCTCGTCGACGCCGGCGACCTGCTGCAGGGCAACGCGATGACCTTCGTCGCCGGTCGCGTCGATTCGCTCGCGCCGCATCCGGTCGTCGCGGCGATGAACTTGATGCGCTACGACGCGGCCGCGGTCGGCAACCACGAGTTCAACTACGGGCTCGGCGTGTTCGACCGCGCCGTGGCGCAGGCGCGCTTCCCGTTCCTCGCCGCCAACACGCGGCGCCTCGACGGCGGCCATCAGTATCCAGGCCGCACGCTCGTCACGCGCGGCGGCGTGAAGGTCGCGATCATCGGCGCGACGACGCCGGGCTCGATGGTCTGGGACCGCGACAACCTGCGCGGCCGCCTCGAGGTCGGCGACATCGTCGCCGCGCTGCCCGCGCAGGTGGATTCGGCCCGGGCCGAAGGCGCCGACGTCGTCATCGTCGTCGCCCACGCCGGGCTCGACGAGCTGACCTCGTACGACACCATCGCCACCGGCCTGCCCGCCGAGAATCCGATGGCCCGCGTTGCGCGTGAGGTGGCCGGCATCGATGCGATCGTCATCGGCCACTCGCACCGCGAGATGACGGACTCGACCATCAACGGCGTGCTGATGGTGCAGCCGCGCAACTGGGCCACGAGCGTGTCCGTGGTCACGCTGGAGCTCGAGCGCCGCGGCGGCCGCTGGGCGCTCGCGAGCAAGCGCGGCGAGACCGTGCAGGCCGCCGGCTGGCCGGAGCAGCGCGCCATCGTCCGCGCGGTCGAGCGCGCGCATCAGGCCGCGGTGCGCTATTCCACCGCGGTCATCGGCCGCACCGGCGTCGCGTGGATCACCGACTCCTCGCGGATGGTCGATCGCCCGATGATCGACCTCATCCAGGAGGTGCAGCGCCGCGAATCCGGCGCCGAGCTGAGCTTCGCTTCGGTGTTCACGACCGAGGCGCGCTTCGAGGCGGGGAACATCACCGTCGAGCGTCTCGTCGCGCTGTACCCCTACGAGAACACGCTGCGCGCGCTCAAGCTTTCCGGCGCGCAGATCCGCGCGCACCTCGAGCACACGAACCGCTATTGGGTCGTCGAGCGCGCGGCCGACGGTTCGTTCACCGTGCGCAACGACCCCGCGATCCCCGGCTACAACTACGACGTGCTGCAGGGGCTCGACTATACGGTCGACCTTTCGCGCCCGATGGGCCAGCGCATCACGAAGCTCGAACGCGACGGGCGCCCCGTCGCCGACACCGACAGCTTCACCGTCGCGCTCAACAGCTACCGCGCCTCGGGTGGCGGTGGCTACGATATGCTGCGCGGCGCGCCCGTCGTCTACGAAGGCGGCCGCGAGATCCGCGAGCTGATCATCGAGGACATCCGCCGCCGCGGCACGCTCGAGCCCGGCGACGTCTTCGTGAAGAACTGGGAGGTGCTGCCGCCGCGGCCCTCGCTGCGCCTCATCGCGATGAACGATATGCACGGCGCCTTCCGCCCGCGGCCGGTGGGCAGCCTCGGCAACCGCGGCGGATTCGCCCACATCGCGACGATGGTGCGCGAGGCGCAGGCCGAGTGCGCGCCGCTCTGCGCCACGCTGGTGCTCAGCGGCGGCGACCTCTTCACCGGCACACCGCCGTCGGATCTCACCAAGGGCGCGCTCGTCGTCCCCGTGCTCAACGCGATCGGCTTCGCCGCACACGCGTTGGGCAACCACGAGTTCGACTACGGCCAGGACACGCTGCGCGTGCGGATGCGCCAGCTCACGGCGCCGGTGCTCGGCGCCAACGTGACCTACGCCGACGGCCGCGACGTGGAGTGGATCGCCAACGACACGCTGCTCGACACGCCCGTCGGCAAGGTGGGCATCGTCGGCATCGCCGATCCGGCGACGCCGCGCACCACGATGCCGCGTCACGTCGCCGACCTGCGCTTCACGCCGCCGGTGCCGGTGATCCAGCGCTCCGCGGCGGCGTTGCGCGCGCGCGGCGCGCAGATGGTCGTCGTCGTCGCGCACCTCGGCGGCTTCTGCAACGTCGGCGACCCGGACGACTGCCGCGGCGAGATCTTCGAGGTCGCGCGCGAGCTGCCGCCCGGCACGGTGGACGCCATCGTCTCCGGCCACACGCATTCGGCGGTCGGGACGGTCGTCAACGGCATCCTCATCGTGCAGGCGCGCTCCAGCACCGGCGCGTTGGGCATCGTGGATCTCGATCCCTCGCGGCGCACGCCGCCGCGCCGCCCCTTGCTGCGCGACGTGGTGAGCGATCGCATCGTGCCCGACCCCGCTGTCGAGCCGCTCGTCGCACAGGCCGTGGCCGCCGTGCGGCACATCGTCTGGGACACGATCGTCACCAGCGAGGCGCGCTTCCCGCGCGAAGGTGCGCAGTATGCGCTGGGCAACCTCATCGCCGACGCCCAGCGCGCCGCCGGCAACGGCGATATGGCGGTGATGAACAACGGCGGCATCCGCGCCGAGTTGCGCGCGGGCGCCGTCACCTATGGAGACCTCCACGAGATCGCGCCGTTCGCGAACCGCCTCGTGGCGATCACCGTGCGCGGCGACGCCCTGCGTCGCTACATCGAGTCGCTGGTCGACGGCGCACGCATCAACGTCCACGTCAGCGGCATCACCGTGGACTATGACCCGGACGCGCCGGCCGGCCGGCGCGTTCGACGTGTCTTGATGGCGGATGGCCGCCCGCTGGCCGACCGCCGCAACTATCGCATCGTGATGTCCGACTTCATCGCCAGCGGTGGCGACGGCGTCGGACTGTCCGGGGGCTCGGCCCCCGAGGAGCTTGGAATCGTGGACCTGGATGCCTTGATTGCCCACCTGCGCCGCGTGCCCGGCGGTCGCCTCACGATGACCGAGGCGTTGGCCGCGCCGCGCATTCGGAGCCTGCGATGAGCGAACTCACCGTATTCGTGAACGGCAAGACCGTCCGCGTGCCCGCGGGCAGCACCGTCATCGATGCCGTCACCGCCGCCGACGCAGCCGCGGCCGCCGAGGTCCGTGCCGGCACGCGTGGCGTCGTCGACAGCCGCGGCATCGGCGTGGCCGGCGATGCCGCGCTCACCGGCGGCTACGTGATGCGCATCGTCAGCGCCCGCGCGGCCCGCGAAGGGCTCGACGCGTGAGCGTGATTTCCAGCGAGCTGCTCCGGCGGCTCCCGAAGGCCGAGTTGCACTGCCACCTCGACGGCTCCCTGCGCCCCGAGACGATGCTCGAACTCGCCCGCGAGCAGCACGTCACGATGCCCGAGGACGACGCCGAGGCGCTGCGCGACTATATGCGCGTCGACGACGCCCGCAACCTCGAGGACTATCTCGCGCGCTTCGGCCACACGCTGAGCGTGATGCAGACCGAGGAAGCGATGGAGCGCATCGCCTACGAGCTTGCCGAGGACTGCGCCAAGGAAGGCGTGCGCTACCTCGAGGCGCGCTACGCGCCGATCCTCAACGTCGAGGGCGGGCTCTCGCTCGCGCAGGCCGTCGAGGCGCCGCTGCGCGGCCTCGCGCGCGCCGAACGCGAGTACGGCATCGTCGCGCGCGTGATCGTCTGCGGCATCCGCAATATGGATCCGAGCGTTTCGCTGGAACTCGCACGATTGGCCGTCGACTACAAGGGCCGTGGCGTCGTGGGCTTCGACCTCGCCGGCGGCGAGGCGGGGAACCCCGCCGAGCTGCACAAGGAGGCGTTCGACTATGCCTTCGAGCACGGCGTGCCCTGCACCTGCCACGCCGGCGAGGGGGCGGGCGCGGAGTCCGTCGCCGCGGCGATGCACCAGTGTCACGCGCACCGCATCGGGCACGGCACGCGGCTCATCGAGGATCCCGCGCTGATGGCCGAGGCCAAGCGCAGCGGCGTCGCCATCGAGTGCTGCCTCACCAGCAACCTGCAGACGCGAGCGGTCGAGCACCTCGACGAGCACCCGCTGCGCAAGTATTTCGACGCCGGACTCAAGGTCTCGCTCAACACGGACAACCGCCTGATGAGCGGCACGGATCTCGTCACGGAGTACAAGCTGGCGGCCAAGCACCAGGGATTCACATTCGCCGAGCTCTGCCGGTTGGCGCGCGGCGGCTTCGAGAACGCCTTCCTGCCCGAGGCCGAGCGCAGCACGCTGTTGGCGCGCGTCGACGCCGAGATCGCCACGCTCGCTCGGAGCGCGGCGTGAGCGCGAAGGCGGCATCCCACGGCGCGGTCGCGGCGCAGCAAGCCGCCGACGCCATCCGCGCACGACTCGGCGTGCAGTCGCCGGTCGCGGCCATCGTGCTCGGCTCCGGGCTCGGCGGCCTCGCTGACCGCGTGCAGGGCGCCACGCGCGTGCCCTACGCGGAGATCCCCGGCTTCCACGCGCCCGGCGTCGACGGGCATCGCGGCGAGCTCATCCGCGGCACGCTGGGCGGACGCGAGGTGCTGCTGCTCGCCGGACGATTCCATATGTACGAGGGCCACGCGGCCGCCGTCGCCGCCTTCCCCGTGCGCGTCGTGCACGCGCTCGGCGCCAAGGTGCTGTTCGTCTCCAACGCCGCCGGTGGCATCAATCGCAATTTCCCGCCCGGCACGTTGATGATGATCGTGGACCATCTCAACCTGCAGTTCCGCAATCCCTTGGTCGGCGCCTTGGAGCCGGGCGACACGCGCTTTCCTGATATGAGCGCGCCGTACGCGCCGCGCCTGCAGCGCCTCGACGCCGCGGCGGACGAAGGCGGCCTTCAGCTGGCGCGCGGGATCTACGCCGGGCTGCTCGGGCCGACGTACGAAACGCCGGCCGAGGTGCGGATGCTGGCCACGATGGGTGCCGATGCCGTCGGGATGAGCACCGTGCCCGAGACCATCGTCGCGCGGGCGATCGGGATGGAAGTCGCGGGCGTCAGTTGCATCACCAATCCCGCTGCCGGCATCAGCGATGCGCCGCTCAACCACGCCGAGGTGATGGAGGAAGGCCGCAAGGCCGGCGATGCGTTCTGCGGGCTGGTCGAGCGCTGGGTCGCGAAGCTCTGAGGCGACTGCGGTAGAGCGGGTAGCCGTTACCGCGGCGACGGCGGCAGCGCCTTCAGCCGCCGCTGGAACGCCTGGAACCCCGGCGTGTCCTTGGTCAGCCCCTGCAACTGCTCGGGCGGATACTGCGCCACGCGCTCGCGCCCCGCGCGAATGCGATCCTCCTCGAGCGGATGCGAGCGGAACCAGGTCTCGAGCCCCTCGGGCTTCGCGTTGCGCTCGTTGAGCAGGATCTGGAACATCTCCGGCACGCCGTTGGGGTCGATGCCTGCGCGCACCATATAGTCGATCGCCACTTCGTCGGCCTCGTCCTCGTCGGAGCGCGAGAAGCTCGCCATCGCCGCGTTGGCGCCCAGCGAGATCGCCGCCTGGCCGGTCTGGCTGGCGCAGAGACTCGGGGCGAAGATGCACAGCCCCAGCAACCCGATGTTCGTGCCCTGGGCCTTCTGCATCTGCTGCACCGAATGCCGCTGCGTCACGTGGCCCACCTCGTGCCCCAGCACGCCGGCGACCTGCGCCAGATTCGTCGCGCGCTCGAGCAGGCCGCGGTTCATATAGATGAACCCGCCCGGCACGGCGAAGGCGTTCACGTCCGGGCTGTCGACGATGTAGAACTGCCAGTCGAGATTCCGCGTGTCGGCGATGCGTGCGATCGAATCGCCGAGTACGTTCATATACCGGTTCAGCTCCGCGTCCTGGACGAGCGGCAGCTGACGATTCAACTCGGCGGCGTAGCCGGCGCCCATCTCGACTTCCTGCTGGGTCGAGATGGCACATCCGGCGAGCGTGGCCACGAGGGCGAGGGCAGTGAGCGTACGCATTGGTTTGTTGACCCTAGCGAGGGACCTGAAGCGCCGCAAGGCGAGGGAACGGCAGGGACTGTTCGTGGCCGAAGGGCTGCGCACCGTCGAGGCCCTGCTCGCCTCGCCGCTGCGCGTGCGCGGCCTGCTGGTCAGTGATACCCTCGAACGCACGCCTCGGGGCAGCGAGCTCCTGGCCACGATCGCCGCCCGCGGCCTCGACCTGGTGCGCGTCTCCGAGGCCGATTTCGCGTCCGCCGCCGACACCGAACAGCCGCAGGGCGTGCTCGCGGTCGCCGAGCAGCCGGAGCGCCGTCTGGATGCGCTCGCGTTGGCCGACGGCGCGCGCCTGCTCGTCCTCGACGGCATCCAGGATCCCGGTAACGTCGGCACGCTGCTGCGCAGCGCCGCGGCGCTCGGGGCGGCAGCGAGCGTCGTCCTGCCCGGCACGGTCGATCCGTGGAACGCCAAGGTCGTGCGCGCCGCCGTCGGCCATCAGTTCCGCCATCCGCCCATCGCCGCGAACATCGACGAGCTGCGCGCGTTCCTCGCGGCGCAGGACTGTGCGCTGTGGGGCGCGTCGGCCGACGGCGCCCCCGCCGGCACGGCGCCGACGCCGCGCCGCCTCGCCATTGCGGTCGGCAACGAGGGCAACGGCCTCTCGGCCGAGCTGCGCGACGCCTGCCACGAGATGGTTTCGATCCCGATGGCCGCGGACGCGGAAAGCTTGAACGTGGCCGTCGCCGCGGGCATTCTCCTCCACGTGCTTCGACCCGCGAACTGACCGTGGATCCCTTCGTCCTCGCCATCTGGGCGGTGGTGTTCTTCTTCGGCGCCTCGCTCGGCTCTTTCCTGAACGTCTGCATCGCGCGCTGGCCGGCCGAGCAGAGCGTCGTCAGTCCGCGCTCCCGCTGCCCGCGCTGCGGCAAGGGCATCGCCTGGTACGACAACATCCCGATCGTCAGCTGGCTGCTGCTGCGCGCGAAGTGCCGCGGCTGCGGACTTCCGATCAGCTGGCAGTATCCGCTCATCGAGCTCAGCGTCGCCGGCTTCTGGGTGGCCAGCGTGTGGTACTTCGGGCTCTCGCTCACCGCGCTGCGCGTCGGCATCGCCGCGACGATCCTGCTCGGCGTGATGATGACCGACCTGCAGCACTACGTGATTCCCGATGGCTTCACGCTCACGGGCTTCCTGCTCGGACTGCTGTTCCCGCTCGTCGCGATCTTCGTCGGCGAGCCGGGGCCCTTCGCCGGCCCGTGGCAGGCGCTGATTGGCGCCTTCACCGGTGCCGGCCTGATCGCCGTCGTTGCCTGGCTCGGCGAGATTGCCTTCCGCAAGGAGGCGATGGGGCAGGGAGACATCACGCTGATGGCGATGATCGGCGCGATGGTCGGGCCGGGCCGCAGCGTGCTCACGGTGTTCATCGCCGCGACGCTCGGTGCGCTGGCCTTCCTGCTGCTGGTGCTCCCCGTCACCGCGCTGCGCGCGCGCCGCGCGGGCACGGAGTACGAGCCGCCGTTGGTGCCCTTCGGGGTATTCCTTGCACCGGCTGGCCTCGTCGCCCTGCTCTGGGGCGACGCGATCATCTTCGCTTATCTCTCGCTCTCCGGATTCTGATGCCGCACCGTCTGCGACTCCCGCTCGTTCTCGCCGCGCTCGCGCTCTCGGCCTGCGCCGACCGTCCGTCCGTGGAGTACGACGGCCCCTATGCGCGCGAGGTGCGCCGCGCGATCCCGCAGCTCGAGAAGGCCACGGGCCTCAAGTTCACGTCGGCCCCCAAGCTCGAAGAGCGCGATCGCGACGAAGTGCGCGAGTTCCTCGAGCGGCAGTTCGCCGAACAGCTCACACCGCTCGAACTCGCCGGCACCGAGCAGGCGTACAAGCGCTTCGGGATGATTCCCGACACGATGGACCTGCGCGGCTTCCTGCTCGACCTGCTCACCGAACAGGTCGCCGGCTACTACGATCCCGAGACGCGCGTGCTCTACGTCGTGAAGGGCGGCGCGCCGGAGATCACCAGCGTGACCATCAGCCACGAGCTCGTGCACGCGCTGCAGCATATGCACTTCCCGCTCGACTCCGGGCGTGCGCTCAAGGGCGACAACGACCGCCAGGTCGCGATGCAGGCGATGGTCGAGGGCCAGGCCGTCTATGAGCAGATGAGCATTATGCTCGGCGGCTCCGATATGGGGCTCGCGCTGCCCGGCGGCTGGGACAACGTGCGCGAGGTGATCCGCTCCGAGCAGGCGTCGATGCCGAAGTTCGCGGCCGCGCCGACGCTGCTGCAGGAGACGCTGCTGTTCCCGTACATCGCCGGCGCGGAGTTCGTGCGGCAGTTCAAGCGCGCGCGCCCGGGTGCCGTGCCCTACGATCCTTCGCCCGCCTCGACGGAGCAGATCCTGCACGTCGAGAAGTACCTCGACTCCGTGCCCGACCTGCCGACGCGCGTGACCCTCGGCGAGCCGCGCGGCGCGCAGCTCGTGCACGAAGACAACCTCGGCGAGTTCGAGACGCGGCTCTTCCTCTACGAGCACCTAAAGGACGTGGGCGGTGCGGCGTCGGGTGCGGCTGGATGGGACGGCGATCGCTACCAGCTCGTGCAGATGGCCGGAGGCACGGGCATCGTGTGGCTCACCGTGTGGGACGATGCCGTCGAGGCCTCGGAGTTCCGCGACCGGATGGAGCGGATGGTCGAGCGGCGCTATGCGACGGCGCGCAACAGCGGCGTTGGCGTCTCGTTGCGCAACTGGAGCGCCCGCGGACGCCGGCTGATGTTGGAGCAGACGGAACTCGCCGGCCGCCACGTCGTCGTGTGGGAGGATCTCCCCGTGGGCGCGCGTCCCGGCGTGTTGAATCGCGCGGCGGTGCGGCTCGAGCAACCCTGACGTCGATCGCGCTGCTGCTGCGCCGCGCGAGAGGCGTCAGCCCCGAAGCAGCCGCCCGCCGAGGAAGGTGAGCGTCCCGATCACGGCGCCGAGCAGGTAGCCGAGGTTCACGATCAGGTTCAGCTCGCGCTGCGTGACGCCGCGGATGATCTCCTCGATGCGCGCGGTGCTGAATCCGAGCACCTTGCGCTCGACGATCGCCGGGATGTCGAGTTGCTCGACCAGCTTCGGGAGCTCGCGCTCGAGGAGGTCCCAGACGGCAGGGCCGGCCATCGCGCCGAGTCGTGCCGGCGCATCGTCGGCGAGGAAGCGCGCCGGGCGGCCGATCGGTCGGTCGAGCAGGGCGAGCGCCGCATTGCCTGCGCCTTCGGCCGCGAGTTCGTGCGCGCGCGGGCTGCGCCCGGCGTCGAGCATCCAGCGCACCACCACATCCTCGCCGATCGCGTCGAGCACGTCGCCCCAGCTTCGCGAACCGGCGCGACCCAGCGCGTCGTGTACGGCCTTCTCGATGAACGACTTCGTGCGCTCCTCGCCAGCCAGGCGCAGCACGGCGTCCCCGATGCGCGCCGCCGCCGAGCGCTGCTCGGCGCGACGGCTCTCGTCCAGCAGTTCGGCCGCCAGCGTGGCTGCCTGCGCGGCGAGTTCCTGACGCCGCGCCTCCGTGAGCACCTCGCTCACCGGGCGGTCGCCGAGTTCCTTGCGCAGGCGCGCGAGTGCCTCGCGTACCTTCAGCTCGAAGGCCGGTGTCGCCGTCCACGCCGCGACCTTGTCGCCGACGGCGGGGCCGACGCCGGCCAGCGCGCGTTCGACTTCGCCGATCACGCTCTGTGGCAGGATCTCGCGCAGCGATCCGCGCTCGACTTCGAGCAGGTGACGGATCAGCGCCGTCAGCTTTGCGTCGAGCGTGTCGCGGAAGCCGGCGCGGTGCAGTTCGTCGAGCAGGTCCTTGGGAGTGAGCAGCTTCTCGCCGACCGTGCGGCCGATGCTCTTGGCGAGCCGCGCCTTGTTCTTGGGAATCGCACCCTGAAAGCCGAGCTTCCGCTCGTACGGATGGAACAGCATCCACACGGCGACGGCATTCGTCACGCCGCCGGCGATCGTGCCGATGGCGACGTTGAGCAGGAACTCGCGCAGCAGCGGGCTCACTTGGCGCTCCGCGACCGCGTGCTCGCGCCGCTGCGCGCCGCCCGCGCCTCGGCGGCCGGGCCGTACTTCCGGATCGCCGCGCGGACCAGCGGATGCAACGGCTGGTACTTCGGCTTCAGGATGGAGCCACGGCAGCGCTTCGACCCGCAGCGGCAGGGAAAGCGCTTCTTGCGCGACGGCGTGTGCGGCTCGTCGAGCTCGATGGCGTAGTCGTAGGCGAGTTCCTCGCCCGGCCTGATGTCCCGCACGGCAACGATCCACATATGGTCGCCATACGCGATCGGCTCGCAATTCGGTTCACAGGAGTGGTTGATGAACCGCGCCGCGTTGCCGCCGACGTTGGCGTCGATGACCCGGTGCTCGTCGAGCGTGAGCAGGTAGGTGTGTTCTGGCTCCTCGTGGCCGTCGGGGGCCGTCGGATAGCGGCGCTCGCCCTCGGCCTCGCTGATCAGCTCGCCGGTGTACTCGATGATCTTCGTGCCCGCCGGTATGATGGCGGTGGCGTAGACGCCT
>DAOMNV010000055.1:0-16852 GCA_035444005.1 Gemmatimonadaceae bacterium
AGCGATCGACGATGATCGTCTCCGCGCTGTCGCTTGCGAGCAGCGACGAATCGCTGCCCGTGTATCGCCACACCGCGATGGTGTACGGATGCAATCCGGTCGCGAGCGAGAGACTATCGAGCAGGAGCATCGCACGGCGCGTCGTGCCCGCCGGCATGAACTGCGATCCCGCCACCGAGCGGCGGTAGTTCTGTCCGTCGATGGTCACCGTCGTGACGACGGAGTCCGGCGTAGCGCTGCCGCCGGGCAGGGTCGCGGTGATGGTGAGGATGGGGCGTGGACTCGCGTGCTCGGACACGTAACTGAGCATCGGCGTACGCACCTGGTTGAGCGTGCGCACCGACGGGAGCGCGTGCGTGATCCGCAGGTCGCCGCACTCTGCCGTGGCGCTCGCGCCGAGCGCGACTGACACACAGGAGCTGCGGTCTACCACGGCGCCGGTGGGTCCGACGACGGCTTTGAACGAACTGACGCTCGTATTGGTCGTGTCGGTGGTCTGCGTCGCCCGCAGGTACACGCGTCCTGTGTCCTTGGTCGCGCCGCTGACGCTGTAGCCGACGACGACTTCAGTCCACTGGTCGTGCAGCAGTGTCACGCTGTCCGGCGTGCTGACGCAGGTCGCCGCGCCGGAACAGGATGCCGTGAACCGGAATCGGAGGGAGTCGTCCCGCGGGTTGGCGACGAGGAACTTCTCGTAGAGGGTGGCCCCGGGGTTCGACGGGACGAGGGCGCGCTCGGGCTCGACGTGCACCGGCGGGATGACGTAGTCCGCATAGATGACCAACGTCCCGTTCACGGAATTCCACGCCTGGTCGTACAGCCACACCTGGAACGTGTTCGTCCCCTGTTTCAGCGGAATCTGGCTCAGGAACGCGTAGCCGTTCTCGCAGTCCGCCTCAAGTCCATCCGCCAAGATCACGCTCTGGACGCCTTGCGAGTTCGAGACCGTCGCGCTCGCGCCCTGCAGCGGGCCGTCGACATCGCAGGCCGTCGTCACGACCGTCACGACACTGTCGTAGATCGTCGAGTGGTTCGCGAGGTCAAACGTGACGCTCGCGCGGGGGGAGGGGGGGCAGCGCCGAGGCGCGAGAGCACGAGGCCCGCGAGGGCCAGGAACAACGCAGACAGCACGTGCACGGATCGACCTCCGGCTGCAGGGGCTGGATCCTTCCCGACCGACGTTAGCCCCCCTCAGCGCAATCGGCAAGCACAATCATCTCGCCGCGCTGGAATCGCGGCGCTTCACAGCTTTGCGAGAAACGCCCGCACCGGCGCCGCATCGCAGGCCCCGACCTTGAGCGGCAGCGCAATCAGCCGGTACTCGCCCGCGTGCACGTGCTCGAGATCGAGGTTCTCCAGCACGTAGCAGTTCCCCCGGAACAGCGCCCGGTGCACATCCAGCGTCTTGCTCTCGCGATCGTCCACGCTGGGGCAGTCCACGGCGAGCAGTTGCAGCCCGTCGGCGACGAGAGCGGCGGCGGTCTCGTCAGCCAATGCCGGCCAGCCCGTGGGAAAGCGCCCCGTCGCGGTGGACTGCCCCGTGCGCAGCAGCAATCGCGCCGTGCCGGGTTTCCAGCCCGCGTCCTTGAGCTGCGCGAGCGTGATCGCGCCGCGCAGATGGCGCACGTCGGCCACGCGCGCCGGCCCGACGAAGGCCGCGACCGGCAGCGCGTCCGCACCGGCGCCGTCTGCCATCACGTGCAGCGGCGCATCGGCGTGCGTACCGACGTGCGGGCTGGTCTCCCACTTCGACACGTTGACGCTCGCGCCGTCGCTCATCGCCCAGGCCCAACCGCAACTGAACGGCGTGTCGCCGGGCCAGGGCGGCGTCTCCGCCCCGAAGGTCACGGAGATGTCGATGAGATCGCGCGCGTCCACGGCTCAGCCGCGCTTGTACAGCCGCGCGCGCACGGCCCACAGCTCGGGGAAGAAGCGCTGGCCGACGGTCTTCATCAGGTACTTGGAGCCCAGCGTGCCGCCGGTGCCGCCGGTGTCGGGGCCGATGATGCGCTCCACCATCTGCACGTGCAGGAAGCGCCAGCGCCCGAAGCCCTGCTCGTACGCCAGGAATGCCTCGGCGAGCAAATGCAGCAGCGTGTGCTGCGGCTCGTGGTACACCTGGTCGAGCGTCACGCCGTCATGCGCGAGCAAATTGAGGTAGAGGTCCTGCAGCGTCGGCCGCTCGATGGCCCGCTGCACCAGCGGCGGAATCTCCCCGTGCTCCTTGAGCGCGGCGAGGAAGTGCGGGTCGCGCAGGCCGCTCGTGGCCTCGATGGCGCGGAACTGCGCGCTCTGCGAGCCGCTGGAGCTGCCGAGGTAGCCGCGGAACTGGGCGAAGCGCTGGGGCGGCAGCGTGTCGAGCGCGCTGAGCTCGTGCGAGACCAACTCGACGAGCACGTTCACGCGCTGCATCGAGGTCAGGGCGCCGGCCACATCGAAGGCCTCGAGCCGCGAGATGAGCTGGTCGAACTCGTGCAGGATTACCTTGAACCAGAGCTCGCTGGCCTGGTGCACGACGATGAAGATCAGTTCGTCGGGATGCTCGGGCTTGCTCTGCGGCTTCTGCAGCGCGAGCAGGGACTCGAGCTCGAGGTAGGTCGGGTAGGAGATCTCGCGATCGCTCAAAATGTGCTCACGTCGAGCGCGAGGAGGTCGTCCGCGCGCATCGTCTCGTAGGTGAAGAAGGGTTCGCCGTACTGCGTGCGGATGAGCGAGCCGTAGTGCGCGGCCTGGTGCCGTACGATGTCGTACAGCGGCTCGCCGTTGGGATAGACCTCGCCAGCCCAGGTCGTGCCGTCGAACTGCGAGGCGTAGCACTGGATGGCCTCGAGCTTGGTCTCGAACTCCTTGGTGATGTCCGCCACGAAGGTGGGCTTCACGTGATCCTCGCGGTAGGTGATCGCGTGCAGCACCTTGAGCGGACGGTGCGGCTTCGTTGCCGGGTCGAGCTTGGTCAGCCCGGCGAGGAAGCAGGCGTCGCGGATCAGCTGCGCGGCCACGCGATGGTCGGGGTGCCGCCCGCGCGGGGCGGGGGCGATCACGACGCGCGGCTGCAGCTCGCGGATGCGCAGCGCCAGCGCACGGCGCGTCTCGGGCGTGTTGGTGATGCCGGCGTCGGGCAGGCCGAGGTTCTCGCGCAGGGCGACGCCCATCACGTCGGCCGCCGCCGCGGCCTCCTGGGCGCGCAGCTCCGCCGAGCCGCGCGTGCCCATCTCGCCGGCGGTGAGGTCGATGATGCCGGTGCGCTGTCCGCGCCAGGCATGCTTGATGAGCACGCCCCCGCAGGTGAGTTCCACGTCGTCGCGATGCGCGGCGATCGCCAGGATGTCCACGGGGGCGCTCATCCCTGCAATCTGCCGCCGCTGGACGGCGTCCGAAAGTGCGCGGCCCCTCTGGCGGGCGCCGCGGATGTCGTGCGCGCGCCGGAATCGTCGCATACTTCTTCCACTCCTCCCGACCGCCGATGCCGCGCCCCGACCTGCCGCCGCTGCCGCCGCAGCCCACGCTCCAGACCCCCCGGCTCAGCCTGCGTCCGCTGCGCGCCGATGACGCGCCGACGCTGCTGCGCGAGCTCAATGACGTCGAAGTCGCCCGCGAGACGCTGAACATCCCGCATCCGTACTCGATGGCGCGCGCCGAGGAGTTCCTCGCCGACATCCCGAAGCGCTTCGAGGCGGGGAAGGGCGTGGTCTGGGCGATCGTGGACGCTGCGAATGCCGCCGCCGGCGCGCTCATCGGGGCCGTGGGCCTCAACCTCACCCGCGCACACCGCCGCGCCGAGCTCGGCTACTGGATCGCCAAGTCACGTTGGGGTCAGGGCATCGCGACCGAGGCCTCGCGGGCGGTGATTGCGTACGGATTCGACGCCCTCGGCCTGCATCGGATCGACGCGCATCACTTCGTCGAGAATCCGGCGTCCGGCGCCGTCATGCGCAAGCTCGGGATGCAACGCGAGGGACGCCTGCGCGCGATGGTCTGGCGCGACGGCGTCCCTCGGGACCTCGAGCTCTACGCAGTGCTCGCGACGGATCCGCGCCCCTAGCGGGGCGGCCGTCCGCCGCCCTGCGGGCCGGGCATCGCCGCGACGTTCGCGTCGAACTTCGCCTGCTGCTCGGGCGTCAGCACGCCGCGGATCGCCGCCATCGTCGCCTGGCGCTGCTGCATCATCCGCTGGCGCGTCTCGGGATCGCGCATCCCGCCGCCGGCCTGCATCATCTCCTGCTGCTGGGCCCGCGACTGCGCCTGGATGGAATCCACCTTCGCCTTCTGCTCCGCCGAGAGCGTGATGCCGTTGAACAGCATCTCGTTCTGGCGGGCCTGCATCGCGGCCGGATCGCCGCGTCCCTGGCCCATGCCACCGGGACGGCCGCCCGGCGGCCCCTGCTGCGCCGCGAGAGGTGCCGCCACGACCATCGCCGCCACGACCAAGACCAACCGCCACGCGTACATCGTTGCCTCCTGTGGGGAAAATGGGGCGGCAGCGCCGCCCATGGGTATAAACGAACGGCGACCGGCCTGCGTTAGCTTTCACCCAGCCGGTCCGACCCCACCCGGAGAGGAAATGACCCGATTCACCCGCGCGTCGCGCCTCGTCGTCGCGACGCTGGTCCTGCTGCCCCTCGCGCTCAGCGCGCAGAACGGCGCGCTGCCGATGAAGCTCGCGCCGCGTCCGACCACGGGCCCCATCACCGTGCCCGACCTCATGACGCGGCTCTACCGCATCGCCGACGACTCGATGGGGGGGCGGCCCACAGGCTCGGAGGGCCATCTCAAGGTCACGCAGTACATCGCCGACGAATTGCGCCGGCTTGGCCTCCAGCCCGCCGGCGAGAACGGCACGTACTTCCAGGACATCGGGATGACGCGCCGTGGTTTCGCGGCCGGCTCCTCGCTGCGCCTTGGCGGGCGCGCCTTCGCGATCGGCGACGACTTCGTGCCGATGCTCGCCCGCGGCGCCCGCGCCCGCGCGGTCACCAGCGCCGAGATCGTCATCGGTGGCACGCATGGCGACTCCACCACGTGGATCTCCGCCGAGGAGGCGCGCGGCAAGCTCGTGGTGCTGCGCCCGAATCCGCGCCGCCTGCAGCTCGAGCAGCGGTTCATCGCGATCGGTCCGACCTCTCGCTTCGCGGGCGCGGCGGCGGTGGTGATGCCGGTGCTCGACCAACTGGCCGCACCGGCGCGCCGCCAGCTCTCGCAGCCGCAGCTCGCGGTGGGAGCATCTTCGCCCACCGGGCCTGAGCTCCCGCCGTCCCTGATCGCCTCGCCGGCGATGGTCGAGGCGCTGGCCGCCGCGGCCGGACAATCGGTGGCCATGTCGCTACGCTACGAGGTCACGCCGGCGCCGGGACGCAACGTCGTCGCCGTGCTGCCGGGCCGCGACCCCGCGCTGCGCGGGCAGTACGTCGCGCTCGGTGCGCACACGGACCACGATCCGCTGATGCCGATGGGTGTGGACCACGACTCGCTGCGCGCCTTCAACGCCGCACGCGAGCGCCTGCTGCGCGAGACCGGCGCCCGCCGCGCGACGCCGGAACAGCTGGCGAACATCCGCGTGAACGTGGATTCGCTGCGCGCGCTGCGTGGCGCACGCAGCGACTCGATCAAGAACGGCGCCGACGACGACGGTTCTGGCACGGTGGTGCTGCTCGAGCTGGCCGAGCAGTTCGCGACGGCCGCGCAGAAGCCGCGGCGCTCGCTGCTCTTCGTGTTCCATGCGGCCGAGGAAATCGGACTGCTCGGCGCCGATTACTACACCGAGAACCCCACCGTCCCGCTGGATTCGGTGGTCGCGCAGCTCAATATGGATATGGTGGGCCGCGGCGGCGCCGACGACATCGCCGGCGGCGGGCCAGACTACCTGCAGCTCGTCGGTTCGCGCCGTCTTTCGCGCGAGCTCGGCGACCTCGTCGAGGAAGTCAACCGCAAGCAGTCTCGCCCGTTCCGGTTCGACTACAGCTACGATGCCGACGGCCACCCCGAGCGCATCTACTGCCGCTCGGACCACGCGATGTACGCGCGCTACGGCGTCCCGGTGACCTTCTTCCACACCGGCCTGCACCACGACTACCACCAGGTCACGGACGAGCCGCAGTACATCGATTACGAGAAGATGGCGCGCATCGCGACGCTGATCCACGACCTCACGGTGGAACTCGGCAACCGCGCGGAGCGGCCGAAGCTGGATGGGCCGAAGCCGAATCCGGGGGCGGCGTGTAGGCAGTGAGGTATTAGACGGAAGGCGGAAGGGGAGCGCGCCGATGGCTCGGTGCGCTCCCCTTCCGTCATCCGTCATCCGTCCCTGTACGGTCCACCGCGATTGCCGCCACCCGGCTTTCCGCCAGGGCCGCGGCCAGAACCGCCGCGTCGTCTGCGCCGGCGCTTGGCGTCGCCCGAGCCGCTGCTCGCGCTGCCGGCCTGACCTGCGCTGCTCGAGCTGCGGGTGTCTCCGGAGCCGGCCTGCGACGAGGCGCCGCGGGCGCCTTCCTTCCGTCTTCCGTCTGCCGTCATCCGTCCTTTCGCCGCTTCCTTGCGTTCGAGCTTGGCCTTGGCCCGCTCGCGCTCTTCCTTCTTGCGCGCGCGGATGGCGGCGATGCGATCCGCCAACGGCACCTCGAAACGCTCGACGGGCACGTGGCTGTAGTCGAAGCCCTCGAGCGTGCGGCGGGGCAGCTTCTTGTGGATGGCCTTCTCGATCTGCTTGAGATCGGCCTCCTCTTCCGGCGACACCAGCGTGAACGCCTCGCCCGTCGCCTCGGCGCGCGCCGTGCGGCCCACGCGGTGGATGTAGTCCTCGGGCATGTGCGGCACGTCGAAGTTCACGACGTGCTCCAGCGCCTCGACGTCGATGCCGCGGGCGACGATGTCCGTTGCGACGAGGACGCGGATCTTGCCGTCCTTGAAGTTCGCGAGGGCCTCGGTGCGCTGCGCCTGCGAGCGGTTGCCGTGGATGCGCGCGTTGGGTACGCCGGCCTTAGTGAGGATTTCGGCGAGTCGGTTGGTGCGGTGCTTGGTGCGCGTGAAGCAGATGACGTTGCCGATCACGTTCGCCTTGAGCAGCGCGAGGAAGAGATCGGGCTTGAGCGCCTCCTTCACGGGCCAGACGGCCTGCTCGATGCCGGCGGCGGGCTTGGCGACGCGCTCGACGTTCAGCCGCGCGGGGTCCTTGAGCATCTGCTTCGACAGCTCGACGATCGGCGCGGGCAGCGTGGCGCTGAAGAACAGCGTTTGCCGCTGCGACGGGATCTGGCGCAGCACCTGCTTGATGGCCGGGAGGAAGCCCATGTCGAGCATGCGGTCGGCCTCGTCGAGCACGAGGATCTCGAGCTGCGAGAAGTCCACGTACTTGCCGGGCTGGCCCAGGTGATCGAGCAGGCGGCCGGGTGTCGCGATGATGACGTCGACCTTCTGCCGGAACGCCGATTCCTGCGGGCCCATGCCGACGCCGCCGAAGATGGCGGCGCCGCGCAGCGTGCTGTGCTTGGCGAGTTCGACGAAGTCCGCGTGCACCTGCGCGGCGAGTTCGCGCGTGGGCGTGAGGATCAGCGCGCGCGTGGCCTTCCGCTGCGTGGCCAGCAGCCGGTGCAGCACGGGCAGCAGGAAGCCGCCGGTCTTGCCGGAGCCGGTCTGCGCGCAGGCCAGCACGTCCCGGCCGTCGCGGGCGGGGGGGATGGCGTCGAGTTGGATGGGGGTCGGCTTGGTCCAGCCGAGGTCAGCCGTCGCGCGTACCAGCGCGGGCGAGAGATTCAACGATTCAAACGAGCTCAAACGGTCCAGCCGGCGAAAAGAGAAATCAAGGTTCGTGAAGCCGTAAAGATACTACAACGACAATCACCACGGAGACACGGAGGCACGGAGACTGCAGGAGGATGCTCGCGGGGGCTCGCGCCGAACGGTCGACTCGAGCCGCGAACGCGCTGCCCGTCCTGCCGATGTAGTCTCCGTGTCTCTGTGTCTCCGTGGTGAACGCCGTTCACTCGTAGCGCAGCGCCTCGATCGGATCGAGCCGCGCCGCACGGCGCGCGGGGAGCACGCCGAACACGATCCCGATCGCCACCGACACCAGCACCGCCACCAGCGTGTAGGCGAACGGCGGCGAGGCGTCGATGCCGAGCAGCTTCGTCACGAGCTGGCCCGCGCCGAGCCCGACGACGATGCCGACGAGACCGCCGATGCCCGTGAGCGTCGCCGCCTCGATGAGGAACTGCACCGCGATGTCGCCGCGCGTCGCGCCGAGCGCCTTGCGGATGCCGATCTCCCGCGTGCGGTCCGTCACCGAGACCATCATTATCGCCATCACGCCGATGCCGCCCACGAGCAGCGCGACACTCGCCAGCACCAGCATCACCACGAAGAACACACCCGTAAGCTGGTTGAAGATCTGGAGGATCTGGTCCTGCGTCACCAAGTCGAACGAGTTGCGCTGCGCCGGCCGCAGGCGCCGCATCTCGCGCAGCGCGATCGTGACGGCCTCCTGCGCATCGGCCACCGTGACGCCATCGCGCGGACGCACCGGGATCCACAGGCCGTTCGTGCGGTCGAGCTGGAACTGCGCGTCGAGCAGGCGGAACGGGATGATCGCGCCCGTCTCGGACCCCTGCGGCGCGAAGATGTTCTCCGGCGGCTGGTACAGCCCGATCACCTCCATCGGTCGGCTGCCCACTTGGATTCGCTTACCGATCGGGTTCACGCGGCCGAACAGCTGCCGCGCCATCGCGTCCTGCACGACGATCACGTTGGCGCCGCTGGCCACCTCGGCGCGCGTGAACCATCGCCCCGCCGTCAACTCGCCACCTTGGATCAGCGTGAAGCCCGCATCCGCGCCGAAGATGCTCGTCGGCTGCGTGCGCTCGCCGGCCACCGAGAGCCGCTGCAGCGTCTGCCCCCACAGCGAGGCGTAGGCGATCTCGGGGAGCCGCGCGATCGCATCCGCCTCCTCGGCCTGCAGGTCCGGCCGGATGCGCACGTAGGCCGGCGGGTTCTGCGGGTTGATCGGCGTGCTCGAATACACCTTGAGCACGTAGAACGTCGTCGGCCCCGCAATCTCCACGGTGCGGATGATCTGGCTGCGCAGGCCTTCCACCAAGGAGGCCATCGTCATCACCGTCGCGACGCCGATCACCACGCCGAGGATCGTGAGCGCGCTGCGCAGCTTGGCCACGCGCAGCGTGTCCATCGCGATGGCAAGGTTCTCCTTGTACTGCTCGAGGAGCAACCAGAGCCGGCGCATCATTCCGCCCGCATCGCGGTGACGGGATCCAGCCGCGCCGCACGCCGCGCCGGATACACGCCGAAGAGCACGCCGATGCCCGCGCCCAGCCCGAGCGCCACCGCCACCGACCACCAGGTGATGCGCGCCGGCAGCGGCGACACGGCGGAGACCACGAACGCGAAGGCCCAGCCCGCCAGCACGCCGATCACGCCGCCCAGCGCCGAGAGCATCACGGTCTCGACGAGGAACTGCCGCTCGATGTCGCGCGCCCGCGCGCCCACCGCCTTGCGGATGCCGATCTCGCGCGTGCGCTCGTTCACCGCCATCAGCATAATGTTCATAATCACGATGCCGCCGACGACGATGCCGATCGCCACCACCGCGGGGATCACGGCGAAGAGGATGCGCGTGAGGTTCTTCCAGAAGCTCACCAACGCATCGGAGGTCTCGATCGAGAAGTCGTTCTCCTCGCCGGGCCGCAGCCGGTGCGCGAGGCGCATCGCCTCCTCCGCGCGTTCCATCATCGCGCCGACGTCCGACGTGTCGGAGACCTTCACCGAGATCGTCGTCGTCAACCGCCGGCCGTACTGCATCTCGAAGCGCGTGATCGGCAGCAGCACGTAGGCATCGAAGCTCTGGCCGAGCACGCGGCCCTTGGGCTCGTTGACGCCCACGACGGTGTAGCGCTCGCCGGCCACGCGCACTTCCTGTCCGATCGGGTCCACCGACTCGAAGAGCTTCTCCGCGAGTTCCGTGCCGAGCACCGTCACCGCCATCCGCTGCGAGACGTCGACGTCGGAGATCGGCCGGCCCTTCTGCGCGCGATAGTCCTGCACGATCTGGTACTCGGGCGTGATGCCGAACACGAAGATCCCGCCCACGCTGCGACCGCGCCAGAACACTTCCGTCACGGGCGTCGGCCATCCCGACTGCCAACTCACGGCGACGGCATCCGGCAGCGCGGCGCGCACGGCGGCGGCGTCCTCGGGCGAGATCTTCGGGCGCCGGCGGATGCGCGCCATCAGCTCGTCGTCGATCAGCCCCACCTGGATCGGCGCGCGGCGCACCTGGAAGGAGTTCGTCCCGACCATCGCGTCGGCGATGTTCTCCTTCACGTAGGCGTTCATTCCCTGGATGATCGCCACCACCGCGATCAGGAACGCCACCGAGACGATGATGCCGAGCAGCGTGAAGAAGGTCCGCAGGGGATTGCCGCGGATCTGCGCGAAGGCGATGCCCACCAGGTCGCGATGCTGCACGGCAGGAAAGCTAGTGCGCCGGCGTCGCAGGCGGTGTCGGCGTTTCCAGTAGCTCGGCGATGCGGCGCATCAGGTCGTCGGTGCTGAACGGCTTGGCGATGAATGCCGCGTCGCCGAGCTCGGCGTCGGGCAGAGTCGCCGACGACGTATAGCCGGACATAAACAGCACGGGGATCCCGGGGTGCCGGCGCCGGACCTCGCGGGCGAGCTCGACGCCGCCCATCCGCGGCATCACGACGTCGGTGACCAGCAGGGCCGGCGGCTCGGCGCAGTCGGCGATGGCGTCCAACGCGGCGACGCCGTCCTCGCCCGAGACGACACGGAAGCCGCGCGCCGCCAGCATCCGGCTGACGAGGGTGCGAATCGCCGGTTCGTCCTCGGCCACCAGGACCAGCGAGGCAACGCCGCTGAGCGCGCCTTGGCCGCGAGCGGGCGAGTGCCGGTCGTTGCTCACGGGGAGGCGGAGCTCGAAGGCCGCGCCTTCGCCCGGCGCGCTGGTCGCGCGGATGCTGCCGCCGGCGCTCTCCACGATGCCGTGGCACACGGCCAAGCCGAGGCCCGTGCCTTCGCCGACGCCCTTGGTGGTGAAGAAGGGCTCGAAGATGCGCTCCAGCGTCTCGCGGTCCATCCCGACGCCGGTGTCCTGCACGATGAGTTCCACAAACTCGCCCGGCGTCGATGCGTCGCGCGCGCCGTCGGCCTCCGTCACCAGCACCTTGCGCGCCCGCAGCGTGACGATGCCACCCGATGGCGTCGCGTCGCGCGCGTTGACGATGAGGTTCACGAGCAGCTGCTCGAGCTGGCCGGCGCCGAGGCGCACGCTGCCGAGGTCGGGCGCGACGTCGATCACCAGCGTGCGATCGGCGCCGACGAGGCGCCGCAGCATCGCCTCCGATTCGGCGATGCGCGGCGCGACCTGCACGGCGCGTGTCTCCAGCATCTGGCGCCGCGCGAAGGTGAGCAGCTGCCGCGTGAGATCGGCGGCGCGCAGCGCGGCGTGCTCGGCCTCGGCCAGGGCCACGTCCATCGGCGAGCCCTTGTCGAGATCGGCGCGCGTGGCCTCGAGGTTGCCGAGGATCGCGGTGAGCAGGTTGTTGAAGTCGTGCGCGACGCCGCCGGCGAGCTGGCCCAGCGAGTCGATGCGCTGGGCGCGTTCCAACGCGCGCTCGAGCCGCCGACGCTCCTCGGCCTCGAAGGCCCGCGTGGCGACGTCGCAGACGGAGCCGAGGAACGCCAGCTCCTCGGCGGTGAAGCCACCGTCACGGCGCACGACGATGAGCATCGCCGACTCCCGCGGGTTGGCCCGCAGGGTGTGGCTCTGGGCGGCGGGGTCGGCGAGCACCTCGTCGAGCGCGACGGCGTGCGGCAGCGAGCCCGTGCCCGCGTCGAAGGCGGCGAGGGAGGTCGCGCGATCGCCCGTGCCGCGCCACACGCCGCAGAAATCGGCCTCCAGCGCCTCGGCCACCATCCGCACCAATGGCTTCAGCGCGCGGACGATGTCGCCGCTGCCCAGCGGCTCTGCCTGTGCCTGCAGGAAGGTGCGCAGGCGCGCATCCAGCGCGCGCACCTGCTGGCGCGCCCGCGCGTCCTCGGCCACGAGGATGATCACGTCGGCATCGGCATCCGTCGCGAGCTGCAGCGTGAGCTCGGTGGCGCGCAGCGATCCGTCGCGCCGGCGCAGCCACGCCGAGACGTGCACGCGCGGCGTGCCCGGCGTGCGCAACTCGGCGACCAGCGCGTCGAGGCGCTCATCGGCGATGCCCGAGAGCAGGGTGTCGAGCGTGAGCTCGCGGATCGACTCGGCGTCGTGGCCCAGTCCCTCGCGCGCGCCCCGGTTGGCCTGCAGCAGCCGCCGGCTCGGCGCGTCGAAGACGAAGATCTCGTTGGCCGATTCGTCGAGGATGCGGCCGAAGCGCTCGGTGAGGTTCTCGCGCCGCCGCGATTCCTCGAGCGCGCGCTCGCGGAGCACGGCCGTCATCGCGTTGATGTGCTGGCCGAGCCGCCCGAGTTCGTCGGCGTGCCGGACCGCGACCTCGGCCTGCAGGTCGCCGGAAGCCACCCGTTGCACCACGCGCTCCATCTCGCGCACGGGGAGATAGAGCCGGCGGCGCGTCAGCCAGGCGCCGAGCAGGAGCAGCGCGAGGCCGACCGCGCCCCAGGCCATACTCCAGCGCTCGAGGCGTTCGACCTGACCGAGGAGGCTTTCCTGCTGGTCGAGCACGTCGGCCAGGGCGGCGCGCTGCGCGGCGGACAGCACGCGCGTCGCGGAATCGGAGAGTAGGCCCGACATCCGCAGGGCGTCGATCGCCTGCTGCTCGCGCCCGAGGGCAATCGCGCGCTCGGCGTCGAGCAGGCGCACGGCGATCGCCGATTCCAGCTCCGCGGCGTCGGCGAGCAGCAGCCGCATCGCGATAGGAACGCCCGAACGTTCGATCGCGGCGCGGATGGCTGCACCGCGGTCGAGGAGGGCGACGATCGTGTCGCGCAGGGCCTGCGGGTCGGGCCGTGGCGCGCCGGGGACGATGGGCGGGGCGAGTTGCGCGAGCTCGCGACGGGCCTCGTGCAGACGCTGCAGGTTGGCGTGCACGCGGTCGTGATCCGCGAGCACGTCGCGGGCCCGACCGCGGACGTCCGTGGCGGTGGGCACGAGCACGGTGAACAGCTGAACGGCGAGCACGCCCACGTAGGCCAAGCTCACCACCGCCGCCCCGAAGAGCAGGCCGCGGAGGGAGAGCGTCGGGCGCGGCGCGGCGCTCATCGCGCGGGTAAGAGGAGCGAGCCGTCGGGCGTCACGCGGGTCATATAGAGCGGCCGCGCGGCGCCCGGCGCGAAGCTGATCGAGCCGATGATGCCGTCGAATGCTGGGCGCGTGCTGCCGATGGCGCGCAGGTACTCCATCACGTCGGCGCGGGAGCGCGCGCCGCCGACGATGGCCGCGGCCGCAAGGCGCGCGGCGTCCACGAAGACGGCGTCGCCGTGGCGCGGCACGCGGCCGGTGGCCTCGCGGTAGGCGCTGACGAAGGCGCGCGAGGCCTCGTTGGGGAGGTCGGGATGCCAGAAGGCGACCATATAGGTATCATCGGCCGCCGGTCCGGCGATGTTGCGGAACACCGCGTCCAGGTAGACGCCGTCGCCGGCGATGATCGGCAACGTCGGCCAGCGCTGGCGCAGGGCCCGCGTGAAGCAGGCGGCTTCCTCGGTGCGCTGCGCGAGCGCGACGGCGTCCGGCTTTCCGCGCCGGGCGAGTTCGTCCACGAGGTCGGTGTAGTAGCGGCGGCCGGCGTCGTCGCCGCAGGGCTGCAGCAAGCGCAGGGGCGTCCGCCCCTGCAGCGCGAGGCCACGTTGCGCGGCGGCCGCGCTGATGCCGGCCGCCAAGCCGATCCCGTACTCGTCGGGCACGTGGTAGACGGCCAGCGACCGTGCGCCGAGCGCCGAATCGGCAAACCCCGCGATGAAGGCGCCCTGGACAGAGTCGTTGGCCGCGAGGCGGAACAGGTGCGCGCCGGAGGCCTCGAGCAACTGGCTGGTGGCGGTGGGAACGAAAACCGCGAGGCCCGCCTCCGCGTACACCGGCGCGACCTGCAACGCCTCGCGGCTCCCGCCCGGGCCGACGATCACGAGGATGTCGGGGTTTTCCGACAGCAGCTGTGCGCGGCGCACCTCGGCGGCCATCGGCGAGGCGCCGAACGCCTGCCAGCCGCCGTCACGCGAGGCGATGACGCGGATGCGCGGAGCATCCGGCGGCGTCGCCGCGTCCACCGCCTGCTGGACGAAGCGCTCGAGGACGTCGTCGCCCCAGTTGTACGTAAAGCCGATGGCCGGTGATTCCGGACCGGACGAACAGGCCGCCACCGTGGCAAGGGCGGCGGCAGTGAGGGCACGCGAGGCTCGCATTGCTGAAGAATGTAGCCACGCCGCCCGCGCCGTGAGGAGCGGGCGCGACCCTACTCGTGCCGCAGGGCCTCGACAGGGTCCAGCTTGGAGGCGCGCGTCGCCGGCAGCATCCCGAACGCCACGCCCGTGATCGCCGCGCCGGCCAGCGAGGCCACGATGGCGCCGAGCGGGATGGACGCGGGGATCGTCGAGTTGGCCCGGATGACCCACGCGAGCATCCCGCCGAGCAGGAGGCCGATCAGCGCGCCGAGCGTGGTCAGCGTTGCCGCCTCGACGAGGAACTGCCAGAGGATGATGCCGCGCGTCGCGCCGAGCGCCTTGCGCACGCCGATCTCGCGCGTGCGTTCGGTGACGGAAATCATCATAATCGCCACCACGCCCACGCCGCCGACGAGCAGGCCGACGGCGGAGAGCCCGAGGCCGACCATAAAGATCGCGCCGAAGAGCTGGTTGAACGTCTCCATCATCTTGTCCTGGCCGACGAGGAAGAACGTGTTCACCTGGCTGGGGCGCAGGCCGCGCATCCCGCGCAGCGTCGCGGTGACGGCGTCCATCGCGTCGTCGCGGCTGGCCGTGGCCGCCGGCTTCACCATCAGCATCATCGAGCGGCGCCACACGTCGAGGCGGCGCCAGGCCGTCATCATCGGCAGCACCATCCGCGGCGTGTCCGGCCCGCGGCCGTCCAGCGACTTGAGGAAGCCGGCCTTGGTGTGATACACGCCGATCACCGTGAAGCGCGTGCCGGCGAGGTCGATCTCCTTGCCGATCGGGTCGGAGTCACCGAAGAGCTCGGTGGCGAGCTTCGCATTCACCAGGGTGACCGCGGCGGCGCCGTCGTGCTCGCTCGCCGTGAACGTGCGCCCGGGGTAGATGTCGGCCTGGTCGGTGCGGATCCACTCCGTGCTCTGCGCGTCGTAACCGACATTCTTCACGATGCGGTCGCGGTAGGTCACGGTGCCCTGGCCGAAGAGCCAGGCCATCGCGCTCTCGACTTCCGGTAGCTGCTGGATTGCCCGCCACTCGGCCAGCGACACGCCCGGGTTGCGGCGGTCCGGGCAGTCGGTGGTCGGGTTGCAGTTGTTGAAGCCCGGGTTGCGGCGCCGCACCTGGAAGGTGCTGGTGCCGAACTCGTCCATATCCGACTGGAAGCTCTGGCGGATGCCGTGCACGGTCGCGCCCATCGCGACGACGACGAACACGCCGACGGCGACGCCGGAGATCGTCAGGAAGGCGCGCACCTTGTTGGCCTTGAGCGACTCGAGGGCCATCTTCACGCCGTCGAGGGTCATCGCGAAGCGATCGAGCAGGCGCATCGGTTATTCCTGACGCAGGGCGGCGATGGGGTCCAGCCGCGACGCGCGGCTGGCGGGATAGATGCCGGCGGCGATGCCCACGCCGGCACCGACGACGAGGGCCGCGACCAGCGACCACGGGGCCACGGAGGCGGGCAGCGGCGTGACCGCGGCGATGAGTTGCGCGATGCCGATGCCGATCGCCGCACCGATGGCGGCCCCGATGACGCTCAGCGTCGCCGCTTCCACCAGGAACTGCGCGATGATGTCCTTGCGTCGCGCGCCCAGCGCCTTGCGCACGCCGATCTCGCGCGTGCGCTCGGCCACGGCCACGAGCATAATGTTCATAATGACCATCGCGCCGACGACGAGGCCGATGGCGGGCAGGGCGGTGCCGAAGAGGATCAGCTTGCCCTTGAGCTGGTCGAAGAAGCTGAGCGCGGCATCGGAGGTCTCGAGCGCGAAGTCATCGCTGTCGCCGGGCCCGAGGCGGCGGAAGCTGCGCAGGGCCTCGTGGCCCACGACCATCCCGTCGTCGAGGATCTCGCGCGTGGGCGCCTGTACGGTCACGCGGCCGATGTCGCCGCGCGGGCGGATCGTGCGCGAGAGCGGCGACGAGTAGGGCGCGATGACCATCCGGTCCATCGAGAAGCCGAACACCGAGCCCTGCGGCTCGATGACGCCGATCACCTGGTAGACCTGTCCGCCGAGACGCAGCTCGCGGCCGACGGGGTCGAGGCCGGGCCAGTAGTACGCGGCGATCTCGTCGCCGATGACCACGACCTTGTTGCCGACCGCCATATCCTGCGCGTTGAACGCGCGGCCGTTCGAGATGCCGAACTTCTTGATCTCGAAGTAGCTCTCGTCCGTCGCGATGGCCTGCACCTGCTGCGGCCGCACCCCGGGCGCGAACGCGTTCATAAACGTCTCGTTCACGCGGGCGAGGCGGAACTGCGGGCCGAGCGCATCGGCGAGCACGTCGGCGTCGGGCTGGTAGACGCGGGGGCGGCGCAGGTAGGCGCGCCACTCGTCGTCGGACTCGTTGGGCGTGAAGTTCGGCCAGCGGCGCAGGTCGAAGGTGTTGACGCCGATGATCTTGGCCGCGAAGTCGTTCTCGACGTAGTCGCTCATCCCCTCGACGATGCTGACGACGGCGATGAGGAACATCACGCCGATCATGACGCCGATGAGCGTGA
>DAOMNV010000056.1:0-16700 GCA_035444005.1 Gemmatimonadaceae bacterium
CGCCTCGCGGCGCGCCCCTCCGGTCTGCCAGGACCCCGAGATTACTTGAGGTTCTTGGAGACGAGCTTGGTCATATCGAACATAGAGACCTGGCCCTTGCCACCGAAGACGACCTTGAGCTTGTCGTCGGCGTTGATCATCCGGCGGTTCTTCTTGTCCTGCAGGTTGTGCTTCTTGATGTACGCCCAGAGCTTCTTGGTGAGCTCGGTGCGCGGCAGCGGCGACGCGCCGACGACGGCGGCGAGCTTCTCGTTCGGCGTCACCGGCTTCATGAACGCGGCATTCGGCTTGCGCTTCGTGGCCTTCTTCGCGGCCTTCTTCGCCGGCTTCTTCGCGGCCTTCTTCGCCGGCTTCTTCGCAGCCTTCTTCTTCTTGGCAGCCATTCGAACATCTCCTCGAAAGGAAGTTTTTCGAACGCGCTGCTTCGCCCGGTCGAGCGCTGCGCGTTCTGCACTCGAAAGTAAGGGGCGCCGCGCACCGCGCAAGAGCGAGAATCGCCGATTCTCCCTCTGGGGCGTCCCTCAGGTGCCCAGGAATCCCCTCAGGAGCGCCACCATTCGGGCGTCCGCCGGGTCCGCCGTCGCGTCGTCGTCGGCCACCTCCGTGCGCTCGCTCGGCGTCTCGAGGATGCAGGGAATTCCCCTCGTACGCGGGTCCTCGAGCAACCAGCGGAACGGTTCCGCGCCGAGCTGTCCCTCGCCGAGCAGCGCGTGGCGATCCTTGTTCGAGCCGAAGGGATGCTGGCTGTCGTTCAGGTGGAAGAACGCCGGCGGTTCGCCGATCGTCCGCTCGAACGCGTCGAGCACCTCGCGGAGCCGCGCGGCGCTCTCGTGGATGGGGTGTCCCGCCGCGAACAGGTGGCAGGTGTCGAGCCCGTAGCCCGTGCGGTGGCGCAGCGCCGCGGGCACCTGCGCGAGCATGATCGCGATCTCCTCGGGCGTGCGTCCCATCGTCTTGCCCGCGCCCGCGGTGTTCTCGATGAGGACGCGCGTGCCGCCCGCCGTCTCGGGCACGGCCTCGAGCGCCTGCGCGATCGCGCGGCCGACGCGCACGGCGGCGTCCTCGGGCGCGCTCTCGCCCGCGGAGCCGGGATGGAAGCAACAGCCGAAGGCGCCGAGCGCCGTCGTGCGCTCGTACTCCTTGGCAAGGCCGCTGGCGGCGCGGCGCGCCTTCTCCTCCTCGGCGGAGGCCGTGTTCAGCACGTAGGCCGCGTGCACGAACAGCGCGCGCGGCGCGAGGCCGACGTCGGCGAGGGCGGCGTGCGCCGCGGCGACCTTCGGCGGCTTCAGCGTGACCTTCTCGTTGTAGTACGTCGGTGGCGCGGTGAAGACCTGCACCGCCTCGGCTCCCGCGGCGGCGGCACGGCGGATCGCCATCGGCAGCCCGCCGTCGTCGGCGGGATGCACGCCGATCATCGGCGCGCTCACGGCTTCGCCTTCCCCGAGAGATCGACCATCCGCTGGCCGTGCGCGTACTCCACCGAGCGGTCCGACTGCACGTCGCGCAGGCGCTTGAGCACCTCGGCGATGCGCTTGGCCTGCGTCTCGATGGTGGCGAGCGAGGCGGGCACGTCTTCGGGAGGCACCATCCCTTCCTTCACGATCGCCGCCGTCGTGAGCAGCGCGGCGAGCGGGTTGTTGATCTCGTGCTGGAGGGCGAGCGAGACCTCGCCGACGCCGGCGAGGTAGCGCGACTTCCGCAGTTCCGACTCGGCGCGGCGGCGCGCGCTGGCGACTTCGATGCGCTTCTCGGCGATGCGTAGCCGTGCGGCGACGTCGCTGGGCGTCACCGGCTTCGAGACGTAGTCATCGGCGCCGGCGCGGAGCACGTCCTCGAGGTCGGCGGCCTTGGCCCGCGCGGTGATCACGAGCAGGTAGGCGTCTTCGCCGGCCGCGTGGCCGCGGACGCGTCGGCAGACCTCGAGCCCGTCCATCGCGGGCATCTCCCAGTCGAGCACGACCATCGGCGCCGGCGCCGCGTCGAAGGCCGCCCAGGCGTCGGCGCCGTTGTCGAAGACCTCGACCTCATGTCCGTACGCCGCGAGCACCGTCTGCAGGAGCTCACGCATGAGGACGTCGTCGTCGGCGAGGAGGATGCGCACCCAGGGGCTACCAGGTCAGGGTTCCGGCGCGGATCGCCGTGCGGGGCATCGTGCCGCCGCGCGACGTCGCCGTCCACGCCACCACCAGCCGCGTCCCGCGCAGCGCGACGCGCGGCGTGCGCGCCTCGCCGGTCTCGTCGGAGGCCGGGATGCGATGCTCGAAAATGTGGCCTTGCACGCGCGAGAGCGCGAGGCCGAGGCGCGGCATCCGCGAGTTCGGGTCCTCGTAGGCGACGACGACCGTGTCACCGCGCGAGGCGACGGCAGCCAGCGACGGGCGGTCGCCGTAGACGATCGGCACCGGCTCGTGGAAGAGCGCGCCGCGTTCCATCGTGTGCGTGAAGAACAATCCCGCGCCCTCCTTGGCGTCGAGATAGTACACCACGTGTACGTAGCCGTTCAGCGAATCGGCGAAGATGTACGGCACCGGTCGGTCGCAGCCGACGCGCCCGACGTCCATCGCATCCGCGACGACCGACGGCTCCCAGCGGCGGCCGCCATCGTCCGAGCGCGCGACGCGCAGCTCGACGCTCGAGTCGGGGCGCACGGCGAACCAGCTCGCGTAGACCTCGTCGCCCGGCGCGCGCGCGGCGCGGCGCGTCGCCGGGCAGACGGCCGGCTCCTCGGGCCACGACGGCGGCGTGAATTGCGCGGCGAAGCGCACGCCGTCGGAGCTCGAGTCGTCGAAGGCGAGCACCGACGTGTCGGCGACGGCGCCGTCGCGGCGACGCACCTGCTCCTCCCACTCCACGGGCGTGGGCAGGCAGGCGACGAGCGTCAGCGCGAGCGCAGGCACGGCGGTGCGCACGAACGCGCGCGCGACGGGCAATCGGTCCTTGGGCATACTGAAGTATCGCCGCGGGGGGCGTTAGATTTCCACGTCTTCCCTCCATTCGGAACCTGACTATGTCGACTTTCTCGCCCAACGGCGTCCGTCAGCTGCCGCCGATCGTGAACGAGCCGATCCGCAGCTATGCCCCCGGTTCTCCCGAGCGCGCGTCCCTGCAGGCGCGCATCAAGGCGATGGAGAGCGAGCGCCCCGACCTCGCCGTCGTCGTGCACGGCGAGGAGCGCCGCAGCGGCACGGCCGCCAAGGCCGTCTCGCCGCACAAGCATCGGCACGTGACGGCCACCTGGCACCACGCCACGGCCCAGGACGTCCAGGATGCCATCGAGAGCGGCAAGAAGGCGTACAAGGAATGGAGCGAATGGACCTGGGAGGAGCGCGCCGCGGTGTTCCTCAAGGCCGCCGACCTCCTCGCCGGCCCCTGGCGCGACACGATCAACGCCGCCACGATGCTCGGCCAGTCGAAGAACGTCTACCAATCGGAGATCGACGCCGCCTGCGAGATGGCCGACTTCTTCCGCTTCAACGTCGCCTTCGCCCGCGAGCTCTACAGCGAGCAGCCCGTGAGCGGCCCCGGGATGTGGAACCAGAGCGAGTACCGTCCGCTCGAGGGCTTCGTCTACGCGGTGACGCCGTTCAACTTCACGGCCATCGGCGGCAACTTGGCCGGCGCGCCGGCGCTGATGGGCAACACCGTGCTCTGGAAGCCCGCCGCCAGCGCGATGCTCTCGGCGTGGTACACGCTGCAGTTGCTGCACGAGGCCGGGTTGCCGAAGGGTGTCATCAACTTCCTGCCCGGCGACCCGGTGATGATCAGCGACATCGCGCTCAAGCACCGCGACCTCGCCGGCGTGCACTTCACCGGCAGCACCGGCGTGTTCAACTCGATGTGGAACACGATCGGCACGAATATGAGCAGCTACCGCTCGTATCCGCGCATCGTCGGCGAGACGGGCGGCAAGGACTTTATGATCGCGCACGCCAGCGCCGACGTGCAGGCCTTCGCGGTGGGCGTCGTGCGCGGCGCCTTCGAGTACCAGGGCCAGAAGTGCTCGGCCTGCTCGCGCATCTACGTGCCCAAGAGCATCTGGCCCGAGGTCAAGGCGCGCATCGTCGCGATGATCGAGGAGATCAAGGTCGGCGATACGAACGACTTCTCGAACTTTATGGGCGCCGTGATCGACCAGCGCGCCTTCGATCGCATCAGCGGCTACCTCGCCGACGCGAAGAGCAACGCGACCGTCGTCGCCGGCGGCACGGCCGACGGCAAGGACGGCTGGTTCGTGCGCCCGACGCTGGTCGAGACCACGGACCCGAAGTACCGCCTGATGTGCGAGGAGATCTTCGGCCCCATCGTCACGGCCTACGTGTACGACGACGCCAAGTGGGAGGACACGCTCAAGCTCGTCGACGAGACCTCGCCCTACGCACTCACCGGCGCCGTGTTCGCGCAGGACCGCAGCGCGCTCAAGCAGGCGCACGCCGCGCTCCGCCACTCGGCCGGCAACTTCTACGTCAACGACAAGTGCACCGGCGCCGTCGTCGGCCAGCAGCCCTTCGGTGGCGCGCGCGCGTCGGGCACCAACGACAAGGCCGGCTCGAAGCTCAACCTGCTGCGCTGGGTGAGTGCGCGGACGGTGAAGGAGACGTTCGTTCCGCCGCGGGATTACAAGTATCCGCATATGGGCTAGCAGGCGTGAGACGTGAGACTTGGGACGTGAGGTCTGCGCTCCCGGTCTCTCGTCGCAGTCGCTCTCGCACGTCTCACGTCTCACGTCTCACGTCTCACGTCTTCGATGCGCTACCTCACGCTCGACGTCTTCACCGACCGCCCCTTCGGCGGCAACCAGCTCGCCGTCTTCCCCGACGCCACCGGCATCCCGGAGGAGTTGCTGCTCCCCATCACCCGGGAGTTCAACTTCTCCGAGGTGACCTTCGTGTATCCCGCGAAGGACGCGCAGCACACGCGCACGGTGCGGATCTTCACGCCGGAGAAGGAGATGCCCTTCGCCGGCCACCCGACGATCGGCACGGCCGCGGCGCTGGCGCTGGTCGAGGGCGCGCTCGACGGCGCGACGAGCGGCACGCTGGCGCTGGACCTCAAGATCGGCACGGTGCCGGTGGACGTGCGCATCGAGGGTGACGGCCTCGCCTGGGCGGAGCTCTCGGCGGCGAAGATGCCGGAAGTCGGCCCGTCGGTACCGACGCTGAACACGATGGCCGAGATCCTCTCGCTGGATGCGAAGGACCTCGTCGGCGGCGCGCTGTCGCCGCAGGCGGTGAGCTGCGGCTATCCCTTCCTGCTCGTGCCGCTCCGGAGCGTGGACGCGGTGCAGCGCGCGCGGGTGCGCGTGGATCTCTGGGAGCAGACGCTCAAGCGCTCGTGGGCGCCGGAGATCCTCGTCGCGGCGCGCGATCCCGAGCAGGGCGATCAGCACTGGCGGGCGCGGATGTTCGCGCCGGGCATCAACGTGCCCGAGGATCCGGCCACGGGGTCGGCGATCGCGTCGTTCGGCGGCTGGCTGGCGATGAAGGAGCCCAAGGCCGACGGCGAGTTCGCGTGGACCGTGCGTCAGGGCATCGAGATGGGCCGGCCCAGCCTGCTCGAGGTGCGCGCCACGAAGTCCGCCGGCACCGTCACGGCGGTGAAGGTCGCCGGCCGCGCCGTGCTCACGGGCGAAGGTCGGCTGCGGCTACCCGCGCGCTGAACGCCGGCTGCGCCGCGGCGCAGCCTATTCGTTGATGCGCAGCATTCCCACGACGGAACTCCGCCCCTTCGGCGGCGTGCCGTCGAAGGCGCGCATTCCCGCGTGCCAGACCACGGCCTGGTCGCGGCCGTTGCGCTTGGCGACGTACAGCGCCTCGTCGGCGCGGGCGAGCAGGGTCTTGGCCACATCGTCGTCGCGGGCCCAGTCGGCGGCGAGTCCCACGCTGGTGGTGATGCGCACGTCGGGCGGCAGCGAGCGGAAGCGGTAGGCGCGGAAGGCCTGCATCACGCGGTCGGCGAGGATCAGCGCGCCTTCCTCGTTGGAATCCGGCGCGAGGATCGTGAACTCCTCGCCCCCGAATCGCGCGACGACGTCGGCTTCGCGCGCCGTCGCCCGCAGCAGCGCCCCGACCTCGCGGATCACCTCGTCGCCCGTGAGATGTCCGTAGTCGTCGTTGATGCGCTTGAAGTGGTCGAGATCGATCGCCAGCACCGCCAGCTCCTTCTTCTGGCGGATGGCACGCGACACTTCGCGCTCGGCCAGCTGGTTGAGCCCGCGACGGTTGTAGCAGCCGGAGAGCGGATCCGTGAGCACGATGGCCTGCAGGCGCTCGCGCATCTGGTTGTAGGCGCGCCCGATCACGCTCACCGGATCGGGCATCTGGTCGGCGTCCTCCTCGTAACGCGCCGAGAAGTCGCCGTCTTGCGCGCGCTGGAAGATCGCGACGAGTCGCTGCATCCGCGCGGCCACCTGCCCCTGCAGCGCGACGTAGAGCAGCACGCCGATGCCATACAGCACGAGCGTCCACAGTTCCTCGGCCGGCGAGATCATCCGGCCCGCATCGGAGGCGATGGCGACCAGCGTCGTGTAGCCCGCACTGATGAGCACGAGGTTGGCGATCGTCGCCGTCCAGCCGAAGAACACCTGCGTGAACTGCACCGTGAAGATCGAGATCAGCAGGGCGCGGTCATAGTGCTCGGGCGGCGTGACGAGCAGGGCGGCGCCGAACACCATCACCGTATCGGACGCGATGGCGCCGATGACGTGGCCGAGCCTCGCGCGCTTCGTGCCCGCGAGGTATGCGGCGAGCACGCGGTGGCCGACGACGTACACCAGCATCAGGGCGACCAGCGTCAACAGCAGCGAGCGCGCGCTGCGCGAATCGCTGAACACGGAATCGGCCGACACCACCCCGAACCACTTGAGGGTGACGGCGGCGAATCCGATCAGCGACGCGAAGACGACGCGATACCGCGACTGCCAGCGCAGGATCTCTGCCTGGGACTCTTCGTTCGCCGGGGGAGCGTGGAGCAGGGACATTGTGGGGTGGGAACCGGCTGACCGGCGGTGGGACGTAGCCGTGTAACTCTCCACCTTCTGGACCTACCCGCAAGGACCACCGTCACAAAGCACTGAATGTGCCGCCTAGAACCGGGCCTCGAGATAGAGGTCGAGGCGGGTCTGCCAGCGCGGGTGCAGGCCGCGCGCGAGGTCCACGCGGAGCATTCCGTCGAGGAAGCTCGCGCCGACACCGACGCCGCTCATCGGACGCCCGATGGCGCTCCAGCCGTCTCTCGGGCCGGCCCAGCCGAAGTCGCCGAAGAGCACGGGGCGCACGGCGACATTGTTGCTGCCGAGCTCGACGCGGCCAAGCCAGAAGGCCTCGCCGACGGCGGTGCCGGCGGTCTGCCCGCGCACGCTCTGAAGGCCGCCGAGGAAGAACTGACGCTGGGCGGGCAGCTCGCCTTCGCTGGTGCCGGCTGCCGCGGTGATCGACGCCGTGACGGGGCCGAGTCCGCGGCTCACGATGGTCTCGAGGAAGGCGCGGCCGTAGTCCATCTGGCCCGTGGCGCCTTCGAGCCGCAGGTCGGCGCTCATCCGCAGCCCGCGCGGATCGAGCCCGCGGCTGCCGCGCCAACGCAGGCCGGCGCCGTAGAACCAGCCCGTATCGGCGACGACGTTGCCGAGGAAGCGGTCGTCGTTCGCGCCGCCGAACAGCGACCAACGGCTGTCCACGCGCGCGGTCCACTGCTGCTCGGCGAACAGCCGCCATTCGAGACCGCCGCGCGGCACGAGCTCGCGCGCGAGCTCGGCGCCCCAGCTGCGATGGTAGAAGCCTTCGTCGCGGGCGTAGAGCAGGTTCGGCAACGAGGCGCCGAACGAGAGCGGGTCGCCGAAGTCGGAGCTCACGTCGAGCCGGCGGAACACGCCCGCGCGGTAGGTCGTGCGCCCGTTGCTGCGTGCGAGGGAGAGGCCGCCGTTCAGCTGCAGGTCGCCGCCCGAGGCGCGGGCATCGAGCGCCACGTTATAGCCCTTACCCAGCATCGTGCTGACGCGCGCGCCCGTGCCGAAGCCCTCGACCCGGTTGTAGCGCGTGTAGGCGAGGCCGTACTCGACCAACGGTTTCTGCGGCGACCACGAGGGCTGCAGGCCGAAGTCGAGCATCTTCATCAGCTCGTCGCGCTGCGCGGCGCCGAAGAGCTCGTCGCCCGGATCGTAGATCGACGGCGGAAGCTCGGCGGACGTCGCGAGCTTGCGGACGTCGCAGGGCACTTCGACCGCCATCACGAGCTGACCATCACCGCGGCGCTCGTAGACGATGTAGCTGCCGACCGTCGCACAGCGTTCGGCGCGCTCGGCCCGCGCCGTGGAATCCCGACGCGCGTAGAAGGCACGCAGCGAATCGCGCACCTGCGCCGAATCGAGTCCCAGCGCTCGCAGCGAATCGCGGATCTCGCTGGCCCGCGGTGCGGCAGGCGGTTCCGCGACCGGAGGCAAGTCGTCGAAGCCGTTCACGCTCTCATAGCGATAGCGCTGCTCGATTCGGAACGGCACGCGCATAAAGCTCACGCGCGCGTAGCCCTCGGCGCCTTGCGTGCGCGGCAACCAGTAGCGCTGTTCGAAGAGACCGTACTCGATCGTGACTGCCGTGATCTCGGCCTTCATCGGCGTGAGCATCCCGCGCACGACGCGCGGCATCTCGTCGCGGGCGCCGGGATCTTCGGCCTCGACCGTCTCCCAGATGTCCATCGGCGCCGAGAAGCGCATCACCGCACGGGCGAGCTGCGCGCTCTCGGTCTCGAACCAGAACGACCCGACGACGAGGTTCCACACCGCCTGCCGTGGCGTCGCGATGAGTTCTCGCAGCTTGAGCCGCTTGCCGTCCGGCAACACGATGTCCACCGAATCGCCGCTGGCGAAGGTGAAGTAGGCCTCTGAGCCCTCGGCCACCGGATGGATCAGCATCGGCGAGCCATCGTCATCCGACGAGCCGACCATCTCGAACAGCCAGAGCTGGTCCTTGCCCGGGTAGTACGGGACCGCAAGCATATCGTCGAGGTCGGAGGCGAGCTCTTCCTCCATCTCCTTGTCGACTTCGTCGATGCCCTGCGTGATCGGTGCAGCCATCCGCGCGCCCAGCACCTCGACGTGGGCACCGACGCCGCGCTGCCATCGCACCCGCGAGGCGTTCTCGCCGCGCCAGATCAGACGCTCCCGCGCCGTCTCGCGTAGCGACATCCCGGCCGAGATGCGTTGGTAGCTCTTCACGTCATAGCTGTACAGCGACGAATCCTGCTCCAGCCGCGCCGCGCGTGCGCGCAGCAACAGCTCGCGCGCCGCGGCGTCCTTGAACGCCGTGCGGCGGTGCTCCTCCGTGACCTCGAGGCGCTGCCGGATGGGCGGGCGCACGGAAATCCCGGCAGTGGTGCTACCGGAATCGCGATCCACCTGCACCGTCACCTGGAGAGCGAGCATCAAGCCGAGCACGACCATCACTGACCCCGTCTGAAATCCGTTGGCCGAGCGGAGTGCACCGCCGGCGGTCGCTAGGTCTTACGGCCGGCGCAGCGGGGTTGTTTCCCGCTTGGCGCGCTCGGCGGCGTCCCGCGCCGTGCGCGCTTCGCGGGCGTGGATGGCCTCGCGCGCGGCGTTGGTGGCTCGGTTCTCCCGCGCCAGTGCCGTGTCCAGCGCCACGGCACCCGGCAGGTGCCACAGCGCGACGGCAATGGGTAGGAGCAGCGGCACGAGGCCACCCGGATAGCTCGGGCGCGCACCCGACTCGAGCCCGCCCACGCGCGCGGCGAGTCGCTCGCGATTGCGCTGCACCCACACCGTCGCGACGATGACCGCGATGCCGAGCGCGGCGAGTACGATCGGGAATACGGGCGTGTCGCGGAACACCTCGTTGGCCAGCCAGCCGAGGTAGGCGACGAACCAGGCGAGACCGAGCAGCGTCCAGATGCCGCGTCGCATCCGCAACGAGAAGGTGAAGGCGACGAAGGCAGCGGGCAGCAGCAGGTGGCGCAGCGCCTCGGCCTGGTTCAGCAACGTCACGGACGTGACCGCGGCGGCGACGGCGGCGAGCAGGTGCAGCCACAGCGCGATGTCCTCGTCGCCGGGGCTGCGTCGGTCGAGCGCATACGCCGTCGCGACGGCGAGGCTGGTGCAGATCATCCACAGCCAGGTCATCGCCATCACGCCGTTGTGCCCGTCGGTGACGAAGGCCGCGCCGTGGAAGACGAAGCGCATCGTCAGTGCGCCGACGACCAGCGCGAAGGGCGAGAAGCGCGTGATGCGCCACGCGATCGCGGCGGCGGCAATCGTCGCGAGCTCGACGCTGACCTCGAGGCCGCGGCAGGTCCAGAAGTCGAACCAGTACACCAAGGAGTAGCTGCGGCCCGAGCAGCTGCGTGCCGACTCCTGGGGAAACCACGCGAACAGTTCGCTGAGCGCGATCACCGCCAGCGGCACCGTCGCCACGGCGAGCAGCGCGGCGAGTCCGCTGGCGGTGGGGAATCCCTCGCGGTGCAGCTTGCGCGCGACGCCGACGAACAGCGCCGCATACACGAGCACGACGGCGAGCACGCCGCCCGCGCCGAGCAGTTCCCAGCGGTCGGCGAGGAACCAGCCCATCGCGATGAGCACCGTGATGGCGCCGATCGCGTAGGCGATGACCGGGGCGCCGAGCGACGCGCGCGCCTGAACGGCGGGCCGCGGCGGGACGAGGGCGCGCACTTGCTCCGCCTGCTCGGCCGAGATGATGCCGAGGGCGACCGCGGCGTCGAGGCGCCGGTCGTGGTCGTGGAAGTCGGTCACGGTGGGGGCGTGTGGGGTCCTTGCAACATCGCGCCTGCCGCGCGAATGCGAAACGGGGGCAGCCGGACCGACATCCGGCTGCCCCCGTTGTCCTACGCTGAATGCGCTACTGACAACGTGCCAAGGTCACGCCTGCGGGGCACACGTCATAGGCCGGCGCCGCCGCGCTCGCCGCGCCACCGCCGCCGAAGGTGTAGTTCGCGAGCCGGAGCGTGGCGAGCTCCTGCCCGGGGACCGGCAGGTGCAGGAACGTGTTCTCCGGCAGCTCCTGCCAGCCGCGCGCATCGAAGAACGCGATGACGCCGGTGACACCGAGCCCTTCGATCTTCTTCTCGTAGCGCAGGGCGTCCCAGAGACTGCCGCAGTCGCCGTCCATCTGGCGCGGCACGCAACCCGCTTCGTCCGGCGGCCCGTCGATGGTGACGGGGGGCAACTGTCCGTTGGCCGCGCGCGTGACGTTGATGAGCGGCACCGCGAGCGCGGCCTGGTTGGTACGGATGAGCGCCTCGGCCTTGAGGAGATTCATCTCGGAGACGAGCATCGCCGGCACGTTCGCGTCCTGCCAGCTCGTGCCGGTGCCGAAGCGCCGGAAGAAGTAGTGCGAGTAGCGCCAGGTACCGCGGCTGGCGGCAAAGATGTCGTTGAGGTTGTAGCCGACGTAGCTGCCGGCGACGGCCGGGTTGGTGGAGTCGCCCTGGATGCGGCGATCCTTGGTGATGATCTGGAACGCCGTGCGGCTCGTGAGCGTCGTGTTGATCCAGTTCTGGAAACGCTCGGTGGAGTCGGCGGCACCGAGGAGCCAGTAGCTCGGGCGGCCGAAGTCCGACGGACGCGAGGCCGTGCGTACGCGGGCGACGAGTCGCGACCAGTCGTGCCAGAGGATGTCGGGCACCGCCTGCGGGCTGAAGTCCGCCTGGATGCCGGCATCGATGCGGGTGATGACGGCGGGCCAGTCGACGGCGGCGCGCTCGGCCGGCGTGCGCGCGGTGTAGACCATAATGCGCGCGGCGAAGGACTGCGCGAGCCGGATGAACTGGTCGCGGGTCATCGCCTGATAGAGCCATCCGTCGGCCGGCAGGGTGAAGTTGGGCGCGGCGGTGGCGATGGCGATGGCTTCGTCGAGCTGGTCCAGCGCGGCGGCCGCGACATCCGGGTACGGGTGGAACACCGGCGCGGTAATCGTGTCGAGGTCGAGATCCTCATCGACGATGTAGGCCTGGTCGAAGTACATCGCCAGGTAGCCGTGCGAGATGCCCTGGATGAACTTGCCCACCGCCTGCGTGCGCGCGGTGCGGGCGGCGTCCTCGATGACGAGGCCGCCTTCGATGGCGATCAACGCATCGTTCACGGACGAGATCGTCCGGTAGAGCCCCGCCCACGGCGTGACGTTGACGGCGCGGCGCGCATTCACCGGGCTGTTGTTCCAGGCCGTGCGCGGGATCGCCGAGGTCTCGAGCTGGCCGAAGTCGGCGAAGCCCGAGGTGATCTCGAGGGCCATCGTCGAGAAGGCCCACGAGGGATAGTCATCGTAGCCGGCGACGGGCCACCAGGTGCGGAAGGCCGACGCGACGAACGATTCGGTCGCCACCGGCTGCTGCGTGGCGCGCTCCCGGTCCGGGAGATTGGTATTGGTGATCGACAGGTCCTGGCAGCCGACGAGCGCGGCAGCGAGGGCGAGGATCGGAATCCTGGTCTTCACGATGGGATCCTCGGATCAGAAGGTGAGCGTGATGGTGCCGGTCACCGTGCGGTAACGCGGGTAGTCGAAGCTGTCGAGGCGCGTGAGCGTGTTGCCCACCTCGGGGTCGTAGCCCTTGTAGTCCGTGAACGTGAGCAGGTTGCGGCCGACGAGGGCGATGGACCCGTTGCTGGCGCCGATCGAGCGCAGCAGCGACATCGTGCGGGCACCGAAGCGGTAGCGCACCGAGAGCTCGCGCAGCTTCACGAAGCCGGCGTCCTCGACGAAGTAGTCCGTCGGGTCGTTGGCCGCGTAGAGCGCGACGTAGTACTCGATGGGCTTCTTGAGGCCTTCTTCCTTGCCGACCTGGTCGACGTCGCCGTGGCGGGCCCACTGGTACATCCGCTGGCGCGTCTGGTTGTAGTTCTGTCCGCCGACTTGCACGTCGATGAGGCCGTAGAAGTCGAAGTTCCGCCAGGTAATGTTGTTGGACCAACCCCAGCGGAAGCGCGGGTTGCCGTCGCCGATGCGCGAGACGGCGTTGCTGCCGGTGCTGTCCTTCACGACGATCGGCAGACCCCAGTTGTAGGTCGTGCCGCCGATGCTGGCCGAGCTGCCCCAGCCGCTGTTGTCGGTCTGCACGCCGTCACGATAGGTGCGGCCGCTGCCGACCCACACGAGCAGGCCTTCGTCGTTGACGTCGAACTGGTCGGCGCTGGCCTGCGCGCCCGCCGGCAGGTGGCTCATCCCGCGGGCGAACTGGAAGCCGTACATCTCGCCGAGGCCCACGCCGGCGCAGCGGAACGCGATCGTCGCCGTGTTGTAGCAGGGCAGGTTGAACTCGGTGATCTTGTTGCGCGTCCGGTCGGCGACGAGGCCCATCGTCCAGTTGAGGTCCGGACGGCGGATCAGCCGCGCCTCGAGCGTGAGCTCGAAGGTGTTGCCCTCGATGGTGCCGGCGTTGCGCCACTGGTTGGTGTAGCCGTAGAGCGAGGCGAGGGGCACGAGCAGCAGCTGGTCCTCGACCGTGACGTCGGCGTACGAGAGCTGCATCGAGAAATGATCGCGGAAGATGGCGTCGATGCCGACTTCCGTCTCCGTGGCGAGCTCGGGCTTGAGGTCGGCGTTGCCGAGGTTCTGCTTGAGGACGCCGCCGGCCGAGCTGAAGGAGAAGGTCTCGTACTGGTCCCCGAACGAGGGTCGGCCGCCGGCCGTGCCGCGCGAGGCGCGCAGCTTGAACTCGTTCACCGAGCGCCACGGCCACCACGACTCCTCGGTCATCCGGTACGCGCCGCTGACGCGGTAGTAGGTGTTCCAGCGTTCGTTCGGCCCGAACAGCGAGCTGCCGTCCTGCCGCAGCAGCGCGTCGGCGATGTACTTGCCCTTGTAGTCGCCGCCGGCCGAGATGAAGTAACCGCTCGAGCGGATCTGCTCGAACTCCGACTCGACGAAGCGGTTGCGCGCGTTGTTGAGGCTCGTCACGCCAGGCACCGCGAGGTCCGTGCCTTCGGCGGTGGTGACCAGGTTGTCCTCGCTCTCGAGGATACCGCGGAAGGTGGAGCGCAGCGTCACGTCGCCGAACTGGCGCAAAAGGTTGGCGCTGGCGGCGGCGTTGATGGCCGTCGTGGTGCCGGTGGTCTGGCTGATCTCGCCGATGCCGCCGAGGGCGAAGCCCTCCGTCTTCTTGCCCTGGTCGAGGAAGAAGTTCACGCGGCGGTCGGAGCGGTCGTAGCTCACGTTGCCGTCGAGGGTGAGCCAGGAGAACGGCACGAAGCGCGTCTCGAAGCTGCCCTGCGTGCGCGTGCGCTTGCGCCGGAAGTCCTCGGTGGCGAGCACGTACAGCGGGTTCTCCTCGCGTCCGAACGGATCGCCCTGGAAGGCGTATGGCGTGCCGTCCGCGTCGGGGACGCGCAGATCCACGTCCGGCGCCTGGTTGATGAGGTCGAAGAAGGTGTCGCCGTAGAGCTCGTAGCGGTCCGTCGCGCTGTGGTAGCCGCTGGCCGAGAACGAGAGGCGCGCGGAGGGCCGGTGGTCGATGTTCAACCGCGCGTCCCGCTGCGAGAAGCGGCCGCTGTTGAGCACCACGCCCTCTTCGCGCGAATCGTTGACCGAGAGGTACCAGTTCGTCTTGCCCGTGTTCTGCGCGATGTTGAACGAGTTCTTCATAAACTCGCCGGGATCGAAGAAGCGATCCACCTGGTCGTAGATCGGATCGCGGTACGGCACGTCCTGGAATCGCTCGTAGACCGGACGCTCGACGCGGAACTGTCGCGTGACGACGTTGCCCAGCGCGTCGGTGTACTCACCGCCCGCGTTGGTGCGGTAGTGGTGATACTGCGCCCAGGGGATCTCGCCGTTCAGCGAGCTCACGCCGAACTCGGAGCGCAGCGTGTACACCGTGTTGCCCTCGGCGATGCCGGCACCGCGGCGCGTGCGGATCTGGATCACGCCGGCCTGCGCGCGCGAGCCGTAGAGCGAAGCCGCCGCCGCGCCCTTCACGACCTCGATGCTCTCGATGTCGAGTGCCTCGAGATCGGCGCTCGACGCGCCGAACGAGGCCGACTGGATCACGCCGTCGACGACGATGAGCGGCGTGCTCCCCTTGGTGATCGACGTCGGCGACCGCAGCTGGATGTTCGTGCCGCTGCCCGGCTGGCCGGACGGCACCACGGTCACGCCGGACATCCGCCCCTGGATCGATTCGAGCGCATTCGTCGCCGGCACGGGAAGGTCGCCGGCCTCGACGCGACCGACGGTGAACGGTACGCGCGTGCCGGACGTCGGATCGACGACGCCGGTGGAGACGATGGCCTGCAGGCCCAGCGCGGCCGCCCGCATCGTGATCGTGACGGCCGTGGCCTGTCCGGCCTGGATCGCGACGTTGCGTGCGAAGCCCGGCTGGTAGCCGATGCGGCGCGCCTCGATGGTCACGGTGCCGACCGGCACGTTGAGGATCGAGAAGCGGCCAGCGTCGTCGGTGAGCGCCGAGAGCCGCGTGCCGACGATGCTGATCAATGCCGAGCCGATCGGTTGGGCCGTTGCCGAGTCGGTGACGACGCCCGTGACCTGGCCGGTCTGCTGCGCGGCGGCTGGTGGGGCGAGCAACGTCGCGAGCGCCAGCAGCGTCGCGAGTCGGCGGATGCGAGACATCGAGTCCTCCGGGGGTGGGATAGAGGACGTGGCGCGAGGCGCCACGTGACGGGCCTGCTCCTGCACTTCCTGCTACTCCTGCTACTCCTGCTACTCCTGCGTCACCGCCGTTCGTAACCGCTACTGCGCCGCCGCGCTCCCGTCGCGCCGCGGATCCGCGATGCCGATCCTCCGACCGTCGCGACCCACGAACACGCCGTGTACGGCGCCGAACGTGAGGTCGGCGATGCGGCTACCTGGCCGGTAGCCCTGCCGCACCAGCGCCTCGTAGACCGCCGACGAGAACCCGGGTTCGACCTCCACGTCGCGCCGCAGGGGCGAAGTCTGGAGGCGCGGCGCGGCGATCGCCGCGCCGGGATCTTCGCCGAACGCGAGGATGCGCATCGTCACCTGCGACGTCGCCGGCTGGATGTACTGCGAGCCGGCGGCGCCGATCGCGAGCCGTACCGCGCCGCGCTCAAGCACCAGCGTCGGCGCGATCGTCGAGTTGGCGTAGCGGTTCGTGCCCCGCGTGCGCGCATCGAGGTTGCTCGCGGAGGAGTTGAGAAAGAAGCCGCCGGTGTAGATGCCCGAACCAAACAACACGCCGACCGTCGTCGTCGCCGACACGGCATTGCCCTCGGCGTCGACGACCGCGAGGTGCGAGGTGAAGCTGGTCTCGATGGCGTCGTCCGTCGGCGGCGCGGAGAACGCGAGCGTGTCGGCGGTCGTAGCCGTCGCGACGGGATACTCCGTTCCGCGGCACACCGCGGGCAGCGCGTCGGCCTCGTGCCGCCAGGGATTCCCGCGCGGCGCGGTGTCCGGCGACGATGCCGGCAGCAGCGCGGCGCGCTCGCGCGCGTAGGCCGCGCTCGAGAAGCCGCGCGCCGGCACGGCCATCACGGCCGGATCGCCGCGCCACCAGCCGGCGTCGGCGGTCACGAGGCGCTGCACGCCGGCAAGGCGCACGACGGCCTCGCCGTCCACCGTGAGTCCATCGCCCTGCGTGACGCCGGCGAGCTCGCTCATCTGCAGCATCGCCAAGACCGACGGACCACCCATCGGCGGCGGTGCGCTGAGCACCGCGTGGCCGCGCCACTCGGCGCAGAGCGGCGGCGTGCGCGTCACCGCGTAGTCCGC
>DAOMNV010000057.1:0-16377 GCA_035444005.1 Gemmatimonadaceae bacterium
CGCCACGGCATAACTCCCCACCTTCGAGACACGGTTGCTCCGTGGTGAAGGCAGTTCGCAGTTACTCGCCGAGCAGCTTGGCGTACGCGGCGGCGTCCATCAGGCCGGCGAGGTCGGCGGCGTTGACCTTCATCTTGATCATCCAGCCGTCGCCGTAGGGATCGGTGTTCACGAGCGCCGGCTCGCCGTCGAGCTTGGGGTTGACCTCGAGGATCTCGCCGGCGAGCGGCGAGTAGAGCTCGCTGACCGCCTTGACGGCCTCGATGGTGCCGAAGACCTCGTGCGCGGCGACCTTGCGGCCGGCCTTGGGGAGGTCGAGGAAGACGATGTCACCGAGCTCGCCCTGGGCGTAGTCGGTGATGCCGACGAGGACGACCGACGCATCGCCGGTCTTCTTCACGTACTCGTGGTCCTTGGAATAGAGAAGATCCGCGGGGATCGACGACACGCGTGGCTCCGGAGGAGAGAGGGGACTGTGTGAAGGACTGCTGTCGGCGAAGGCTACGCCCGCCGAGGGCGAGAATCAAGCAGTGGCGGCGGCGCGGAGGGCCGTCCAGACGGCGTCGACCTGCGCGTCGAGCGCGTCGCGGGAGCCGTCGTTCTCGATGATGTAGTGCGCGCGCGGGCGCTTGCGTTCGGCGGGCATCTGCGCCGCGATCATCGCGTCGGCGTCGGCGGCGGGGAGGCCGCGGTCGCGCATCAGGCGCTCGCGGCGGACCTCGACGGGGGCGTCGACGAGCACGATGCGGTCCATCTCGGCGTCGAGGCCCGTCTCGAAGAGCAGTGGGATGTCGCAGACGACGAGCGCGGCGCCGGCGGCGCGGTGCTTGGCGAGGGCCACCTCGCGCAGGCGCGCGACTTCCGGATGGACGATCGCGTTGAGCGCCGCGCGGGCGTCGGCGTCGCGGAAGACGAGCTGGCGGAGGGCGGCGCGGTCGAGGCTGCCGTCGCTCGTGAGCATCTCGGCACCGAAGCGCGCGGCGATGGCCTTGAGGGCCGCGCTGCCGGGTGCGACGGCCTCGCGGGCGAGGAGGTCGGCGTCGACGATCGGCGCGCCGTGGGCGGCGAGGCGCGCGGCGACGGCGGATTTTCCGGCGGCGATGTTGCCGGTGAGGCCGATGACGAGCATCGCAGAATCGTAGCGCGCGGGCGTAGATTGTGCATCGTGACTGTCCAACGCCGCGGTTTCACGTTCGTCGAGATCCTGATGGTGATGATCCTCATCGGCATCATCTCGGGATGGATCGTCACGCGGCTTACGACGCGGCGTTACCAGATGGATGCCAGTGTCCGGCTGATCCAGAACGTGGTGATGTCCGCACAACAGACAGCCATCTCGCGCGGGATTCCCGTGCAGCTGATGTTCGACGCCTCGGGCACGGCGGGGCACCGCATCCGGATCCTGCTCGACGCCGACGACGACGGTGCGGTCTCGATGAGTGAGACAGTGAGCTACCGTCCGCTCGGCGGCGCCACCTTCTTGGCTCCCGATGCCACGATGGACGGCGCCACTCCGGCCTACGTGACGGGGCCTGGGCTCGTCACTGGCCGGCCGGCCTTGCAGCAGGCAATTCGCATCGGCCCCAACGGCGCTCTGGATGGGGACGTGAACGTGTACATCGGCTCGGCGCCGACGCGGCTCTCGGAGATGCGGGCCATCGTGATAACCGGTGCGACGGGACGGACCGCGTTCTGGACCCGTGCGAGTGGCAGCTGGACGCGACGCGAGTACTAGCTCAACTCGGGTTGCCGAGCTCGAGCAGGAAGCGGCTGGCGACCCAGGCGGCGCCGCCTTTCGCGCGAATCTCCTGCGGGGTGGCACCGAGATAGCGCTGACAGGTGTTGCGGAACGCAGAGCCAGAGGGGAAGTCCAGCGTGCGCGCGACGCCGTCGGCGGTCTTCCGTTCGTCCTCGAGCATCTGCGCCGCGACGATCAAGCGGCCCCAGGTGATGAGCTTTTGCGGCGGCGGGCAGTTCGCGTCGGCCAGCGCGGAGAGCATCGCGCGCTTGGTCGTACCGCAGATTTCGGCGAGGCGCTGGCCGGTGAGTCGAAGGTGCGCGCGGGTCACCGCGACCATTATCGCGTCGCGGACCTGCGCGTCGAAGGTCGAGAGCCGAGGGCGCAGCAGTTGGGCGACGCCGCGGGCTTCGGCGCGTTCGAGCACGGCGCGGAAGGCGGCGGGCGTGTCGTCCTGACCCGCGATCAGCAGCCCGTCGAGTCCGGCGCGGCCCGCGTCAAAGAGATCGCGAGCGCGTTCCGGCGTTACCGTAACGTAGGCAATGAGCGAGAGGCGCTCGGCGCGCATTTTTAGCCGACGAATCACGTCGAAGTTCGCGCGGCCCTCGGCGAAGAGGTCGAGGATGGCGAGCGAGACGCCGTCCTGGCGGCAGGCCGCCTCGAGGGACTCCCACGACGAACAGTGCACCAGGGCGTGATCGTCGTGTACCGCGGCGTGGAGCCGCTGGAGGGCCGTCGGGTCGGTGAGCATCGCGGCGATGGTAGCCATATGGCTATAGTTTACGGCATATGCGCGCCGTTCGCCTCCCGGCCCCTCGGGGTATGACCATCATCGAGGTTCTGTTCGCGATCGTCATCCTCTCGGGCGTGATGCTTTCGCTCTCCCGCTTCGGACAGGGGTTCGCGCGCGCCTCGCGGAATGCGGCGAACCTTACGGTGGCCAGCGACCTTGCCGCGGCGCGGCTGGAGGCGGCGCGTGGGCATCGCGTATACGCCACGTTGGTCGCGACGTTCCACGGGACCTCCGAGACCAGCGCGACGAGCGACGCGGACCCCTCGATGGACGGCTACGACGGCTTCACGCGCACCACGAACGCGGCGCGCACCGTCACGGACACGTCCGATTACGTGACCGTGAGCGTGAGCGTCGCCTCCCCCCGCCTGGCCGCGCCCGTGGTGAAGACCACGGTGATTGCCGCGTTCTGAGCGCAATGCAGCTGCGCCGCGGCCTGACCTTGGTCGAGATCATCGTCGCGATGTCGCTGACGCTCGCCGTCTTTGCGATCACGTTGCCGTTCGTGCGCGTGCAGACGCGCGCATTGAGCGCCAGCGCCGGGCGGCTCGACGCCGATCAGATCGCGCGCTACGCGCAGCGCGCGATCGATCGCGACCTGCGCCTGGCGACGGCGGACTCGGGCCAGCCTCGGTTGGTCTACGCTGGCCGACTCGGCATCAGCTTCACCGCGAACCTCCTTGCGCGCGACACGCTGGATCCTTCGGCGCTGGACGTGGATCTTGGCGCAGATGCCGCGATCACCGAGGCGTGGCGCCTGGCGGATGCGGCGACCATTCCGCTGACCACGCAGACGTTCCCCACGCAGGCCTATCTCGATGAGGATGGCCTGCCGAGCCGCAACGAGACGATCCACTATTTCCTGCGCCCCGATCCCGACTGGGCGCAGTCCGACGTGTATCGGTTGTACCGTCGCGTGAATGCGGCGGACTCGGTGGCCTTGGTCGGGAGCATCCACGTGCCGGCGGACTCGTCGTTCTTCACCTACTTCGTCGAGGCTGGTGACACGCTCGCGGCGATTCCCGCCGGGAGCCTGCCACGCTACTGGACCGACTCGACGCTTGCGCAGGTGCGCGCGGTGGGCATCCGCGCCGCGGGCATCTTCCGCGGCGGCGTGGATACAACCACGACGGTGCGCATCGTACGATGGCGGACCTTGCTGCCGGCGCTGACGACGCCGACCACGATGACCTGTGTGTCGGCGCCAGCGGCGCCGACGGGCGTCGGGCACGCACGGCAGCACGCCCCCAATGCGGGGACGACGACCTCCGGTACGCACCACGTGCGGGTGACGTGGACCGCGTCCGCCGGCGACGCAGGCGGTGCAGCGGGCGTGACGCACTACGTGATCTGGATCCGTCCGAATTCCAACCCCGTCAGTTGGAGGCGCATCGGGACAGTGCCGGCGCGACGCGTGGGCTCGTACCAGCTTGACCACTTCCTTCCGACGCTCACGGGCCAGGTGCGCTTCGGTGTGAGTGCGGTGGGTTGCGGCGGGATGTCGTCCTCCGTGGCACAGTCGAATCCGCTGAATCTGGGCTGATGCGACCACCGCCTCTGCGCGCGCGCCGAGGGTCCGCGCTGATACTCGTTCTGCTAATGACGCTGGCCGTCGCCGCCTTGGCGGTCGCAGCGATCTTTATGGCATCGAGTGCGAACCTCCTCTCTCGCTACTACGATCGCGAGCGCGACCATCGGTTTGCCGCGGAGGCCGCGCTGGAGATCGTACGCTCGCGGCTTGAGCGCGATGTCACGCTCGCCGTGCCGGACACCGGAATGCGCGTTCTCGCCAGCGGGCTTCGCATCCCGGACGCGGATGGCGTGCTGCGTTCACGAACGTCCGTGGACGTCTACGCGGCCGTCACCGGCGACACGTCCGGCGCCACCACGCCGCACGTCACGCTCATCGCACGCGCCTGGGATGCCGGCGGCACTCGGCACGTGCGCCGCGTGGACCTGCGACGCCAGAGCTTCAGTCACTACCAGTTCTTCGTAGATCAGTTCCCGAACACGATGACGTTCGGCCCCGGCGTCTTCGCGGGGCGTGTGCACAGCAACGATTCGTGGCGTTCCGGTGGCTCGTCCACCACAGCAAGCACGTTCCTCGAACGCGTCACGACCAGCGGCGGTTTCTCGGGGTCAGTCACGGTACTCGGCGATTCGGCGACCGGAGTGCCGCCGCTGGCGTATCCGGCGGACTCGACGTTCCAGCGCCTAGACACGCTCGCCGCCGCTGCGAACCTGCGATTCGCTCCGGTGAGTGGAATCAGCGGGGGCGCGGTGCGGGGCTCTCGCCTCGAGTTCGTGGCCTTCGACGCCGACGCGGACGGCACGATCGAAGACGGCGAGGGTTTCGCGCGCATCTTCGATCTCGCGGACGGAATGGATACGTCGCGGCTGCGCGTGAGCATCGATCCGTCAACAAGCTTCGCGCGGACGTTTCTCGGTTTCCCGATCGGCGCTTCGTTTCACGCGAAGGCTTGGGATGACCCGGTCGTGCAGAACCAATGCGGCGCGTTCTACTTCCGCGATGGCCGCTGGCAGTTCTTCCCCGTTGCCGTACACCGCACCACTTGGGCGCGTGCGGTCATCCAGCGCACGGGCGCGGGGAACATTCCGACGGTGAACAACCCCGCGATGAACGCTATGGACGCGTACAGCTGGGCGTCCACGAAGCAGATTCTCGGGCAGTCCACTGCGCGATGCTTCCCGGCGGGGAGCCCCTTCCTAATGCCGACGGAGCGAATGACGAACGCTGCCGGCGTCGTCACGGGGACGGCGGCGGATGTGTATCCGTGGGGCTCGGTCGGCGGCACCGGCGGCTATGGCGGACTCGATACGACTTTCACGCCACAGGCGCAGAACTGCTTGATCAACACGACGGAAGAAGACTCTAACGGTCGCTGTGTAGCTGGCACGCTGGCCCCCTTGGGCGAGTGGCGCGCATTCGGCGGAACGGCAGTCAGCGGGATCGCTTCCGCGGTTCGGCAGGCGCCAGAGCTTCCGTATCTCTGGCCGCTGAGCATCGTGCGCAATGCCGGCTATCGCGGCGTGATGCGTGCGAGCGGTGGGCCGCTGTTCGTCAGTGGCCTGCATCGCGGAAGACTGACCTTGGTTGTGGACGCAAGCGTGATCTTCGTGGATCGGCTCGAGCAGGTGCAGGATCCCGCCGACCCCGCGACTCAGGCCTGCGACGACCAACTCGGCATCGTCGCCACTGGCGACATCCTCGTTGCCAATAGCGCGCTCTTTCGTGCGAAGCGCATCGCGTATCAACCTGCACCTGTGTTCGGCACGGTCAATCCGGACAGCCTGACGAAGTTCCTCGGTGGCGAACGCGAAGTCGTCGTGCACGCGCAGTTGATGAGCCTCGGTGGCACCGTCGGCACTGAGGACTACGCGGAGGCTGCGATGTCCGGCGAGACGATGAGTTGTCCTCCGGACGCGAGCGGGAACACCGCGGCTGGATGCTTCCGGCTCGTCGGCGGCGCGGCGATGCGCAACTACACACCGCTGTATAGCGGGAGCAACACCGGAATGCGCTGGGCGGGTATCCCTGACCGCTGCCAACAGACGAACCGGCGTCCGCCGTTCTTTCCGCTCACGAACCAGTACACGTGGATTCGCTCCGTTGAGATCCGGAATACCTTGGCGAACAATCCCGCCAAGATTCGCGCGATCCTGATGCGGCTGAAGGGCCAGACGCTCTAGGCTCTGGCCCGCGCCGGTAAGTCGCGACGCAGCAAGCGGTTATATCGCTGGCGAGCTGCCGCGCCTGCGCCTGGGCGTGGTACCTCGAGGTCCCACGCAACCCTCCCGAGACTCGCGTTGTCTCTGGTGTGAACACCGAAGTCCGGTCCGCGAATCCCACCTCGTGACAGACGCCCAACTCATCGCCGACATCTTGCGCGGAAACACCATCGCAGAGCGCGCGCTCTACGATCGGCACGTGGACCGCATCTATCGGCTGGCGTGGCGGATGTCCGGGGACGAGACCCTCGCCCGCGACTTCACGCAGGACACCTTCATCCGAGCCTTCGACAAGCTCGCCGACTTCCGGGGCGATGCGTCCCTCGCGACCTGGCTCCACGCCATCGCGTCGTCGGTGATCCTCAACGGGCTCAAGAAGGTGCGCAGGATCCACGGCCGGGAGATCGGCGGCGACGAGTTGCCCGACGCCATCATCCCGGTCCGCGAGGCGGAGCCGGATCTCAAACTGCGGCTGCGACGCGCGATCGATGGACTTCCCGACGGGTATCGCACGGTCTTCGTGATGCACGACGTGGAAGGGTACACGCACGAGGAGATCGCCACCGCGCTGGGCATCCAACCGGGGACCTCCAAGGCACAGCTGCACCGGGCACGCGCCCGGCTACGTGATGAACTGGCGGACTTCGCCGGGGAGTGGGCCGTATGAGTGATGAACAGTTCGAGGAGTTCCTGAAGCGCAACGCGGGCGACTACAACGCGCCGCCGGCGAGCACGCCGCGCGACGAGATGTGGTCGGTGATCGCCGAGGCGCGCGCGACGCGCCGTCCGACGTCGGCCGGCAGCGGCGGCGCGGGTGGCCACGGCGTGACATCGCTCGACGCGCGCCGTCCGCTGCGCCGCTACGCGCCGTGGATCGGGATGGCCGCGACGCTGGTCATCGGCATCGGCATCGGACGCTACTTCGTCGCGAGGCAGGCGCCGAACACGCTCGCGCTGGGCGACAGCCTGCCCGCCGCCTCCGCGACGCCGACCGCGCTCGTCGCCAGCATCGCCGACACGGCACGGGACTCGAGCCACACGCTCGATGCACCGGATGCCGTCGCACCGCAGCGTGCGCCGCAGACGGCGCCGCTACGCGAGGCGGCGGTGCCGGTCACGCGGCTGGCCTCGAACGCCCCGGAACGCCGTCTCCCCGCCGCCACCCCCGCCGAACCAAACACGACGGCCTTCACGCTCGCCTCGCGCGAGCACCTGCAGCGCGCCGAGGCCCTGGTCTCGGTCGTCGCCGCAACGCCCGTTGATGCCACGATGGACTCCCTCACCGGCAAGTGGGCGCGTGAGATGTTGGTGAACACGCGTCTCCTTCTCGATTCACCCGCAGGGGACGATCCTCTGCGGCGCCGCCTGCTGGAGGACCTCGAGACGGTCCTCGTGCAGCTCATCCAACGTTCCGGCGTGGCCGACGAGGATCGCGAGATCCTCGACCGCACGCTCGAGCGCACGCAACTCCTGACTCGACTGCGCACCGGCGCAGCCGGCATCTGAGGTTCCTATGAAGCTCCTGACCCTGACGTTCATCGCCGCCCTCGGCGTCGGCGCCCTGCGCGAACTTCCGCGCACGGCAGACGCCCTCCCGATCCGCAGCGCCGAAGCCAGCGCGACGGCGATCCCGTCCGCGAGCTACGCGCCGGAAGACGCCGCCGATTCGCTCTGGCGCGCCGGCCGCATCGCCATCGCCGACGAGCGCTGGCGCGACGCGGCGCGCATCTTCGAGCGCCTGGTCGCCGACCATCCCAACTCGGCCTACGCCGGCGATGCGCTGTACTGGCAGGCCTTCGCGCTGCAGCGCACGGGAATGCAGTCCGATATGCGCCGCGCGGTGCGTGCGCTCGAGACGCAGCGCGACCGTTACGCCGCGAGCGCGACCTGGACGTCGGGCGAAGGTCCGGCGCTGCTCAACCGCGTGAACGGCCGACTCGCCCGCACGGGTGACGCCGAAGCCGGCGCGGCGGTCGCGGCCGCGGCAGCGGAGATTGCCGCCAGCGTGGCGCCGATGGCAATGGAGATGGCGGCAGCCGTTGCGCCGGCCGAGGCCGCCCGTGCGATGGCCGAGGTGCGCGCCGAGATGGCGGTCGCCACCAGTGGGCACGCGAGGGCGATGGCACGCGACGCCGCGCAGATGGCCCGCGATGCGCAGCGGATGCGGGGGGGCCGCGGCGGCGACGACATCCCACCGGGCTGCGAAGACGTGATCGGCGACGACCGCATCGAGGCGCTCAACGCCCTGATGCAGATGAACGCCGAGCAGGCCCTGCCGGTGCTGCGACGCGTGCTCGAGCGGCGCGACCGCTGCTCGGAAGTGCTGCGCCGCAAGGCGGTGTTCATCGTCGCGCAGCGCCGCAACGACGAGGCCGCCGACATCCTCGTGAACGTCGTGCGCAACGATCCCGATCGGCAGACGCGCAGCGAGGCCGTGTTCTGGCTCTCGCAGGTGAATACCGATCGCTCGGTGACGGTGCTCGAGGAGATCCTCAAGGGTACGCCGGACGAAGAACTGCAGAAGCGCGCGATCTTCGCGCTCTCGCAGTCCAACTCCGACCGCGCCGGCGCGATCCTGCGCGACTTCGCTGGCCGCCGCGACGCCGACGTCGAGCTGCGCGGCGAGGCCATCTTCTGGCTCGGCCAGCGCAATCGTGGCGAGCACTCGGCCTTCCTCCGCGAGCTGTTTCCGCGACTGGAGAACGACGAGCTGCGCGACAAGGTGATCTTCAGCGTCGCCCAGCGGCGCGCGCCGGAGAACGCCGCGTGGTTGCTCGGCCGCGCCAAGGACCGCCAGCTCTCGCCGAGCATCCGCAAGTCGGCGCTGTTCTGGGCCAGCCAGAGCGGCGGTGCCACCGTCGCCGACCTCGGCGCGATCTACGACAACAGCGCCGACGACGGCGAACTGCGCGGCCAGGTGATCTTCGCGCTCTCGCAGCGTCGCAACGACACGGCGGCGGTGGACAAGCTGCTTGCCATCGCCCGCGCGGAACCCGATCGCGAGCTGCGGCGTCAGGCGCTGTTCTGGCTCGGCCAGAGCCGCGACCCGCGGGCAGCGGCGGCGTTGGAAGAGATCATCAACAAGCCGATGTGAGACGGATGACGGATGACGGAAGGAGACCGGGCCTTCGGCCTGCGCGTTCCGTCCCACAATGAGGATTACCCCGATGAGATTCTACATAGCTCTGTTCCTGCTGCTGCCGGCGGCGATCTCGGCGCAGGATCTCGCCTCGCGCGTCGCGGCGGTGGGTAGCGGGACCGTCCGGCTGCAGTTCGCCGCGGACAGCGGTGTCTGCGGCAACGGCCGCGGCAACATCTCCGTGCGTCGCGACGACGGGCGCACGACGGTGACCGGCTCGAGCATCAACACCGGTCGCACGCGCGCGGCCGAGTGGGAGGACGACTGCGAGACGGGCCCGGTGCGCGTGGCGCTCGACGTCACGGACCGACGCGTGACGGCGCTGCGCAGCTACGTCGGAGGGCGCTGGCGCGGGGACTCCGATCTCGACCTTGGCGAGCTGCCGGCCTCGCAGGCCATCGCGTTCCTGATGCAGGTCGCGGCGCAGGCCGACACACGCGCGGCGCGGGATGCCATCTTCCCGGCGCTGATCGCCGAAGGTCCGTCGCCGGACGCGGCGCTCATCGCGATCGCCAAGGATGACGGCCGGCCACGCGAGGTGCGCTCCCAGGCCACGTTCTGGCTCTCGCAATCCGCAGGCGACCGCGCCGCGGCAGGGCTCCGCGAGTTGCTCGACGACCCCGACCGTCAGGTGCGCGAACAGGCGGTCTTCGCGCTGTCGCAGCGCCCCGACGACGAGAGCGTTCCCGCGCTGATTCGCCTCGCCCGCACGCACCAAGACCCACAGGTGCGCCGCCGCGCCGTGTTCTGGCTCGGGCAGAAGCGTGATCCGAGGGCGGTCAGCTACTTCGAGGAGTTGCTGCTTCCGAAGTAAGACGGATGACGGATGTTGGATGACGGATGACGGATGACGGATGACGGAAGCTATGAGCATCCGTCCCACGTCTCACGTCTCAAGTCTCAAGTCTCAAGTCCCGAGCCCAAGCTGATCCGAATCCGTCCTCGCCACAGAATGGCACGCCCTGCATCGTGCCTCATACGACTCCGCCGCGCCCACCATCACCACCGGTGAGTCGTACGGCGCCGGCTTACCGCCGATGAGCCGCTGATTGCGGCTCGCGGGTGCGCCGCAGAGCACGCAGATCGCGTGCAGCTTGTCGACGACTTCCGCGACGCACATCAACGGCGCCATCGGGCCGAAGGGTTCGCCGCGGAAATCGGTGTCCGTGCCGGCGAGGATCACGCGCCGTCCGCGCAGCGCGAGATCGCAGGCGAGCTTGACGATGCCGTGGTCGAGGAACTGCACCTCGTCCACGGCGATCACCTGCGCCAATGGATCGATGCGCAGCGCGATCTGCTGCGACGAGTCCACCGGAATGGCCTCCAGCGTGCGCCCGTCGTGCGAGCCGACGGCGTACACGCCGCCGGCGTAGCGGTTGTCCAGGTGCGACTTGAACACCTGGACCCGCTTCTTGGCGATGGTCGCGCGGCGCACGCGACGCATCAACTCCTCGCTCTTGCCGCTGAACATCACGCCGGCGATGACCTCGATCCAGCCGCCGGTGAGCTGGAGCGCGCCGCTCACCGATCGCCTCGGGGCGGACGGCTGCCGCGGGGCTTGTCGTCACGCTTGAAGCCGCCGCTGCGCGGACGGTCATCGCGCGGACGGTCATCGCGCTTGAACCCGCCGCCACGCGGCTTGTCGTCGCGATCGCGCGAGAAGCTCCCACGCGGCTTATCGTCGCGCGAGAATCCACCACGCGGCTTGTCGTCGCGCGAATAGCCGCTGCGCGGCTTGCCGTCGCGGTCCTTCGTGAACGAGCTGATGCGCGGCTTGCCTTCGCGCGGCGGCTCTTCGCGGTTGTAGGTGCTGCGCGGCTTGCGCTCGCCCATCGGGCGGTCGCCGCCGCTGAAGCCGCGCGGGCCGTCCACGCGCTCGCGGCGCATCGGACGGTCGCCGCGCTCCTCGCGCTCGGCCATCTCCTTCTCCTTCTGGGCCTCGCGCATCTGCGAACGCACGCGCTCCTCGGCGGCGCGCACCAGCTCCGTCTGCTCGGCGCGCGTGCGCTCCAGCAGGCGCAGCGCGGCGGCGGCGATCTCGAGGCCGTCGTTCTCGCGCAGCAGCGGCTCGAGCGCGAGCACCTCGCGCGCGGGCACGCCCTCGGCGAGTTCGGCGCGCAGTTCGGCGCGACGGCGCGACTCGGCCGCGCGGGCGCGCGAGAGACTGGCGCGGTCGGCGAGCGGACGCGGGGTGGCATCGCCGGCGAGCAATCGCAGGGCTTCGAGGTCGCGCGGCGCGCAGAGCGCGACGACCTGCGCCGGCTGCGCGGCGACGGCCTCGGACCAGGCGCTGGCCGTGGGCACGCCGATCGTCACGACGAGCGAGGTGTTGGCGGCGACGGCGCCACGCGTCACCTGCGCGAGCGGACCGTCGGTGTAGCCGAGGCTGGCGAGCACGCGGCGTGCGGCATCGGCGCTGGCATCGTTGCCAACGAGGATCGCGGCCGAGGGCGCATCGAGTTCGTCGAGCAGGGCGGGCAGCGCGGACAGCGGATCGCTGGCCAGCGTCAGGTAGCGCACCATCGGCGCGACGGGCCCCGGCTCGGCGGCGACGACGTCGTCCTGCACGCGACGGGCCTTGGAGAGGTAGCGGGTGATGAGCGCGTCGACACCTTCGGTGGGCGCGAGGGCGGTGAGGAGGCGCGCGGCTTCCTTCGGCACCTCGGCGAGCACGGCGGCAATCGCGTCGGACTCGGCATCCATCTCGTCGGCGGCGGCGAAGACGACCGTCTTCACGTCGCCGAGCTTGATGGCCGAGGCGCCGAGGGCGGCGGCGAGGGTCTCGGGCGAGCCGACGACGACGTTCGCCGGCCCCACACCAAGCAGGCGCTGGAGGCGATTCGGCGAGGTCGCGGCGACGATGCGGCGGCCTTCGGCGGCCGGGAGTTCGGCCAGCGCGCGGCTCAGCGCGATGGCGGCCTCGGCGTCAGGGACGAGGATCAGCAGCGTCGGCGTCGGGGAATCCCCGGAGACACGTTCGAGGGCGGGCGCGGCGCGAAGCGCGATGCGGGCCCAGTCGGGGGGCATAAAATACGCCACGTGGGCGGAGCGGACGGCGCCGGCCGTCTCGCGAGTCGAAGCAGACACTGCGATCCTCGGTTTTCAATAATGGCGCCCACGGGGGCGCTTGGATAACGTTCGCGTCAATGGAATATAACCCGATGAGTTTCCGGCCGTCGGCGAACATCGCTGACTTGCGCGAATCCGTGACCATCGCCGTGTCGCAGCGGGCCAAGGCGCTGAAGGCGGAGGGTCGCGCGATCATCGACCTCGGGGCGGGGGAGCCGGACTTCGGCACGCCGGCGCCGATCCTCGAGGCGGCCAAGCGCGCCCTGGACGAGGGCGCCACGCGGTACACGGCGGTCGAGGGCATCCTGCCGCTGCGCAAGGCGATCGCGGACCTCGGCAATGCGTCGTACCGCGGAGCGGACGGCATCGCGGCGACGGACGTCGTGGTCTCCTGCGGGTCCAAGCAATCGCTGTACAATGCCTGCGTGACGCTGTTCGGCCCCGGCGACGAAGTGCTGGTGCCGACGCCCAGCTGGACGAGCTACTACGAGATGGTGCAGCTCGCGCGTGCGACGGCGATCGAAGTGCACGGCGATCCAGCCCGCGGCTACAAGGTGGACGTCGAGCGCTTGGAACGGCACGCGACGCCGCGCACGCGCGGGCTGATGCTCAACTCGCCGTCGAACCCCACGGGCGCCGTGTATTCGCCTGACGAACTGCGGGCGATCCTCGACCTCGCCGCGACGCGCGGCTGGTGGGTGATCAGCGACGAGATCTACCAGCGCATCACGTACGATGCGCCGGCGCCGGGCGCGCTGGACGTCGCCACGCGCCGCGACAACCTCATCGTGGTCAACGGCGTGGCGAAGGCCTGGGCGATGACCGGCTGGCGTGTGGGCTGGACGATCTCGCCGCCGGCCGTCGCGAAGGCGATGACGGCCCTGCAGTCGCACACGACGTCGAACACGGCGACCGTCGCGCAGCACGCGGCGCTGGCCGCGCTGACGCTGGGCGAGCCCGTGGACGCGACGGTGCGGGCGATGGTGGCGGAGTTCAAGGCGCGGCGCGACGCGGCGTTGCCGATCCTCCAGGCTTCGCGGGCACTCACCGTGTTGCCGCCCGAGGGTGCGTTTTATTTCTACGCCCGAGTTCCCGGTGCGGGCAGCGTGCCGGACGCCGGTGGCGCGTTCTGCCAGGTGCTGCTCGAACAGGCCGGCGTGGCGATCGTGCCGGGCTCGGCGTTCCGCACGCCGGACTGGGTGCGGATCTCCTACGCCGCCGACAAGGCGCAGGTCATCGAGGCCGCGACGCGCATCGCCGCGACCGCGGACGCGATGGCGTGATGCGTCTCCGGGCGCCCGACGGCCCTACGCTCACCCCGAACTGAACCAGGGGGCGACGATGGCGCTGGACGTACGGCTCGACCCGTTGGACGCGAAGGACCTCCCGCCGGTGGAGTACCGCTGGGACACCGACACGGACATCCTCGTGGCGATGTTGCGGCCCGCGGGCGTCTCCGAAGGCGTGAGCGGTTCGCTGGATTTCGAGGGCTCGGATGGCTCCTGGCTCACCTTCGAGCTGGTCGACGGCCGCTTGGCGGCCATCGAGGTGGCCGTGTGGCCCGACGTGAAGAGCGTGGAGGTGCTGCAACCGCCGGCGCCGAGCGACACGGCGCGGGTGCGCATTCCGCAGCAGGGCGCCGAGGCGCTGGCCGCGATGGAGATCGACACCGCCATCCGTGCGGTAGCCGACGCCCCCGAACGCACGATACACTTCCGTATCGGTCCGACGCGTGCGTCCCGGGCCGTGCACGTCGCCCGCGACCTGCTGCTGGAGATCGACGCCAAGCAGCGCATCGCCGGGCTGTGGTTCCTCAACGTCCCGCCATTCCCCGCCCAATGATCACGACCATCGTCCTCATCCAGGCAGAGCCGAAGAGCATTCCCAAGACGGCCGCCGCGCTCGCCGGCATCGAGGGCGTCACCGACGTCTACTCGGTCTCGGGCGAATGGGATCTCATCGCGATCGTGAAGGTCGCGGAATACGCGCAGATCGCCGAGATCGTGACGGAGAAGTTTCCGACGGTGCCGGGCCTCGTGCGGACGACGACGCTCACGGCCTTCCGGGCCTACTCGAAGGCCGACCTCGAGCAGGCCTGGGACCTCGGCGTCGACTGACCGGCCGCTGCCGCCCCGCGCGGGGCGGCGCGCTCAGCGCTGCAGATCGCGGCACCACTCGGCGCTGACGCTGAACGCGTCGGCCCAGCGCGTGCCGTTGTGCTTGAGCAGCACCAGCTGCGGAGTCGCCGCGTAGCGCCACTGCTCCATCAGGATCTCGCTCTTGCCGTCGCCGTCGAGGTCGGCGTAGTTGATCACGCGGCGGAAATCCACGGAGCGCGCCTCGCCGACGCGGGCGTGCTGGTAGCTGGTGTTGAACGTGCCGGCCGAGTCTTCGGCGAGGAGCACGAGCACGGCAGTGCTGCCGGCCCCGGGGCCGAGGTCGCCGGCTTCGGGGTCGATGTAGCTGGCCAACAGCGAGCGGCCGTTGGCGCCGACGCCCGTGCGCAACCAGCGCGCGTGGTAATCGAGGCCGTTGAGGTCTTCGGGGCCGACCCCGGCCGCGGCCGCGACGGCGCTGGCCAAGGTGCGGCCCTGCGATTCGGGGTCCGCCGGCAAGGGACGTGCGTCCGTGGGCTGCGCGAGCGGCGCGGACGACGCGAGCAGCTCGACCGTCTCTTCGTACGCTGCAATGTCGGCGAAGCGCGCCAGGGCCTGCGGCACGACGCGGCCGCAGCCGGGGACTTCGTAGAGCGGCAGGGAATCGGTCGGCCACATCCCGCGCAGGATCTCGATCTCTCCCGAGGTGCGCCCGTTGCGGTAGAGCGGGAGCTTGCGGCCCGCCGCGAAGTAGAGCGAATCGAGCTCGCGCCAGCCGGCGTCGTCGAGGACGATGGGCGCGAGCCCGTTGGCCGTGACCACCGCGATCGGCGCGAGTTTCGGCGTGTCGCGCGGGCCGAACACGGAGAAGAGGATGGTCGGCGACGTCGAGAGGTCGGTGAACTCCTGCGACCTGGTTGACGCGCGGGGCGCCTCCGTCTGCTTGTCGCAGGCGACGGCGAGGACTAGGATGCTCGCGATGAGCGCGGATCGACGCATAGGTTCAAGCTACGACCCGCCCCAAGGGGCGGCAACCACGCGCGGGGTGCTCGCTGCCCTGCGTGCCGGTGGGGTCGTGACCCAGGCCGCGAGCTTGTCGCTGGAGGCCCAGCGGGACGTCGAGGCTCCGCCGCGGGTGGAGTCGGCGACGCCGGTCGAAGGCTCGGCGATGCAGGTGCGCCGGGTGCCGGGCGAGCCTACGGTGGGCGTCGCCGCGTTCCTCGACGGCATCCAGCGCTCGCAGCTGCGTGCGCACCTGAACGGCGTGCCGGCGGTGCACGGTGCCGTGGCCGCCGCGGTGCGTGAGCGCAGGGCGCGGCGCCTCTCCGTGTGGGGCGCAGCGATTCGCTCGCACGCGCTGTATCTGCCACGGCCGTTGATCGAGGCCGCCGCGTATGAGGCGCTGGCCAGCCGCTGCAGCGTGGTGGACACCTTGGCCGGCCACGATCCGGCCCAGCCATTGCCGCGGCATCCGGGCGACCTCGCCGCCCGCGCGCTGACCGCCGTGCAGCGCGAGCGCGAGCGCGCCGAGTCGACGCTGGCCACGCAGTGGGTGCGGGAGCGGCGCGAGCCGTTGCTCATCGACGGCGGCATCGCAGGCAGCGAGGAAGTGGCGCGCAGCGTCCAGGTGGTCGGCGTGGTGAAGTCTCACCGCACCCTCTACGTGGCGGGCGACGCGATGGACGCCGTGCTCGGCCTGCGCGAAGGCGAGCGCAGCACGGCCGTCGCGTTGGCCTCGCCGCGACGCACGCCGGTGGCGACCTGGTACCTGCGGCTGCGCGATCCCGGCGTG
>DAOMNV010000057.1:16452-16661 GCA_035444005.1 Gemmatimonadaceae bacterium
GCCGAGGGCATCACCGCACGCGCCGACGAGGTCTCGCGCTGGCTGCTGGCCGAGCGCGCGCCGGTGGCGCTCCCCGACGCCCGCTGGGACGTGATGGTCTACGGCATCCGCGAGTGCGAGCAGTACCTTACGAGCATCCTGCAATGACAGACTCTCCGATTCTCGGCTGCGTCGTCGCCACAGAGCGTAAGCCGAATACGCCGCACGAA
>DAOMNV010000058.1:0-16103 GCA_035444005.1 Gemmatimonadaceae bacterium
GCCGCGTCGAGCCCGACCTCCGCCAACTGCTTGGGCCGCGACGCCGCATAGACGATGCGGTCCGGCACGCCGTGCGCGACGACGCGCACGCCCGGATCCATCTGGCTCACCACCGCGGCCATAAACGCACCGAAGCCGTTGACCACCGTGCCCTCCTCCACCACCAGCAGCTGCTGGTGCGTGGCGAGCAGCGCGGTGAGCGTCGTCGCGTCGTAGGGCTTGAGGTAGCGGCAGTTCACCACCGTCACGCTCAATCCGTCGGCGGCCAGCGCCTCGGCAGCCTTCATCGACTCCTGCACCATCGTACCCACCGCGAGGATGGCCACGCCCTCACCCTTGCGCAGCACTTCCCACGTGGCGTGCGGCACGGCGGGAATCTCCTTGGCGTGCGCCGGCACGTCCGGCGAGAGATCACGCGGGTAGCGCACGCTGAACGGCATATCGGAGGCGAGGCCGCTGCGCAGCAGGCCCACGAACTCCGTGCCGTCCTTCGGCGCCGTCACCACCATATGCGGCACGGCCAGCATATACGCGATGTCGTACAGACCGGCGTGCGTCTCGCCGTCCTCGCCCACCAGCCCCGCGCGGTCCATACAGAACATCACCGGCAGCGACTGGATCGCCACGTCGTGGATGATGTTGTCGTAGCCGCGCTGCAGGAACGTCGAGTAGATGGTGACCACCGGCTTGATGCCCTCGGCGGCCATTCCCGCCGCGAAGGTCACGCCGTGGCCCTCGGCGATACCGACGTCGAAGAATCGCGTCGGATGCGCCTTCGCCACCGTGCCCGTGCCCGTGCCGCTGGGCATCGCCGCGGTGATGGCGATGGCCTTCGGGAACTCCTCCATCAGCTCGCTCAGCGCCTTGCCGAACACCGCCGTGTAGTTCGGGTTGCCCGTCGCCGCCTTGAGCTGCTTGCCCGTGAGCGGATCGTGGCCCGGCGGCAGCGCGTGCCACTTCTCGCCGTGCTCGCCGGCCGGGAATCCCTTGCCCTTCTTCGTGATGACGTGCACGAGGCGCGGGCCCTTGAACTCGCGCACCGCCTTGAACGTCTCCACCAGCTGCGGGATGTCGTGCCCGTCGATCGGCCCGAAGTAGCGGAAGCCCAGTTCCTCGAACAGCACGCCCGGCGTGAGGAAGGCCTTCACCGACTCTTCCCAGCGGCGCAGCAGCGAGCCCGCCTCCTTGAACGGCCCCGGCGCGTGGTCGGCGAGGTCGCCGATCTTGTTGCGCAGGCGGTTGTAGATCGGGTTGCGCTGCACCTGCGTGAGGTACTTGTGCATCGCGCCCACGTTCGGCGCGATCGACATCTCGTTGTCGTTGAGCACGACGATGAAATCGCGGTCCGAGTGGCCGGCATTGTTCAGCGCCTCGTAGGCGAGGCCCGAACCCAGCGAGCCGTCGCCGATGATCGCCACGACCTTGTTGTGCTCGCCCTTCAGGTCGCGCGCCGCCGCCATTCCCAACGCCGCCGAGATCGACGTCGCCGCGTGGCCGGCCCCGAAGGTGTCGTACTCGCTCTCCGTGCGCTTGAGGAAGCCGGAGAGCCCGCCCTCCTGGCGCAACGTGTGCATCCGGTCCCTGCGGCCGGTCAGCACCTTGTGCGGGTACCCCTGGTGCCCCACGTCCCAGACGAGCTTGTCGTCGGGCGTGTTGAACGCCGTGTGCAAGGCGATCGTCAGCTCCACGACGCCGAGGCCGGCACCGATGTGGCCGCCCGTCACCGAGCAGGTGGCGATCAGGAACTCGCGGATGTCCTGCGCAAGCTCCGTGAGTTCGGCAGGCGACATCCGACGGAGATCGGAGGGATCCTGCACACGGTCGAGAATGCTCATATCAACGGATGGGACTGGGAAATGGGGGTGCCGAACGATATACCGCTCAGGAGCGCCGGGCCACGATGAAGCGCGCTAGGAACTCCAATTCCGGCGTCAGCGCCCCGTGTTCGGCGAGGCCCTTGCAGGCCTCCTGCACCAACGCTTCGGCCCGCGCCTTCGCTCCCGCGATGCCGAGCAGGGCCGGATACGTGCTCTTCTTGAACGCGAGATCCTTGCCGGCCGTCTTGCCGAGTTGGTCGGTGGTCGCCGTGATGTCGAGCACGTCGTCGGCGATCTGGAAGGCCAGGCCCACCGAGGCACCGTAGCGCGCGAACGCGTCGAGCAAGGCAGGCGAGGCGCCCGCGGCGATGCCGCCGATGCCCATCGCCGCCTCGATCAGCGCACCGGTCTTCCAGCGATGGATGCGCTCCAGCTCCTCGAGCGTCAGCGCCCGCCCCTCGCCCTCGAGGTCCAGCAGCTGGCCGCCGATCATCCCCGTCGCGCCAGACGCGCGCATCAACGTGCGGACGATCTCCCCGCCCTCTGCCGGCGCGAGGCCGATGTCCATCGCCGCATCCAACGCCACGCGCGCCGCCAGCGGGACCATCGCCATTCCCGCCGCCGTCGCCGCCGGCACGCCGAACACCTTGTGCACCGTCGGCCGGCCGCGACGCATATCGTCGTCGTCCATACAGGGCAGGTCGTCGTGCACCAGCGAGTACGCGTGCACCACCTCGATCGCCGCCGCCAGCCCGGACACGTCCCTGCTGCCGCCGGCCGCGCGATGCGCCGCCATCACGAGCACGGCGCGCAGCCGCTTGCCCTCGCCTTCGAGCGCGTAGCGGATCGCGTCCGACACCGGACCCTGCTGCGCGCCGAGGTAGCGCTGCTGCAGAGTCTCGAGCGCACGCCCCACCGCCGCGCGGTCCGCGCCGAAGTCGACCGGCGTCACGCCGGACTGCATTCCGCCCGCCTGCGCACCGCTCACCCGCGTCACGCCTTCGTCCCGAACACGCCCTCGGCCTGCTCCAGCAGCGTGCGCACCTTGCCTTCCGCGTCGGCCAGCGCCGCCGAGGCCTCGCGCAGCCGCGTGATGCCCTCCTCGAAGAGCTTCAACGCCTCTTCCAGCGGCAGGTCGTCGCGATCCAGCGCACCGGCAATCTGTTCCAGCCGCGCCAGGGATTGTTCGAAGGTCATTCCGCTCATACGTCCGTCCGCAAATGGGGGGCATCCGCGTGCACGGCCTCGGTGGTCGCCCGCACGCGGCCGTCCTGCACCAACAGGTCAAACTGCGCTCCCGGGACGAACGCCGCGAGCGTCGCCAAGGTTCGCCCGTCCGCACCGCGCGCCACGGCGAAGCCGCGCCGGAACACCTGCAGCGGGCTGCGCGCCTCGAGGCCCGCGCCAAGCGCCGCGAGCAGGCCCTTGCGGCGCTCGAGCAGCCGCGGCGCCGCCTGCGCCAGCCGCTGCGCGATGCGCTCCGTGCGCGCCCGCCGCCGCTCGCTCACCAACTGCGCGCGCTGCGAGAGGCCGTCGGCGCGACGCTGCAGCTCGCGGCGTCCCACCTCGATGCGGTCCTGCAGGCCGTCGGCCATCATCCCGGCCAGCTGCTGCACGAGGTCCCGCAGTTCGTCGAGCAGCGGCACCGCGTGCTCGGCCGCCACGCTCGGCGTCGCCGCCCGGAGGTCGGCCACCAGGTCGGCGATCGTCACGTCGGTCTCGTGGCCCACCGCCGAGATCGTCGGGATGGCGCAGGCGGCGATCGCCCGCGCCACGCCCTCGTGGTTGAACGCCCAGAGATCCTCGCGCGAGCCGCCGCCGCGCCCGATGATCAGCACCTCGGGCAGCGGGATGCCATCGACCGCTTCACCCGCCGCGAGCAACCGCCGCAGCCGCTCCAGCGCCGCGATCAGCGACTCCGGCGAGCCCTCGCCCTGCACCAGCGCAGGGATCAACAGCACGTGCACGCCCGGATGCCGCCGGCCGATCACCGACTGGATGTCGCGCAGCGCCGCGCCCTCGCTCGACGTGATCACCGCCACCGTTCGCGGCACGCGCGGCAGCGCGCGCTTGCGGCCCGCATCGAGCAATCCCTCGGCGGCCAGCTTCGCCTTGGTCTCGTCGAACTGCCGCTGCCACAGCCCTTCGCCGTCCGCCGCCAGCTGCGTGACGACGAACTGCATATTGCCGCGCTGCGGATACACCGTCAGTTGCCCGAACGCCGTGACCTGGTCGCCGTCCTTCGGCTTCGCGGGGATCTTGAACGTCGCGCCCTTCCACACCACCGCACTCAGCGCGGCGTCGGCGTCCTTGATCGTGAAGTACCAGTGGCCGCTCGGGTAGCTCTTGAGCCCCGAGACCTCACCGCGCACCCACAGCCGTGGGATACCGCCTTCGAGCAGGTCCCGCGCCGCACTCGTGAGGTCGAGCACGGAGATGGCTTCGGCGGCGGTCGCCCCCGGATGCGTCACGTCAGCGTGCGCTCTCGAGCGAGAGCTGCGCCGCACGCACCGTGTTCGCCAGCAGCATCGCGATCGTCATCGGGCCCACGCCACCCGGCACCGGCGTGATCTTCGAGGCCTTCGCGGCGACTTCGTCGAACTTCACGTCGCCGACGATGCGATACCCCTTCTTCGCCGACGCATCCTCGACGCGGTTGATGCCCACGTCGATCACCACCGCGCCCGGCTTCACCATATCCGCGGTCACCATCTCCGGCTTGCCGATCGCCGCGATGAGGATGTCCGCGCGCCGCGTGTGCTCGGCCAGGTTCTTCGTGCGCGAATGGCAGATCGTCACCGTGCAGTCGGCGCCCTTCCCGCTCTGGATGAGCAGCGCCGCCATCGGCTTGCCGACGATCGTCGAGCGGCCGAGGATCACGGCCTCCTTGCCCGACGTCTCGACGCCGGCTTCCTGCAGCATCACCTGCACACCGGCCGGCGTGCAGGGCGCGAAGCCATCGGCGTCGCCGATCAACACCTTGCCCGCGTTCACCGGGTGGAAGCCGTCGACGTCCTTCATCGGGTTGATGCGGCGGATCACCTTCTGCGGATCCATATGCTTCGGCACCGGCATCTGCACGAGGATGCCGTGCACCGCGGGATCCGCATTGAGCCTGTCGATGACGGCCAGCAGCTCCGCTTCGGGAGTCGAGGCCGGCAGACGGATCGTCTCGCCGTTCATCCCGGCTTCCTTGCAGGCCTTCTCCTTGGCGCCCACGTAGAACGCGCTGGCGGGATCGTCACCCACGAGCACCACCGTGAGACCGGGCGTGACGCCCTTGGCCTTCAGCGCTTCGGCGTCCTGCGCGACCTTGGCGCGGACCTTGGCGGCGATGGCGACGCCATCGATACGATCAGCGGGCAATGTTGGTGCTCCTCTTTTCACGGATGGCGACGACCTTGATCTGACCCGGGTACTGCAGCTCGCTCTCGACGCGGCGCGCGATCTCCTCGGTGAGCGAGTCCATCCGCGCATCGTCGACGTTGTCGGGGTCCACGATCACGCGGACCTCGCGACCGGCCTGGATCGCGAACACGCGATCCACGCCCTTGTAGCTCGCGGCGATCTTCTCCAAGCCTTCCAGGCGCTTCACGTAGGTCTCGAAGGCCTCGCGGCGCGCGCCGGGGCGCGATCCGCTGATCGCATCGGCCGCCTGCACCAGCACGCTCACCTCACTCTCGTGCGGCACGTCGTCGTGGTGCGCGGCGATGCAGTTGATGACCATCGGGTTCTCGCCGTACTTGGTGGCCACTTCCACGCCGAGCTGCACGTGCGTGCCTTCGTGCTCGTGCGTGAGCACCTTGCCCACGTCGTGCAGCAGCGCGCCGCGCTTGGCCATCGCCACGTCCAGCCCGAGCTCCGCGGCCATCATCCCCGCGAGGTAGGCGACTTCCTTGCTGTGCGCGAGGATGTTCTGGCCGTAGCTCGTGCGCCACTTCATCCGGCCGATCAGCTTGATCAGTTCCGGGTGCAGGCCGTGCACGCCCACCTCGTAGGCCGCCTGCTCGCCCGTCTCGATGATGCCGGCGTCGACTTCCTTCTTCGACTTCTCGACGACTTCCTCGATGCGGCCTGGATGGATGCGCCCGTCGGCGACGAGCTTCTCCAGCGCCAGCCGCGCGACCTCGCGCCGCACTGGGTCGAAGCAGCTCACCACCACTGTGTCTGGAGTGTCGTCGATGATCACGTCCACGCCCGTCGCCAGCTCGAAGGCTCGGATGTTGCGCCCCTCGCGGCCGATGATGCGGCCCTTCATATCGTCCTTGGGCAGCGCCACGGCGCTGGCCGTGATCTCCGCCGTGTGCTCGGCGGCGATGCGCTGCACCGCCAGCGCGACGATCTTCTTCGCCTCGCGGTCGGCGTTGCGCTTGGCGCTCTCGCGGATCTCGCGCACGCGGTTGGCGGAGTCCGCCGACGCCTCGTCCTCGAGCCGCCGGATGAGCTCGGCCTTCGCGGCCTCGGCCGAGAGCCCGGCCAACTGCTCGAGCCGGCGGCGCTCCTCGCCCACGAGCTGGTCGAGCTCGGCCTGCTTCTCCTCGAGCTGCTTCTCGCGGCGGCCAAGTTCGGAGGCGCGGCGGGCGACTTCCTTCTCCTTGCCGTCCACCACCTCGAACTTCCGGTCGACCTGCTGCTCGCGCTCGGCGACGCGCTTCTCGTCCTTCTCGATCTCGCTGCGACGCGCCCGGGCCTCCTGCTCCCAGGCCTCGCGCACCTTCATCACCTCTTCCTTGCCGGAGAGGACAGCCTGCTTGCGGGCGGCATCCGCCTCGCGCTCGGCGTCGGCGACGATCTTCTTGGCGACTTGGTCGGCGGCTTCGCCCGCGGCGCGACGCGCGGCGTCCTCGAGGGCACGCCCGGCCTTCTTGCCCCTCACCCACGCGATCGGCGTCCCGACGGCAAACAACACGCCAAGGGCGATCGCCACGTACAGCGGTACAGTCATCGGTTGTCTCGTATGCGAATGGCGGCCCCTGCAGCGGCCGCGTCCGGAAGGAGGGCACCGCAGGCCCGCGGGAGACAACTCGCATCTGGCGGTTGGACCGGCCGGGCCGGCGCCGGCGTAGGGCGCGGGTCGGGACGGGCTAACTACCGGACGGACTTGCACCTACGGGCTTCGCGCCCACTCTCCAGAGAAGCTACGGGCAGGGGGCGCAAATCGCAACGCGATTCGCTGGGTTTCGGGTGGGGCGCGCCACGCCCCGGCGGCCTGGGCCGCGCGCACGGCGTCTCCTGCCGATACTCGCTTGCGCCCGCGCTCGCCGTCCCTTCCCTTTATCCCCGGTGAACCCAACTTCCGGCCGTCTTCCCGGCGATGACGCTCGAGCCCTCCCCAACGAGATCGAGACGTTGCGGATGCTCGACCTCGGCTTCGAGCTCGCCGTCACGCCCACCGCCCTGCTCGGCGGCGACGGACGCTACCTGCGCGTCAACGCATCCTTCGCGCGGCTCTTCGGCTACAGCAAGGACTGGTTCGTCGGCCGCTCCTTCCTCGAACTCACGCACGCCGAGGACGTCGACCGCGACCGCTCGTTCATCGACCGCCTCCGGGAGCAGGGCGTCGACCAAGCCACGGTCCAGAAGCGCTACCGCCGTGCCGACGGCGCGATCATCTACGCCCAGACCTCGGTGGCGGTGCTCGACCGTGATGGCGACCGTCCCACGCTGCTGATGTCCGAGGTGCAGGACCACACCGCCTTGCACGGCGCCCTCGAGGCCCTGCGCTCCAGCGAGGAGCGCCTCGCCTACGCGCTCGACGCCTCCAACGACGGCCTCTGGGACTGGGACGTGCCCAGCGGTCAGTTGTTCTTCAACGCGCGCTGGGCCGAGATCCTCGGCTACGGCCCCACCGAGCTGCCGCCGCACATCTCCTCGTGGGAAGGCCTCGTCCATCCCGACGACCGCGAGCGCGCCGACGCCGCCCTCGCCGAGCACATCGCCGGCCGCTCGAACGGCGTCGCGGTCGACCTGCGGATGCGCCATCGCGACGGCGGCTGGCGCTGGGTGCACGACCGCGCCAAGATCGTCGTGCGCGACGCCAACGGCAGTCCGCGCCGCATCGTCGGCACGCACTCGGACATCACGGCGCGGCTCCACGAGCGCGAGGCCCTGGCGGCGCAGAAGGCCCTGCTCGATACCGTGCTGTCGAACATCCCGATCGCCATCGACATCGTGGGCCCCGACGGCCGGATGCAGTACGTGAACGCGTCCTGCGAGCGTCTCCTCGGCTGGAGCTTCGACGAGATGCTCCACATCGACGTGATGGCCGCGGTCTATCCGGATCCCGCGTATCGCGCCGAGGCGCTGAACTCGATCAGCGAAGGATCCCCGGAGTGGCGCGACTGGCAACTGCGCACGCGCGACGGGCGCATCATCACGGTCTCCTGGGCCAACGTCCGGCTGCCCGACGGCCGCGTGATCGGGATGGGCACGGACGTCACGCAGCAACGCGCCGCCGAAGCCATCGAAGAACGCCTCGAGCGCCAGCTCCAGGAGTCGTCGAAGATGGAAAGCCTCGGCCTCCTCGCCGGAGGCATCGCCCACGACTTCAACAACCTCCTGGTCGGCGTGCTCGGCAACGCCAGTCTCGCCGAGGACTCGCTGCCCGCCCACTCGGACGCCCGCGAGCTCATCGTCGAGGTGCGGCGCGCCGCCACGCGCGCCGCCGACCTCACCCGCCAGCTGCTCGCCTACGCCGGCAAGGGACGCTTCGTCGTCGAGCCCGTGCAGCTCGGTCGCCTCGTCGACGAGATGGCCGCCCTCCTGCGCGCCGCCGTGAGCAAGCGCGCCACCCTGCTCCAGGAACTCTCCCCCGACCTCCCCGCGGTCGAGGCCGACGCCACGCAGCTGCGGCAGGTCGTGATGAACCTCATCACCAACGCCTCCGATGCCATCGGCGACGCCGACGGCACGATCACCCTGCGCAGCTTCCTCCGCGAACCCGATGCCGACGAGCGCGCCCAGGTCGTCGGCGGCACGCCGTTACCGCCGGGGCGTTACGTCTGCATCGAGGTCCAGGACAGCGGCGCCGGAATGTCGCCGCAAACCCTCGAGCGCATCTTCGATCCCTTCTTCACCACCAAGGAGACCGGGCACGGCCTCGGCCTCGCGGCCACGCTGGGCATCATCCGCGCCCACCGCGGCGGCATCGCCGTCGAGAGCGCCGTCGGCCGCGGCAGCACGATCCGCCTCTACCTCCCGGCCTTGGCGGCCAGCGTCAAGCACGAGCCCACGCCGCAAGTCGGCAGCGTCGCCGCGCTGCGCGGCAGCGGCAGCATCCTGCTCGTCGACGACGAAGCCGCCGTGCTCACCGTCGCGCGGCGCAGCCTCGAGCGCATCGGATTCACGGTCGTCACCTGCGCCGATGGCCTCGAGGCCCTCGCGACCTTCCGCCAGGATCCACAGCGCTGGCGCGCGGCGGTGCTCGACCTCACGATGCCGGGAATGGGCGGCCAGGAGCTGCTGCTCGCGATGCGCGAGATCCGCGGCAACCTTCCCGCGCTGCTCTGCTCCGGCTACGCCAGCGAGGAGCTCAGCCCCCAGGTGGTCGCGCTGCCGGCGATGGAGTTCCTGCAGAAGCCGTTCACGGTCGCCACGCTCACCGCCGCGATCTTCACGATCTGCCCGCCCCTCACTCCCCGCTGAGCGTCACCCGCTTGGCCGGCGGCAGCCAGCGCCGCAGCTCGCCCGAGAGCGAGCGCATCTTCCCCGCCACCTCGGCGGACTTCTCGCGCTCTTTGAACAGCTCGTCGGTGATGCTCATCGCCGCGAGGATCGCCGCCTTGCCCGGATCGGTGATCGACGGGTTCTCGAGCACCTTGCGGATCGCCGCGTCCACGTGCGCCGCGATCGCCCGCGTCACCTCGGGCGGCACCGCGCTGCGGATCGTGTACTCCTCGCCGACGATCTTCACCCGCGTCGAGTGCGTGCTCACGGTTCGCCTCCGAGCACGTGTTGCTGGCGCAGGAACCGCGCCCGGTCGAGCATCGAGCGCGTCTTCGACGCCGCGTCCGCCAGTCGGGCGCGCAGCTTGGCGTTCTCCGCCTCCAACTGCGCCACCCGCTCCTCGGCCGTCGCATCGCCCAGGGTACCCGCGCCCAGCGCCTTCAACCGCGCTTCCGCCGCCTGCGCCCGCTTGCGGAACGTCGAGAGCTCCTCGCCCAGGTTGCGGACGAGGACTTCCAGCTCGCCGAACGCGAGGTGGGCGGGCGAATCAGCTGCGCGGTCGGACACCGAGTTGGTTCTCCAATGTCTTGAGGAGCTGGCTGCGACGACCCTCGAGTTCCTTCTCACGGAGCGTGCGCTCCGGATGGCGGAACGTCAAGCGCCAGGCCAGCGAACGCGTGCCCTCCGGCACGCCCTTGCCGCGGAACTCGTCGAACAGCATCACGCGCTCGAGCAAGTCGCCGCCCGTCGTGCGCAGGCAAGCCTCCACGTCGCCCGCCGGCACCGCATCCGGCACCAACAGCGCGAGATCGAACTCCGCCGCCGGCTGCGTCGGCAGCGCCACGTAACGCTTCGCCTCGCGCGTGCCCGCCACCAGCGCGGCCACGCCGCTCGGCGCCGCCAGCGCACCGTGTGCGTGCGCCCCGCGGGGCGCCACCGACGCACTCGAGACCTCGCCGAGCGTCAGCTCCACGCCGAACGCCGGGCTCGCCCAGACCGGCGCGTCGAGCGCCACGCGGCGCACCTCGCCCACCAGCTGCTCGCCCACGTGCAGCGTCCACAGCAGAGCATCGGCGCCGTTGGCGCTACCCGCCGCGGCGGCCTGCACGCGCAGCGTCGCGCCGGGATACGCCGCCGCTGCGAGCTCCGTCGCCAAGGCCTTCGCGTCCCAGGCATCCAAGGCCGGCGGCGCCGCGTCCGTGAAGTGCGCCGGCCGCCGCTGGCCCATCACCAGCAGGGCCGCGTGCATCGCTTCGCGCGGCGCCGCGCCCGGCCGCGCGGCGAACACGCTGCCCACCTCGAACAGCCGCACGTTGCCCTGCATCCGGTTCAGGTTGTACTCCGCGCGCCGCGCCAGCGTGTCGAGGATCGTCGCGCGCAGGTACGGCTCGTCCTCGGCCAGCGGATTCTGCACGCGCACGAGCGTGGTGGCATCGCCCTGCCCCGCGCCCGACGTAAACGGCAGCGGCCGCACTTCGTGCAGCCCCGCCGCGACCATCGCGTCGCGGATGCGGCGGTACGCCGTCCACAGCGGATGGTCAGGCACCGACGTCGGCCGGCTGCCCGTGAGCTCATCCGGCAGGTGGTCGAAGCCGCGCAAGCGCGCGATCTCCTCGATCAAGTCCACGTCCCGCGACACATCGTGCCGCCAACTCGGCGGCGTCGCCCGCAGCGTCTCGCCATCCACGACCACCGTGAAGCCGATGCTGCCGAGCAGGCGCGCGCATTCGTCCGTCGGCACCGCGTCGCCGAGCACGCGGGCGACCTTCGCCACGCTCAAGCGTACCGCCTCGCGCGCCTCCGGCGCCGCGCCGACATCGAGCAAGGCCTCCACGTGTCCGCCGCTCACCTGCGCCAGTAGCGCCGCGCCCAGCGCCAGCGCCTGCGGCACCATCGCATCGTCCACGCCGCGCTCGAAGCGATAGCTCGCGTCCGTGGAGAGCCCCGCCTTGCGCCGCGTCACGCGCACCTGCTTGGCGCTGAACGTCGCGACTTCCAGCACGATGTCCGTCGTCGCGTCGCTGACTTCGCTGTCCTTGCCACCCATCACGCCGGCCAGCGCCGTCGCCCGCTCGGCGTCGGCGATCACCAGCATCTCCGGGTCGAGCTTGCGCGTCACGCCGTCCAGCGTCACCAGCGTCTCGCCGGCCTTCGCGCGGCGCACGACGATGCCGGCGCCACCCAGCTTCGACTTGTCGAACGCGTGCATCGGCTGGCCGAAACCGTGCAGCATATAGTTCGTCGCGTCCACCACGTTGTTGATCGAGCGCCCGCCCACCGACTCGACCGCTTCGCGCAGCCAATCGGGGCTCGGACACACGGTCACGCCGCTGATCACCGCCGCCATATACCGCGGGCAATCCGCGTTGTCGTCCACGCGCACGCTGATGCCGCCCGCGCTGGCCTCGCGCGCACCCTGCGCCAGGTTGTTCGCCGGCGTCGGCAGGTCGGCCAGCTCCGCCGGCGCCGCGAGCTTCACGCCCGTGAGCGCCGAGAGCTCGCGCGCCACGCCGAGGTGCGAGAGCAGGTCCGGACGGTTCGGCAACACGTCGAGCTCGATGCGCACGTCGCCCAGCGGCAGCACCTCGAGGAACGGCGTACCGGGTGCAGCGCCGGTGTCCAACGTATAGATGCCATCGTGATCCGTGCCGAGCTTGAGCTCGTCCGCCGAGCAGAGCATCCCGTTGGACGTGTAGCCGCGGATCTTGCGCTTCTCGATCTTCAGCCCCGTCGGGATCGTCGTGCCGCTGCGCGCGAACGGATACTTGTTGCCGACGACCACGTTGTTGGCGCCGCAGATCACCTCGAGCAGCTCGCCCGAGCCATCATCGACCTTGTTGAACGAGAGCTTGGTGTCGGGCACCTTCTCGCTCGCGACGACCTGCGCGACGACGATCGGCGCCAAGTCGGCGCGCAGCGCCTCGAGCCCCTCCACCGTCGCGACGTGCGCGGTGAGGAGATCGCGGACCTGCTCCGGCGTCTTGCCGTGCGGGACGAAGCGGGACAGCCAGGCCTGCGAGAGCTTCATCGGGCCACCTCGCCGCGGCGCGGCGCAGGGACACTGCGGTTGCTGCGTGTCATATCGTTCATCTCGCTACTTCCCGAACTGGTCGAGGAAGCGAACGTCGGAATCGTAGAGGATGCGGATGTCGGGAATGCCGTGGCGCGAGATCGCCGTGCGCGCCGGTCCCATCCCGAAGGCCCAGCCCGTGTACTTCTCGCTGTCGAGGCCGGCGTTCTCGAGCACCGCGGGATGCACCATCCCCGAGCCGAGGATCTCCACCCAGCCGCTGTGCTTGCACACGCCGCAGCCCGCGCCGCCACAGACGCCGCACTGCACGTCCATCTCGGCGCTCGGCTCCGTGAACGGGAAGAAGCTCGGGCGGAAGCGCGTCTTCGTCGTGGCGCCGAAGTAGCGGCGCGCGAAGTGCGAGAGCGTCGCCTTCAGGTCGGCGAAGCTGATGCCTTCGTCGACGACGAGCCCTTCGACCTGCGCGAACATCGGCGCGTGCGAGGGATCGAAGAAGTCGCGGCGGTACACGTTGCCCGGCGCGAGGATGCGCACCGGCGGCGCGTACTGCTGCAGCGTGCGCACCTGCACCGGCGAGGTGTGCGTGCGCAGCAGCTGCTCCTCGCCCAGGTACAGCGTGTCGTGCATATCCATCGCCGGGTGGTCGGCCGGGAAGTTCAGCGCGCCGAAGTTGTACCAGCGCTGCTCCGCTTCCGGCCCCAGCGCGATCGTGAACCCCAGCTCGCGGAAGATCTCCACGACTTCGTCGATGACCAGCGACACCGGATGCACCGTGCCCTGCCAGCGCTCGCGGGCCGGCATCGAGAGGTCTAGCGCCGGCCCCGAGGCCTGCGCCTGTGCCGCCAGCTGCACGCGCCGCAGTTCCAGCGACTCCTCGAGCGCGACCTTCAGCTTGTTGGCCCGCGCGCCCGCCTCGCGACGGTCCTCCTTGGGGAGTTCGCCGAGCGTGTTCATCAGGGCCGTGAGCGCACCCGCCTGGCGGCCGAGCAGCGCGTTCTTGACCGCCGCGAGCGCATCACTCGACTCGGCGCCGGCGATCTGCGCGGGCGCCGAAGATTCGAGGGCGGTCAGTTGAGCGAGGTATTCCGAGAGCAGCATTCTGAGACGGGAGACTTGAGACGGGAGACTTGAGAATACTAACCGCACGACGTGAGAGCCGGACCTCCGGCCGGAGACGAGAGAGGCGGGCAGCGATGTTCGCCGCCCGCCTCTCACGTCCCAAGTCTCACGTCTCAGGCCTTTGCAGCCAGCGCCGCCTTCGCCTTATCCGCCAGCAGCGTGAACGCCGCCGCATCGTGCACGGCGAGGTCGGCCATAATCTTGCGATCGACTTCGATCCCGGCCGCCTGCACGCCGGAGATGAAGGTCGAGTACGACATCCCGTTCAGGCGGGCCGCCGCGTTGATGCGGATGATCCACAGCTTGCGGAAATCGCGCTTCTTCGCCTTGCGGTCCCGGTAGGCATAGACCCACCCGCGCTCGACGGTTTCCTTCGCGGCCTTCCAGAGCTTGGAGCGGCCACCGAAGGCGCCCTTCGCGTGCTTCAGGATCTGCTTCTTGCGCTTCAGGCGCACCGGGTTGGACTTGACGCGTGGCATTGTCTCGTCTCCTTAGGCCTGCAGCAGGCGCTTGAGGTTCTTCGCCTCGCCGTTCGTCGCGACGGTCGTCGGACGACGGAGGTTGCGCTTCCGCTTCGAGGTCTTCTTGGTCAGGATGTGGCTCTTGTAGGCCTTGAGCCGGCGCACCTTGCCCTTCCCCGTGACGGAGAAGCGCTTCTTGGCGCCCTTGTGCGACTTCATCTTCGGCATTTATCCGCCTTTCTCACTTCGGCGTGAGGATCATGGTGAGGGATTTGCCCTCCAGCTTGGCTGCCGTCTCCACCTTCGCGACGTCCGCCAACGCTTGGGCCACCCGTTCGACTACGGCCATCCCGAGCTCGGGATGCGCGATCTGTCGACCGCGAAACATCAACGTCACCTTCACCTTGTTGCCGTCTTCGATGAACCCACGAGCCTTGTTGGTCTTCGTGTCGAAGTCGTGCTTCTCGATGCCGGGACGGTACTTCACTTCCTTCAGCTGGATCACGTGCTGCTTCTTCTTCGCCTGTCGCTGCTGCTTGGCCATCTCGAACTTGTACTTCCCGTAGTCCATAATCCGGACGACGGGGGGACGGGCGGCCGCGGCGACTTCCACGAGATCCAACCCGGCCTCATCGGCCATCTTCAACGCGACATCCACTTCCAGGACCCCCAACTGCGCACCGTCGGCGCCGATCACGCGCACTGGCGAGATGCGAATCTGACGGTTGATGCGAGGGCCACGCGGCTTTGCTGCGGCTTCCTGGATACGACGGCTCCTGACGAAGGGAAAACAGAACGCGGACCCCGCATTCGGAGTCCGCGTCATACGCACATCGCCGCACGAGTCACCTCGCGCGGAGCGGCATTGTCGGGACTCCTGCAGCACAACTCTCCGAGGAGAGAGGCCAGAGGGTGACACGGACGCCCGTCCGTGTGCTTGGCTGAGTTGAGGCTAAAGCTAGGACTGCGCGGGCTTTAGGTCAAGTGGAAGACGTGAGACGTGAGAGGTGAGACGTGAGTGGGCGCGCACTCACGTCTCCCGTCTCACCTCTCCCGTCTCATACTCATACCCCTTCCCCCCCACCCGAACCCTACCCCACGCCTCCACCGCGTCGTGCTCGAACACCACCAGCCAGCTCCCCGCCGCCGCGTCCTGCCACAGCGCCCGCTTGCTCTCCAGCGTCACCAGCGGCTCCACGTCGTAGCCCATAATCCAGGGCAGCGGCACGTGCGCCGCCGTCGGGCAGACGTCGCCGAGGAACACGGCCGTCTCCCCCGCGCTCGTCAGCACGATGCTCTGGTGCCACGGCGTGTGGCCCGGCGTGTGGCGCATCTGGACGCCCGGCAGCAGCTCCACGCCGTGCTCCACCAGCTCCAGCTGGCCGCGCTCGCCGAGCACGTCCCAGTTGCGCGCGAAGTAGCTGGCCGCCGTCCGCTCGTTCGTGTGCGTGGCGTAGTGCATCTCCCGCCCGTGCACCAAGTACCGCGCGTTCGGGAAACTCGGCACGATCGCCCCCTCCTCGTCGCGCGAGGTGTTGCCGCCCGCGTGGTCGAAGTGCAGGTGCGTGTTGATCACCACCCGCACGTCCTCCGGCGCGAACCCCGCCGCCGCCAGCGCAGCCTCGAGCATCGTGCGATGCCCGGGCACGGTGTTCTCGATGCCGTAGATGTCGATGAACTTGGCGTCTTCCTTGTTGCCGACGCCGGTGTCGATGAGCACGGGCCCGGCGCTGGGATGCTCGACGAGCAGGCAGCGCATTCCGAGCGGGATCCGATTGCGCGCGTCGGCAGGGATGCGGCGTTCCCACAGCGGCTTGGGCACGACGCCGAACATCGCGCCGCCGTCGAGGAGCTGGCCGCCGGCCTGCAGCGCGTGAATGGTCCAATCGCCGAGCCGGCGCGATTGATGAAGCGGGGTCGGTGCGGTCATCCCGGCAATCTAGCGACGCCGCGGTCGGGCATTCGGGGATCGTGCCGCGCGGTCGGGCATCCGGGGTTCGTGCCGCGCGG
>DAOMNV010000059.1:0-16093 GCA_035444005.1 Gemmatimonadaceae bacterium
CACCGGCGATGCCGCGGACACGGGCACCGTCACGCGCAGCAATGTGCGGCCTGGCGATCCGGAGGACGTCGGTGGCGCGCCGGCTGGCGGCGCATCGAGTTCGTCGAGTTCGTCGAGCCGTTCCACGCCGGGCGGAGTGCCGGGCGCCGAGCTTTCGCCAGAGGAGCGCGACGCCATCGAACGCAGCGGCGCGCAGCCCCTGCGCGACTCGCTCGCGCACGCGGACTCGATCGCCCGCGCCGATAGCATTCGCGCGGCGGCAGCTGCGGCGGGCGTTGCGTCGGCAGCTGGCCTGCGTGATCCTGCGGGCGCCACGCAGGCGGCGGGTAACGTGCGGGGCGCGACGGACACGGCAACCCCTGCGACACGGCCGCCGCAGCAGATCCCGGGGGCGATGGTCTATGCGACGGTGTTCATCGGCAGCCGGTGCCGAGGCGTCTCGCTCCGCGTGAACGGTGCGCGGCCGACGAATATCGGTGGAGGCAGCGTGCGGGAGATACCGGTGCTTGCGGGGAGGGCGGAGCTTCAGGTGCGTACGTTGCGTGGGGAGGCTTGGGATACTGTGATGACGGTTGAGGCTGGGAGACGGTATCCGATTGGGATACTGCCTCTGAACTGCCGATAGAGGGACGAGGAATACGAGGAGCGAGGAGCGAGGGGGAGGAGGGAGGAGGAGGGAGGAGGAGGGAGGAGGAGGGAGGCCCCCATCCCGCGGCGGCCTGGTTCGCTTCGGCTTGCGATGATCTGGTGCCGCGATCTCGGAGCTGGTGTGCAGGTTTGCCGGATGGACAGGCCATCCTCCAAGGCATCGCTCCTCTCTGACCGCCTGATTCGCTTCGGCGGACGGGTGTGCGGCGTCGTACGTCGCGCGCCGCGCGAGCCGATGCTCGAGAGCGCGTTCCGCCAACTCGCGCGCTCCGCGACGTCGCCGGCGGCCAACTACGCTGAAGCGCGCGAGGCGGTCTCGTCACGAGACTACATCTACAAGCTCAAGACCTGCGTCAAGGAACTGCGCGAGACGATGTCGTGGCTCCAGATGGTGCAGGCCGCCGGATACCGGACTCGCGACCTTCAGCCGCTGATCGAGGAGTGCGACGAACTCGTGGCGATCTGTGTTGCGTGCGTGCGCAAAGCCTCGGGAAACGTCAGCAAGCAGGAATACGAGGACCAAGGAGCGAGGGAGAGGAAGGAGGAGGGAAGGTGAGGAGCGAGGCCCTGAGAAGCCCGTACGCCCTTCATCCCCCGTGCTCGCACATCGCAGATCGCTCCTTCCCCTCGCTCCTCGCCTCCTCGTATTCCTCCCCCCTCGTTCCCGTTTCGTTACTGCGCCCCGGTTCGTCAGTAGGGAGATGCCTAAGAAGCCGCCCCTCGACGATCTCCCCCCCGCAGACTCCCCCCTGGCCCCCAAGCCCCGCCGCACCCGCGCGCGGAAGGCCGAGGCGCTAGCCGAGTCCGCGGCGCAAAGCCCGGCCAGCGACGCACCGAAGGCCGAGCCGAGCCGGGCCAAGCGCGAAGTCCTCGGCATCACGCTGCTCCTCGGCTCCCTCTTCATCGCCGGCGCGCTGATCTTCGGCCACACCCCGGCCGCGGCGGAGTCCTGCGCGGATGCCGGCGGCGCCTTCGGTCCCGTCGGCGGCTGCATCCGCTGGTCCGTGCTCGGTCTCGTCGGCGCCATCGCCGCGGCGGTGGTCCCGCTGATTCCTGCGGTGCACGGCCTGCGCCTGCTGGGCCGCCTCGAAGAGAGCGAAGACCAGCGATTCCTGTTCTTCACCGTCGGCCTCGCCGCCATCATCCCCATCGCCGCCGGCCTCGCCCGACTCGGCACCTTGCCGCCCGGCGCACCCGACGTGCTCGCCGGTCTCTGGGGCTCCATTGCCGCGTACTACCTCACCGAGGTAATCGGCTTCGCGGGGGCGTGGATCGTCGTCGCAATCGGCTTCTCGGCGTTGGCGGCGGTGACGCTGGGGTGGAATCCGGTGCGTGCGTTGCTGAACATCGGGCGCAACGGCAACGGCGATCAACGCAGAGGCGCAGAGAACGCAGAGAACGACACCACCTTGGCGGAGGCACTCGCGCCCGACGCTGCGGAGATGCCGACAGTCGATCTCTCGTTGATGGGGTTGTCGCCGAAGGTGACGGCGCCCGCGCCGGTCGCTGTGCCCGTACGCGAAGAGCCGCGCAACGAAGCGCCGGTCGACACGCTCGTCGACGAATCCGCAGACGATCCCCAACTCGCGCTCAAGGGCAGCAAGGCGAAGGCCGCCAAGCGCACGGTCTCGAAGGACGACAAGGACGAACTCCCCGACATCGCGCTGCTCACCGCGCCGCCGCCGCGCAACGAGGAAGCCAACCGCGCTGCGCTCGATGCGATGGGCGCCAAGCTCATCGATTCGCTGGCCACGTTCAAAGTCGCCGGCACGCTCACCGGTCGTACGTCGGGTCCGACGGTCACGCAGTTCGAGATCGAACCCGCGCCCGGCGTGAAGGTGCGCCAGTTCGCCAACCTCGCCAACGACCTCGCACTCGCGATGCGCGCGCCGAGCATTCGGGTGGTCGCGCCGATCCCGGGAAAGGGCGCCGTCGGCGTCGAGGTGCCGAACCCGACGCCGGAGATGGTCGCCTTCCGCGAGATGTTGGAGTCCAAGGACTACCAGAACAAGCCGATGGCCCTGCCCATCGGCTTGGGCCGCGACCTCGAGGGCAAGCCCGTCATCGCCGACCTCGCGAAGATGCCGCACCTGCTCATCGCCGGTGCCACCGGCTCGGGCAAGTCCGTCTGCGTGAACACCATCATCACCTCGCTCATCTACCGGCACACGCCGAAGACGCTGCGCTTCCTGATGGTCGATCCGAAGATGGTCGAGTTGAGCGTGTACAACGTGCTGCCGCACCTGCGCCACAAGGTCGTCACCGACAATCGCGACGCCGCGTCGGTGCTCAAGTGGGCCGTGCTCGAGATGCAGGAGCGCTACGCCCTTCTGGCTGAGAATGGAGCCAGGAACATCCAAGATTTCAACCAGAAGGTCCGCGACGGCGCCGAGCTCAAGAAGCCGAAGGATCCCAACGTCGGCTTCGAGGATCGCACGTACACCGGCGGCATCCTGCCGTACATCGTCGTCGTCATCGACGAGCTCGCCGACCTGATGATGACCGTCGCCGCCGAGGTCGAGACGCCGCTGGCGATGCTCGCGCAGAAGGCCCGCGCGATCGGCATCCATCTCATTCTCGCCACGCAGCGGCCGAGCGTGAACGTCATCACCGGTCTCATCAAGGCCAACTTCCCGAGCCGCATCGCCTTCCGCGTCGCCTCGCAGATCGACTCGCGCACCATCCTCGACGGAATGGGCGCCGAGTCCCTGCTTGGCAACGGCGATATGCTCTTCATCCCGCCTGGCAAGAGCGAGCCCAGCCGTTTGCAGGGCGCGTTCTTGAGCAACGACGACACCGAGCGCCTCGTCGGTTGGTATCGCGAGCGCAAGGAAGCGCGCAAGGCCGCGCTCGAAGCCGAGGGGCTGATCGTCACCGAGGAGAACGCCGAGGACGACATCCTCGCCAAGGTGAAGGCGATGGAAGCCCTCGAGGCCGGCGGTGGCGAGGAAGCCGCCGAGGATATCGGCGATCGCGACAAGCTCTTCCGCGAGGCCGCCGAGGTGTGCATCCAGCACCAGGGCGGTTCGACGTCACTCCTGCAGCGCCGCCTCAAGATCGGTTACGGGCGTGCGGCGCGCATCATCGACCAGTTGCATCTTGCCGGTGTGCTCGGCCCGCCAGACGGCTCCAAGCCGCGCGACGTACTCGTCGGCCTCGAGGACCTTGACCGCATCGCCGGCGAGCGCGCGGCGTAGCGCCGTGCGCATTGCTTTCCTGAGTCTCGCCGACGCCCGCGATGTTCGCAGTTGGTCCGGCACGCTGCACTTCAGCAAGGCCGCGCTGCAGCGTCACGTCGGTGAGGTCGTCGACCTCACCCCCGCGCCAATCCCCGCGCTGCCGCTCAAGGCCCTCGACGCCGCCAGCCGCCTCCTGCGCGGCCAGAAGTATCTCTGGGAGCACGAGCCCCTGCTCGTACGCCGCCTTGGGCGCGTGTTCACGCAGCGCGTGCGCGACGCCAAGGTCGACGCCATCTTCGCGCCGGCGGCGTCGAGCATCTTGCCGTATCTCGAGACCGACGTCCCGATCATCTACTTCAGCGACGCCACCTTCAAGGCCGCGACGCAGACGCACCGCGGCTTCCAGCGCCTCAGCGCGCGCACTGCCGCCGCGGCCGATGCGCACGAGCGCGCGAGCATCGCCAAGGCCCGCGTCGCGCTGTTCGCGTCGCAGTGGGCGCTGGATTCCGCCCGCCAGGACTACGGCGCCGATCCCACGCGCAGCGCGCTCCTCCACCTCGGCGCCAACTTGCCCGAGCCGCCGAGCGCCGAGGAGGCGCGGCCGCGCGCGCTGCCGATGGCCAGCGCGCCGCATCCTCCGAATGCCGACGCCGCCGACGCCGCCGACGCCGCCGACGCCGCCGACGCCGCCGGCACTGCTGGCTCCGCTGCTACGTCGCCGAGCGATTCCCTCCGTTTGTTGTTCGTCGGCGTGAACTGGGAAGGGAAGGGCGGCCCAATCGCCGTTGCCGCCCTGCGCGAACTCCGCGCGCGCGGCGTCAACGCCACGCTCACTGTCGTCGGCTGCGAACCCCCCGCCGGCACGCCGCGGGACGGCCTCACCGTCATCCCGTTCCTCGAAAAATCGAAGCCCGCCGACCGCGCCCGCTTCGCCCAACTCTGGCGCGAGGCACAGTTGTTCGTGCTGCCCACGCGCTTCGAAGCCGCGGGCATCGCGTTCGTCGAAGCCGGTGCGTACGGGATCCCATCGCTCGGTACGAACGTCGGTGGTGTGCCCTCGTACGTGCAGCACGACGAGACCGGCCTGCTGCTGCCGCTCGCCGCCGACGGCAGCGCCTGGGCGGACGCGATCCAGGCGCTGATCGCCGACCCGGCGCGCTACGCCCGATACGCGCAGGCTGCGCGGGCACGCTACGAACGCGAGCTGAACTGGGATGAGTTTGGGCGCCGGATGGCCAGCGTGATCGCCGCCCACAGCAACTCGGCATAGCTCGATGGCGGCGAGGAGTCGGCGGAGGAAGTCGGCGATCGCGACAAGCTCTTCCGCGAGGCGGCGGAGGTGTGCATCCAGCACCAGGGCGGCAGCACGTCGCTGCTGCAGCGGCGGTTGAAGATCGGCTACGGCCGCGCCGCGCGAATCATCGACCAACTGCACCTCGCAGGCGTGCTCGGCCCGCCGGATGGATCGAAGCCGCGGGACGTATTGGTCGGACTCGAGGATCTGGACCGCATCGCCGGGGACCGCAGCGCGGCCTGACGCCGGCGGTTGCCGCTGGCACAGTATGATAGGGTTGGTGCGGCACGCTTCGTGCGTGGATTGACCGGATACCACACTCCAGTGCTTTCCCTATGACCACGCCCTGTATCCTCATTGTTGACGACCAGCCGACCATGCGCGCGGTCGTCGTCGCCGCCCTGTCCCCGCTTGGCTACCGCCTGCTGGAGGCCGGCGACGGTGAGTCCGCCCTGCGGCTCGCGGCGGAGGTCCAGCCGGATGTCATCCTGCTGGACGTGATGCTGCCGGGCATGAGCGGCATCGACGTGACGCGTCGGCTGCGCGAGGACCCGACCACGCGCGAGATCCCGGTCGTGATCCTCACGGCACTGGACGACAAGAAGAGCAGGGGCGAGGCCCTCGCTGCCGGGGCCGACGACGTCCTGACGAAGCCCACGGATCTCGTCGAGCTCCGCCTGCGCGTGCAGGTCATCTGTCGCTTGAATCGCTACCGGCTGCTGGTCGAGCAGCGGAGCAACGTCGCGGCGTTCGTCGAGGGATCGGCGATCGGCACGCTGGTGTGCTCGATTGACGGGGTGCCACTCTTCGCCAACGAGTTCGCGCGTCGCGTATTTCGGTTGGTCCTGCGCCCGGCCGGCAGCCCGGGCGCGCCGCTCGAACCGCTGGACCCCGAGACGCGTCAGCAGGTGATGGGGGCCTTGCGAACCGCGCAGGAGACCGGCGTACCGGTCCAGGTGCCCGCCCGCGGACCGGCCCTTATGGCCGGGGTTCGCGAGTTCATCGTGAGCGCGACGTATTGGTCCGGGCTTCCGGCCATCCGCGTGGATGCGATCGAGGCGCGCCGTGCCACCGAACTCGAGATGCAGATGCGGCATCGCGAGCGGCTCGTGGCACTCGGGCAGCTGTCGGCGGGCGTGGCCCATGAGTTGGCGAGCGTGCTGACCATCATCGACTTGGCCGCGCAGCGGCCAGACCTCGTGGGCGAGGGCTCGGAGGCGACGCGGCAGAAGATCCGCAGCGTCACCTCGCGCGGCGCCGAGCTCCTGCGGCAGCTCCTGCAGACGGCGCGGCCGCAGGCCTCGCGCGTGCGTGGCGTCGCCGTCGCGCAGTTGCGCGACGAGATGCTGCCGCGGCTCGAGCTCCTGCTGCTCGGCACCGTCGATCTCGACCTGCTGGCCGATGACGCAACGTCGATTCCGCTCCTGCGCGCGGATGTCGAGCAGGTGCTGATCAACCTGGTGACCAACGCCCGCGACGCCGGGGCGGAGCGCGTCACCATCGAGGTCGTGAGCACCCCGGCTGCGCTGGATCTCATCGTCCACGATGACGGGCGCGGTCTCGATCCGCGTGTCGCCTCGAGCATCGGCGGCGCCTTCGTCACGACGCGGGCGGAAAAGGGACACGGGCTCGGCGTCTGGACCGTCCGGCACATCCTGGAGGACGTGGGCGGCACGCTGCGCTACGTCGCGCGTGCCGGTGGCGGCACCAGCGCCATCTGCCACATGCCGGTCTTTCAGCCCGCCGCCGCCGTCGCGCCCTGATGCGTCAGGGCGCGTCACTTCGTGAGCATGGCGGAACCCGCCGACCCGGTGGTGACTAGCTCTCCTGCGGGCGGGCCACCGACCGCTGCCGCGCGGACGTCTCAGCCGCCGACACTGTGGCACGGTACCTGCTAACGAATGGGAAACTATGACCGACTATCGTGACGCCAATACGGCGATGGACTTGCTGGACCCCCGTGATGCATCGCAGGCACGGCGCCTGCTGATCGTCGATGATGATTACGACCTGCTCGAGGTCTTGGCGGCGACGTTCCGCGACGCCGGCTTCAGCGTGGAGACGGCGCTCAGCGCCGAGCAAGGACTCATCGCCTTCGAGCGGAATCTCCCCAGCGCCGCCCTCGTGGACGTGAACCTGCCGGGGCTCGACGGCTTCGCGTTCCTCGAAGCGGCGCGCGAGCGCGCACCCGACGTCCCCGTCCTCATGTTGAGTGGATACGGCGGCGTTGACGATGCGGCACGGGCCGTCGCGGCCGGGGCCTCGTCGTACTTGATGAAGCCCATAGACTCGGACGGAGTGACCGATGCCGTGCGCGATGCGATCAAGAATGTCCGGGGTCGGGCGGACATTGTAGCCGCCTCGGCGACGCCGCCCGAGCGGCCAAGCAGTCTGGTCGGCACCTCGCCGGCGATGGTCACCCTGCGCGGGCTCATCGAGGAGATCGCGCCCACGCGGTGCGCGGTGCTGGTGTACGGGGAAACGGGGACCGGCAAGGAGCTCGTCGCCCGCGCCCTGCACGCCGCCAGTGGCCGCAGCGGCGCCTTCGTCGCCGTCAACTGTGCGGCATTCCCGGACGGACTCATCGAGAGCGCCCTCTTCGGGCACGAGCGCGGCGCCTTCACGGGCGCGCTGCGTCGTGAGCTGGGCGCCTTCGAGCGTGCGCACCGCGGCACGCTCCTTCTCGACGAGATCACCGAGATGCGGCCGGACCTGCAGGCCAAGCTGCTCCGCGTGCTGCAGGAAGGCGAGATCCAGCGCGTCGGCGGTCAGCATCCGATCCGCCTCGACGTGCGCGTGGTCGCGACCACGAACCGCGATCCGGAGGCCGCCGTGAAGGAAGGCATCCTGCGCGAGGACCTCCTGTACCGCCTCGACGGTGTGCGCCTGCGCGTGCCCGCCCTGCGGGATCGGCCGATGGACATTCCGCTGCTCGCCGGCGACATCGTCCGGCGCGCGGCCGAGGAGTTCGGCCGTCCCGAGCCGTCCATCGCCCCCGGCGCCATCGCCGCCCTGCAGCGTGAGCCGTGGCCCGGCAACGTGCGCCAGCTCCAGCACGTGCTGCAGCGCGCCGTCATCTTCGCCCGGCACGGCGTCATCGCGATGCCGCAACTGCACGAGGCCCCGCCCAGCGCCCCCGTCGCGCCGACGCCAGCGCCGACGGTGCCGGCCCCGAGCAATCCCGCCGCCGCCCATGAGGCGCGCGCCGTCGCGCTGCCGACCTTGCACCTCGCCGAGCTCGAACGCCTCGCCATCAACGCCGCCATGGACAGCACGGGCGGGAATCGCTCACGCGCCGCCTCTCTCCTCGGCATCAATGTCAGGTCGCTGCGTCGTATCCTCAACGAAAGGTTCCTCACGTGATGGGCAATATGGACGCCCCGACCCTGTTGTGTGACGATTGCATGGCGGTCCTCACGGCCCTCTCGGATGCCGTGGTGGACGAGTACCTCCCGACCGGGGTCCTGACCGTCCGGGTGGGACACGGGCTCCCGGACCTGGACTTCCCGCTGAACCAGCCGGCGCTCGGGGACTGGTGGCGCGCGCGGGTGCAGCCCGACAAGCTCGAGCGTGTCACGGAGGGCGTCTTCGCGGTCGCCACCGGCGCGCAGGACAGCTGGATGGACGAGTACGTATTCCACTGGTCGCCGGTGCTCGACGTGCACGTGGTGCATCGCGTCCTGCTGCGCCGCGATGCCAAGGGAACTCCCGAGCGCATCGTGCACGTGTTCCAGGACGCCACGGCCCAGCGCAAAGCCCAGGAACAGCTGATGGCCGAGCGCCAGGAGCTTGAAGTGCGCGTCGCCGAGCGGACGCATGCGCTGGCCCTCAAGAACGCCGAGATCGCGCGGGCCATGCGGCACAAGGATGACTTCATGGCCTCCATGAGTCACGAGCTGCGCACGCCGCTCAACGCCGTCATCGGGCTCACGGACGCCATGCTGGAAGGGATCGGCGGGCCGCTCACGGACCGGCAGCGCGGCTGGCTCGACGATATCGCCGCGAGCGGCAAGCACCTGCTCGGCCTGATCAACGACATCCTCGACCTCGCGCGCATCGAGTCTGGGCGCGTGGACCTCGATGTGCAGCGGGTGCAGCCCGCCGAGGAGGCCGAGGCCGCACGCCGCCTGGTGGCGGGCGCCGCCTTCGCCCGCGGCGTCCACGTCTCGCTGGAGCTCGCTCCGCGACTCCCGATGCTCACCACCGATCCGCGATTCCTGCGGCAGATCCTCCTCAACCTACTCGGGAACGCCGTGAAGTTCACCGAGCCGGGCGGGCACGTCGTCTGCCGCATCATCGACGATACCGGCCACGTCGCCTTCCAGGTGTCGGACACCGGCGTCGGGATCGCGCCGGAGCGCCTCGCCGACATCTTCAAGCCGTTCGTGCAGCTGGACCAGGGATTGGATCGCGCGGTGGAGGGCACCGGCCTCGGCCTCGCCCTCGTCGCGCGGATGACCGAGCGGCTCGGGGGCTCCGTGCAGGTGGACAGCGCGCCGGGCGAGGGCAGCACCTTCACGGTGCGGATTCCCTCGCTGGTCGCCCCACCGCGCGACTCCGCCGAGGTCGTCATCACCGACGCCGAGGATCCGTCTGTGTCGCGTCCGCTGCGTATCCTGCTGGCCGAGGACAATCCCGCCAACGTGCGGACCTTCAGTGAGTACCTCGGGGACAAGGGCATGGACGTGCGCGTCGTCGGCGATGGCGTGGCCGCCGTCGAGGCCGCCACCGTCGTCCGTCCCGACGTCATCCTCATGGACATCCAGATGCCGCGGATGGATGGGCTTCAGGCGACGCGCCTCATTCGCGACAACCCGGACATCCGCGGCATCCCGATCGTGGCGCTCACGGCACTCGCGATGCCCGGCGATCGCGAACGATGCCTCGAGGCGGGTGCGACCGTGTATCTCCCCAAGCCCGTGCGGCTGCGGGAACTCGTCACGACCATCAGGACCCTCGTGGCGGGAGGGGCGTCCTGATGCAATCCCTCGTCTCCGGCGCCCACGGGCGTATCCTCGTCATCGACGACACGGCGATCGCGCGCACCACTCTAGAGGCCCTGCTCCTGCAGGAAGGGCACGAGGTCCTGCAAGCGGCGGACGGGACGGTCGGCCTCGAACTCGCGCGCCTCGAGCAGCCCGACGCCATCGTGCTGGACATCATGATGCCGGGCATTGATGGGCTCGTCGTGTGCAGCGCCCTGCGCGCCAACCGCATCACGGCCCACATCCCGATCCTCATGGTGACGGCCCTCTCGGATGATGCCGCGCGCCGGCGTGCCATCCTCGCCGGCGCCGATGACTTCCTCTCCAAGCCCTACGACCGCTGGGAATTGCGCGCCCGGCTCGGGACCCTCGTGCGGCTCGGCCGCGCGCGCCACCTGCTGGTCGAGCGGGAACGCCTGCTGTGGGTGATGGACCGCAGTCCGGTGGCGTACGGGTTGCTCGATTCGTCGGACCGCGTGCGGTACGCCAACCCCGAGTTCCGTCGCCTCGCGGGGCTCGGAGGCGACGCGACGCTCGATGTCGCCTTCCGTCCCTTGCTGCAGACGCGCCTGCGCACCGTGGACCCGGAGCAGTGGAAGCGCTTCGATGCCTGGGATGAACTCTGCGGTCCCATCGAGCTGCTGATCCCGGGGATTGCCGGCCAGCCCGGCCGCCGGTTCGAGCTGTGGGTGCACGCCGGACACGAACCCGGGGGCTGGCGCGTCCTCGAGATCCGACCGACGCAAGCAGCCCTCGTCTAGTTGATCGCCGGCCCCATGCCTGACGCCCCCGGCCTCGCCGCGGTGCCGCGCCAGCGCCGCAGCATCACGCTCCGCGCCGGAGCGGCGGCGCTGTTCGGCGGCGGCGTCGCGTACCTGTTCAACTCGGTGCCCATCCCGATCGCCGACGGCGCGTCCATCACGCTCGGTGGGATGGTCACGCTCTTCGTGGCCCTGCGCTTCGGGGCCCGGTGGGGCGCGCTGGCGGCCGCCCTGGGCTTCCTGCCGACCGTGTTCTACTGGGGGCACCCCATCGCGTGGATGCTCGCGATCGGCGAGACCATCGTCGTCGGCCGTCGCACGCAGCCGGATGCGCTCCCCGTGCAGCAGCGGCACGCGCGCTTCTGGCTCGTGGCCGCGCCGCTCCTGCTGTTCACGTACTACCTGTTCTCTCCCCGCGCCCTGCCGGCCGCCGCGGCGCTGATCATCGTCCTCAAGCACATCGGCAACGCCGTCGTGATGCTGGCCCTCGCCCGCGTCGCGCTCGGGATCCCGCACTTGCTTGGCCGCCCGCGCGCGGGCGCCGGTAAGGTGTCGCTGCGCGACTATCTGGTGGGCGCCGCCGCCGCGGCGGTCGCGGTACCCGCGATCCTCGCCGCCCTCGGACTCGCGCGCGTCTTCGAGTCGCAGGTGATGCGCGAGGAGGCCGAGACGACGCGGGCCCTCGCGACCTCCGTCGCCACGCTCGTCACGCAGGCGATCGTCGAGCGGCAATCCACCCTCGCCAGCGTGGCTCGCTACCTCGGCGGCGGCGACGCCGTCAATCGCGACGTCGCGCAGTCATTGCTCGAGAGCGTCGGCAGCACCTCGCGGAGCTATCTCACCATGCTCGTGGCGGATGCCGATGGCGCGATGATCGCCGGCTACTCCACGCGGCCGGAGGTCACGCGCAGTCTGCTGCGTGATGGGTTCACGGTGGAGCAGCGACCGTACTTCCGCGTGCCGCGGCGCACGGGCCAGCCGTACGTCTCCGACCCCTTCATCGGTCGCGGATTCGGCGCCGACCACATCGTCGCCATCAGCGTGCCCATCGTCGGGCGCGATGGCAGGTTCCTGGGAATCGTCGAAGGGTCCATCAGCACGTCCGAACTGCGCTCCGTTGTCGGGAACGTTCCCGACGGCTACCGCGTGCAGGTCGTCTCGCAGGCCCGTCGCATCGTGGCGTGGTCGGACGACGATGCCCCGCCGCTGAAAAGCGTCGAGGAGATCCTGCCGCCGCTGCTCGTCTCGGAGCCGTTCCGCACCCCTGACGGCCCCATGGACCGGGTCCTGCACGAGCGGCGGGCCGAGCCCGGCGTCTCCATCGCGCAGCAGTCGCGGCTCGTCGCGCTGGCGCCGGCGGCGTCCCAGTGGTTCGTCTCCGTCTCGCGGACCTACTCGGATGCCCAGGGCTCGCTGCGGAGACTGGTCCAGCTGGCGACGCTCGGAGCGCTCGCCGCGTTCCTCTTCCTGCGCCTCCTGTTCCACCGCGTGCTGCGCGATGTGCTCCAGCCCCTCGACGAACTCGCCGATGCCGTCGGGCCGGACCGCCTGCGCGTGGGGCCGCCGGAGCCCGTGGTCCCGCGCATCGGCGCCACCGCCCCGCGCGAGATCCTCGCACTCGCCATCGGCTTCGACGCCATGCAGGCGGCCCTCGATACCCGCTTCGAGGAGTTGCGCACGGCGCTGCGGGAGCGCGACGACGTCAATCGGCAGATGGAACAGACCCTCGGCGCCCTCGACGAACTCGTGCTGGTCCGCACGCGTGATCTCGAGCGCGCGCTCGAGGAGGCCCGGCACGCCGCCATGGCCAAGACCGAGTTCCTCGCCTCGATGAGCCATGAACTCCGCACGCCGCTGAATGCCGTCATCGGCTCCGCCGACGCACTGCGCGATGGCGTGCTCGGCCCCCTCTCCGACGCGCAGCGGGCGGCCCTCGATCAAGTGGACCAGAGCGCCGAGCACCTGCTGGCGCTCATCGGTGACATCCTCGACATGGAACGCATCGCCAGCGGGCGGCTCGTCGTCCGTCGGGAACGCGTGGACCTCCGGGCGCTCGTGGACCGCGTCCGCGCCAGCATCCAGCCGCTGGCCGATGACGCGGGGCTGCGATTCACGGTGCTGCTGCCGATGGGTGGTTTGTACATTGACGGGGATCCGCTGCGGCTGCAGCAGGTGCTCCTGAATCTCCTGGGGAACGCCGTGAAGTTCACGCCGGCCGGCGGCGCGGTGACGCTGCGGGTCCGGACCGGGGCGGTGCCCGGTCGCTGCACGGCGATCGAGGTCGAGGACTCCGGCATCGGCATTCCCGAGGAACAACGCCAGCGGATCTTCGAACCGTTCGTCCAAGCCGAGGGCGGAGACACCCGGCGCTTCGGCGGGACCGGGCTCGGGCTCTCCATCTCGCGTGCGCTCTGCGAAGCGATGGGCCTCCGGCTCGTCATCCTCCGCTCGTCGCCGAACGGCACCGTGTTCAGCGTCGCGGTCTGAACGTCCGAGGCGCGGGCGCTCGGTCCGCGTCTCAGGGCGAGGTGTCCCAGCCATGCGGCGTGCCGCCGCCACCCGCCCGCCGATACGCGCGGTGGCAGGGGAATTGCTCGCATCGGGTGCATGCCGCTTAGCCCCTCGCTCGCCGAACGCGAGCTTGCCGCGTCGCTCGAGGTTCCCGATGCGCTCCTCGTCCAGTCACCCGCCGCCGCGATGCATCTGGCCCTGCGGGTGCTGGGCGTCGGTCCCGCGCGCACGGTGCTCGTCTCCGCGACCGCGCGGCCAAGCATGGTGCAGCCGGTGGGATGGCTCGCCGCCGAGCCGGTGCTGGTGGATGCCCAGATCACCTCCTGCAACATGGATGAGCTGCTCGTCGCGGCCGCCCTGCGGCGCTCGTCGCGTTGGCATCCCCCGGTGCAGGCGGTGGTCGTGGCGCATCGCTTTGGCGTGATGGCGGAGATCGAGGCCATCTGTGCCGCCGCCACGGCGGCGGGCGTTCCCGTGATTGAAGATGTGGGAGCGGCATTGGGCGCCTGGGGGCCGGGAGTCGCGGCGGGGACCTTCGGACAGATCGGCGTCCTCACGTTACCGTACGGCGCGGCGCCCGACGCAGGGACCGCCGGCGCACTCGTGAGCCGTGACGCCGAGGTGGTGGCGATGGCACGCGCCCTCGCGGCGCGCCCCGCGGAGATCCCGGATGGTGACGGCGCGGCGCAATCGCTCGACTACACCGTCGCGGCCGCATGCATGCCCGCCATCCGGGCCGCGGCACGCGAACGCCATGCGGCATTGCAGCGCACGCGCGAGACACGCGACTGGTACAGCGACGCTTTGCGGTGGATTCCCGGGCTGCGCCTGATCACGAGCGAGCGGTCGGCCCGGAGTACCGGCAGCGTCACTGCACTCCTCGTCGAGGCCGCGCGGTTCGGGGCCACGCGGGACGAGCTGGCGCTCCGCCTGATCGACGCGGGGGTGTTGGCGCGCGGGATTGCGCCGCCGCTGCATCACCACCCGCGGTACTTCTATGCGCACGCGATGTTGACCGGCGTCGCGGACCACTTCCGGCAGAGTGTCGTGATGCTCCCGTCGGGTCCGGACGTCGGCGAGCGCGAGCGCCAACGTGCGTTCGAGGTCCTGATGGGCGGCCGGGCCTAACCGACCGCGACGCGCGGGAATGCCTCCGCTGGCGACGAAACGCTGACGCCAACGCGCCGAGCGACGCTATCCTCTCGCTCGTGACCCAACACAACCAACGCCTCGGGCAACTCGGCGAGCGCATCGCCGAACGCTGGCTCCGCAAACACGGCTACACCATCCTCGCGCGCCGCTTCAAGTTCGGCCGCCGCGACATCGATCTCGTCGCGCAGCGCGACGTGACCGTCGCGTTCGTCGAGGTGAAGGCCCGTAAAGGCGAGAAGTTCGGCGATCCCGTCGAAGCCGTGCATCATCGCAAGCAACGCGAACTCACGAAGAGCGCGCGCGTCTGGATCGATCGCCACGGCCGCGACGGCGAGCAGTATCAGTTCGACGTGGTCGGCATCCTTGTGGCCGACGATCGCGTGCGGGTGAAGCACGTCACGAACGCGTTCCAGGTGGTCTGACGGGGCCTGCATCCGTCATCCGACATCTGTCCCAAGTCCTGTGGAAAACTGTGGAAAAATGGTGTCACCAAGACACAATTCAACAACATTTCCACGCCGTCGAGACAAGATAAGTAACTAAATTGCATAGACTTATCTAAAACTCAACTTTAAGTGTTGAGATTTTATCCGGCAGCAAAAGTCAGTGGGGATTGCCCCTTGCACTTCGGGTGACCCTTTCGTATTCTCTTCGGTGTTCGCGATTGGCTGGTCTTGTTCGTTCTTCTTTCGGGGGTAGCCCCGAAGGTCCAAGCGGGTAGATTCCTTTTCACCTCTCCGAGGTCACGATGGCTACGACGGCGGCACAGCAGGACGATCGCAAGAAGGCGCTTGGGCTCGCGGTGTCGCAGATCGAGAAGTCGTTCGGGAAGGGCGCCATTATGCAGATGGGCAAGGATGGCGTGAAGGTGAAGGTGGAGGCGATCCCGACGGGAGCGATCAACCTCGATGCCGCGATTGGCGTCGGCGGATTCCCGCGGGGGCGCATCACCGAGATCTATGGACCGGAAAGCAGCGGCAAGACGACGGTGTGCTTGCACGTCGTGGCCAATGCACAGAAGTTGGGCGGCACCGCAGCGTTCATTGATGCGGAGCACGCGTTGGATACGGAGTACGCGGCGAAGCTGGGCGTGGATGTCGAGAAGTTGCTGGTCTCGCAGCCGGACACCGGTGAGCAGGCCCTCGAGATCTGCGAGATCCTGGTGCGCAGCGGGGCGGTAGATGTGATCGTGATTGACTCGGTGGCGGCGCTGGTGCCGAAGGCCGAGATCGAGGGGGAGATGGGCGACTCGCACGTGGGCTTGCAGGCCCGCCTGATGAGTCAGGCGCTCCGGAAGCTGACCGGTGCGATCGCCCGTTCGAACTGCTCGGTGGTGTTCATCAACCAGCTGCGTGAGAAGATCGGGGTGATGTTCGGCAGTCCCGAGACGACCACCGGCGGCAAGGCATTGAAGTTCTACGCGTCGCTGCGGCTCGACATCCGCCGCATCGGCCCGGTGAAGGACAAGGAGGACGTGGTCGGTTCGCACGTCCGCGTGAAGGTGGTCAAGAACAAGGTCGCCCCGCCGTTCCGTCAGGCGGAGTTCGACATTATGTACGCGGA
>DAOMNV010000060.1:0-15103 GCA_035444005.1 Gemmatimonadaceae bacterium
GACTGGCGCGCAGGGACCGCAGGGTGAGACCGGCCCGCAGGGTCTTCAGGGTGAGACCGGCCCGCAGGGCCCGCAGGGCGACCCGGGCCCGGAGGGTGTGCAGGGCGAGCAGGGCCCGCAGGGCGAGCAGGGTCCGCAGGGCGAGCAAGGCCCGCAGGGCGAGCAATGCCTGCAGGGCGAGCAAGGCCTGCAGGGCCCGCAGGGTGAGCAAGGCCCGCAGGGCGAGCAAGGCCCCGCCGGAGAAAACGCGACCGGCACCGCCGACAACACCGCAAACGCGCTCGTGCAGCGGAATGCGACCGGTGGCTTCAACGCCGGTTCGATCAGCGTCAGCTCCCTCACCGTCCGCGCGGGCGGCATCGTCTCGATTGACTCCTCGGGAACCGGACCGTTGCCGCCGTCAGGATCGGGCACGCGAATGGTGTGGTCGCCGGACTTGGTCGCGTTCCGCGCAGGGCGACTCCAGGGTGGGTACGATGACTATTGGAATCCGGGCAACCTTGGCCTTGGCTCCGCCGCGTTCGGCCTCAATACAAGGGCGACGGGCCAAGGCAGCTTCGCCGCCGGCGAGGGCGCGAGCGCAACCAATTCAGGCGCGATCGCCCTGGGCCACTACACTCAGGCGACTGCCGGCAGTTCGTTCGCCATCGGCTCCAACAGCGTGGCATCGGGCGAAGGATCGATTGCAATTGGAATCAGCAACACTGCGTCTGGTGGGAGCAGCACCGCGATAGGCATTTCGTCAACTGCATCGGGGCCTGCCTCGGTTGCCCTTGGCGGCAACGCCAGCGCATCCGCTGACGGCGCGGTCGCGATGGGATACCAGTCGGACGCAAGTGCAGTCGATGCCGTCGCCATCGGTGCCGGCTCAGTCGCAAATGGCGACTCATCGGTCGCGATTGGCTTCGCCTCAACCGCCGGCCGGCGCGGTGCAATCGTCATTGCCGATCGATCGGGTGGTCGTGCTGCAGCCGGCGCTGACAATCAGTTCGTCGTGCGTGCCGCCGGCGGCATCTATCTCTACTCGAACAACAACTCGAGCGCCGGAGCGTTCCTCCCCGCCGGTTCTGGCACGTGGACTAGCCTCTCCGACCGCAACCGCAAGCAAGATTTCCGCGCGCTCGACGGCGACTTTGTGCTCTCGCGCATCCGCACGATGCCAATCGAAGAGTGGAGCTACATCTCCGAAGGCAACCAGGTGCGCCACGTCGGTCCGACCGCGCAGGACTTCCGCGCGGCATTCGGCCTCGGTGTCGACGACCTCGGAATCTCCACCGTCGATATCGACGGCATCAACCTCTTCGCCATCCAACAGCTCATCGAACGCTACGAAACGCTGAAGACGGAGCACGACGCGCTGCGCAACGAGGTCAACGACCTCCGCGCGCGGCTGGAGCGCCTCGAACGCCTGGAGCGCCTGCTCAGCGAACGCGATCGCTGATCGCGGCAACACTCGCGTGAACAAAGGGGGCGTCGCGATGCACTCGCGGCGCCCCCTTTGCCTTCGTGACAGCAGCGTGCGGCGGTGCGCGACGGAGCTAAGGAACGATGGACCTCACCGCGTCCATCAAGCTGTAGTACGTCAAATGCTGTGGCCACCGAGCGAGGGGATGCGAACACTGAATGAAGACGGAATCTCGCTCGGTCCACTCGGCGAACCTGACGCCGCGTCCAGTGGTTTGCCACGACAGCGAGGAGCCGAATACGAGATCCGGCGACACGCCACACCACACGTAGACGGCAGGTGAGTACAGGGCGAGTTGCGCGGCGAGAAACGCCCTGTCTCTGCGAGCGGCGGCGTGGACCTCGGCATCCACGGCTTCGCTGCCGCCTGGCGACTTCTTCACGTTGATTGCGCAGGTCGACCGCAGGCGCAGTGAACTCTCGACGAATCGCGGTTCATCGACCACGCCATCCTTTACAAGACTGGGCACGACCTCGCGCCAGCGCGCGAATATCTCATCCTCGGCGTTCCTTATCGACATCCGAACGCAACGTTCTGCATCGATCGTGAAATCCCTCTAGTTGACGCGAAGGCAGCTACGGCGCATTCACGGTCACGGTCGACGTGAACGTCTGATAGTTCGCGTTGCTGATGCTGACGTTCGCGCTCCCCGCCGAGACGCGCCGCATATAGAACGTCACGGTGTCGGAGTCCGCCGGCACGGTCATCGAGCTGACGGGCACGCCATCGCGATGGAACACGAGGTTCGCATCCACGGCGAGCGCGAAGGTCGTGGCGCCGGTGACGCGGCGGATCGCGCCATCGGGCCCGCGGGTGCGCAGGGTGATGGCGACGGAATCCGTGCTCAGCGTCGTCGTCCAGCCGGTGGGCGTGCCGAGCGTGCCGAGCTCGATGGACACCCGTCCGCTGTCGGGCAGGTACCCGGTGGCCGCGACCTTCACGGTATCCACGCCGAGCGCGACGCCGCTGAGCCTGAAGCTCCGCGAGTAGCTCGTGGAGTCGATCGTCACAGTGTCCGGCGTCATCGCGTTGCCGGTCTTGCCGGTCAGGGTGAAGAGCACCGGCGGGCGTTGGTTATCGGGGACGCTCACGGCGACGTCCACATACTGCCCGACGCCGATGCGCTGGTTGGTGAAGTTGACCGACGCCTGCGGCGTCGTCACGGCGAGATTGCTCGTCGCCGTGCCGTAGCGCCAGGGGTCGATGCGCGCGTCGGTGGCGCTGAGTTGGATCGTGCCTTCCTGATGCGGACGCACACGGGCACTGTTGTTGACCGATGTGTTGGCAGCGATCGTCACGGTGGCCGAGTCGATGCTGGCGATGCCTGCATCGGAGCTGGCCAGCGTGACGACGACGTCCTCGGTCGTGGCGTGCTGGTTGCCGTCGGCGTCCGCCGCGTAGACGGTGATGGTGCCCGGATTCTGCGTGCGCCGCATCGACGACGGCGCGCTGATGACGAAGCGCGGCGCCGTGACCTGCTGGGTCGTCGTCGCGCTCGCGTAACCGACTGCGGTCGCGGTGATCTGCACGGTGGCGACGGCGTCGTGCGCGGTGATGCGGAAGTACGTGAAGTAGCCGTTGACCGGAATCACCACCGAGTCCGGTACCGAGACGGCCGATGGGTCGGAGCTGGTGAGGTACACCACGAGCGGCGCACCGACGAGGGTGTTGGGGACGGACACGTACGAACCGCTCGTGCCGTTATGCTGGCGCATCCCGAGCCGCGGCGTGCCGTTGTAGAGCGAGAGCGACGGGCCGGTGACGGTGACGGTGTTCGTCGTCGCGCTGCCATAGCCCGAGCCCGCGGAGTCGCTCACGGTGATCGATGCCGTGCCGGGGCCGACGACGGAGACCTGCGTGGAGACGTTGGTGGCGGTCGGCAGGATGCGAAGCGACGTCGCCGACGGCTGGAGCACGCCGGCGTCGCTCGAGACGACGCTGACGACCAGCGTGTCGAGCGGGTAGTAAGTGTTGCCCGTCGAGTCCACGGAATACACGGAGATGATACGCGGCGGCGAGGTGGTCGTGAGCGGCGACGAGATGCCGGAGACGGTGAGCCGCGGCGTGTTGACTTGGATGAACGCGGTGTCAGGCAGGTAGCCGGGCGCCGAGGCGATCAAGGTGTCGAGGCCGTGTTGCAGGCCCGCGACGCCGAAGTACTTGTAGTACGTGCCGGCCGGGATGTCGGTGCTACCGAAGAGCGAGTCCACGGCCGCGTTCGACCGCGTGATCGTCACGGGCAGCGTATCGGCGACGTTGTTCGGTACGCTGACGTACAGCGCCTGGTCGCCGGTGCGCTGCCGCTGGCCGATGCGGAACGTGCTCCAGCTGAAGCTGAGCTTCGGCATCCGCACGGTCAGCGTGTCAGCGTCGTCCGCGTGGCCCGGCGCGGAGACGGTGATGATGGCTGTCCCTTCGCCGACGAAGCTGACCTGCGGCGTCGTCGTCGAACTCGCGCCCGGCAGGATGTATGCGACGGGCGTGACCCGGGCGACGGTCGTGTCGGACGAGGTCAGGGTCAGCGTCAGCGTGTCGATCCGCGGATAGATGCCGCCCGTCGTGTCGGTGGACCAGATCGTGATCCCGACCGGCGGCCGGAAGTTGTCATACGTGCCGAGCCCGGACATCGAGATGCGCGGCGTGGTCACGACGAAATACGCCGTGTCCGGCTGGTGGCCGGGCGCCGAGGCGATGACCGTGTCGGTGCCGACGGCCAGGCCGTCGAAGGGGAAGTAGTCGTAATACGTGCCGGCAGGGATGGTCGTCGTGTCGGCCAAGCCGATGCTGCCGTTCGCGGTGGACGTGAACGTGACAGGCAGCGCCGCCGTCGTGTTGTTCGGGACCTGCACGTACGCACTGGTGCTACGCTGGCCGAGGCCGACGCGGTACGTCGTGGCGCTGAACGAGAGCTTGGGCCCGACGACGCTCACGGCGATGGAATCGCTGCCGTGCCCCGGCGCGCTGACGCGGATGTAGGCGGTGCCGACGCCGCCGTTCGGCGCGTAGCCGAGGCTGCCGCGCGAGCTGCTGCCCGCGAGGATCGTCGTCGACGACTGGCTGAGCTTGATGATGCTGGTATCCGAAGACTCCAGCGTCACCACCAGCGGCGTGATGCGCTGGAAGTTGCTGCCCAGCGAATCGCGCGAGTACACGGTGAGCGACTGCGCGGCCGAGGTGGTCTGCAGGTTGGTGTTGCAGCAGGCGGCGATGCGCGGCGTCGACACGACGACGGCGACGGAGTCGGTGGTCCAGCCGGGCGCCGAGGCGCGGATGTACGCGGAGCCGGTGTTCGGCCCTGCGGCCTGCATCCCGAAGTAGATGTAGTAGGTCCCAGCCGGTATGGTCACCGTCGCGGGCACCTTCACGATGCTGGTGTCGCTGCTCTCGAGCGTGATCAGCTGCGGGGCCTGCAGGCTGGACTGCGACTGCACGTAGATGTCGGAGCGCTGCTGGCCGAGTCCGAGGTGGTAGGTCGAGCCCGAGAGGTCCAGCGCGGCGGGATATGTCGAGACCGTCGCCGTCTGCCCGGTGGCGCCCGTCGTCACCGGCGTGACCGTCGTGCCGCCGCCGGCCAGCGCGGTGATCACCACGTTAGCCGCGAGCTGGCCGGCCGGGATGAAGGCCGGATCGGGCGAGATCTCGACGCGGCCCGGCGTGCCGAGCTGATACGCGATGTACGAGCCGCCCGGCGGCGCCGGATCGGAAAGCAGGATCTGCGTCGAGAGCTGTTGGTTGGCGACGAGCGAGTAGCTCGTCGTGGTGAAGCGCACGTTGGCCTGCACGGCGAGCAGCGCGGTGTCGCCGGCGTAGGTCGGCGTCGTGGCGCCATCCACGGCGGAGATCGTCGTGAGCCCCGCGCTGCGGCCGTTGAGCGTCACGTTGGCGCTCGTCGCGCCGGCGCCGATCGTCACGCTGGCCTGCGAGAAGTACGCGAAGGTATCCGCCACGGCGAGCAGCACCGTCACCGGCGTCGCGCTCGGCTTGCTGAGGTAGATCGGGATCGACTGCGACCCCGAGCGACCGATGGCCAGCGAGTCGCGGCCGAAGGAGATCACGGCGGGCACGCCTTCACCCACGGTCACCGTCACGGTGTCGGCGAGGATGCTGTCCCTGAAGGCGGTCACGAGCGCCGTGCCGGCGGAGACGCCGGTCACGAGGCCGGTCGTGGCGTTGACGCTCGCGATACCGGTCTGCAGCGAGACGAAGCTCACGCCCGTGACGCTGGGCAGGAAGAAGCCGTCGGGATCGCGGCCGCGCACGGTCAGCAGCTGGCTGCCGGTCGGGGCGATCTGCAGCAGGTCGGGCGAGAGGTCGAGGCGGCTCAGCTGCTGCTGCACGCGCAGCGAGGCGGCGCCGGTCACGCCCTGGGCACTGGCGCGGATGCTGGTGAGGCCATTGGCCACGGCCCGCACGCGCACGGTGGCCGTGCCGGTGGAATCCGCTGCGGCTACGGCGGGGTTGGACGACTCGAACGTGAAGCTGATGCCGGCCATCGGCGCGTCGAGCGTGTCGTAGGCGACCGCGCGGTACGAGCGCGTGCGGTCGAGGGCGACGACCGTGAAGGTGTCGGTCTGCACGAAGCCGGTGGAGTCGCGCAGCACGGCGATGCGCGTGATCGGCGTCTTGATGGTGATGCCCGCGACGCCCTGCACGCCGGCGATGAGCGCGCGCAGTTGCGTGCTGCCCAATCCGGTACCGGCGACGACGCCAAGCGAATCGACGCTGGCGATGGCGGCGCTCTGGGTGCTCCATTCGACGGGCGGTTGCACGGCCAACGGCGCGCCGCCGCCGTCCACCGCCTGCGCGGTGAACGCGAAGCTCGCGCCGAGGTAGATCTCGCGCGTGCCCGGCGTGATCGTCACCGAGGCGACGGCCTGCTGCACGAGCACCGTCGCGGTGTCCGCGCTGCCGCCGGCTTCGGTGGCGACGATGCGCGCGCTGCCGTTCTGCACGGCCGTCACGATGCCCACCGAGTCGACGGTGGCGATCGAGTCGTCGAGCGAGGTCCAGCTGTAGGTACCGGCGATGACGTTCTGCGCGGCGTCGCGCGAGCTGGCGGTGAACTGCCGCGTCTCGCCGAGGTAGGTCAGCGTGTCGCTGGCCGGCGCGATGACGGTGGAGACGATCGGCCCGACGTTGTCGTTGACGCTGACGTCCAGCGCCGGCAGCGCCGTCGCGGGCACGGTGAAGCGCAGCGACTGCTCGCCCGCGACAATGGCGAGAGTCCAGGCGAAGCTTGCGTCGCCCGCGGCGGTGGTGAGCGCCGTGTCGGGCGTGACGCTGCCGCCGGCCGTGAGCACTTCGGCCGCGACGGCGCGCGCGACGACGGGATTCCCGAAGGCATCGATGACGCGCACGACGATCGGCGCGGCCAGCGCCGTGCCGGGCGCGGCGATCTGCGAGCCGCCGGAGACGAGCACCAGCGAATCGGGCGCGGCCGCCGCGACGGTGATCGCCGTCGTGGTCGCACCGCTGAGTCCGGCCGCGGAGACGGCCAGCGTGTAGCTGCCGGCCTTCTCGAAGAACAGCGAATCGAAGGTGACGACGCCGTCGACGGGCAGTGCCCCCAGCGCGCCGGACAGGACGCCGCCGGCCGGTCCGCTGGCGACGGCGATGTGCACGCTATCGGTATAGAGCGGCGTGAGCGCTCCGGCAGCCGTGCGCACCTCGACGACGACCGGCGCCATCAGGACGCCGGCGGTGGCGGCTGCCGCCGGCTGCGTGACGATCGCCAGCGCGGCGGGGCCGCTGGCCTCGCCCGTTGCGGTCACCGTCAGCGGCGCGACGCCGTCGACGGTCGCGGTCAGCGACTGCGCGCCGGCGCTGCCGCCGAGCGTCCAGCGCGTGACGGCGCGGCCGAGCGAGTCGGTGACGACGGAATCGCCGGAGACACTGCCGCCGCCCGTGGCGACGGCGAAGTGCACCGTGCGGCCGGCCAGTGGTTCGCCGTCCGTCGCGTTGAGGCGCACGACGATCGAATCCGGCAGCGGCGCGTTGATCGCCGCGGTCTGCGCCCCGCCCGAGACCAGAACGACGGCGCCGGGCACGGGCGCGATCATAACGTAGGCGGTGTCGGCCCAGCCGCTGCCACTGCCGCCGGCCGCGAGGGCGACGCGCACGCGGGCCGCGCCGCGGCTGGGCTTGGCCGACCCATCTCCCGCGGCGATGCTCGGCAGCGCGAGCTTGTCGGCGTCCAGCACCGACCACACGAGCGGCGCATCGCTGACTTCGGCGTCGGACGCGTCGTGCGCCGTCGCGGAGAAGCTGAAGGCCGCGCCGGCGTCGATCCAGAGCGTGTCGGGCGCAATCACGACAGCCGTCGCATCGGCGCCAGGGCCGGTATAGGTGACGGGGATGCTGACCGGCGTCGGCTGCGTGCCGCTGCCCGCATTCGGCACGGCGAGGACGGTCACCGGCCCGCCGCTGAAGACGGTATCGCCGGCGGCGTTGATGTAGCGCAGGAAGAGCTCGAGCGGCTCGCCCGTGGACGGCGCCGATCGCGAGAGCGGAACGGACAGGCTGAGCGCGACTTCCGACTGTCCGTCGGGGAAGTCGACGAGGCGGTCGAGCGCGACGCTGCCGTCTTCGCGGCGGAAGATGACGCGCACGCGATTGAACGGCACGACGGATCCCGCGCCCGCTTCGACGTTCGCCAGCGGTCCCGGGAATTCCGTGAGGAACGACAGCCCGTGCGCGACGCGCGTGCCGACGCCGTTCTCGGGACCGGTGATCTCGCGGCCGCAGGAGAGCAGGGATGCAGCAAAGAGCGCGGCCACGAGGGCCGCGCGGCGCAGGGGCATCCGCCCGGACGGAGTACGCTGGGTGTACATCGCCATCTATAGTGGGATGCGGCGTCTCAGAGCGGAAGAGGGAAGGTCACCGTCCCGCTGTGACTTTTGACCGCGAGCTGCGCTAGGGCCGCTCCCGCTTGCGGCGGCGATAGTCCAGCCAGCCCTCGAAGCTCGAGGCCGAGGCAAGGGCCAGGCTGACGGCGAAGGCGATGTGCTCTCCTGCGGGCGACAGACGGCTGGCCACGGCCAGCGCGACGGCCAGGCCGATGAGTCCCGCGACCACGTCGAGCGCGCGGTTGCTGAACGCCTCGTTGACGCCGGCGATGGACTCGCCGACTTCCCAGAGCGTCATCACCAAGGCGCCGACGAGTACGGTCTTGGGGACGCTGAGGCCGAAGAAGACGTTCGAGAAGCCGCCGGCGACGCCGCTGGCGACGTGCACGAACATCCAGCGGTCGAAGTAGCGACCTTCGCGCCAGTCGGGGCTGAAGGCGGGGCGATTCGGCATCGTCAGCGTCCGACGATGGTGTGGCGAACGAAGCGCGCCCAGCCGCCCAAGCCCGAGACGTGCCGCGCGATCTTCTGCGCCACGGTCTCCGTGCTCATCGTGCCCATCACGCGTGCCCACTGCTGCTCCGGGTCGTGGCGGCCCGCCTGCGCGTGTCCGCTCCAGCGCGGCCGGATGGCGGCGAGCCAGAGGTAGCGCGAGACGAACTGCGACGGGGACTCGGGAAACTCGCCGGGGGCCAACGGCGCCAGCGCGTGGCGCTCGATGGCGCGGCAGACGAATTCGGGAGTCGGCGTGCGCGTGGCGTCGATGGCGGCGGCGGGTACGGTGAGCGCACCGAGCGTGTTGCCGAGTCGCAGGGTCCAGTGCAGCGAGGACGTCGCACGGCGTCGCTTCGCCTCATCGACGAGCAGCGACCAGTCGAAGCCCGGGCGCGCGGCGAGCAAGGCGATGCCGCGCATCGTGCGCCAGGCGCCGAAGGTCATCTGGTGCTGCCAGGCGAAATGGATCGCGGCGTGCAGCGCGAGGAGTTCCGCGCGCGGCAGGCTGGCGCCCTCGAAGGGCGCGGGCGCCGCGACGGCATCGGCCCACAGCGAGTCGCTGGAGAAATCGAAGGAGTGATCCGGCGGCAGGATGGACGTGTGCAGCTCGAGCCGCACGCCGGGCAACTGCGGATCCAAGAAGGGCGCCTCGTGCTGCCAGCCCTCGAGCAGGGTGTGCAGGCGTACGTCCTCGGAGTGCTTCCAGGCGGAGGCGGCCAAGGCGTCGTGCGCGGCGTCGAGATGCTCCCTGCGCACGAGCAGGTCGACGTCGGTCATCTGGCGCGCCCGGAAGCTGGGGTCGCAGTAGGCGCCGATGGCGGCGCCCTTGAGCAACAGCACGGGAACGCGACGCGCGCGAAACTGCGCCAGCGCCTCGGCGGTGCGCGTCGCCAGCCGCGACATCCGGAAGTCCTGCAGCGCGCTGCGTGCCTGGAGCAGGACGGCGAACTGCGCCGGCGGTTGCGCGTGCATCGCCTTGAGACTGCGCCACAGCGTCGGCAACGCCCCTTCGCGTTCGGCGACCAGCACCAAGCGCCCCCAGTCCTCGACGGCGCGCAACAACGCCCGCAGCTCCTCCACGGGCGCCGCCGGATCGGCGAGCCGGAACACGAAGCGGAGTTCGGGCGAGAGTGCGCGCGGCACGGTCAGTACTGGGACAGGGTGCCGTCGCGCCGCGCGCGACGCAGCGCGAGCGCGAAGCTCAGCGCACCGATGAGCAGGCTGCCCACGGCGATCATCACGAGCAGCGAGACGTCCTGCGTGACCTCCTGCCAGGTCGCGTTGCCGAGCAGCAGCATCCGCGCGGGGCGCAGGCCGTAGGTGAGCGGCACGAAGTCGGTGATGACACGCAGCCAGCCGGGCACCGCGGCCGTCGCGTAGTACGCGCCGCCGAGCAGGCCGGAGACCGTGACGACGGCGGTGATCAGCGGCCCCGAGGTGCGGAAGACCAACACCAAGGCTGCGGCGACGAGGCCGATGCCGGCGTAGGCCGCGAAGGTGATGCCGGCGATGCCGACCGCCAGCGGAGCGAAGCGCCAACTGATCTCCGCCCCGAGCAAGCTGCCGGTGACGAGCAGGATGCCGGCGCGCAGGCAGGCTTGGACGGTCGCGTGCGCGCTGAGTCCGGCGAGCAGGGCGGGGAGGCGCGTGCGCGTGACGAGCAGGGCCTCGAGCGTGCCGTTGCCGATCGTGGAGGCGATGGCGGTGGCCAGCGCGCCGGTGGCGGCGGAGACGAGATAGACGCTCGCGATGCCGACCACGATGAAGGCGAAGTAGGAGCCGCTCTCCCGTTGGATGGATTGCGCAGCCACGTCCTGGATCGCGTCGGCGATGAAATACACGGGCACGACCGATGCGGCCACGCCGGCCAGCGAGAGCAACGTGCCGACGCGATAGCTGGTGGCGGTGAGCCAGGCGGCGCGGAGCAGCGCGAAGGCACTACGCATCGCGACGCTCCGCGCCCTGCACGATGCGTTCGATGATGTCCGCCAGCGCGGGTACGCGCGGGGCGAGGCCTGCGACCGGCACCTGTGCGTCGTGCAGCGCGGCGAGCAATGCGGCCGCGGCATCGGCGTGTTCGGCGCCGCTGATGCTGAGGCGCCGCCAGCCGGGCTCGTCGTCGATCGCGCCGAGCCACTGCATCCCGCGCGCCTGCACGAGATCGCGGCTGCGTGATTCATCGGCGACGGGCACCACGAGGTCCTGCCGTGCCGCCCCCGCGCGATGGCGCAGGGATTCCGCACGGTCCACCGCGAGCAGGCGACCGCGCTCCAGCACGGCGACGCGGTCGCAGAGTTCCCAGACGTCGTCGGCATCGTGCGTGGCGAGCAGCACGGTGCAGCCTTCGGCTTCCACGATGCCCTGCCGCAGGAAACGGCGGAAGTCTCGCGCCGAGATGGGATCGAGACTGCGCGTGGGCTCGTCGAGCAACAACACGCGGGGCCTGCCGAGCAAGGCTCGGGCGATCAGCAGGCGCTGCCGCATTCCCGAGGAGAAGCTGCCGACCATCTTCGCACCGGTGTCCTCGAGGCCGACGGCGGCGAGCACGCGTCGGCATTCGGCATCGCGCGCGCGGCCGGTGAGTCCCTGCAGCACGGCGTAGAGCCGGAGGTTCTCGAGGGCGGAGAGTCGCCAGTAGAGGCTGCGCTCGTTCGCCAGCACCGGCGCGATCGTCGCGCGCACGGCGTCCGGCGCTTCGGCGATGTCGTGCCCGTCCACGCTGGCGCTGCCGGCGTCGGGCACGAGCAACGTGGCGAGCATCCGGAACAGCGTCGTCTTGCCGGCGCCGTTCTGGCCGAGTAGCCCGAAGATCTCGCCCGGCGCGACGTCGAAGCTCACGTCCGAGACGACGGTCACGCGCGGCGCGGCGCCGACGCGACGCAAGGATTCCGCCCAGGTCCGACGCTGGGCGAAGCGCTTGGTGAGTCCCTCGCAGCGGACGATCATCGCTTGGCAGGCCCGCCGTACCAGTCGAGTACCGTTGCCGCGGCCTCGGGCAAGCGCGCGAGGTCACGCACGACGGAGAGCTGCAGCACCGGCACGAGGTGCACGAGCGTGGCGAGGCGCGGCAGCAGGGTCGCGGCGCCCGAGGGGCCGAACATCTGCGCGCTCTTCACGTGCGCGATCAGCGCGGCGGCGCCCAGTGCGGGCGAAAAGGGCAGGCGCGTGACGGTGCTGCTGCGCGCGGGATCGGCCGGCGCGAGCAGGAAGATCGCGGCCAACGGACTCGGGCGGTCCTCGCGCTGGTGTGCATCCTCGAGCGCGATCTCGTGCTTGCCGTCACGCGTCTCGGTGCCGCCATCGTGGAGTGCGACGGCGGCGCGCGCATCGGCGCGCACGCGCAGCATCGGGATGCCGGGCCAAGCCATCGGTGGCGTGCCGGGTTCGACCGGCAGCGTGTCGTCGGTGACCAAGGGTGCGCCCGCGGCGACGAACGCCGAGGCGAGAGACGACTTACCCACGCCCTTGGGGCCGAGGAACGCGATCACGCCTTCGCGCGTGGAGACAGCGCTGGCGTGCAGCGGCAGCCAGCCCTCGCGAAACATCGCGGTGGCGAGCACGCGGCCGAGCAGGTGCGAACGCACGAAGTCATCCCAGGCATCGGACTTCGGTGCGGCGTGGACGAGTCCGTCGGGGGTCAGGTCGAACTCGCCCGTGTCGTCGACGGCGATGCGCCAGCCGTCGGCGTGTTCGAAGAGCCGCGCCTGCACGTCTTGGTAGAGCGGATCGGCGCCGAGTGTCTTGGGCTCGCGCATCGGCGGCAGGGCGGCGCAGCGGACGAAGCGCCAGCGCGGCGCGGCGTCGCCGTCGTCGGCGAGCGGCAGGCCGGGGAACTCGAAGTCCGACTCGAGCAGGGATCCGTAGGCGCGGTATCGGGGCATCAGGCGAGGTGCGAGCGCAGCCAGAGTTCGGCCTGCAGCGTGAAGAATAGCCGTGCGGTGGTATCGTCGTCTTCGTGTTGCCGGATGTGGTCCCAGGCCCGGCGATAGCGCGTGGGCTCGACCATCCCGATGTCCACCAGTCGCATTGAGTCCAGCAAGGATTCTGCCACCGGCCAGCCCGCGCGGAGCATCTCGCGGCGCATATAGCCGTTCGTGGTGCCCGTGCGCCGCGGACGGGGCGCGAGCACCTCGTCCGGCAGGCGTCCGCGCATCGCGAGGCGCAGGGAGCGCTTGGTCTCGGGGCCGCGGATGCGGTCGGACCACGGACGTGCCAGCGAGAAGCGCACGATGCGCTCGTCCAGCAACGGCGAGCGCAGCGTGACGCCTTCGTCGCGGGCGAAGCCGGTGAGGTGGGCGAAGACGCGCGGGTAGAAGGGCAAGCTCAGGTACGCCTGCGCTTCCGCGAGGACGTGATTCTTCGTGCTTGGCTTCGGCTGATGCGCGAATTCGCGTTGCATCACGCCGTGGGCCTCGAGGAAGCTGCGCCGGAACCAGATCGGCGGCAGGCGATCGAGGTAATGCCGTGCCGGCATCAGGCCGCGCCAGCGCGAGATGCGGTCGCTCAGCGACTTCGGGAGGTTCGGGCGGATCGCCCAGCGATACAGCGTGCGCAGCGTGCCGTCATATGTAGAACGCGCCGGCAACTCGCGGGCGAGACTGATCCAATGCCCCCTGCGGAAGAGTTCCGCGAGGTAGATCTCGCTGACCTGGAAGAGCTGGTCGCCGCCGACGCCGTCGAGGATGACGCGCGCGCCGCGCTCGTTCGCGCGGCGTGCGAGCGCGCGGTTCCAGCGTTCGTAGGCGTGAGCGAAGGGGCGCGGACGTCGCGCCGCCTCGGCCGCCCAATCCGCGTAGAAGGGGATGTCGGCGATGTCGATGAAGTCGGGTTCGTCGCCCCAGTGCCGCGTGACGCTGGCGATGGTCTCGTCTTCGCGGCCCGGATCGCCCTCGGGATAGCTGATGCTGACGCTGTGCACGGGAGCGCCGATGGCGTGCGCGCTGGCGTAGACGGCCGTGGAGTCCCAGCCGCCGCTGAGCGTGACGGCGGTGCGGCCTTCAGGGTCGACGCGCTCGCGCACGGCGACATCGAGCAGCTGGCGCAGCTCGCTAGCTGCGTCCTCGAGCGTGCCGCGGTGGGGTGCCGAGGGCTCGGGAGACCAGAAGCGGCGCAGCACGGGCGCGCTGCCCGGGCGCCAACGGAGCACGGAGCCAGCCGGCAGTTCCCGGATCGCCGTGTACACCGTGAAATCGCCCTGCGACCACATCCCCGCCGCGACGATGGCGAGATTGGCGAGGTCGAGGCTGCGGGGGAGCCTGCCGTCCGCGAGCAACTCGCGTTCCGAGCGTCCGATGTACAGCCGACGCTCGTGCCACGCGTAGACCAACGGATACCGCCCGCTGAAGTCGCGCGCGGCGATCAGGCGGCGCTGCGTCGTGTGCCAGGCGATGAAGGTGAAGTCGCCCTCGAACCAGTGCAACGCGTCTTCATCGCCGCGCTCGAGCGCGCGCGCGATCAGCGTGGCCGTGTCGGCGTCGTCGCCGCCGATGCGACGCAAGAGGTCGCCGCGATAATAGAGATCACCATCGGCCACGACCTGCCACGGCCCGGCGCTGCCGCCGGCCTGCGGCAGGCGGTCCGTGGCGTCGTCGAGAACCAGCGCCGGCCGGCTCACGGGCCTCCGAGGACGCGAATGTCGTCCACCTCGGTGAACGTGGCGACGTGTTCGGGTTCGTCGCCGAGCACGCGGTCACGCCACCGGATCCAGGCGTGGGCGGCGAAGACGCCTTCCTTGCGGCGCACGCCGATGCGGATGTCGCCGCCCGTGATGCCATCGCGCAGCAAGAGTTCCTCGAGCGCCACGGCACGCACGAGGCAGAAGGGGCGGAACAAACCCCAGCTTGCGGCGAGCTGTACGGCGCGGGCGAGTTGCTCGGCGCGGGCTTCGTCGCCCGATGCCGGGCCGAGGCCGCGTAGGCGACGCTCGGTGAGGTTACCGATCGGCTCGCGCTTGAGCCGCCGCCGCGCACGCAGCAGTGCCGCCTGCGCCGCAAAGAGATCGCGCAGGCTAGGTCGCGGACTCACCGCGCGGCTCCGGAGCGGCGACTAACGTGACCAAGCCCTCGCGCAGGAGATCGGCGAGGAGGGTCTCGACGTCGTTGCGGAGCTCGTCGCGCGGGGCATCGGGGTAGCGCTCCGCCAACTTCTCGCAGATTTCATCAAGCGAACTGCTGACGGGCGGCAGCAGCTCCCAGATGGCGGCACCGACTTCGTTCAGGCCGAAGTAGATCTCCTGGCCAGTGTGCAGGAGGACCGCGCCGTCGGCCGTGCGGCCGAACTCGAGCTTGAAGTCGATCAG
>DAOMNV010000061.1:0-14905 GCA_035444005.1 Gemmatimonadaceae bacterium
GCGCTCACCGCGCTGCAGCCCGCGCGCGCCGCCGGAGACCTCAAGGCGGCCGGCTACCTCGTCGTCGGAGCCGGCGCCACCGCGCTCGCCAACAGCAAGGGGATGTTCGCGTATCACCGCGCGACCAGCACCAACTACACGCTGACCGTCCGCACCACCGACGGCACCGGCTCCGGCTGGGCCGCCGCCGATCATCCCGACTGGCGCCAGATCGACTTCGCGCGCGTCTCGCAGCGCGCCATCGACAAAGCCCGCGCCTCGCGTGAGCCGCGCGCCATCGAGCCCGGCCGCTACACCGTCATCCTCGAGCCGCAGGCCGTCGGCGACCTCGTACAGCTCATCGCCGGCTACGCCGACGCCCGCCTCGCCGACGAAGGACGCTCGCCCTTCTCCAAGCAGGGCGGCGGCAACAAGCTCGGCGAGAAGATCGTCGACGAGCGCGTCACCCTCTTCTCCGACCCGCAGGATCCGCAGCTCCTCGGCCAGCCCTTCGACGGCGAAGGGATGCGCCTCGCCCGCCAGGTGTGGGTCGAGAACGGCAACTTGAAGACGTTGCAGACCTCGCGCTTCTGGGCGCAGAAGCAGAATCGTGTTGCCACCGGGGGGGCTACGTCGTTGAAGATGCAGGGCGGCTCGAGTTCGATGGAGGAGATGATCCGGAGCACCGAACGCGGGATTTTGGTCACCCGACTTTGGTACTTACGCGAAGTCGATCCGCGCACCATTCTTTATACGGGCTTGACACGCGACGGAACTTTCCTTATCGAACAGGGAAGAATTTCTCGCTCAATTCGGAATTTGCGGTTCAATGAGTCGCCGCTGTTTATGTTGAACAACCTCGAAATGCTCGGAAACGCAGAGCGTCTCGCAGGGACCGAAGCCGGTGGAGCGGTCGTGATGCCGGCGATGAAGGTTCGAGATTTCAACTTCACCAGCCTCTCCGAGGCGGTGTGATGCACAAGTCCCAAGGCACCGGGACGCACGAACTGCGGTAGTGGCGACACTGCCGTAGCGCCCCACCGATCCACCGGGGGATCGGCCGGGAACACAACTCCTTTAAGGAGATAGTACAATGGCTGCCAAGAAGAAGAAGGCCGCGAAGAAGGCCACCAAGAAGAAGGCCGCGAAGAAGAAGTAAGCTGGCCAGCTTCACACACACGGGGATCGTCGCGAGAGCGGCGGTCCCCGTGTGCTTTCCGGACGGATGATGGATGACGGAAGCAAACAACGAGGGGCGCCGAGCTCAGCTCAGCGCCCCTCACCAGCATCCGTCATCCGTCATCCGTCCAGTCTACGCTGCCTCGGTCTGCGAAGCCTCCGGCTCCTCAGGAACCGGCCCCCACACATACGCGCTGAACCGCGGCGTCGCTTCCGCGCGACTGCCACGGGAGATGACGATGCCCACCACTTCCTGCTCGAGTTCCGCCGGCATTGCGATTTCCACCATATGAGGTCCCCTCCTTTGGGGACGAGTTACTCGCACCGCACCTCGGCGCGTTCATATGATAGACTCCGCAACTTCGATGCCAGTTTCCGTGGCATCTAATGCATTGGCGTACAACGCTTTACGCAATTGATGCCAGGGCGGAAAACACCTCGGTGTCGCAGATTGACACCGTGCCCCAAGTCACATTCGTGTCGCTCGGCAACGCCGCGAGGCGCGAAGCCACCCACCGCTAGGCCACCAACTTCTTCGCCACGAAGGTCGTCGTCGCGCCAGGCTCCGGCACCAGCTTGATCTCCCAGCCATCGTAGCGCTGACGCAACTCGTCCTCGCTCAGCACGGCTTGGCCGGCGACCAAGGTCTCGATCAAGTGCACGCCGCCGTCCTGCGTCGCTTGCTGCAGTAACTGGATCACGCGCTCGCGCTCGTACGCCGAAAGCTCGGCGAACGCCGCCGGCGTGCACACCACCGCCGCCAACGGGCCCTCCGGCGTGAAGCTCACGAGGTCCGCCACGAAGCCGCGCAGCTTCTCCGTCAGCCCCGCGTCCTTCGCCGACTGCAGCACCTTGTTCACCACCGCCACCTCGCTCTCGACCGCCATCACCTCGCAGCCGTTGGCCGCGAAGTACAGCGCCGAGCCCTCGATGCGCGGGCCGGCGACCAGCACCGACGCCGACGACTGGTGCGCGGGAATCGCCTGCTTGAGCGGCGTGTCCGGGCGCAGGCCCCAATGCTCCGGACGCCGCAGCTCGTTCGCGTTCTTCAGCAGGCGTCGCCGCCAGGTCTCGTAGGTCGGCAACCGCAGGCGCTTGGCGATGATGCGGTCCACCTCGTCCGCCAGCATCACGTCGCGCATCCCGATCTGCGTCCCGCCACCCAGCGCGAGGTCCGCCTCGGCCGCGATGCTATACAGGAACTCGCGCGACACGGAGTTCTTGTAGTCCTCGATCTCGCGCTCGACGTACTCTTGGTACTCGGCGCGGTGCGACCTGGGCGATTGGCGCGATGCCATCAGGGGCGAGGAGGGCGGGGGAGGGCGGTGATGTCACCAAGCTAGCTTAGCTCGGCTCGACATGCACCGTGACGTCGGCCGTTCCGCCCAGGGCCGCGCGCACCGAATCCTCGACTTGGTCGGCGATCGCGTGCGCCTCGTCCACCCGCGCATCGCCCGCCACCAAGACCGTCACCTCGGCGAACACCAGTCCGGAGCCGATCGTGCGGCTGCGCACGAGGCGGCAGCCCGTCACGCCGCGCACGCGGCAGGCCGCGGCCGCGATGCGCTCGGCGTCGGCGCCGCGTTCGTCCACCAGCACCGGGACCGTGACGCGGAGGATCTGCCATCCGCTGTACGCGATCACGCCGGCGACGAGCACGGCGAGCAACGGATCGGTCCACGACAGCCCGAGCCGCGCGGTGACCAGCGAGATGACCGCCAAGCCCGTGACGAATAGATCGCCGCCCGTGTGCGCGGCGTCGGCGGCAAGCAGCGGCGAGTTGAGTCGCCGTGCCGCGCGCCGCTCATACGCGACCACCGCGACGTTCACGATGGCCGTCGACGCGAGCAGGACGATCTCGCCAGTCTCCGGCGCGGCGGGCACCGCGCCGCCCAGCCAGCGCGCGAACGCGCCGCGCAGCAGTTCGTAGCAGGAAATCGACAGGAACACGACGATGGCCAGCGCGCCCATCGTCTCGAACTTGTCGTGGCCGTAGGGGTGGTCGTCGTCCGGGCCCCGCGCCGCCAGCGCGACGACGACCATCGCGATCACGTTGTTGGCGGCGTCGAGGAAGCTCTCGAAGCTCGCGCCGAGCACCGTGAGGTTGCCCGTGCGCACGGCCACCACGAGCTTCACCGCCACGACCAGCGCGTTGAGCCCGAGCACCACGGCCAGCGTCCGCTGGATTCCCGCCGAGCGCGACATCCCTGATATTCACCCGATGCCCGAGCTGCCGGAAGTCGAGTACGCCGTGCGGCGCCTGCGGCGCGCGGTGCGGGGGCGCACGATCGCCCGCCTGCGCGCCCATCACCGGGCGCAGCGCCGCGGCGTCACGCCGCGCGTCGAGGCCGCGGTCGTCGGCCGCCGCATCGTCGAGGTCGAGCGCCGCGGCAAGCACCAGTTGTTGCACCTCGACGACGGCGCGCTGCTGCTCGTGCACTTCCGGATGGACGGCGACTGGGTCTTCGAGCGGCGCGACACGCTGCTGCCGCCCCACACCCGCGTGACGCTGGAACTCGCCGATGGCCGACGCGCGTCGTTGGTCGACCCGCGTGCACTCTGCACGATGACCTGGCACGCCGCCGGCGCGCATCCCGACCTCGGGCTTGGCCCGGAGCCCGAGGATCCCCGGCTCTCCGCTGCCGCGCTCGGCGAACGCCTCGCCGCGCGCCGCGGACCGATCAAGTCCGTGCTGCTCGACCAATCCGTCATCGCCGGCGTCGGCAACATCTACGCGGCCGAGGCGCTGTGGCACGCCGGGATCTCGCCGCGCGCCGCCGCGGCCTCGCTCTCACCCGCCCGCGTCGAGCGCCTGCTCGAGGGCCTGCGTCGCGCCCTCGCCGACGGCCACGTCAACGCCGGCCGCTACCACCGTGGCGAGCGTCAGATTCCCTTCAACGTCTACGATCGCGAAGGCGAGCCGTGTCCGCGCTGCGCGCGTCCCATCCGCCGCATCGCGCAGGCCGGCCGAAGCACGTATTTCTGCGCGCGTTGCCAAGCTCGTTAACGGCGGTCACCACGGAGACACGGAGGCACGGAGACTGCACGAGCCCTAATCCACTGGGCTTGTTGTTGAAGTCTCCGTGCCTCCGTGTCTCCGTGGTGAAAAGCAGTTCCCGTTCAATCCCCCGCTTCGAGCAGCGCCCCCTTGAGGTAGCCCGTCTCCGGCACGGTCAGCAGCTCGGGGTGGTCCGCCGGCTGCCCCGTGATCGCCCGCAGGATCATCCGCCGCCCCGCGTGCGCGGCCGCCTCGCGAAGCATCGCGAGGAAGTCCGGCTTCGTGAGGTGGTATGAGCAACTCGCCGTGTAGAGCATCCCGCCCGGGGCGAGCAGCTTCATCGCCCGCAGGTTGATGTCGCGATATCCGCGGATCGCGCCGGCCAGCGAGGCGCGGTTCTTGGCGAAGGCCGGCGGGTCCAGCACGATCGTGTCGTAGCGCGCTCCGCCGCGCTCCTCCTCGCGCAGGAAGTCGAACGCGTCCGCTTCCACCGGCTCGATGTTCGCGAGCCCGTTCATCGCCGCGTTCGCCGCCACGCGCGCCAACGCCGCCGCGCTCGCGTCCACCGCGCGCACGGAGTCCGCGCGCCGCGCCAGGTGCAGCGCGAACGACCCGTGGTAGCTGAACACGTCCAGCGCGCGTCCGCGCGCCACGCCGCCGATCAGCACCCGCGCCTCGCGCTGGTCGAGGAAGGCGCCCGTCTTCTGCCCCGCGTGCGGTGCCGCGAGATAGCGCACGCCGTGCTCGCGCACCTCCACCGTCTCCGGCACCGCGCCCAGCAGGGTCTCGACGTCCTTCCCCAGGCCCTCGCGCGTGCGCACGCTCGCATCGTTGCGCGCGAGGATGCCCTCGGCGCCGGTGAGCGCGCGAAGCGCCGCCACGATCGCGCCGCGATGCGCCTCCAAGCCCGCCGAGAGCAACTGCACCACCAGCCAGCGGTCGTAGCGGTCCACCACCAGCGAGGGCAGGCCGTCCCCCTCGCCGTGCACGAGGCGGCAGGCGTTGGTGTCCGCGTCGAGGATGCCCGAGCGCCGCGCGATCGCCGCGCCGATGCGCGCCGACCACCACGCGTCGTCGAGCGCGACGTCGCCCCGCCGCTCCACGAAGCGCAGCGAGATCTCCGACGCCGGGCTCCAGAGCGCCGTGCCCAGCGTGCGTCCCTGCACGTCCTGCACCGTCACCGCGCCCGCCGGCGCCGCCGGTGCGCTGACGACGTCCGACTTGAAGATCCACGGGTGCCCGTCCTGCCAACGCCGGGCCCCGCGGCTGGAAATCACCGCCACAGGATGCTGATGCTGGGTCATCCGCGGAATCTAGGCGCGATGGACAGCGCGCGCCGCGCACCGCATCTTCGTGGCGATGCCAAAGTCCCCGCGTCCCCGCAGCGTGCGCGCCGTCCGCGGCGCCACCACCGTCAGCGCCGACCAGCCCGTGCTGATCCGCGAGGCCGTGCACGAGATGCTCGATGCCGTCCTCGACGACAACGACCTCGTCCCCGCCGACATCATCTCGGCGGTGTTCACCGCGACGCCCGATCTCGTCAGCGAGTTTCCCGCGCACGCCGCCCGCCTCTACGGCTGGACCGACATCCCGCTGCTCTGCGCCCAGGAGCTCCCCGTGGCCGGCGCGCTGCCGCGCTGCCTGCGCGTGATGATCCACGCCGAGACCACCAGGGCGCGCAACGAGATCCGCCACGTGTACCTGCGCGACGCCGTGCTCCTGCGCTCGGACTTGCTCTCGGACTGACCGGGCTGCTGCCGCCTGCGCCTCACGCGCCCGCGCGAGGCACGACGTCGCGTCAGGGCGTCTTGCTGCGCGCCGAATTGCGCAGCGAATCGAGGCTCGAGCGCGGCACGCCGACGGACTGCAACGCCGAGTCCACCGCCGCCTGCGCGGCCGCCCGCCGCCGCTCCAGCGAATCGCGACGCGCCACCGACCGCACGAACTCGATCGCCTTCAAGTGCTCCGCGTACGTGTTGCGGAACTCGTGGTGGCCGTCCGGATGCGCCACGAAGTAGCGGTACGTGACGTCGGCCGGATACAGCGCGGCCTCGAGCGCCAAGGCACCCGGGCTCGCGATCGGGCCCGGCGGCAGCCCCGTGCGCCGATACGTGTTGTACGGCGAGTCCACGCGCAGGTCGCGGTAGAGCACGCGCCCCGGGCGCCGACGCCCCAGCGCGTACTGCACCGTCGGGTCCGCCTGCAGCGCCTGGCCGATCCTCAGCCGGTTGTGATACACCGCCGACACCGTCGGACGCTCGTGCCCGCGGCGCACTTCCTTCTCGACGATGCTCGCCAGCGTCACCACCTGGTGCCGCGTGAGCTTCAGCTCGAGGGCCCGCGCGTTCCACTCCGGCTTCCACACGCGCTCGAAGCGCTGCACCATCAGCTCGATCGCCTGCCGCGCCGTCGCGCCGTCGGGAAAATCGTAGGTGTCGGGAAACAGATAGCCTTCCAGCGTGCGCGTGCCGCGCGGCGCGCCCACGCGACGCAGCAGCGAGGTATCGCGCACCGCCGCCTCCACCGAATCGGCGGGCACCGAGAGCTTGCTCGCGACTTCCGGCACGATGTCCCACACCGCCCAGCCCTCCGGCACGACCACGCGATGCACGATGCCCCGGCCCTGCTCCAGCGCCGTGAGGATCTCGTTCCAGCTCGCGCCGCGCGGGATGATGTAGCGGCCGTAGCGGATCTTGCGGTCGCGCTTCATCAGCGCCGCGTAGCGGCGGAACAGCGTCGGGGTTCGGATCAGCCCGTGCACCGCCAGCGAATCGGCCGCCTCGGGGAAGTTCGAGCCCATCCGGATCGTCACCGCGACCATATCGCGCTCCGACGTGCCGCAGCCGGCCAACGACGCGCCGAGCAGCGCGACCAGCAGTGCGGCGAGACGCAGCGGCGACCTATTCATCGTCGGCCTCCTCAGCCGGCACCGGCGCCGACTCGCGCAGCTCCATCGCGCGCAGCGCGTGTTGCAGCAGCACCGTCGCCGCCAGCGCGTCGACGTCGCCCTTGCGGTCGCGCGTCGAGCCTTCCATCGCCTGCACGGCGCGCAGCGCCGCCGCGGTCGTGAAGCGCTCGTCCACGAGCTCGGCCGCCAAGCCCGTGCGCGTCGAGAGTTCCTGCGCGAGGCGTCGCGCCTCCTCCGCGCGCGGCGTGTCCTCGCCGTGCTGGTCCAGCGGCAACCCCACCACGAAACCCTCGGCGCCGAGCTCGCTCGCCTTCGCCAGCAGTGCCGTCAGCGGCGGACGCTTGCCGGCGCGGCGTTCCACGTGCCCCGCCGGCGACGCGATCATCCCCGAGGGATCGCTCACCGCGAGCCCCACGCGGCGATCCCCGAGGTCGATCGCGAGCCAACGCCGGCGCCAGGTCATCGTCAGCCGCCCTCGGCCATTCGCTGGAAGAACTCCTCGTTCGACGCCGTCGCCGCGAGCTTGCGCAGCAGGAACTGCGTCGCGTCCTCAGGCGCCATATCGCCGAGGAAGTGCCGCAGCAGGTAGATGCGGTTCCGCTCCTTGTCCGAGAGCAGCAGCTCTTCCTTGCGCGTGCCCGACTTGTTGATCTCGATCGCCGGGTAGATGCGTCGGTTCGCGATGTCGCGGTCGAGCACGATCTCCTGGTTGCCCGTGCCCTTGAACTCCTCGAAGATCACCTCGTCCATCCGCGAGCCGGTGTTCACGAGGGCCGTCGCGACGATCGTCAGCGAGCCGCCGTTCTCGATCCGCCGCGCCGCGCCGAAGAAGCGCTTCGGCTTCTCCATCGCCTTCGCGTCCACGCCGCCCGAGAGGATCTTGCCGCTCATCGGCGTCACCGCGTTGTGCGCCCGCGCCAGGCGCGTGATGGAGTCGAGCAAGATGACGACGTCCTTGCCTTGCTCCACCAGACGCTTCGCCTTCTCGATCACCATCTCAGCCACCTGCACGTGCCGCTTCGGCACCTCGTCGAAGGTGCTCGCCACCACCTCGGCGCTCGGCACCGTCGCGATGAAATCGGTGACCTCCTCCGGCCGCTCGTCGATCAGCAGCACGATGAGCTCGATCTCCGGATGGTTCTCGGCGATCGCGTTCGCCATCCGCTGCAGGAACAGCGTCTTGCCCGCGCGCGGCGGCGCGACGATCAGGCCGCGCTGCCCCTTGCCCAGCGGCGCGATGAGATCGGCGACGCGCATCGCCAGGCCGCCCGACTGCGACTCGAGCCGGATCCGCTGGTCCGGATACTTCGGCCGCAGCGCGTCGAAGTTGCCGCGCGCGATTGCCGCTTCCGGCGCGGCGCCGTTCACCGATTCCACCTGCGCCAACGCGAGGAACTTCTCCCAAGGCTTCGCCGGTCGCACCGCGCCGCGTACCACGTCGCCCGTGCGCAGGCCGAAGCGCTTCACCTGCGCCGGCGAGACGTGCACGTCGTCCGGCCCCGCGAGGTAGCTGTGCGCCGCCTGCCGCAGGTAGCCGTTGCCGCCCTTCACCAACTCCAGCGTGCCCTCGGCGATCAGCGTCTCGCCACTCGCCAGCAACGCCTTCTCCACGCGCAGCAGCAGGTCGCCGTGTGCGATCGTCGGGGAGGGAGCGAGGTCGAGGCGCTCGGCGAGGGCGCGCAGCTCGGCCTCGGGGAGGCGGCGCAGGGACGCGGTGTCCACGCAGGATGTGGGAGGGAGGGAACGGAGGCGGCGTCGGGCCCGCGCACGACGGGGCGGGGGAGGTGAGGGACGCGACCTTGAGGGGACTGCAGTGCGCAAGGCGGGATTCGAACCCACGACCTCTGCCTCCGGAGGGCAGCGCTCTATCCAGCTGAGCTACTCGCGCAGACAGGGAAAGATATCGCATCGGCCCCGTGTCTGGGTAGGCCGGAAATGGTCGATCCGCGGCGCGAGCCCCGGCCACGATTTCGCCGCACGGGGATGCGGATTGAACGCGCGCGTCGTATAGTTGCGGAACTCTCCGGAACCCACCCTGCACTAAGTGCCCCCGGAACTTCCCGACCCACAAGAGGACCACGCGATGTCGGCCACTTTCGCCCCGATCGACCAGGCGACGATTTCCGCACTCAACGCCGGCGGCGAGCGGGCGCTGGAACAGATCTTCCGCGATCACTACGACTGGATCCTCGAGCGCGCCCTCGAGCGCCTCAAGGGCGAGAACGCCGCGGCGCCCAAGCTCATCGTCAACACGGTGCGCGAACTCTGGGAGGAGCGCGACGGGTTCCACTCCAGCGCCGAGGTCGAGGCCTTCTTCAACGAGGAGTTCCGGCACCGCGCCCGCGCCATCCGCGCGCGGATGACGGCCGTGCACCGCTTCGAGAAGGCCGAGGGCGTGCACGTCGCGCCGCCGGCCGCGCCGCCCACCGCCGACCAGGTCTGGAACGAGATCGCCGCCGAGCTGCACAAGCCCGTCGTCGACGCGGCCACCGCCGCCAAGCGCCGCCGCGAACACCACTCGGAGCAGGTCGCCGAGCATATCCACACCGTCACCCAGCGCGCCGCCTGGAAGACGCCCGTCATCGTCGCCGTCGTCGCCACCATCGTCGCGCTCGCCACGGCGCAGTGGTTCGGCCAGAAGTCGCGCGCCGACGTCATCAACCAGATGCTCGGCGCCGCCGAGGCGCAGCAGGTCAACACCCGCGCCGGCCAGCTCGGCAGCGCCACGCTCGGCGACAACTCCACCGCGCGCCTCGGCCCCGAGACGCGCCTCGTCATCGTCGATCGCTTCGGCAGCAACTACCGCACGCTCAGCGTCGCCGGCACGGCCGCGTTCTCCGTCACCGCCGGCAACGCCAACGCCTTCGAGGCCCGTATCGGCGATGCCTCCGTCTTCTCCGAAGGCGGCGCCTTCACCGTGCGCGACTACGCCGACGAGATGCTGCGCACCGTGCGCGCCGACTCCGGCTCGCTGCGCGTCGAGGTCGGGGGCAACTCCCGCAACGTCGCCCAGGGCACGGCCGTGACCATCGACCGCAGCGGCGTCATCGCCGATGCCGATGCCGCGACCGCCGAGCGTGAGCTCGCCTGGACCAGCGGCCGCCTCGTGCTGCGCGACGTCTCGGCCGGCGACGCGATGCAGTCGCTGTGGCGCTGGTACGGGATGGACGTCACCATCAGCGATTCCACCGCCGCCGCGCGCACGGTCTCGCTCGATGTCCCGCTCGACTCGCGCCAGGCCGCCATCGCCGCGCTCGAAGGCGCCGCGCAGCTGCGCTTCGTGTACGTCGACGGCAAGATGACCCTCCAGCCCCGCCGCTGATGCGCACGCTCGTCGTGGCGGCGGCGCTCGTCGTCGCCACGTCGGCTGCCGGGGCGCAGGCAGCCCGGCAACCGATCCAACAGTCCGGCCCGCTCATCCAGAACGGCGGGCCGTCGGCGCTCGTCCCCGACGCGAACTTCCGCGTCCCCGACGGCCACGTATTCAAGGTGATGTGGGAGCTCAACGTGCAGGGCGACTCGAGCCAGGTGAACCAGCAGATCGGCACCATCGCCCGGTTCTACAACCTGCACGCACGCAACGGCATCGCGAAGCAGAACCTCCACGCCGCCGCAATCGTGCACGGCACGGCCTGGATGGCGATGCTCAACGATGAGGCCTACCAGCGGCGCTACGGTCGGCCCAACCCGAGCAAGGCACTCGTGCAGGAGCTGATCGCCAACGGCGCGCGCTTCGCCGTCTGCGGACAGACCGCCGCGTTCCGCGGCGTGCGCGCCGACGAGCTGTTGCCCGGTGTGCAGATGGCCATCTCGGCGATGACCGCGCTGAATGTGTTCTACGCGGAGGGCTATCGCCTGCAGCCCTGGCGCTGACCAAGGATTGCGACGCGAAAAGCCCCGCAGGCCAATCGGCCAGCGGGGCTTTTTCGTTGGTACAGTCGGGGCGAGAGGATTTGAACCTCCGACCTCCTGCTCCCGAAGCAGGCGCTCTACCGGGCTAAGCTACGCCCCGAACATTCGGTAAAGACTTCTCACGTCTCACATCCCACGTCTCATTTCTTCCAGTGCGCCCGAAGGGACTCGAACCCCTAACCTTCTGATCCGTAGTCAGATGCTCTATCCAATTGAGCTACGAGCGCATCCTGCGCCTCGGAAACCAGTCACGCGCTCCGAGGGAATCCGAAAGATAGCGGCCCCGTTTTCACGCGTCAACGAGGCAACGAAAGAAGCTTCGGGCAGAAAGCAGAGAGGGGTGGGCGCCGAATCCGGCCCCCACCCCTCATCCGTCATCCTTCATCCGTCCCTACTGCAGCGCCTTATACCGCCAGGCCACGATCCCCGGCTTCGTCGCCGTCAGCTCGAAGCCGCTGACGGCGCCTGCCGCGATCGACTCCGTCGTCACGGTCAGCGTCTCGAGCACGGCGCCCGTCGCATCGAGGAACGACATCTCGACGGTGTAGGTCTTGGCCGCCTGCGACCGGTTCTCGATCGTGCCGTTGAGCTTCGCGCCCTCGGCGCGGCGCTCGAAGGCGATCACCTGCAGCTTGTGCGGCATCCCGGACTCCTTCGCGCCGAGCGAGTCGGCTTCGGCCGTGTGCGCCCGGACCTCGCGCAGCAGCGCCTGGCGCTGCGCGGCATCGCGCGTGGCATCACGACGCGTCTGCGCGGCGGTCGCGCGGTTGCGCACGACGATCGACTTCAGCAGGAAGTTGTCGCCGTTCGACGGATCGATCTCGATCAGCTTGTCGAGCATCGGAATCGCCTCCTCGCCCTGGTTGCCGTCGATCAGCAGGTAGGCGAGGAAGTAGTTCGCGTCGCGGGCGTTCGGGTTCTTCTTGAGCGTCTCGCGGTACAGCGTGATCGCGTTCGGCGCGTTGCCGCTCATCCGGCTCACCTCGGCACCCACCAGCAACGCGAGGTCGGGGTACGGCGCCGGGTTGTCGAGCATCGGCTTGAGGCCTTCGGCCATCAGCACGCTGTCCTGCACGAGCATCGCGATGTCGAGGCCCACCGACACGAACATCGGCGTGTCGGCGTGGTCCGGCGACTCGTGGGCGATGGCAAGGAACTGTCGCGAGGCGCGCGTCAGCGCCTGCTTGCGGGCCTCGATGTCCTCGAGGCCGCTGCCCCACTCCTGGATCAAGCTGGCCTGCTGGGTGCGCATCTGGCGACGCGTGTCGGCCATCGCCGTGTCGGCGGCCGCGGCGACGATCGCGGTGTCGAGGTACGCGATCGCCGCCTGCTGCTGACCGCGCAGCACCGCGATCTGCGCGAAGGCGTTGAACAGGAACGGCGAGCTGCGGTCGAGGCGCGCGGCCTCACGGGCGTAGCGCTCGGCCGAATCCACCTGCTGGGCGCCGAGCAGGCGGTAGGCCGCGGCGATGCGGTCGTTCCAGGGCTTCGACTGGCGCCAGCGCACCGTCTCGACCTTGCACTCGGGCATCGCCGTCTCGACGACGCTGAGCAGCGAGTCGGCCTGGCCGACGAGGTCGATCATCAGGTTGCGGTCGCGGCCCATATTCAGGTCGGACTGCGACATCGTCGCGGGCGTGTCGTCGCGATGCAGCCAGACGATGAAGAGCTGGGCGCGGGCGTAGGCGTAGCCGACGGGGTTGCCCTCGAAGCGGCGCGCGTCCTGGAGCTGGCGGGCGGCGTCACGCAGCGCGCGCGGCGTGGCTTCGCCGGCCGGATCGCCGGCGGCGCGCTGGATGAGGACGTTGGCCTGGAAGAGCTGCGTCGGCTGCGTCATATCCACGGCGCATTCCTGGGCGTCGAGGACGGCCGGGAGCGCGAGCGTGAGGCTGGCAGCGAGCGCGGGGATGCGGAGCGAGGTAAGCATCGGTCGCGGTCTGGAGGGAGGGCCGGGCTCGAGCGCCCGGCCGGAGGGGGCCTACGAAACCTGCGTGTGGCTGGGGCCAGAAACAAACGCCCCACGAGTGACCTCGCGGGGCGATGGGCGGTACAAGACTCGAACTTGTGACCTCCACGATGTCAACGTGGCGCTCTAACCAACTGAGCTAACCGCCCTTACGTACCCGACCGGTCTTTGAACGTTCCGGACCAGTCAAGCGTTGACCATCAGCCGCCGATACTTGGCGGCAGAGCGGGAAACGGGACTCGAACCCGCGACCCCAACCTTGGCAAGGTTGTGCTCTACCAACTGAGCTATTCCCGCGTGTATCCACACCGCCCGATCTACTGGGTCGGCAGTGGAGGCGAGGGGAATCGAACCCCTGACCTCTTGAATGCCATTCAAGCGCTCTCCCAACTGAGCTACGCCCCCGCAGAAGCAACGCCCGAGGTTCCGGTCGTGTCTTACAGGAACCGAGGAAGCTATTCAGGAGTATGTAGATGGTCAAGGCGCAAAACTGGCGTCGCGGCCGGAAACGCTTATCTTAGGGCTCGCTCCACCCTCTCGAATTTCGCCGGGCTGCCGCAGGGGCCCAGGACTGCATAGCAATGGCAACTGAAGTCAAGAAGCGGAAGCGCCGCACGGCCCCCGCTGGCATCGCCCCGAGCGAGCCCGAACGCGACATCCTCGACCAGTATCTCTACGAGGTCTCCACCTACCCCCTGCTCAAGGGCAACGAGGAGATCGAGGTCGCGCGCAAGATCCGCGCCGGCGACCAGGACGCCCTCCAGGAGCTCGTCAAGCGCAACCTGCGCTTCGTCATCTCCGTGGCGAAGAAGTACCAGAACCGCGGCCTGCCCCTCATCGACCTCATCGGCGAGGGCAACGTCGGCCTGCTCACGGCCGCCCGCAAGTTCGATCCCGACCAGGGCGTGAAGTTCATCTCCTACGCCGTGTGGTGGATCCGTCAGGCCATCCTGAGCTCGCTGGCGCGACAGGGCCGCACCGTGCGCGTGCCGCTCAACCGCACCGCCGACCTCTCGCGCATCATCAAGGCCTCGGAAATCCTCCGCCAGAAGCTCCGCCGCGAACCAACCCCGGAAGAGCTCTCGCAGGTCACCGGCCTCTCGGTGGATGTCGTGCAGTCGCTCGCCGCCCTCAACACCGGCGACGTCCGCCTCGACGCCCCGATGGATCCCGATGGCGACCGCTCCCTCATCGAGCGCTTCGTCGCCGACGAGATGCCGGACACCGAGGAGGAGGCGATGAACCGCTTCCTCAACGACGAGATCGAGCAGGCCCTCAACACCCTGCCTCCGCGCGACGCCAAGGTCCTCCGCCTGTACTTCGGCCTCGAAGGCGGCCGCGAGCACACGCTCGAGGAGATCGGCTCCATGCTCGGCGTCACGCGCGAACGCGTCCGCCAGCTCCGCGACCGCGCGCTGAAGCGGCTGCGTGAAGGCGACGTGGGGCGTGCGCTGGGAAGCTTCGCGGCGTAAGACAGGGACGGATGACGGATGACGGATGCCGAGGGGCGGCCAGTAAATGGTCGCCCCTCGGTTCTTGTGACATCGCTCCGATGCGGCGCGCCCGATCTCAGGCCATATTCCGAACCAGCATCCGTCATCCGTCCCGCGATCGCTCCGCCATCCGTCCTCGATAATGATCGTCTTCCAGAACCTCCACAAAGCCTTCGGCGACAACCGCGTCCTCCGCGGCTTCGACCTCGAGGTCAACGAGGGCGAGACGATGGTCATCATCGGCTTCTCGGGCACGGGCAAGTCGGTGGCCATCAAGCACATCGTCGGCCTGCTCGAACCCGACGAAGGCCGCGTCATCGTCGACGGCGTCAATCCGCAGACGCTCAGCCGCCAGGAGCTCTACGCCCTGCGCGGCAAGATCGGCTACGTCTTCCAGTTCGCCGCGCTCTTCGACTCGCTCAGCATCTACGACAACGTCGCCATGGGCCTGCGCAAGCAGGGCCAGCTCA
>DAOMNV010000062.1:0-11565 GCA_035444005.1 Gemmatimonadaceae bacterium
GAGGAAGTCGGCCATGTAGAGCGCCCGCCCCACGCGCGTCCACCCCGCATAGCCGACGGTGTGCCAGCGAATTGCGTCGAGGACGTCGCGGCGCGTCTCGCCTTCGCGGGCCAACCGCACGGCCGCCGCCGGGCCGTGCAAGGTCTCCACCGGACGCTCCGCGTCATCAGCCAACGCGCGCAGCGTCTCCGCGCTCGCGTCGCGCAGGGCATCGTGCCAGCGCCCGGCGTCGTGCCACGCCTGCGCCTCGTCGGCGTCGAGCCGCAGTTGCAGCGCCCAGCGGTCGAGCAGCGCCGTCACCCGCGCGATGTGCGCGCGACGCTTCTCGCCGACCTCGGCCCACTCCGGCAGCACCGGTTCGCTCATCCCGTCCTCGTCACGCGTTGCGTCAACACCGCCAGCGCGCCGACCACCTCGCGCAGTTCCGTCGTCGCGCGCTCGAGGCTGCGCAACGCATCGGCCTGGCCCGCCACCGACTCCGAGACGTTCGCGAGCCCGTCGCGATTGCGCGCGACGATCGCTTCGAGACGCGTCAGCCGCTCGCGCATCCGCTCGACGTCGCGCTTCTGGTCCTCGGCGCTGCCGGCGATGCGCGCGGCGTTGTGCGCCGCCGCGGCGGTGCCCTCGACGATGCGCCCCAGCGCCTCGCGAGATTGCGCACTCCGCGCCTCGGCGTTCCCCACCAGCGACTCGCCGCGCGCCATCAGCTGCGCCGTCTGCAGCATCTGCTCTTCGAAGCCGCGCAGCGCCTGCTGCGCGTCGTCGGCCGCGCGGGCACTCTCGTCGGCCAGTGCACGCACTTCCTCGGCGACGACCGCGAATCCACGCCCCTCGTGCCCGGCACGGGCCGCCTCGATGGCTGCGTTGAGCGGCAACAGGTTCGTCTGGACGGCCAGCTCGCGAATCACGGCGATGAATCCCGTGACCTCGCGCATCGTCGCGCCGAGCGTCGTCACCCGCTGCGCGCTCTCGGCGGTGAATCCCTTGGCGTCGAGCAGCTGTTGCAGCGCTCCCTCGACGGCGGTGCGGTTGTCTGCCGCCACGCCGGATGCCTGTCGCGTGCCGTCGTGCGCCGCCTCGGCGTCGGAGGCCACCGCGCGGGTACGCTCCGCCAGGGCCCGCATACTGGCAAGTCCTTGGGCAAGCTGCTCCGTCTCCTCGTGCAGCCCGCGCTCGATCTCGCCCACCGCACGCACCACGCCGTCGCCGCCGCCACGCAGCGTCCGCGCGGACTCCGTGAGCGTCGCGACCTCGCGCGTGAGGCGTTCGACCGTCGCCACCAGCGGCGCGCGCAGGTCCATCAGGTGCAGCGTCGTCGCCAACTGCTGCGCCACGCGCTTGAGCAGCACGCCTTCCTTCGTCCCGTAGGCGCCGCGCTTCGGCGTGTCGACTTCCATCAGGCCGATGAGCCGATCGCCGAACGTGAGCGGCGCGATCGCCCGCGAGGCCGCTTCCGGCCGCGGTCGCTCCACGCGCGGATCGCGATTCGCGTCCGGCAGCAACAGCACCTGCCGCGAGGCGATCGCATCGGCCCGCAGCCGCGCGCCATCGCGTGGCGCCGGCTCCGGCTCCGCGAGGTAGCCCAGGCCCGTGCGGTAGATCACCTGGGCCGTGCGGCCGTCCCAGCGCAGCACGCGCAGCTCCTTCCACTCGATCAAGCGGTGCGCCATCCGCTCGAGGCGACCGATCGCCGACCCGATCGTCGCGTCCGCCGCCACCGCCGCTTCCATTGCCAGCACGGTATTCAGCTCCTCGGCGGCGATGCTCTCCTCGAGGATGCGCTTGAGCAGCAGACCGGCGAAGCCCAGCATCACCGCGACGAGCACCACGCCCAGCGGCTCGAGCGACGTGACCGCCGCCAGCATCGCGACGAGCACGAACGAGCTCGCGCCGAGACCGATCACCTCGTATCGCAGGATCAGCGAGCGCTCCTCGGCCGAGAGCTTGTTGCGCACGATCAGAGACAGGTACTGCAGCGCCCGCGCGAGCCCGAAGTGCACCACGACGAACACGGCGATCGCCGGCGCATCACCGAGCAGGCCGTCGCCGCCGGTGGCCATCGGACCGCGCGCCCAAGCGTACCAACCGTATGCGGCGACCAATGCCAAGGTTTCGCGCGACGCATTGATCCACGCCGGCAGCGCCCCGCGGCCAAGCAGGACGCCGTCGGCGATGGCCACACCCAGCGCAACCGCGAGCGCCGCGGCGGCCGGCCCGACGAGCAGCGCGCCGCCCACCGCGACCATCCCCAGCAGGCCGACGAAGGTGAACTTCGTCACCGGCAGGTGAAAGCGCCGCGCCGCCGTCGCCGCGACGATCAAGCCCAGCGTCCACAGCGGATGCTGCCACCACCGCGGATCGAGCAGGCAGGCGACCACGACGGCCGCCGTGCCGAGCGGCGGCGTCGTCGTCCGGTAGACGACGATAGCCTTGTTCATCGCGCGTCCAACGCGGCGCGCAGCGACCGCACGAAGTCCAGCGCGGCGTCCACGCCCTGCTCGTCCAGCACCTTCACCAAGGCAGAGCCAACCACCACACCATCGGCGACGTCGGCCACGGCACGGGCCTGCTCGGGCGTGGAGATGCCGAAGCCGACGCAGATCGGCAACTCGCAGACGCCGCGCAGGCGCGCGACGGTCGCGGCGAGATCGGCCGACACGCCTGCGTGGACGCCCGTGACGCCGAGCCGGCTGATGAGATAGACGAATCCGCTGCCGTGCTTGGCGATCTCGGCCATCCGTTCCGCCGGCGTGGTCGGCGCGACGAGGCGCACGAACTCCAGCGGTCCGCTCCCCAGCCAAGCCTCGCGTTCGGGATCCGCCCCCACCGGCAGGTCGGTGACGAGCACGCCGCTCACGCCCGCCACCTTCGCGCGGTTGAGCACGTCGGCGCCGGCCTTCATCAGCGGATTGAGGTACGAGAAGAGCACCACCGGCGCCGACGGACGCGCCGCCGCGATGATCGCCAGCGACCGCTCCAGCGTGACGCCCTGCGCCAGCGCCTTCTGCGAGCTGCCCTGGATGATCGGCCCGTCGGCCAGGGGATCGGAGAACGGGATCCCGACCTCGATCACGTCGCAACCCGCGGCCGGCAGCTCGCGCAACAGGCGTTCGGACTCCGCCGGATCCGGATGGCCCGCCGTCACGTAGCACACGAGCGCGCGGCGCCCCCCGGCGCGCAGCGCACGCAATCGTTCAGTCAGCACGGATCACACGAAGTAGTCGCCGACCTTGATGCCGTAGCGCTCGGGGTCGGCCGTCTTGATGATGGATTTCGCGAAGTTGCCTGCCTCGTCCTTCTCGGCGAGGTCGAAGATCCGCCCGGGATGCTCGATGTTGCCGAGGTCGTCGCTGATGATGCGCACGATCGGGCGCGAGAGCATCTCGGCGATCGGGTTCACCGAGTGGACGATCGCCAGCTCGAACGAGTCGAGCACCACGAGCGAACCCACCGGGTAGATGCCGAGCAGCGCGACGAAGGCCTTCACGACGACCGGGTCCATCCCGCGGCGCGGATTGTCGCGCATCTCCTGCAGCACCGATGCCGGCGAGAGCGGGACGGTGGTGTACACGCGTCGCGACGTCGCGGCGTCGAAGGCGTCGGCCACCGCGACGATCTTGCTGTAGAAGGTCATCTCGGCGATGCGCAGCGAGCGCGGGTAGCCCGTGAGATCGCGCTTCATATGGTGCTGGTACGCCACCATCATCGAGCGGTACGGGAACTCGGAGTGCTCGCGCAGCTGGAACAGCGCCAGCACGCCCAGCCAGGGGTGCGCCATCACGAGGCGCCACTCGTCCTCGTCGAGCGCATCGGGCTTCTGGATGACGTCGATCGGCACGCGCGACTTGCCGATGTCGTGGAACAGCGCCGTGAAGCCGAGGTCGTAGAGCTGCAGGCGCGTGAGCCCGAGGCGGCGGCCGAGCGCGATCGCGAAGATCGCCACGTTCACGCAGTGCGTGAACGTGTAGTCATCGTAGTCGCGGATCGTCGTCAGGCCCACCAGCGAGGTCTCGTCGCTGAGGATCTGGTCGACGATGCCCTGCACCACGCGCTTGATCTTCTTCACGTTGGGGCTCTGCCCCATCCGCACCGAGTTCAGCACTTCCTTCGTCGTCGTGACCGACTGCTGGTAGGTGCGCTTGGCGCGCTCCTTCGCCTCGCCCTCGTCCTCCGGGTTGTCGTCGCTTTCCGGCGGCGGCGCGAGGTCGAACACCTGCACGTTCGTCTCGGCGAGGCGCTTGTTGAGCAGTTCGAAGCGCTCGCCGGCCGTCTTGCCCTGCGGGTTGATCAGGAACGAGAGCAGCACCGTCCAATCGCGCACGGTCGGCCGGTCGACGAAGCGCAGCTGGCCGACGCCCGAATCGCGGCAGCGGTTGAGCAGGAACGAGAAGCTCGTGTAGTTGTCGAGGTCGAGCTTCATCCGCGTGGCGTTCAGGAACAGGAACTCGCCCGCGAGGCGGAACTCGCACTCGCCGTCGCCGTCGATCAGCTCGGCCGACAGCTTCGTCAGGTCCTCGAGGCCCTTCTGCACGACGGCGTTCTCGAGGGGGTACATCTTCAGGTTGCGCAGCGCGATGTAGAACGACGTCACCCAGGTGCGGCCGATGCGCCGCACCGTGCCCTCGCCCAGGCCGGTGGCGGTGATCGCCTGCGTGTTGCGCGCGACGACGCTCTGGCGGCCTTCCGGCGGCGTTCCGCTCACGAGGCGCTCCCCGCCGCGGGACCGCGCATCGCGCGCGACACGGCGTTGCGGACGATCACGTCCTTGTCGTTGGCCGACTTCTGCAGCGTGGCGCGCGCGGCGTCCGAGTTGATGCGCCCCAGCGCGACGGCCGCGCAGGCGCGCAGTTCGGGATCCTCCTTCTTGGCGAAGATGCCGCCCTTCACCGTGAGGATCGGATCGAGCACGGCGACGCCCGCGTCTCCGCAGATCGTGCCGAAGTACTCGAACAACGCGATGCGCTCGGTGCGGTCCATATCCTTCGTGCCGCCGCCCGTGATGATGGCCTGCACCTTCTGCAGCGCCGGGCGATGCGTGCGACCGGTGAGCGCCCGGATCACGGTGAGCCGGATGTCGCGGTCGGGGTCGTTGAGCGCGGCCTCGAGCGCGCCCAGCGCGCCCGGCGTGCCGATGTCCATCAGCGCCGTCACGCAAGCCGCGCGCACCGGGCGCTCGGCGCCGCTGGCCAACACTTCGCCCAACGATGGCACGGCCGACGCCGTGCGCATCGCACCAGCGCGGCGGATCGCCTCGCGTGCCACCGAGGTCTTCGCGTCCTTCACGAGGCGCACCAGCTCACTCGTGTTCGACTGCGCCAGCCGCTCGGCGCTGGCCTCGAGCAGCGGCTTGAGCTCGGTGTTCTGGCTGCGGTCGATGTAGTCGAGCAGCGTACCGAGGGCCGTGGGCTTGAGCTGCGCGAAGAGCTGCGTGAGGTCTTCCTTGGCCGGCAGGCGCGTGGATTCCTCAAGCGCCTGGATCATCTGGCTCAACGCGTCAGGATGCGAGAGGCGGTCGGCGAGCTTGCCCAGCCGCTCACGCTCCTGCGCGCGCACCTCGCGGGCGCGCTGCAGCGTGCCCTCGATCTCCTTGAGCAGGTAGGCCACGTTGCTGAACTGGCCGGCCGCGAGCATATGGATCACCAGCGCCTCGAGGTCGCCGACGACCTCCTCGCGCACGAGCGGATCGATCTGCAGTTCGAAGATGTCGAGCAGGGCCTGCAGCACGAGCCTGCGCAGGTCCAGCGCGTATTCGCGCTCGGTCTCCTGGCGCAGGTACTCGATTTCGTTGGGATCGAGGAAGTACAGCGTCGCGTCGAAGTCGTCCATCGACACGATGCCCGGTGGGCGGGGCGGCTTCGCACCGTCGCCGGCCTTGCCCTGCTCCTCCGTCGCCTCTTCCTGCCCCTCATCGATCTCCTGCCGCGCCTCTTCGATCGCCTGCGTCGGCGGATCGAACGACTTGCCCAACGGCGCCGGCCAGCGACCCGAACTCGCGTCGGGGTCGAGCGGCGCCGCGGGGTCATTGATCTCGACGTAGCGGTACTTGAGGCACTGGAAGTCCTGCTCCCACAGCAGCGTCAGCAGGTCGTCCTCGTGCGGCTGCGCGTGGCGCACCTTTGGGATGATGGCGAGGAAACGCTCCATCTCCTCGTCCTCGAATCCCGGGAACCACACGAGCTCGCGCAGCCCGTCCTTGAACAGCAGCCACGGCAGCGAATCGCCGCCCTTCTCGGGATGCGAGTTGACCGTCACGCCGTACCACTTGAGATCGGTGTCGGTCACCTGCAGCACGAGACTGCCCATCTGGTCCCACAGCGGCGCGATCGCCGCCTTCGCGGCAGCCATCGCCTTCTGGTGCGCCGCGTTGTTGGGCAGGTAGAGCTGGAACGCCTTGATGGCCTTGTCGAAGGTTCGCAGCATATCCTCGACGACCGCCGGTGGAACCGGCGGGGCTTCGACCGCTTCGGGCGCGCCGGTCTCCGTCACGCGTGCCGGTCTCCACCGCCGAGGATCTCCGCCACCTGGGCGACGTCCTTGTCGCCGCGGCCGCTCACGCAGAGCAGCACGCAATCGTCGGCGGCGAAGCGGCCCGCCTGCTCGGCGATCCACGCCACCGCGTGCGAGGTCTCCAGCGCGGGGATGATGCCCTCGAGCCGGCTGAGCAACTCGAAGCCGCACAGCGCCGCGCCATCCGTGACCGCCACGTATTCCGCGCGCCCGCTGTCGCGCAGGAACGAGTGCTCCGGCCCGACGCCGGGGTAATCGAGCCCCGCCGAAATCGAGTGCGCCGGATGCACCTGGCCGTCGTCGTCCTGCAGCAGGTAGCTCAGCGTGCCGTGCAGCACGCCCGGTACGCCGAGCGAGAGCGAGGCGGAGTGGCGCCCGGACTGCAAGCCCTCCCCGGCCGCCTCGACGCCGATGAGGCGCACGCTGCGGTCGGGCACGAAGGCGTGGAAGATGCCCATCGCGTTGGAGCCGCCGCCGACGCAGGCCACCACGTGGCTCGGCAGGCGACCGGCGCGCTCCAGCATCTGCGCGCGCGCCTCGCGACCGATCAGCGCCTGGAAGTCACGCACCATCCGCGGGTACGGGGCCGGCCCGACCACGGAACCGATGATGTAGTGCGAGTGCTCGCAGGTGGCGACCCAATCGCGGATCGCCTCGCTGGTCGCGTCCTTCAGCGTGCGCGTGCCCGCGGTCACCGGGACGACCGTCGCGCCCATCAGGCGCATCCGGAAGACATTCAGCTGCTGGCGCCGCATATCTTCCTCGCCCATATACACGACGCAGTCGAGACCCAGCCGCGCGCAGACCGTCGCCGTGGCGACGCCGTGCTGCCCCGCTCCCGTTTCGGCGATGATGCGGCGCTTGCCCATCCGCCGGGCGAGCAGCGCCTGCGCCAACGCGTTGTTGATCTTGTGCGCGCCGGTGTGGTTGAGGTCCTCGCGCTTGAGCCACACGGGCACGCCGACCTTGGCGCTGAAGTGCGGCGCTTCGGTGAGCGCCGACGGACGGCCGACGTAGGTCTCGAGCAGATGCGTCAGTTCGCGCGTGAAGGCGGGATCGGCCAGTGCCTCGGCGAGCGCCACCTCCAGCTGGTCCAGCGCCGGGATCAACGTCTCCGGCACGTACCGGCCACCGAATGCCCCGAACCGATCCGTCGCGACCTGCGTCATCTCACCTCGTGCGCACGCACCGCCGCAGCGAACGCGCGCATCCGTGAAGGGTCCTTGATGCCCGGGGCCAGTTCGACGCCCGAGGATACATCTACTATATCGACTGCGACGGCATCCAGCGCTTCCACCACGTTCTCCGGACGCAATCCACCGGCCAACACCACCCGTCCGCGGGTCCGCAGCCGCCGCACCGCTGGCGCCACCGCCGCCCAATCGAGCGCGACACCGGTCCCACCGAGCTTTCCCGCGACGGCCGCGTCGAGCACGACCGCATCGATCCCATCGTCGAACCACGCAGCGGCCGCGTCCACCGCCGCCGCATCCGCGACGTGCGCCACGGCCCACACTTCGCCGTCGAACGCCGCTCGCAATCCTATCCGATGTTCCGCAGATCCGCCATAGGATAACTGCACGATGTCGAGTGATGCGACACTCGCGATCCGGAGAACCTCGCCGACCGACTGCGCGCCGAACACACCGACGCGCCGGACCGCCGTACCGCTCGCCGGCCGAAGCACCGACTGCGCCTCCTCCGCCGACACCTCGCGAGGACCGCCGGCGAAGATCGCGCCGACGTAGCCCGCGCCGAGCGCGACCGCCGTCTCGGCGTCCTCGGCCCGCGTCAGTCCGCAGAACTTGACGTCAACCACGGCCGAGCCGCGCCACCGAGGCGAACGCGCGCACCGTCGCCTCCGCATCGCCGGATATCGAGAGCGAGGATCCCACCAGCACGGCATCCGCACCCAACGACGCCGCACGTTCCACGCCCGCGACGTCCGTGATACCGCTCTCGTAGATCGCGATCCGGTCGGCCGGAACCTGCGGAATCATCCGGGCGCCCACCTCGGGTTCGATGACCAGCGTCTCCAGGTCGCGGTTGTTCACGCCGATCACCGCACCGGGCATTGCGACCGCCCGCGCCAACTCTGACTCGTCCCGAATCTCGACCAACGGCGTCATTCCCGCCGCCAGCACGGCCGCGCCCAGTTCGGCCAGCCGCGTGGGCTCCAGCGCCCGCGCAATCAGCAGCACCGCAGAGGCGCCGTACGCCCGGGCCTCGAGCACCTGCACCTCGTGCGTGATGAAGTCCTTGCGGAGCAGCGGCACCGGCACGGCGGCGCGGGCGTCCCGCAGGTCCGCCAAGCTGCCGCCGAAGCGCGTCGGTTCCGTGAGGATCGAGAGCGCCGCCGCACCACCGGCCACGTAGGACCGCGTGCGCGCCGCGGCGTCCAAGGAGGCGTCGAGCGTTCCCTTGGAGGGCGAGCTCCGCTTGAGCTCGGCGATGACCGCGACGGTCGCCCGGCGCAGCGCCGCGGCGAAATCCGGGGCCGGCGCCGCCGCGGCGACGATCGCCTCCAGCTCCCCGCGCGCAAGCAGGCTCTCGCGTGCGCGGGACTTCGAGCTCTCGGTGAGTTCGCCCAGCGGACCCCTAGGCGGGGTCCAGGGCCTGCTGGCTTGTGCTTCGGGCAATGTTCGGATACCGTTACTTCGGTTCGTGTTCGGGCGTCTGGTACGCAACGGGCAGCCGAGCCCGCCTTTTCACTCCACCCTCGCAGGGGCGAACGCTATGGCGCTCACCAAGGTCCAGCGCAGGATCCTCGACTATCTCCAGAGCTATTCCTCAGAGCACGGCTACGCGCCGAGCTTCGAGGAGATCGCCGAGGCTTTCAACTATAACTCGCTGGCCACGGTGCACGAGCACCTGTCCAACCTTGACCGCAAGGGCTACATCCGGAAGTCGTTCAACGAGTCCCGGGCGATCGAGATCCTGCCGAGCGAGGTGTTCCCGAAGGCCATCGAGCTGCCCATCCGCGGCTCCGTAGCCGCCGGCCTGCCGCTCGAGGCCTTCGAGAGCGGCGAGACCATCGCCGTTCCCGACGCCTTCGTCCGCCGTGCCGGCGAGCACTACGTGCTCCGCGTGCGCGGCAACTCGATGATCGAGGACCAGATCAGCGACGGCGACTACGTCGTCGTGCACGACCGGCCCACCGCCGACAACGGCGAGATGGTCATCGCGATGCTGCAGGACGACGGCGCGACGGTCAAGCGCTTCTACCGCGAGAAGGACGGACGCGTGCGATTGCAGCCGGCCAACGCCGCGATGGAGCCGATCTACGCCAACGCTCGCGACGTGCAGGTGAAGGGCATCGTCGTCGGCGTGATGCGCCGCTATTGAGCCGCGGCGGGTCAGTGCCGCGCGGCGCTGGCCCGCCGCAGGCGGCCCAGCGCGTCCCAGCCTGCTCCGCCCTTGAGGACCTCGCGCGCCAGCGACACGCCGGCCGCGAGGTCCTTCGCCTTGCCGGCCACGTAAAGCGCCGCCCCAGCATTGAGCACCACGGCGGACTCCGCACCGGCGGGTGCCTTGCCGAGCAGCACCCGCTCGATGACCTCGGCGTTCCTCGCCGGTTCGCCGCCGGCGAGGTCCTCGGCCCGCGCCGGCGCGAGGCCCACGTCCTCGAGCCGGAACTCGTAGCGCTGGCTGTTCCCGCCGCGCAACTCGATCACCGTCGTCGCTCCGAGCGGCGAGATCTCGTCCATCCCTGGCGCGCCGTGCACCACGAGCGAATGCACCGTCCCGAGCTCGGCGAGCGCACCCGCAATCAGCTCCAGCCGCGCGGGGTCGGCCACGCCGATCACCTGCCGACCCGCCATCGCAGGGTTCGCCAGCGGCCCGATGAGGTTCATCACCGTCTGGATGCCCATCTCGCGGCGCACCGGGCCCACGTGGCGCATCGCCGGATGCATCGTCGGGGCGAACATAAACACGATGCCCGCTTCCTCGAGCACCTCACCCATCCGCGCCACGGGAAGGTCGATGGGGACGCCGAGCGCCTCGAGCACATCGGCGCTGCCGGACTTCGAGGTGAACGAGCGATTGCCGTGCTTGGCCACCCGCACGCCGGCGCCGGCCGCGAGGATCGCCGCCGCGGTGGAGATGTTGAACGTCGTGATCGTCCCGCCGCCGGTGCCGCAGGTGTCCACCAACTCCTCGGGGCGCGGCGCGGCCAGCGTCGTCATCGCGTTGCGCAGGGCGCGCGCCGCACCGGCCACCTCGCTCGAGCGTTCGCCGCGCACCCGCAGGCCCATCAGCAGGGCGGCCATCTGCGCGGACGTGCCCTCACCGCGCATCACCGCATCGAAGGCCTCGGCCGCTTCGTCACCCGTGAGCGTGTCGCCGGCGACGAGGCGCCGCAGCACGCCCTGCAACACCGGTGAACTCACGCCGCCCCCGCAAGCCGTTCGGGCAGCCGCGCCTCGATCGCCACCAGCGAGATCACGAGCCCCAGCAGGCGCACGCGCTCGACGTCTTCCTCCACGAACAACCCGCGCTGCGCACGGTTGGTGAGGTTGACGACGCCGATCAGCGCATCGTGGCGCACCAGCGGGAACGAGATGAAGGAACCAGTGGTCAAGTATTCGTCCTTGAGCAGCGGATGGGACGCGGCTTCCTGCACGTCGACGACGAGCATCGGCTCGCGCGACGCGGCCACACGCCCGACGATGCCCTGCCCGACGGCCACGCGGTGCCCGAGCTTCACGTGCGGCGCGAGGCCGCGCGCCGCCGCGAGATACAGCGCGTCGGCGTCGGGCTCGCGCAGGAAGATCGAGCAGCGCAGCGCCTGCATATCGTCGCCGAGCAACGTCAGCAGGCCATCCACCAGCGGGCGCGGCGCCGCCGTCGACGCCGACAGCGACAGCACGCGGTCGAGCAGGTACAGCGTGCGCGTGCGCTGACGCAACGCTTCCGAGCGCCGGTGCAGTTCCACGTGCGCCTGCTCCAGCTGCCCGATGCTGGCCGTCAGCTGCTGTTCGAGCACGGTGAGCTGCCGCGCGTGGCGTCGCGTTTCCTCGGCCCGCTTGGCCTCCTCCCGCTCACGGGCAAGCCGCG
>DAOMNV010000062.1:11593-14848 GCA_035444005.1 Gemmatimonadaceae bacterium
CGTCTGCCGCTCGATGCGCGCCTCGAGCTCGGCGAGCCGCTGCAGGTAGTCCTGGTGCACGCGCTGCGTCACCGCCTCGAGCGTCCGGACGGCCTCGGCGCGCGACTCCTGCTCGACGAAGCGCGCCACCGCGAGCTCGAAGAGCGCCGCCAGCGGGCCCAGCCGCTCGGTCACCCGCGTGCCGAACACGCGCTTGGGCTCCACCGCCGCGATGATCGCGATCAGCTGCCGCTCGTGGCGCACGCCCAGCAGGAGGAGCTGCCCGCCCGCCTCGGGCTCGGGCACGCGGAGCAATCGCGCGTACGCCGCCTGATCCTCCTGGACCTCGGCGAAGCTGCCACCCTCGGTGACCGTGCGATGCACGGCCGCCGGCAGCTGCTCGACCGACGTCTCCATCGCCTCGCGCTCGATGCGGCCGTTGACGGCGCGGGCCCGCTCGCGGATGAGCCCGGTCCGCGGGTCCACGCGCAACAGCGCCAGCACCGTGTCGCGGTCGGACTCGGTGAGGGCGTCGGCCAGGCGGAGGAAGGCCTCGTCGACGGAGGCCGCCGCGCCGAGGGCGTAGGCGAGTGCGGGAAGTGAGCGCGCGATCATAGGGCCGGCTGGGAAGCATCACCGCAGGGCGGACGGGTGTCAATCGCACGTGCGCGTTCCTTGAATGAAGCACCCGCGACGGATTAGCTTTCACCCGATGGCGGAACGCACCCTGCAGCTGGTCCTGCACTACGACGGCTCGGCCTTTGCGGGCTGGCAGGTCCAACCGGGGCAGCGCACCGTGCAGGGCGAGTTGGAGCGGGTGTTGGGACGGCTCTGCGCGGCGCCGGTGCGGGTCACGGGAGCGGGGCGGACGGACGCCGGCGTACACGCGCGGGGCCAGGCCGCCAGCATTACGGTGCCGATGTACTGGACGACTGAGAAGTTGCGACGGGTGATGAACGACCAGCTTGGCGGCGACGTGTGGGTCGCCGCGGCGTTCGAGATGCATCCGGACTTCCACGCCCGCTTCAGCGCCACGGGACGGCGGTACAGCTACACGGTGGGACTCGATGCGGGCGCCGCGTCGCCGTTTCGGCGGCGCTGGGAGCTCCCGTGGGATCGGGACCTCGACCGTGCACTGCTCGCCTGGTGTGCGGAGCGGCTGATGGGTCGGCACGCGTTCTACGGCTTCGCGGTGCGCGGGACGGCACCCGAGTCCGACGACCACGTGTGCGAGGTCCGGCTGGCACGATGGCGTGCGGTGACGCACGACGACGTCCGGCAGCTGGTGTTCGACGTCGCCGCGAACCGATTCCTGCACCATATGGTGCGGTTCCTCGTGGGGACGATGCTCGCGGTGGCGAGCGGCGCACGGCCCAAGGAGGACTTCCCGGCCCTGCTCGCCGCCGCGGCGAACGACGAGGTGTCCCCGCCCGCGCCCGCGGCGGGACTCTGCCTCGAGCACGTGGACTACCCGCCCGCCCTGTACCTCGACCCGCCGTCCAACCCGCCCTCCGCGTAGATGCGCCTCTACCTCGCGACCGTCAACCACAAAGAGATTGCCTGGGCCGAGAAGGCCGGGCTGCTCGATGGCATCGTCGCGACGCCGGCCGTGCTCGCGCAGGAAATGCCGCAGGCCGATCCGCGCGAGCTGCTCGCCGAGCTGGCGGCCGAATCGACGCGACCCGTGTTCGCGTCCGTGCCGTCGCTCGAGACCGAGGAGATCGTGCGTGGCGGCAAGGACCTGCGACGCCTCAACGAACACGTGATCGTCGCGGTGCCGTTCGTCGCGGACGCCCTGCCGGCGATCCGCCGCCTCGTCACCGACGGCGTGCGCGTCGCCGCGACGCTGGTGCACTCCGTCGCCCAAGGGCTGCTCGCCGCGAAGGCCGGCGCCTCGATGGTCGTCGTGCCCGTCGATGCGCTCGAGGCCGTCGGCGAGCGGGCCGATGCCACGATCCGCGCGCTGCACGACACCTTCGCCCGCGGCGCCATCGAGTGCGACGTCGTGGTCGCCGGTCCGCCGAACGCCGCGCGGTTCGCCGAACTCGCCGCCGCCGGCGCCGACGCAGCCGTCCTCAGCCCGGATGCCCTGCGGTCCTTCCTGCTGCACCCGCTCACCGACCGCGGGATCGACCGCTTCCTCGTCGACGCGAGCCGGCGCACCCGACCGCGCCGCAGCAAGTGAGCCGACTTATGCGCCTCCTCTCCGTTACCGGCCTCGTCCTCGTCGCCGTGGCCTGCGAGGGCGCGTCACCGGCCGTCTCCGACGCGCAGGGCAATCCGCCCGCCGCGCAGTTGCTGCCGGCGCCGGATCCCGCGCCGGACGCCGTCAACGCCTCGCGCCGCACCGCCATCACCGAGGCGGTCGCCCGCGTCTCCCCGGCGGTCGTCACCGTCCAGACCGAACGCGTCGAACGCAGCGCCGTCACGCCCTTCGACGCGTTCTTCGGCGTGCGCTCCGGCAGCCAGGTCGTGCCCGGCCTCGGCTCCGGCTTCATCGTGCGCAACGACGGCGTCATCGTCACCAACGCCCACGTCGTCTCCGGCGCCAGCAGCGTGCGCGTCGCGATGCGCGACGGCACGATCTACCCCGCGCGCATCGTCGGCGAGGACGAGCTCAACGACCTCGCCGTCCTCAAGATCGAAGCCGAGGGCCTGCCCACCGCCCCGCTCGGCACCTCGCGCGGAATGCTCATCGGCGAATGGGTCGTCGCCATCGGCAACCCGTATGGCTTCCTGCTCGGCAACTCCGAGCCCAGCGTCACCGCGGGCGTGGTCAGCGGCGTCGGCCGCAACCTCACCGGTCGCGGCGACGGTCCGGGCGTGTACGTCGATATGATCCAGACCGACGCGTCGATCAATCCCGGCAACTCCGGTGGCCCGCTGATCAACGCCAGTGGCCAGGTCGTCGGCGTCAACAGCTCGATCTACACACCCACGGGCGGCAGCATCGGCCTCGGCTTCGCGATCCCCATCGACCGCGCCCGCCGCGTGGCCGAGGACCTGCTCGCCCACGGTGCGGTGCGCCGGCCCTGGATCGGCGTGAAGGTGCAGCAGTCCGGCGCCACGGCCGCGCGCGGCTCGCTCAACACCGGCGCGACGATCGAGACCATCGTGCCCGGCTCCCCGGCCGCCGACGCCAACCTCCGCAGCGGCGACGTCATCGTCCGCTCGCGCGACCGCCAGATCCGCAATCCGTACGACTGGGAAGCCGAGCTCCTCGAACTCCGCGTCGGCGAGACGGTGGACCTCACGGTGCGCCGCGGCAGCCGCGAG
>DAOMNV010000063.1:0-14409 GCA_035444005.1 Gemmatimonadaceae bacterium
ACCGCGAAGTGCTACGGCGGTGACATCACGCGCAAGCGCAAGCTGCTCGAGAAGCAGAAGGAAGGCAAGAAGCGGATGAAGCAGGTGGGATCGGTGGAGATCCCGCAGGAAGCCTTCCTCGCGGTGCTGCAGGTCGAGTGAATGCGAAGGGGCGCCCGGCGATCGCCGGGCGCCCCTTCGACGTCACGCGCGTGGCCTACTGTCCGACGCGTTCCACGGTCAGCTCGTAGCCGCCGACGTTGCCGCTGCCCAGCCCCGACACGCGGATCACGTACTGCCCCGCCGCGTCGACCCGCACGCTGAGCTGCGAGTCGAGGTTGCCGCCGCCGTCATCGTCTGTGGCGATCTCGCGGAACACCAGGCCGTCCTTCGTGCCCCAGCGCAGGAAGCTGTCGAACTCCTCCGAGCGCAGCGTGATGCGCAGCTCGTCGCCGGCGTTGGCCTGCAGCACGTACTCGTGGAAGAACTCGCCGTTGTCGGACTCCGGATCGCTGTCGCCGATCTCGCCGTTGACCGTCTGGCCGATGGCGATCGCCCGCTGCGTGACGGCGATCGGCAGCGCCTCCTCGACGGACAGCGTGTACGAGCCGCGACCATCCCCGCTCAACGGCCGCACCACGATGCGGTACTCGCCGTCGAGCACGCGCGTGATGCGCGAGTTCATATCACCGCCGCCATCGTCATTGGCCTCGACCTCTTCCTCGCCGCCGCGCCCGTCGAGTTGCATCAGCACGAGGTAGGCATCGAAGTCGTCCGAACGCAGCAGGATGCGCACGCGCTGGCCGCTGGCACGGAGGCGGAAGTGGTTGAACGAATAGCCCTGCTCGTCATCGACCGGCGAATCGTTGGTGATGGTGCCGTGCGTGGTCTCGCCGATGGCGATCGGGATCGCCGCCGGCGTCACCGGCGGATCCGTCTCCTCGACGCGGAGCACGAAGGGCCCGCGCCCATCCTCCTGCAACGACTGCGCGACGATGATGTAGCTGCCGTCGCTCGGCGGACGGAATCGCAGGCGCGCGTTGGTTCCGGCGGGGCCGCCGCCGGAGTCGTCATCGCTGGCCAGCTCCTCGGTGAGCCCACCGACCTCGCGGGCCACCCACACGAAGGCGTCGAATCCCTCGCCGTCGAGCGAGATGATGTAGCGCTTGCCCGCCGAGGCGTTGAGACGGTAGGTGCGGAAACCGCCCCGGCCGGAAATGCGGGGCGTGGACGCGCCGATCGAATCCGCCGTCGGCTGCCCGATGCGGATCGCGCGCACGGTAGACTGCGCATCCGCGGACGCGGACGAAACCAGCAGGCCCGCCGCGCCAAGGGTCGAGGCCATCGCCAGCCGGCCAATCAGGTACGACATTACGTCTCCGGAAGAGTGTGGGCTGCCCGAATATGCCACCGCCTACGGCGCGAATCCACGGGCGCATTGTCGCGTCCCGAGGCCGCCGGTAGCTTTCGCGCAATGTCAGAAGCCGCCATCGCCGCGCTCGTCGCCAGCAACCCGGGCCAAGCCACGGTCGAGGAATACACCCTCGTGTACCGGACGCTGGCCCAGAAGGTCCCCTGCCGGCTGCTCGTCTTCGGCGTCGGCCGCGACACGCCGCTCTGGCTCGACGTCAACCGCGGCGGCAGCACGGTGTTCCTCGAGAACGTGAAGCAGTGGGCGGACTTCTCGCGCCAGGCCTCGCCGGACGCGACGGTCTACGACGTCTCCTACGGCTGGACCCGGCGTTTTATGTGGCCGCTGCTCAAGCGCCTCTCGCCGGCTGCCCTCCTGATGCGCGATCTCCCCGCCGACGTACTCGACACGGCGTGGGACATCATCCTCGTCGACGCGCCGCGCGGCACCAACTGGAAGGCGCCGGGCCGGATGAAGAGCGTCTACACGGCGGCGGCGCTGGCCGCGAAGAGCGGCGCGGACGTGTTCGTCCACGATTGCCACCGCGCCGTCGAACGCGACTGTGCCGACCACTTCCTCTGCCCCGGACGCTTCGTCTCCCAGGCGGGGTCGATGCGCCACTATCGCTTCTCGTAAGACCCGTGCGCATCGGCATCGACCTGCGCGTCGTGCCCCCGCAGGGCCCGGGGCAGCAGCGCTACCTCTGGCGCCTTGGCGCCTGGCTCGGTGGCTTGGGACACGAGGTGCACTTCCTCACCGTGCTGCGGCAACGCGCCGAGGTGAGCGCGCCGCGTGGTACGCAGTATCACGACTGGCACGGTCGCTCCGCCGCGGCGGTGCGCGCGGGGGTGCACGACCTCGCGCTCGACGCGCTGCTGCTCAACCCCGAACGCTCGCGCCCCTTTCGCGGCCTTCGCGCCAACCTGCTGCGCTCGGCGTATGGCACCGAGCAGTACCTGCAGAAGCTGCGCTCCTTTCGCAATCCGCTCGAGTTCGCAGCCCGCAAGGCGCTGCGCGCCCTGCCGTGGACGCTGGCCGATATGCACTGGGAGCGCGCGTTCTACGAATCCCACCGCCCCTACCCCGACGTGATCGCCCAGTCGGGGTATATGCGCGACCAGATCCTCGGCAGCTACCGGATTCCGCCCGAGCACGTGCACGTCGTGCACAATGCCGTCGACCTCGAGGAATACACGCCGGCCCGTCGTCTCGCGCTGCGCGAGGAGATGCGTGCGCGCTGGAACATCCCGGCCGAGGCGCTGTGCCTGCTGTTTCTCGGACACAACTTCCGGCTCAAGGGCCTCTGGCAGATGCTCGAGGTGCTGCCGCGGCTCGGCGCGCTTGGCCGGCCGGTGCACCTGCTGGTCGCCGGCAAGGGCACGGGCGAACCGCAGCGCCGCAAGGCACGGCGCCTCGTGCGCAGCCTGGGACTGGAGCGGCAGGTCACCTTCGCCGGTGACGTACGCCCCTCGCTGCACGCGCACGCCGCCGCCGATGCGCTGCTGCACCTCTCGTGGCACGACTCCTTCGGCTTCGTCTCGCTGGAGGCGATGGCCAGCGGATTGCCGGTGGTCACGACGCGCTACGTGGGAGCGGCGGAGCTGATCCGCGACGGCGAATCCGGCCTCATCGTCGACCCCGCCAGGGACGAAGCGATCATCGACGCGATCCGTCGCCTCGCCGACGACGGCTTCCGCGCCCGGGTCGGCGCGGCGGCGGCCCTGGAAGGCGCCAAGCACGACGAGCCCAAGAACTTCGCCGAGGTGCACGCCGTGATCCAGACGGCCGTCGCGCGCGGCGCGGGGCCGATCACGGGCCGCTAGCTTTGGGTATGGCCAGCAGCGCACCCAGCGACCGCTACATCCTCGGCGTCGACCTCGGCGGCACGAACATCGTCGTCGGGGCGATGAGCGCCGACGGCAGCCGCGAGCTCGCCGTGCACGAGACCCCGACGCTGGCCGCCGAAGGCGCCGACGCCGTGGTGGCGCGCATCGTCGCGCTGCTCGAGCGCGTGACGGCCGAGACGCTGGCCGCGACGGGTGCCGCGCGCGAGGCGATTCTCGGCGTGGGCATCGGCTCGCCGGGCCCGCTCGACCGCGAACGCGGGCTGGTGATCTTCACGCCCAACCTCGGCTGGCGCGACTTTCCGTTGCGCGACCGCATCGCCGATGCGATGCGACTGCCGGCAACGCTGGACAACGACGCCAACTGCGCGACGCTGGGCGAATGGTGGCGCGGCGCGGCGCAGGGCGGGCGCAACGTGGTCGGGCTGACGATCGGCACCGGAATCGGCGGCGGGCTGATTCTCGATGGCCGGCTCTACCACGGCGCCAGCGACGTGGCCGGCGAGCTGGGGCACACGACGATCGACTCCATCGGCCGGCGCTGCGGCTGCGGCAACTACGGTTGCCTCGAGGCCTATGCGTCGGGGCCGGCAATTGCCGAACGCGCGCGCGAGGCCCTGGCCGGCGGCGAACCGAGCGTGATGCCGCAGCTCGTGGGCTCCGACCTCTCGCGCCTGACGGCGGCGTTGGTGTACCAAGCGGCGCGCGAGGGCGACCGGCTCGCGCTGGAGGTGGTGCGCGAGACCGCGCGGCTGCTGGGTGCCGGCGTGGCCAACCTGCTGAACATCTTCAATCCCGATGTGGTGGTGCTCGCCGGCGGCGTGACGCAGGCCGGCGACGCACTGTTCGAGCCGATGCGCGCCGAGGTGCGGCGGCGGGCCTTCAAGCCTGCGGTGGACGCCTGCCGGATCGTGCCGGGTGCGCTGCAGGGCAAGGCTGGAGTGGTGGGCGCCGTGGCGACCTTCGCGCAGCAGACGGGGCTGATGTGAGCGCTGGGCCGGCGCGCGCGGGCAAGCGCCGCCTCGGGGTGATCGGCAGCTTCGTCTGGGACGTCATCCACGGCCGCGACGTGCGCAGCGCGCCGGTCGAGGAATGGGGCGGCATCACCTACGCGCTCTCCGCCTGCGACGCCGCGTTGCCGGACGACTGGGAGCTGGTGCCGATCGTGAAGGTCGGCAGCGATCTCGCGCCGCAGGCGCGGGAGTTCCTGCGCACGCTGCGCCGGCTCGCACCCGATGCGCATCCCGTCGAAGTGCCCTACCGCAACAACCGCGTGGAGCTGCGCTACCACTCCGACGAACGGCGCAGCGAGGTGTTGAGCGGCGGCGTGCCGGGCTGGACCTGGGCGGGGCTGCAGCCGCTGCTGCGCGACATCGACGCGCTGTACATCAACCTCATCAGCGGCTTCGAGCTGGACCTCGAGACGGCGCAGCTCATCCGCCAGCACTTCAAGGGACCGATCTACTGCGACCTGCACTCGCTGACGATGGGCATCGAGCCCGGCGGCCTGCGCACCTGGCGGCAGATTCCCGAGGTGGCGGCCTGGTGCGCCTGCTTCGACGTGCTTCAGGTGAACGAGGACGAAGTGGCGATGCTCGCGCCCGACCCGCTCGGCCTCGCGGCGACGGCGTTGGCCAGCGACGTGCAGCGGCTGTTCGTGACGATGGGCAAGCGCGGCGTGGTGTACTTCGAGGACGCCGGGCCAGGGCGCCCGCTGCGCACGGCGCTGGTGCCGGCCTCCGTCGCGCGCGTGGACGGGCCCGGCGATCCCACGGGCTGCGGCGACGTCTGGGGCGCGACCTATTTCTCCCGCGCCGTCGCGGGTGATACCTTAGAGGCTGCGATGCGCCGCGCCTGCGATGCGGCGGCGCGCAACGTCGAGCATCGCGGGGCTTCCGGCCTCGCCCACCACCTCCGGGGAGAGCTGCACGCGCCGTGACCGCCGTCATCACCTTACCCCATTATCTCGACGAACAGGGCTTCGAGCAGGTGATCGAGCAGGTCGCGCCGCTGCCGGCCGACGCCAAGCTGCTGGTGGATGCGCGGCACTCGCGATTCGCGACGCCCTACGGCCTCACCGGCCTCCTCTGCCTCGCGCAGACGCGCGCCGAAAAGCCCGACTTCGCGCCGCCGCTCGATGACGAGGTGAGGTCGTACTGGTCGCGTTCGTCGTTCTTCCGCTACGCGGAGGAGCTCTACACGCTGCGTGGCGCCGTGCCCAAGGGCCGTCCGCATCAGGACTCCGACACGGTGCTCGAGGTGACGCCGATCGCCAAGAGCGAGGACGTGCACGGCGTGGTGGAGCGCGTGAAGGACCGCGCGACGCACATCCTGACGCACAAGCTGCGCCTCGAGACGCGCGCGACGATGGGCTTCACCGTGTCGCTCTCGGAGGCCTGCCAGAACATCGTCGAGCACGCCGGGCGCGGTGGCTGGGTCGGTGTGCAGGTCTACAACTGGGCCAAGCGCCGGGTGGGGCGGCAGGTCGTGGTGATCGCCGTTTCCGACGCCGGCCAAGGCTTCCGGCAGTCGCTGGGCACCACGCGCGTGCGCGCAATTGCCGGCGACCGCTGGAGCGACGGAGAGGCGCTCGAGGCGGCCGTCACGAATGGCTACAGCCGCCACACGGAGCCCGGCCGCGGCCAGGGCATCCGCGGCATCAAGGGCTACGTACACCGGCACGACGGCCGCCTGAGCATCAGAAGTGGCACGGCGCGGGTCACGATCGTCCCTCCTTGGGACGACTCGCCCGCCCGCGAAGACGGCCTGCCGGCCTTCGCGGGCGCCCAAGTGCAGATCATCATCCCCGAACGGGCGGAGGGATCGTGACGCCGAACATCGACGTGCGCTCCGCGTTGCAGGATTCGGTCGATCCGTCGTACGCCGACCTCGTGACCCGGCGCACGGGCCACCTCGTGCGCACGGTGATCGAACAGCGCATCGCCGACCTCGCGGACGGCAGCGTGGCCGTGCTCGACTTCTCGCACATCGGCCTGCTCGACCGCTCCTGCGCCGACGAGATTCTCGCGAAGCTGATGCTGCCGCTCACCGCGGAGCATCCCTCGAAGGACGGCTACCTCCTGCTGCGCGGCATCTCGGAGCACCACTTGGAGATCATCGAGGCCGTGCTCGAAGTGCACGGACTCGCGCTGGTCGTGCAGTTGCCCAGCGCCGAGGTGCGGCTGGTGGGCGCGGTGAGCGAGAAGGAGCGCCGCTGCTGGGAGACGGTGATGCGCAGCGGCGAGGCCTTGGTGGACGCGGTCGCCGAGGAAGTGGGGCTGGCCTGCGAGGCCTGCCAGGAGATGCTGGAGCGCCTGGCGCGCCGCCGCCTGCTGCGGCGCGACGCCGACCGCTTCGTGCCGCTCGGGGCCGTGGCCTGATGCGGGCGTTCCAGCCGCTGCAGGTGGTGGGCTACGTGGCCTCGCGCCGCGGCGATGCCGAGCGCGGCCCCTTGGTGCGCGTGCGCCCCGAGGACGCGCGGATGCGGCTCATCGACAACGGCGAGCTCGTGTGGGTTTATGGCCCGCGACGGCACGAGCTCGCGCCCGTGGTGTACGATGAGTCGCTGCCCAAGGGCGGCATCGTCGTCCGCGACCTCGCCGGGGTCGCCATCACCGAGATCGTGAAGCTCGTGAAGATGGACGTGGATCACCGACCCGTCCTCACCAAGAACCTCGCCTGAGCAGGTCGATGCCGAAGCCGAAGAAGCCCTCGCTCGCGACGCTCGCCATCCACGGCGCACGCGAGGCCCATCAGCACGGCGATGCCGTCGTGGAGCCGCTGGTCCAGAGCGTGAACCACCTCCAGCGCCCCGGCACCGGCGACGGCCTGCTGTACACGCGCTACGGCAACACGCCCAACGCGGCACGCGTCCAGAAGCGTCTCGCGATGCTCGAAGGCGCCGAGTCGGCGCTGCTGCTCTCGTCGGGCATGGCCGCGACGGCCTGCGCGCTGCTCGCGCTGCTGCGGCCGGGCGATCACCTGCTCTCGTCGCAGTTCATCTACGGCGGCACCCATCGGCTCTTCATGGAAGAGTTCGTGCGGATGGGCATCGACGTGCAGCTCGTCGATCCCTGGGAGCCCCGCGTCTGGCGCAAGAACATCCGCAAGGAAACGCGGGCCATCTTCCTCGAGACGCCGGTGAACCCCACCTGCCGCGTGCTCGACCTGCGGCCGATCTCGTTCCTCACGCGCAACTCCGGCATCGCGCTGGTCATCGACTCGACCTTCGCCAGCCCGATCAACTTCCGTCCGCTCGAGCACGGTGCCGACGTCGTCATCCACTCGGCCACCAAGTACCTCAACGGCCATCACGACATCCTGATGGGCGCGGTGCTCGGCTCCGAGCCGTACATCGACGAAGTGCTGCAGAAGGAGATGCTCTGGGGCCAGACGCCCGATCCCTTCGCCTGCTGGCTGCTCGAGCGCGGCCTGAAGACGCTCGACGTGCGCGTCAAGCGCGCCAACGAGTCGGCGCTGGCGATCGCGCAGTGGGCCGAGAAGCGGAAGGAAATCGTGCAGGTGCACTACCCCGGCCTCAAGTCGCACCCGGACCACGAGGTCGCCAAGGACGTGCTCGACGGCTTCGGCGGGATGCTGGCGCTCGAGCTCAAGGGCGGCGGCAAGTCCGCCGACCGCTTCCTGAAGAAGCTCAAGCTGGTGACGCACGCGCCCTCGCTGGGTGGCGTCGATACCTTGGTGAGCGAACCGCGCTTCACCTCGCACGCGAAGATGACGCCCGCCGAACGCGCGGCCATCGGGATCCCCGACGGCTTCCTGCGCTTCAGCATCGGGCTCGAGTCGGTCGATGACCTCATCGCCGACCTCGAGCAGGCCCTCAAGTAATCGATGATACGGTTCACCAAGGTCTCCAAGTCCTACGCCCGCGGCGGACCCGCCCTCGAGGAGGTGTCGTTCAACCTGCGCCGCGGCGAGTTCGCCTTCCTCACGGGGCCCTCGGGCGCCGGCAAGAGCACCATCCTCAAGCTGGTGTACCTGGACGAGCGCCCGACCAGCGGCGAGGTGCGCGTGGACGGCAAGAGCTCGGTGACGCTCTCGCGCCGCGAGATCCCGCAGCTGCGCCGTCGGCTCGGCGTCGTCTTCCAGGACTTCCGCCTGCTCGAGGACCGCACGGCCGAGCAGAACGTGGCCTTCGCGCTGGAAGTGACGGGGACGTCGGCCGCGCAGGTGGCGCCGCGCGTGGCCCGTGCGCTGACGCAGGTGGGGCTCGCCAGCAAGGCGACGGCGTTCCCGCACGAGCTCTCGGGCGGCGAGCAGCAGCGCGTGGCGATCGCCCGCGCGCTGGTGAACGACCCGCTCGTGCTCCTCGCCGACGAGCCCACCGGCAACCTCGATGACCGCTCGACGCGCGGCATCTTCCAGTTGCTGCGCGACATCAACGCCGCGGGCACGGCCGTGCTGATGGCCACGCACGACCTCTCGCTGGTGCGCGACGCCGGCTTCCGCACGCTGGAGATCAACCGCGGCCGCCTCGTGTTCGATTCCGCCGCCGACGACGCGGGGGCCGCCTGATGCGCCTCGCCTTCCGCGAAGCGATGCGCGCCTTCGACCGCGCCCCGATGCTCAGCGCGCTGTCGGTCACGACCATCGCCTTCTCGCTCTTCGCCTTCGGGCTCTTCGGCCTCGTCGCGCTCAACCTGCGCCAAGCGCTGCAGCAGGTGGAGGACCGCGTCGAGGTGCGCGGCTTCGTCGCCGCCGGCACACCCGCCGAGGCCGCCAGCGCGGCGGTCGACGACGTCGGCCTCTTCCCCGAGGTCGCGCAGGTGCGCCTCGTGACGGAGGCGCAGGCGCTCGAACGCGCGCGGCGCGAGTTGCGCGAGTTCACCGACGTGTTCGAGGAAGGCCTGCTGCCGTCGAGCATCGAGGTGCGGCTCAAGCCCGGCTTCCGCGATCCCGAGACGGTGGCCCGCGTCGCCAAGCGCCTCGAGAACTACGACTTCATCGACGACGTGCGCTACGGCGAGGAGTGGGTGCGCAACCTCTACCGCCTGCGCAACATCGCCACCGGCGCCGGCCTCGCGCTGGGCATCACCTTCGCGCTGGTCGCGATCATCATCATCGGCTCGACGATCCGGATGGCGGTGCTCGCCCGCAGCCGCGAGATCGCCATTATGCGCCTCGTCGGCGCGACGGACGGATTCATCCGCGCCCCCTTCCTCATCGAGGGCGCGATCAAGGGTACGATGGGCGGCCTCCTCGCGTTGGTGCTCACCTGGATCGCCGTGCAGGTCGCCGGGCGCTTCGTGATGCAGATCCAGTACTTCGACCTGCCGCTGGCCGTGGCGGGCATCGTCGCCGGCGCGGGCATCGGGCTGCTGGGCAGCTCGTTGAGTGTCGGGCGGCACCTCAGGAAGGTCTGAGACGTGAGACGGGAGACGGGAGGCAACTGCACTCGCACGCTGCTCCGCGGCGTCGCCGCGGCGACTGTGGCCTTGCTGCTTCCGTCATCCGTCATCCATCCCCAACAGCGCCCCGCCCTCCCGCCGAGCGCCCAGCAGAGCGCCGAGCGCATCCGCGAACAGCAGCTCGAGCTCGAGCGCCTGCGCCAGGAGCGCCGCACGCTCGAGCAGCGGATGGCGGACTACCGGCGCAATGCGCAGAACGTCTCCGCCGAAAGGCAGAACCTCGAGCGCCAGGCGCAGGCGACAGCCCGCGTGGTGCGCTCGCTCGACTCCCAGCTCGGCACGCTCTACAACGAAGTCGAGAACGTCAACGCCTCGCTGGTGCGCTCGCAGGACGAGTTGCTGATCAAGCGCGCGACGCTCACGCGCCGCGTGCAGGAGATCTACAAGCGCGGCCCGCTGTACACGCTCGAGGCCCTGCTCTCGGCGGAGAGCTTCGGCGCGCTGGTCGCGCGCTACAAGTACCTGCACCTCGCGGCGCAGCGCGACCAGGCGCTGCTGCAGCGCGTCGAGCAGCTGAACCGCCAGGTGGCCGAGCAGCGGGCGATGCTGGTGCGCCTGCAGGGCGACGTGGAGATGAACCGCCGCGAGAAGGCCGAGGAAGAGGCGCGCCTGCGTCGCCTCGAACTACAGCGCGGCCGCACGCTCGCGCAGATCGAGGCCCAGCAGCGCGCGGCCCAGCAGCGCCTGCAGCAGATCTCCCGCGACGAGCAGCGGCTGACGAACGTCATCACCGCGCTCGAGGAATCGCGGCGGCGTGCCGAGGCCGCCGCGACGCGCGCCGGCGCCGCGCCCAGCGCCAGCGCCCTCACCACCGCCGACCTCGGCCGCCTCGACTGGCCCGTCGAGGGCAGCATCGTGTACCGCTACGGCCGCGTGGTGAACCCAAACAACACGAGCATCACCTGGAACGGCATCGGCATCGCCGCCGCGGCCGGCACGCCGGTGCGGGCCATCGCAGACGGCGAAGTCGTGTTCGCCGAGCAGGCCGGCACCTACGGGCTCACGATGATCGTGCAGCACGGCGGCGGCGCCTACTCGATGTACGCCTCGCTGCAGGAGATCCACGTCCGCCGCGGCGGGCGCATCACCAAGGGGCAGACCCTCGGGACGGTGGGGCAAGCCGATCCCGACCTGCCCCCCCGTCTGCACTTCGAGATCCGGGCCAACGGCGGCCGGGCCGCGGATCCGCTCGACTGGCTGCGGCGCCAGCCGCGCTGAGGCTTACTTCGCGACGACCGTGGGCGGCAGCGTCACCGTGATCGGAATGCCGAAGGCCCCGAAGTCCACGTGGCTCTCCTCGATGTGGAACAGCGACACCTGGATGTTGTACGTGCCGGCCGTCGCGCTGGTGGAAAGCAGCGTCCCGCCGAAGGCTCCCGTGCGGGTGAAGGTCAGCTGCGGCGGCGTGGTGATGTTCACCTGGTAGTCGTCGGCGTGCTCCTGCAGGGCCTCCGCCATATCGGCGTCGAGGAACACCACGCTCACGGGCTCCTCGGACTCCGCCGTCATCGTGATCGGCCCACCGGTGATCGCGCCGGTTGAGTTGACGGTGACGGTCGTCGTGCCGACGCTGACCTGCATAAACTCCACTTCGGTCTCGTGCCCCGCCTCCGCGGCGGTGCAGGCGGCGAAGGCGAGCGCGGAGGCCGCGAGCAGCGCGGCGCGGCGGACGGAGAGGTACTGACGAATCATCGATCGGTCTCCTGCGAAGGTAGGAACGGCAGCCGCGAGCGGCGGCCACGGGAAACAGCTGGGATTCAGAACTGCACCCGATACAGCAGCGCGACGTTGCGCCCCGCCTCGGGGATGATCTCCTTGGTACGCGAGAGGTGCTCGCGGACCTCGGCGTCGAACAGGTTGTCCACGCGCAGCGTGAGACTGTGCAGACGCGAGCCCACCACGAAGCGCCGCGCGACGCTGAGGTCGGCGGTGGCGTAGGCCGGCGTCTCGGTTTCGAAATCGCCGAGCAGGGTCTGGCGCGCGGCAGGCCACCGCCGTAGGACCAATTGGGCGTCTCGTGCCGCAGGCCGACGCGGCCGTTCAGCGGCGGCATCAGCGGCAGGTAGCGCGACTCAAGCCGGTCGGGCTCGCCGCCCGTGCCCGGAATCGTGTCGCGCGCACCAGCCAGCGTCCCGCGCACATACGACGCCGTCGCCTCCAGCACGACGTGTTCGACAAGAGTCAGCTCGAACTCGCCTTCTGCGCCGACCAGCGTGGCGTCCTCGTTCGTGTACTGGAATTTCCAGCGTTCGCCGACGCGCCCCAGCTCGCCCGTGTTGCGCGGGAACAGGTAGCCCTGCATCCGGTTGGCGAAAGCCGCGATCTCGCCGCGCAGGCGCAGGCGATCGACGCGCACGAAGATGTCCGCGCCGAGTCCGGTCTCCTGGCGGTTGCGCGGATCGCCGACGTCGTACGAATACGCGGCGAGGTGCGGACCGTCGGAGTAGAGCTCGTTGAAGTCCGGCGTGCGGTACGAGCGGCTGAGGCTGCCGCCGAGCCGCAGGCCGTTGGGCCAGCTGTAGATGGCCCCGAACGACGCGCTCAACGCGCCGAAGGTCCGCGGGACCACCGGCAGGGTGTCGTCCTGCACGACGATGTTGCGGTCCTCCAGCGGCACGAAGCGCGCGATGTCGTAGCGCAGGCCGGCCTGCGCGCGCAGCGGCCCGGCGCCGAACTCCTCGACGATGAATCCCGCCAGCGACCAATCCGCCGTGCGTGTCGCGCGGATGGCGCCCGAGGGATCGATGTCGCGGTACTGCGCGCGCAGCCCGATCACGCCGCCTTCCGCCACGCCCGCGTGCGCGTGCCGGCCGACCAGCTCGAACGTGCCCTGCATCTGGTCGAAGCCCGTCGCGACGCTGCCGCTCGACGTGAGTTCGTCGTGCTCGTACGCAGTGAACGTCGCGGTGGCCTTCACGCTCTCGAAGCGCGAGGCGCGCGGATGCCAGTCCGTCTCGCTGCGCAGCGTGTGCCGCACCATCTGGATGTCCACGCCGCCCGGGTGCGCGCCGACGAAGCCGCCGGGGATGCCGTACTCGTTGCCGTAGAACCGGTAGCTCAGGCCGCTGTATCCCCAATCGCCCACCTTCGACACGCCCAACGCGGCACCCGCGCTGGCGACGCCGGTGTTCACCAGCCGGCCAGCCGGCGTGCGCAGGTCGCCGGCGAGGCGGCCACTGCCCTCGGCGCGCACCGCGAACCCCGCCAGCGGAAACTCCGCGTAGCCGCCGAGCGTGCCGCCATCGTTCACCGAGCTGGCCTGCACGCTCAGGCCGCCGTGCAGGTGGTCGAGCGCGATGGCAGGGACCTCCTGACGGATCACGTTGACCACGCCACCCAGCGCACTGGAGCCGTAGAGCAGCGACATCGGCCCACGTACGACTTCCATCTTGCGCGCCGTGAGCGCCTCGACGGCGACGGCGTGGTCCATCGAGGAGCTGGAGAGGTCGCCGGGGCGCTGTCCATCCTCGAGCAGCAGCACGCGGTCACCGCTGAGCCCGCGGATCACCGGACGTGCCGTCGCGGGACCCATCGAAGCCATCGAGACGCCGGGCGTCCCGCGGATCGTCGCCGCCACGGTGCCGTCGAGCGCGCGGTCGAGCTTCGCGTCGGAGAGCACGTTGGCGGGGCTGATCGCGTCCGCGGCGCCGCGCTCCGACACCTGGCCCGTGACGACCGTCGCCCCCAACTGCAGCGGCGACGCGGTCATCGTCAATCGCAGCGAGTCCATCCCGATGCGCACCTCGAGCAGCCGCGAGAGGCTGCGATACCCGATGCGCTGCACCGTCAGTTGATACGTCCCGGGCACCACGGCGCCGAGCGTGAAGCGCCCGTCCTCGTGGCTGCGTGCCTCCCGATGCAGCTCGACAAGGCGGATCGCCGCGGCCGGCAGCGGCGCGCCCGTGGCCGCATCCGTGATGCGACCCACGACCTGCGCGGCCTGGGCAACGAGCGAACCGAGAGGCAGTAGCGAACACGCGGCCAGCACTGCGGCGCGGATCGCCAGGGACTGGCGGACCATAAGGACGGACTCGGGTTGTTGGATGGCGGCCGAAGTGGCCGCGTGCCTACTCAGCCGCGGCCCGTGGGGCGCGCGGCGCTCGACTCAACCGAGGGCCGGTGGGGCTCGGGAGGAGTGACCATCGAGGAACGCGAAATCCGCCGGCAGGGCAAGCGCCGCCGCGGGCGTGGGGCTCCGCCGCTCCACCGCCGGTAGGCCGATGCCTGCCGAGCCCGCTGCGATCGCGCGCAGGCCGTGCGAGAACTGGCAGAGATCGCAGGCGTCGGAGTGGGCCGGCGGGCACTTGCCCCCGTCCACGTCCTCGATGTGCACCACCACCTCGTCGCGGTGGTCCACGAAGCCATCGGCGACCGGGGCCGCCGCCACCGTGAACACGTGCAGCACCAGCCACAGCCCCACCAGCAGGCGCGCCAAGGGCCCCCGCGCAGGGCGGGAGCGGGGCGGCAGGGCGGCGAGTCGGGATCTCACGATGGGAATGGCTAGCGGCTTGGGGGTGCGTTCACAACCCCGTGACCCCGCAACGGGTTCCGCCCCAAGCGCTTACGGGGGACCCCGGAACCTCCGTCCAGGCCCCGAACCCGCTAGATTGCCTCCCTATGAAGCGAGAGGACGCCCTCGATTACCATTCCCGCGGACGACCCGGCAAGATCGCCGTCGTCCCCACGAAGCCCCTGACCAACCAGCGCGACCTGGCCTTGGCCTACTCGCCGGGCGTGGCCGAGCCCTGCC
>DAOMNV010000064.1:0-13818 GCA_035444005.1 Gemmatimonadaceae bacterium
CCGCAGAGCCCCTCACCCAGGCCGGACTCGTCGAGGTTCAGCGGCGGCACGGATATGGTCTCAGCCAAGGCCTGATCTCGCAGATGGGCTATGCCGTCGAGCGGCTCGTGCCGGGCCAGCGCATCCGCTTGAGCGCCGACGTGCGCTCCGCCGCCGGCGATCGCCGCGACGACCGCGTGCAGTGGGCGTCGTCGAACCCGCGCGTGCTCACGGTGAATGAAGTCGGGATGGTGACGGCGGTGGCCGCCGGCCGCGCGACGGTGACGGCGCGCGTCGGCGCGGTCGCGGAATCGCGCGAGCTGCAGGTGCTCGGCAGCCAGGTCGCGACGCTCACCGTCGAGCCGGGGGTCAGCGACGCGCGCACGGGCGACGTCCTGCGGTTCCGCGCCGTGGCGCGCGATGCGCAGGGCCGCGAGATCGCCGGCATCACGCCGGTGTGGAGCTTCTCGCCCGGCCAGGGGATGCTCGACGCCGACGGCAGCTTCGTCGGATACGAGCCGGGCAGCTACACCGTGACGGCATCGCTGGGCAACCGCACGGCGGACGCCGTGGTGACGCTCAGCGCGCGCGGCGTGCGCCGCCCGTTGACCGTCGTCGGCCGCCTGCCGCGCACGCGCTTCAATACGGAAGAGGTGTGGATCCATCCCAACGGCGAGGTCGCGTACCTCGGCTCGGGCGGCGGTGGCGACGTGCTGTACGTCATCGACATCACGAATCCCGCGGCACCCGTGGTCACCGACTCGCTGGTGTCGAACACGCGGCGCGTGAACGACGTGATGACGACGCCCGACGGCAAGTACCTCGTGCACACGCGCGAGGGCGCCGCCGACCGCCGCAACGGCGTGGTGTTCGCCTCGCTCGAGGACCCGCGGCACCCGAAGGTCATCAGCGAGTTCACCAGCGGCGTGACTGCCGGCGTGCACTCGAGCTTCATCTACAAGGACCCGCGCCACGGCCAGCACGTGTTCCTCACGAACAACGGCACCGGCGCGCTGCACGTCGTGAACATCGACGACCCCGCCAACCCGCGCGAGGTGGCGCAGTGGAAGACGGAGAACCGCCCCGACGCCGGCCGCACGCTGCACGACATCGACGTGCAGGACGGCCTGCTCTACGGCTCGTGGTGGAACGACGGCTTGGTGATCCTCGACGTCGGCAACGGCATCCGCGGCGGCAGCCCGAGCAATCCCGTGATGGTCACGCAGTACAAGTACGACCTGAACGCGCTGTACCGGGATGTGGAGGCCAGCGGCGGCCCGGGCTTCATCCGCGGCACGCACACCGCGTGGCGGCACAAGGACTACGTGTTCATCGCCGACGAGGTGTTCCCCGCCAGCGGCGTGACCGGCGCGAAGGACGCCGCGGCCGGCCGCGCGTACGGACGCCTGCAGGTGATCGACGTCAGCGACCTCGACGCGCCGCGTTCCGTGGCCTGGTATGAGCCCGAGTTCGGCGGCGTCCACAACGTCTGGGTGGCCGGCGACTCGCTGTACATCGGCGCGTACAACGGCGGATTCCGCGTGTTCGACGTCTCCGGTGAGCTCAAGGGCGACCTGCGCGCGCAGGGCCGCGAGATCGGGCATCTCAACACGGCCGATATGGAAGGCCGCACGCGCAACAGCGCGATGACCTGGGGCGTGGTGGTGCGCGATGGCCTCGCCTACGTGAACGATATGAACAACGGGCTGTGGATCGTGCGCATCGAGCCGAAGCCGGGCGTGGTGCCGTGAGGCTCGCGCTTGGTGCGTGCATCGCACTCGGCGTCCTCGCCTGCGGTACGCCGCGCGAGGAAGCCGAGTTGCGGCCGCGCATCCTGACGGAATCGCTGCCACCCGAGCCGCCGTCGCGTGAGTATCGGGCGATCGTCGTCTCGGAGTCGGTGGACGAGATCGCGCGCATCACCTTCGGGCCGACGGGCGCGCGCGTGGACCGCGTCGCGCCGGTGGGGATGTCGCTGATCGACCCCGACGGCCCGCACGGCGTCGCCATCGCGCCGGACGGCGAGCACTACTTCGTCTCGACGGCGCACGGACTGCCCGGCGGCGACCTCTGGAAGTTCCGCACGGCGGACGACGTACCCGTCGGCCGCGCGACGCTCGGGCCCTTCCCCGCCACGGCACAGGTCAGCCCCGACGGCTTCTACGTGTGGGTCGTCAACTTCAACCTGCACGGCGATATGGTCACGTCGTCGGTGTCGGTGGTGGAAGCGGGCGAGATGGTCGAGATCGCGCGCATCCCGACCTGCACGATGCCGCACGGATCGCGGCTCACCGCGAGCGGGACGCGGCACTACTCCGCGTGTATGATGGACGAGATGCTGGTGGAGATCGACACGCGGCGCTACGAGGTCGCGCGGCACTTCTTCCTCACCGCGGGCAAGGAGATGGGAATGGCCGGCGCGCCGCCGCGGCGCGGGCCGGACGCGCACGCTGGCCACGACGGCGGCGGCCACGGAATGACGCCGCCCGCCCCCGGTGACGTCGGCTGCTCGCCGACCTGGGCGCAGCCCTCGCCGGACGGCGCCCGCGTGTGGGTCGCCTGCAACAAGAGCAGCGAGCTCGTCGAGATCGACGTCGCCGCGTGGCGGCTGCTGCGCCGCATCCCCGCGGGCGAGGGCATCTACAACCTCGCGATCACCGGCGACGGCACGCGCATCGTGGCCACGAACAAGCGCGGCCAATCGGTGAGCGTGTTCGACGCCGTGAGCGGGCGCGAACTCGCGCGCATCCCGACGACGCGCCGCGTCGTACACGGCGCCGCGATCACGGCGGATGACCGCTACGCGTTCATCTCCAACGAAGGCGTCGGATCGGAGAAGAGCACCGTGGACATCATCGATCTCCGGACGCTGCGGCGCGTGGCGAGCGTGGAGGTCGGGCAGCAGGCGGGCGGCATCGACACGATGCGCTGAACGAGGAGCGAGTAGCGAAGGAGCGGATCGAGGACGGAGGAGCGAGAACGGAGGCCGTGAGAAACGAGGGGATCCTCGCTCCTCACGGCCTCGATCCATTCTCTCTCCTTCTATCCTTCCCCGCGCTCCTCGGTCCTAGTACCGATAGTGGTCCGGCTTGTACGGCCCATCCACGGGCACGCCGATGTACGCGGCCTGCTTCTCGGTCAGCTTCGTCAGCTTCACGCCGAGCTTGTCGATGTGCAGGCGCGCCACCTTCTCGTCGAGCTTCTTCGGCAGCACGTACACCTTGCGCTCGTCGTACTTGATGCCGGACACGGTCGCCTTGCCCTGCGCGGCGAGATGCAGGTCGATCTGGGCGACGACCTGGTTCGAGAACGAGCAGCTCATCACGAAGCTCGGGTGGCCGGTCGCGCAGCCGAGGTTCAGGAGGCGGCCTTCGGCGAGGATGAGCACCGAGTGGCCGTCGGGGAAGATCCACTCGTCGAACTGCGGCTTGATCTGGTTGCGCTTGATGCCCTTGAGGTTCTTCAGGCCGGCCATATCGATCTCGTTGTCGAAGTGGCCGATGTTCCCGACGATGGCCTTGTCCTTCATCTTGGCCATATGGTCGACGGTGATGATGTTGGCGTTGCCCGTCGCGGTGATGAACACGTCGGCCGTGCTGACGACGTCCTCGAGCGTGGCGACCTGGTAGCCTTCCATCGCCGCCTGCAGCGCGCAGATGGGGTCGATCTCGGTGATCACGACGCGCGCGCCCTGCGCGCGCAGCGACTGCGCCGAGCCCTTGCCGACGTCGCCGTAGCCGAGCACGACGGCGACCTTGCCGGCGAGCATCACGTCCGACGCGCGGAGGATGCCGTCGGTGAGCGAGTGACGGCAGCCGTAGAGGTTGTCGAACTTGCTCTTCGTGACGGAGTCGTTGACGTTGATCGCCGGGAAGAGGAGCTTGCCCGCCGCCATCATCTCGTAGAGGCGATGCACGCCCGTGGTCGTCTCTTCCGAGACGCCCTTGATGGCCTTGCCGACGTTCGTCCAACGCTTCGGGTCTTCCTTGATCGTCTTGTTGAGCAGCTCGAGGATGACGCCCCACTCCTCGGGATCGTTCGCGGCGTCGAAGGCCGGGATCTTGCCGGCGGCCTCGTACTCCGTGCCCTTGTGGATGAGCAGGGTGGCGTCGCCGCCGTCATCCAGCAGCAGGTTCGGGCCCGTACCGTCGGGCCACATCAGCGCCTGGTCGGTGCACCACCAGTACTCCTCGAGCGTCTCGCCCTTCCAGGCGTAGACGGGCGTGCCGCGCGGCTGCTCGACGGAGCCGTCCTTGCCGACGACGACGGCGGCGGCGGCGTGGTCCTGCGTCGAGAAGATGTTGCAGCTCACCCAGCGCACGTCGGCGCCCAGCTCGGTCAGCGTCTCGATCAGCACGGCGGTCTGGATGGTCATATGCAGCGAACCCATAATCTTCGCGCCCGCGAGCGGCTTCTTGCCCTTGTACTCGGCGCGCAGCGCCATCAGGCCCGGCATCTCGTACTCGGCGAGGCGGATCTCCTGGCGACCCCACTCGGCGAGGGAGAGGTCCTTGACCTTGAAGGGAGCGCGGCCGGCCTTGGCGGCGGCGTCGAACGGATGGGACTGCGGGGCGACGGCGGTCATTCGATTCCTCTGAATTGAGAGCTGAGACTTGAGACTTGAGATGGGACGGAAGACGGAGGACGGATGCAAACTGCAACTACAACTACAACTACAACCACAACTGCAACTACCACTACAACCACCACTACAACCACAACTACAACTACAACCAAGACTGCAACTACTACTACAAGTACAACTGCAACCGCGGCGGTGTCGGTGGCTGCCGTGCGTCGCTTAGGCGCTGAGCACCGCGGTGAACAACGTCGGGCCCTTGGATGCGGGGCTGGGGGGGAGTGCGTGGATGCGCGTGGACGTGAAGCCGGCGGCGGCGGCCCACTCCTGCACCTGTTCGGGGGCGAAGCCCAACCACACGTGGCCCATCGTCTGCCGGTACTCGGCGCGATCGTGCGGCAGCATATCCACCAAGAGCAGCTTGCCGCCCTTGGGCTTGAGCGTGCGGCGGATCCCTGTGAGGACCTCCACCGGATCCGCCACGTAGTGCAGCACCAGCGAGAGCACGGCGACGTCGAGGGCGCGCGCCTCGATGGGCAGCTCCTCGATGCTGCCGGAGCGCAACTCGACGTTGTCGAGCGCGGCCAGGCGGGCCTTGGCGGCCTTGAGCATCGCGGAGGATTCGTCGACGGCGATCACCGACTTCACGAAGGGCGCCATCACCTCGGCGAGCTGGCCGGTGCCGCAGCCGAGGTCGCCGACGACCTGCGCCGGCTCGAGGAGGCCGACGAGGGCGAAGAGCTCGGTGCGCGTGCCGAAGAGTTCGGCGCGCACCTTGTCCCACTGCGCGGCGGAGCTGGCGAAGAACTGCTGCGAGCGCGTGTGGCGGTCGGCCAGCACGCCCTTCACGCGTTGCGCGTCGCGCGCGGCGGCGGGCAGTCCCTCGGCTTCCTCGCGCACCGCCGTCCACAGCTTGCGCGTGCCGGCGTCGAGCGCCTTGGCGTCGAGCCGGTACCGGTTGCTCGTCCCGTCCTCGCGCGCCACGAGCCAGCCCGCGGCGCTCAGGACCTTGAGGTGCCGGCTCACGGTGGACTGCGGCAGCTGCAGGACGCTGCAGAGCTCCGAGACCGTCAGCTCGTGCCGCTCCAACAGGAGCAGCAGGCGCGAACGGATCGGGTCGGCAAGGGCCGAGAGGCGGTCAAAGAGAGGGGTTCGCTTCATCCGTATATCCGGATGAAAGGTTAAGGCAATTCCCGGCCCGACGCCAGCCCCGCAGCCCCCGCGGCGTCAGCGCCGCTCGAGTGCCGCCGTGTGGTCGCGCAGCGCCTCGCCGACGTAGCAGTGCATTCCCACGCCGACGAGGCCGGCCGCGCCGAACGCCGCGATATACTGCGCCGCGCTGCGCTCGTGCCAACCCGCGCGGTCGCCCTCGATGGCGTCTTCCTGCGCGTAGGCCTCGAGATACGCGACGCCGCCGAGCAACTCCGAGAGCGCCGCGAGCCCAGGCCCCAGCTCGGCGTCGGGCACGTACTGTAGCACGTCGCAGACGACGATCACGTCGTAGGGCCCGTCGAGATCCAGCGACGCGAGCGTGCCGAACGAGCCCGCGCGGATGTCGCGCGTGCGGCCGTAGCGCTCGATGACGTACTCGCTGGACTCGACGCCGGTGTAGCGCACGTTGGGTCGCTCGCGCCGCAGGTGTTCGCGCCAACTGCCCTCGCCGCAGCCGACATCGAGCACCGATCGCACCGGCCGCTCCAGCAGCGACTCGGCGATGCCGAGCACAAGGCGCGCCTTGCGCGCCACGGACGCCGGCGTGATGACCCGCCGGTCGGGATCGTGGTACCACTGCTCGTAGTAGGCGCGGTCGTAGCTCTTGGGCATCGGCAGGAAACTAGCAGTCTGCCGAGGGCATTGTATCGATATGGCCCAGCACGATGTGATCGTCATCGGCGGCGGACTCGCCGGCCTCGCCGCCGCACGCCGCCTCGTCGCGGGCGGCGTGACTCCGCTGGTTCTCGAAGCGCAGGACGAGGTCGGCGGACGCGTGGCGACGGACGAAGTCGACGGCTTCCTCCTCGATCGCGGATTCCAGGTGCTGCTCGACTCGTATCCCGAAGCGCGCGCCCAGCTCGACCTCGAGGCGCTGCAACTCGGCCGTTTCCTGCCCGGTGCGTTGATCCGCCGCGAGGGCGGCTTCGGACGCGTGGCGGATCCCTGGCGCGCTCCGCTGGCCGGCCTGCGCTCGCTGGTGTCCGGCGCGTTCTCGCCGATGGACGCGCTCCGGATGCTCAAGCTCCGCTCGGAGGCGATTCTCGCGCTCGAAGGCGAAGCGCTGCCGCAGGCTGACGAAACCGCGGCACGCGGACTGCACAGCCGCGGATTCTCCGACCGGGCGATCGAGCGATTCTTCCGTCCGTTCTTCGGCGGCGTGTTCCTCGACTCGCAGCTCGGCGCGCCGTGGCATTGGTTCCAGTTCCTCTTCGGGATGTTCGCGACGGGCCACGCCAGCCTGCCGACGGGCGGAATGCGCGCGATTCCCCAGCAGCTCGCCGCAGATCTCCCGCCGGACAGCGTCCGCACCAACGCGCGCGTGCGCACGCTGAAGGGCACGCGCGTCGAACTCTCCACGGGCGAGACGCTCGACGCCGAAGCCGTGATCCTCGCGACGGACGCACGCCACGCGCCCGTGCTGCTGCCGGGCGCGCGCACGCCGCAGTGGTCCTCCTGCGTGACGCTCTACTATGCCGCGCCAGAATCGCCGCTGGCCGCCCCGCTGCTCGTCCTCGATAGCGAAGGCCGACGCGGGCCGATCAACCACGTCTGCGTGCCCAGCGATGTCAGCGCGAGCTACGCCCCGCCGGGCAAGGCCTTGGTTTCGGCCACCGTCGTGGGAACGGGGCACACCGACGACGGAGTGCTCGACCGCGACGCGCGCGCACAGCTGGGCCGCTGGTTCGGCGCCACGGCCGTGGACGCCTGGCGCCTGCTGCGAGTGGCACGCGTACCGTTCTCTCTGCCGCGTAACGTGCCGTCGCCCGATCACGTCGCGGATGCCGTGCGCCTCGGACCGCAGCTCTATGGCTGCGGCGACTATCTCGAGACGCCGTCGATCAACGGGGCGCTGCGCAGCGGACGCCGCGCCGCGGAATCGCTGCTCGCCGACCTCAGACCGCGTTGAGCACGCCGCAGCCGAGCTGCTGCGCGTGGCAGGTCGCGAACACCCCCGTCGGCATCTTGTAGATGCCGGGGATGAGATTGGCGTTCACGAGCGCCGTCGCGTCCTGCCGCGGGATGCGACGGTGCTGCGCGATGCGGCCGGCGAAGTTGCGCAGCGCGAGGTCGCAGGCGAGCACGATGACGCCGCGCGAAATCAACGTGTCGAGCGCGCCGTCCGGCCACGTCAGCGCGTAGCGTGCGCCGGCCGGCACGTTCACGAACGGATTGCGCTTGGCGACTTCGCCCGTCTCCGGGTCCTTGAGGTCGGTCGCTTCGCCGAGGAAGCCGTCCGCCCACAGCGTGTCGTTCATCACCATCGGCACCGCCGAGTGGCGGATGACGAGCACGGCGCTGAGGTCGGCGTCGCTGAGGCCGTAGACGTCCTTGTAGCCCTGCAGGAACGAGCGCGCCTGGTGCAGGCACACGCCTTCCGAGATCTCGTGCGCATCGAAGCACATCTTGTGGCGCCCGGTCACGCGCGAAGTCCACGACGTGTCCCAACTGCCCTGGGCGATCGCATCGGACGACTCGGCACCGAGCGGCGCCGCGAACGGCGAAGCGGCCAGCGTACCGGCGGCGAGGAGGGAGGCCTTGCGGAGGAAGTCGCGGCGCTGGGTCATCGGTCGGTGCTCTCGGGAGGAGGGGTCGTCGCCTGTAACGTGCCTGCGGCGCGGTCTTCGCGCCATAGCAGCAGCGCCAGCAACGCGGCACCGCAGCTCACGCCGATGTCGGCGACGTTGAAGGTCCAGAAACGCCAGGACGCCGTGCCGACATCGATGAAATCGACGACGCCGCGGTCGTGGCGCAGGCGGTCGATGAGGTTGCCCACCGCCCCCGCCGTCAACAGCCCCAACGCCAGCGGCACGCCGCGCGACTGCGGCGGCGACTGGCGCAGCAGAACCAGCAGGTAGATCACCATCCCGATCGCAACGATGCTGAAGAACGGACGCGACAGCTCGCCGACCGAGATGCTCATCGCCGCACCGGTGTTGTACGTCAGCGTCCAGCGTAGCGTGCGCCCGACGACCTCCACCGGCACGTGCAGCGCCAGCGCCGCCTCGGCCCAACGCTTGGTGACGACGTCGAGCACGAGCACGCTTGCGAAGCTGGCCGCGAACGCGACGTTGCGCGGCGATGCGAGCGGGGATCCCTGCGTGACGGGGTCGGGTGAAGCGGACGCGCTGGAGTGCATAGGCTCCTAACTTACGTGGCGGCTCCCGCAGTTCCTACCGTCCCCGCCCCGTTCCGGTGCCCTCCCTGCCCTTGCGCGACGCGCCTCCACTGCCCATCGACGCCGTGCTGCCCGCCGTGCAGTCGGCGTTGGCCGATGCCGGCGTGGCCGTGGTCGTCGCCGCGCCCGGCGCCGGCAAGACGACGCGCATCCCGCTCGCGCTGCTCGATGCGGCGTGGCGCGGCGATGGCCGCATCCTCGTGCTCGAGCCACGGCGACTCGCCGCGCGCGCCGCCGCCGAGCAGATGGCGCGCCTGCTTGGCGAGCCGGTCGGGCGGCGCGTGGGCTACCGCGTACGCCTCGATGCGCGCGTCAGCGCCGACACGCGCGTCGAGGTCATCACCGAGGGCATCTTCACGCGGATGGTGCAGGACGATCCCGCGCTCGATGGCATCGCCGCGGTGCTCTTCGATGAGTTCCACGAACGGCACATCGGCAGCGACCTCGGGCTCGCGCTGGCCCTGGAATCGCGCGCCATCCTGCGGCCGGACCTGCGGCTGCTCGTGATGTCGGCGACGCTCGAGCCGACGCCCGTCGCGCGCTTGCTCGGCGATACCCAGCCAGCGCCGACGATCGTGAGCGAAGGGCGCGAGCATCCGGTCACCACGGCGTACCGACCGCCGCGCGACGGCGTGCCGATGGCCTGCCACGTGGCGAATGACATCCACGCCGCACGGCGTGAGTCCGGCGGCGACGTACTGGTGTTCCTGCCGGGCATCGCGGACCTGCAGCGCGTGCGTTCGGCGCTCGAGGAGGACGCGATTTCCGCACGCGTCGAGCTGCTGCACGGCTCGCTGGCCCTCGACGACCAGGACCGCGTGCTGCGTCCGCGCGATGCGACGCCACGCGTGATCCTCAGCACGGCCATCGCCGAGTCGTCGGTAACGCTCGACGGCGTGCGCATCGTCGTCGACGCGGGACTCGCGCGCGTCCCGCGCTTCGATGCGCGCAGCGGGATGAGCCGCCTCGAGACCGTGCGTGTCTCGCGCGCCTCGGCGGACCAGCGCCGCGGTCGCGCCGGGCGCACCGCGCCCGGCCACTGCATCCGGCTCTGGGACGAGGCGCAGCAGGCGACCTTGCCGCAGCGACCCACGCCGGAGATCCTCGAGTCCGATCTCGCTGCCCTCGCGCTCGAGCTCGCTTGCGCAGGCCACGCCGACGCCGCCGCGCTGCGCTGGCTCGACCTCCCGCCCGCCGGCACGCTCGCGCAGGCCCGCGCCCTGCTGCGCGACCTCGGCGCACTTGGCCCCGATGGTCGCGTGACGGCGCACGGACGCGCGATGGCCGCGTTGGGCATCGCGCCGCGCCTCGCGCATCTCGTGCTGCGCGGCGCCGCCCTCGGGATGGCGACGCTCGCCTGCGAGGTGGCCGCACTGCTCGCCGAGCGCGACATCCTGCGCCGCGAGGCCGCAGAGCACGATGCCGACCTCGCCACGCGCGTCGATGCCCTGCGCCGCGGCACTCGCAGCGGCACCGACGTCGCGCGCCTGCATCGCGTGCGCGACGAAGCGCGGGCCCTGCGCCGCAGCTTGCCGCGCGATGCCAGCGACGCGGGCGAGGATCTCGCGGAGCTCGGCACCTTGGTTGCGCTGGCCTACCCCGATCGCGTGGCGCAGCGCCGCAGCGGCGAGGCGCCGCGGTACCTGCTGCGCAACGGACGCGGCGCGCGCCTCGCCAGCGCACAGCCGCTGGGTCGTGCCGCGTTCCTCGCGATCGCCGATCTCGACGGCGATCCCGCCGAGAGCCGCGTGTGGTTGGCCGCCGCGCTCGACGAAGCGCAACTGCGGCGCGCGCTCGGCGATGCGATCGTCACGGCTCACGAGGTGCAGTGGGACGACGCAACCGAGCGCGTGCGCGCCTCGGAGGTCGAGCGCCTCGGCGCGATCGTCCTGCGCGAGCGACCGCTGCGCGACGTAGGCGCCGACGACTATCGCGCCGCGCTGCTCGAGGCCGTGCGGCAGCGTGGCATCGCGCGATTGCCCTGGCGCGACCACGACCTGGCGCTGCGCCAGCGGCTCGCGTTCGCCCACCGCCACGTCGGCGCGCCGTATCCCGACGTGAGCGACGCCGCCTTGCTTGAGACGCTCGACACCTGGCTCGCCCCGATGCTCGGCGAGGCGAGACGCTGGAGCGACCTCGCAGGCCTCGATCTTGGAGGCGCGCTGCTCGCGCCATTGCCGTGGGCGGCACGCGAGCGGCTCGACCGCATCGCGCCGACGCATCTCGAGGTGCCGAGTGGCTCGCGCATCCGTGTGGAGTACGCCGACGCCGCACAGCCCGTGCTGCGCGTGAAGCTGCAGGAGTGTTTCGGGCTCACCGAGACGCCGCGGCTCGCGGAGGGGCGCGTGCCGGTGACGATGCATCTGCTCTCGCCGGCCGGACGCCCCGTGCAGGTGACGCAGGATCTCGCCAGCTTCTGGCGCAGCGGCTACTTCGAGGTCCGCAAGGATCTCAAGGGCCGCTATCCGCGGCATCCGTGGCCGGACGATCCCCTGCTCGCGCAAGCGACGCGGCGCGCCAAGCCCCGAGGGACCTGACGCGCCGTGTGCGGCGCGGCGGATGCCGCGTCGCGTGAGCTCAGTGCGCGATTACCGCACCCAGGTCGGACGTTCGATGGGCGTCCAGCGCGTCTCGCCGTGCGAGTAGGCGAACCACGCCGTGTCGCCGGCGCTGCCGCGCGGATAGGCGCGCACGAACTGGTCGGCACCGCCGAAGCCGAAGCGGTCCTGGCCGACGTAGCCCTCGCGCTGGTCGGCGGCGAGCTCGGCGATCGGGAAACGCGCGATGCCCGCCGCACCCTCGGTGTAGCCGTAGAGCGTACCCGTGCGCGAGGAGTCGTCGGTGTGCGTCGCGATGATGAACTCACCTCGCCCGTCGCCGTCGACGTCGGCGGTGCCAATGAAGCCGACGATGCCGTTGCGCGTCTCGCTGAGCGTCTCGAGCGTGTCCGCGCCGCGCGTGAAGACGACCTGGAAGCTGCCCGAGCCGCAGGACTCGCCGCTGGGGATGATCACTTCGGCGACGAGATCGCGATAGGAGAGCACGCGCGTGCCGAAGCAGGCGGCATCGGCGGTGGCGGGCGGGGCCTCGGCCGTGCAGGCGGCGAGGATGAGGGCGGCGGCGGGGGCGAGGCGGCGCATTTTTCGGACTCCGGTGCAGGATTGCTGGGTGCGGGTACTAGAATATAGGATTGCGCGCGCCCGCGCGTGCGCCCCGTCTCCTCCATCCCGAGCTGATGCCCCGCGCCGTCCTCCGTGCACTCGTCTGTCTTGCCCTCGCGGCCGTTCCGGCCGCGGCGCAGCGCGACGGATGCACGCGGTTCCGGCCGCGGGTCGAACGGCTGGCCTTCGACGGCAACCGGTCGATCTCGAACTTCGACCTCACGCAGATCCTCTACACGGAGCGCGCCGGGCGCCTGCGGCGATGGTTCGGGTGGAACGTCGGGCCGACGGCCTGCCTCGACACGCTCGAGCTCGGCCGCGACGAACGCCGCATCGCCGCGTGGTACGCGATGCGCGGCTATCCCGGCACGACGGCCGACGCCGCGGTGCGGCGCACCAGCACGCGCACCGCCCACGTGACCTTCACGGTGCGCGAGGCACCGCCGGTGGTGATCGACACGCTGCGTCTCGTGAACGTCCCGCGCGGACTGGTCGACCAAGGCCGCCTCGTCCAGGCGCTGCGCGGCGCTCCGCTCGACGACTCCGTGCTCGTCGCGACGATGGATTCGGTGCAGCAGATCCTCCGCGCCGAAGGCTACGCGCGGGCTCGCGCGCCGACGAAGGGCGTCGTGGTGGACAGCGCCGCACGCCGCGCCCGCGTGACGATGACGTTCAACCCCGGGGCACTGATCCGCGTCGGCGCGATCGACGTCGCGATGACCGCTGCCGATTCGGGACAACCCGCCCTGCGCGAGGACGAGGTGCGCGAACTGCTGCGCTTCGAGCCCGGCGACGTGTACAGCGCACGCTCCGTCGCCGCGAGCCAGCAACTGCTCTATTCGTACGAGCTCTATCGCACGGTGGCCATCGACACGCTGCCGACCTCGTCCGCCGGCGACACGCTGCCGGTGCGCGTGCGCTTGGTCGAAGGGCGACACAACGCGCTGCGCGTCGGCGGCGGCTGGGGCACCATCGACTGCTTCCGCACGCAGACGCGATTCGTCGAGCAGAACTTCCTCTCGCGCGGACATCGCCTGCAGCTCGATCTCCGGCTGTCGAAGCTCGGCGTCGGTGCACCCGCCGACGGCGCACCGGGCCTCTGCGCCCCCGCCGTGCGCGCCGACACCTTCAGCCTGCGTCTCAACTATTACGTCGGCGCGACGGTCAACCTGCGCGGCGTCATCGGCGACCGCTGGCATCCGGTGGGGACGCTCTACAGCGAGCGCCGCACGGAGTTCCAGAGCTACGTGCGCGAAACCAGCATCGGCGGCATCGGCAGCTTCGACCGGCCGATCGTGCCGCGCGTGAACACCACCTTCGCGTATCGCTTCGACGCCGGCCGCACGACCTCCGACGCCGCCGTGTCCTGCGCGACCTTCGGCCTTTGCCGCTTCAACGACCGCTTCCTGCTCAACAGCCCCAGCGTGATGCACGCGGCGGGCGTGACCTTCTCGCGCTCGGCGCCCGCACTCACCGCCTTCGCCGCCAACGACGAACGCTGGGCGATCGAGTCGCGCATCGGCACGGTGAACGTCGGGCGCCCGGGCACGCGCGTGAACTTCAACCGCACGCAGCTCGAGTACGCGCTCTACCGGCCCCTCACGCGCACGATCATCGGCGCGGCGCGGATCTCGAACGGATCGGCCACGTGAACCAGCGGGCCGAAGATCGCCACCAGCAGCACGAGGCCGAGGATCAGCATGCCCGCA
>DAOMNV010000065.1:0-13756 GCA_035444005.1 Gemmatimonadaceae bacterium
GCCCCGCACCCTGGTCCCACGAACATACCGTCGAATCGACATAGAAGGCACGGAGGCACGGAGGCTGCAACTGCAGGTACGGCACGACTTGGGGGGCTCAGGCTGATGATTCGGCGTGGGCCCCTCAATCGTTATGTGGTTGCAGTTCTCCGTGATACCTCCGTGTCTCCGTGTCTCCGTGGCATCAGTTGCCCGTGCTATCCGCCAAGCGAATCCAGAGTTTGATGGAGCGCTGCCAAAGGCTAGTTTCCACAGCAGCAGATTCACCTACGGGAGCCCGTCAGATGCGTCGTATCTCGCTTGCCTTCGCCTTCGCCGCCGCGGCCGCCGGCCCGGCCCTCGCGCAGCAGTCCAGCGCCCGGCAGTCCACCGCCCAGCGCTATGAGAGCGCCTACTACCTGTGGGACGCCGGCAAGTTCGATACGGCGCTCGTCGAGCTGAAGCGCGTCCTCGCAGCGGCAGACGCCGATGCCTTCCACGACCGCGTCGCCGAGCTGACGGGCGAGGTCTACACCACGCGGCTTGTCGGCGAGGGCGCCGCGCAGCCGCTGTGGTCGGCGGACGGTCGCTACCTCGTGAGCACGGTGGGTGTCGGTGCACAGCGCCGCGTCGTCGTGCGGCGCACGGACGATGCCGCGATGCCCGTCGTCTTCGAGGCCGCTGGGTTCGCGCCGAGCATCGGTGGCGACAGCCGCACGATGGCCTATGCGGGGACCGCGGCTGGCACGGGCTTCGATCTCGTCCAGCTGCCGAGCGGTGCGCCGCGCCGCGTGACCGTCGACGCCCCGGCGATCGCCGCCGTTGCCGTCGTCGGCAACGCACCGGCGCGTGTCGTCGTGATCGCCGGCACGCCGGGCGATACGACGGCCCGCCTGCTCGTGTACGATGTGGGCGCCGGTACCTGGAGCAGCGTCGCCACCGGTGCGATGCAGCCCGTGTCGCTGGTGCGCTCGCCCGACGGCAACCGCCTGCTCGTCCTGCTCGGCCAGCGCGGTGCCTTCGCGCGGCAGATGCCGGGCTTCGCCCCGCAGGCGCGCAGCAGCGCGTTCGCCGAGCTCGTCGACGGCGCGCTTGGCCCCGCGCTCGACGGCGTCGCAGCCACGTGGAGCGGCAACGGCCGCGTCTTCGCCTGGCTCACGCCCAACGCCGACGGCGCCGCGCTGCACGTGAAGCGCACGGATGGCCCCGCCGTACACGTGGCCGACCTCACGGGGCGCTTTCAGGCGCCCACGCTCTCGCCCAGCGGCAGCGTGATCGCCATCCCGATGATGCTGCGCGAGGACTGGGAGCTGTTCACGCTGCCGGCGACTGCCGGCGCCTCGCCCGTGCGCGTCACGCGCGAGATCCAGCACGACCACTCGCCGCGCTTCATCACCGACAACCTCCTGCTCGGCGTGATGGGCGAAGGCCGCCACCAGCGCTCGTACCTCTACGACCTCACCGCCGGCACGCGGCAGCGGCTGTTCCATAACAACACCGTGCGCACTGTCGCGCCGGAGTACGACTGGGCCGTGAGCCCCGATGCCACGCGCATCGCCATCGTCTCCGAGCGTGACGGCGACACCGTGACGCCGCACCGCCATCTGTGGATGATGGACCTCCGCCGCAAGGTGACGCGGCAGGATCTCGTGGCCCGCGTCGACGCGAACCTCGCGGCGGAGCGGGCGCTGCGCGCGAACGGCCGCCGCATCTACGCACCGATCGCCGCGCAGGTGCGCGCCGCGACCGACGAGGTGAGCATCGGTCGCATCTATGACTACCAGAAGCAGCTCTTCAGCTTCGACTCCAAGCACATCACGCAGCCCGGCAACTGGCAGGCGACGGAATGGTTGGAGCAGACCTACCGCAGCTTCGGCCTCGATACGCGGCTGCAGCGCTTCAAGACCGTCGCGGGGCAGGAAATCGAGGTGGCGAACGTGCTGGCGACGATCCGCGGCACGGAGAACCCCGAGCTCGTGTACGTAGTCGGCGCGCACTTCGACTCGCGCGCCGAGGGCCCCGGCGCCGACGACAACACGTCCGGCACGGCGATGATCCTCGAGGCCGCGCGCGTGCTCGCCAAGCGTCCGCTGCCCGCCACGGTGATGTTCGTCGCGTTCACCGGCGAGGAGTCTGGCCTGCGCGGCGCGCGCGAGTTCGGCCGCGTGATGAAGGACTCGATCACCGTGGTCGGCGCGCTCAACAATGATATGATGGGCTGGTCCAACGACCATCGCCTCGACAACACGATCCGCTACTCCAATCCCGGCCTCCGCGATGTGCAGCACGCCGCGGCGATCCAGTTTTCGGATCTCGTCACCTACGACGCGTTCTACTACAAGAGCACCGACGCGCAGGCGCTGTACGACGCCTGGGGCGACATCATCGCCGGCATCGGGTCGTACCCCATCCTCGGCAACCCGCATTACCACCAGGTGCACGACGTCCTCGAGACGATCAACCACCGCCAGCTGACGGAAACCAGCAAGACCACCGTCGCGACGATTATGTATATGGCCTCGAGTCCGTCGCGGCTCGGCGGGCTGGTCGCGCAGGGCAACACCGTCACCTGGGACCGCGCGCGCGAGCGCGGCGTGGCGCGCTACCTCGTGCGCTACGGCCCGCCGACCAACCCGATGCAGTACTCGGCCACCGTCACCAACCCGCGGATCACGCTGAACTCGCTGCGCGAGGGGTGGCACGTGGCGGTGAAGGCGGTGAATGCGAGAGGGCTGGAGGGTTGGGATTGGGCCCGGACTATCGTCAAGTAGGACGGACGAGGGAAGCCGGACGGTACGAGCGGTATCCTTCCGTCTTCCCACTTTCGTCCCGTCTCGAATGCGAGTCCTTCTCCAACGCGTCTCCACCGCCTCCGTGCGCGTCAATGGCTCCGTGATCGGCTCCATCGAACGCGGCTACCTGCTGCTCGTCGGCTTCACGCACGACGACACGCCCGGGCAGCTGGAGTGGATGGCCGACAAGGTCCACGGCCTGCGGCTGTTTGCCGACGCCGAGGGCAAGATGAACCTTGGGCTCGACGACGTCGGCGGGGCGGTGCTGGTGGTCTCGCAGTTCACGCTGTACGGCGACGCACAGAAGGGGCGGCGGCCGAGTTTCATCGATGCGGCGCGGCCAGAACTGGCAGTCCCGCTCTACGAGCGCTTCGTCACGCTGCTGCGCGAGCGTGGGCTGCGCGTGGCAACCGGTGAGTTCGGCGCGACGATGGACGTCGCGCTGGTCAACGATGGACCCGTCACCCTCTGGCTCGAGAAATGACCCTGCGCGTGATCCTCGCCTCGCAGTCGCCGCGCCGGCGCGAACTGCTCGCCCTCGTCGGCATCGACCACGAGGTGATGCCCGCGGATATCGACGAGGACGTACGTCCCGACGAGCAGGCGGTGCCGTACACCGAGCGCCTGGCACGCGAAAAGGCGGCGGTGATCGCCGCCCAGCATCCGGCGGCCTATGTCATCGCCGCCGACACCACCGTCGTCGTCGACCGCGACATCCTCGGCAAGCCGGTCGACCCCGCCGACGCGCGCGCGATCGTCAAGCGGCTCAGCGGCCGCAGCCACATCGTCTGCACCGGCATCGCCGTCGCGCACGGCGATCGCATCGAAAGCGCCGTCGAGCAGGTGGGCGTGACCTTCCGTGCACTCAGCGACGATGAGATCGCCGCCTACGTCGAGACCGGCGAGCCGATGGACAAGGCTGGTGCCTACGGCATCCAAGGCTGGGGCGCGACGATCGTCGAGCGGGTGGACGGCGACTACTTCAGCGTGATGGGGCTGGGATTGCGGCGATTGGTGGAGTTGTTCGGGCGACACGGGGTGACGTACGGATTCGCCCGGGGACTGAATGGATGAGGGATGCTGGTTGGGGTGCGCACCGAGCTCTCGGCGTGCACCCCAGTTTGCGTCCGTCATCCGGCATCCGTCCCATCGCGAGTCTCACGTCGCACGTTTCACGTCTTTACCGGCAGCCCCTCACGCTCCCTCGCCTTCTGATGCACCCGCGACATCGGGCTCGCATCGATCGTGCGCCACACGTTTACGACGAAGCAGCCCGCGCCTAGCGCACTGAGGCTGCCTCCGGCGGCGATGAGCGCCGTCGCGGACGACGCGCCCTGCACACGCAGGATGAAGCCGAGGGCCAGCGCCGAGAGGCCGCTCTGCGCGGCCCAGAACTGCACTTCGGCCAAGCGGCGATGCACCAGCGGCTGCCCGAAGAAGCGCGGTACCACGTGCAGGGCCACGCCATAAATCATCTGCGCGACGAAGCCGAGTAGTGCCATATGCAGGTGCGCCGTGCGGTACATCGTGAGCGTCGGCACGAAGGCCATCAGCAGCGCGAGCAGGACGGCGAGGGAGAGCCAGACGAGGCTGGCCTTGAGGAAGCTGCGGACGAACCAGTCCATATGTGGAGACGGAAGACGGAAGGGGGCTAGGCCACCATCAGGCGACTCAACGCCCGTGGCTTGGCCACGAGATCGGCAAGGGTGTAGCGGTCGAGCACGTGCAGGAACGCCGTGAGCGCCTCGTCGAGCGCGGGGGCGAGGGCGCAGGCTGGCGCGATCGGGCACTGGTTGGTCGCCGGATCGAAACACTCGACGAGGTTCATATTGTCCTCGGTGCCGCGCACGACCTCGCCGACGACGATCTCCGTGGCGGGGCGGGCGAGCCGCACGCCACCGTCGCGTCCGCGCACGGTCTCCACGTAACCCAGCTGCGAGAGCCGCGCGACGACCTTCGCCAGATGGTCCTGGCTCATCCCCATCCGCCGCGCGATCTCGGCGATGCGCGCCGGTGCGTCGTCGGTGTGGAGGCCCAGGTAGATCAAGGCGCGCAGCGCGTTGTCGGTGTGTCGGGTGAGTCGCATTTGGACGGCTGCCCTTAGGGAGAACCCTGACGATGAATCCGGCGAATTCTGACTGGATGAAAGATGTATCTAATCTGCACCTTTTATCCGTCCAGCACAAGCCAACGCTGTGCGCGCGCTGGGCCAACCCCCTTCCTCTTCGGAGACGCCTATGTCGTCCCTCTCCCGTAACCGCCTGGTCCTCGGCGCCGTGCTCCTCGGAGCCGTCGGGATCGGGTATGCCTGTGCGGGCAACCGCACATCCTCCCTCGCCGGTTCCGCCGGCAACGCCCAGCGCACCTACGTGGCGCCGGGCGAGTACGACGAGCTCTATGCCTTCCTCTCCGGCGGCTTCTCCGGCCAAGTGGGCGTCTATGGCATTCCCTCGGGCCGACTCCTCAAGGTCATCCCGGTGTTCTCGCAGAACGCCGAGAACGGCTGGGGCTACTCCGAGGAGACGAAGCCGATGCTCGAGACCTCCTACGGCTTCATTCCCTGGGACGACCTCCATCATACGGCGCTCTCGCAGACCAACGGCGAGGACGATGGCCGCTGGCTCTTCGTGAACGGCAACAACACGCCGCGCGTGGCCCGCGTGGACCTCACGACCTTCGAGACCTCCGAGATCCTCGAGATCCCGAACGCCGCCGGCAACCACGCCTCGCCCTTCGTCACGGAGAACACGGAGTACATCGTCTCCTCGACGCGCTTCTCGATCCCGGTGCCCAACCGCGACGTGCCGATTGCCGAGTACCGGCAGCACTTCCGCGGCCAGATCTCGTTCATCACGGCCGACAAGCCGGGCAAGATGGACATCGCCTTCCAGCTCCTCGTGCCGGGCTTCAACTACGACCTCGCCCGCGCGGGCAAGGGTCCGTCGGCCGGCTGGATGTTCTTCTCCTCGTACAACACGGAGCAGGCCAACACGCTGCTCGAAGTCAACGCCTCGCAGAACGACAAGGACTACATCGCCGCGGTGAACTACCGTCGCGCCGAGGCCTGCGTGCGCGAGGGCAAGGGCCGCCGCGCCACCGTGGACTACCGCCACAACTTTATGGACCATTTCACGCGCACTGCGATCAGCGAGCGGCGCACGTCGGTCCTGCAGGTCACGCCGGCGGATTGCCCGGGGGTGATGTACTTCCTCCCGACGCCGAAGTCGCCGCACGGTGCGGACGTCGATCCGACGGGTGAGTACATCGTCGCCGGCGGCAAGCTCGCCACGGTGATCCCGGTGCACTCGGCCACCAAGATGCTCGCGGCCATCGAGGCCAAGGAGTTCGAAGGCGAGCTCGAGGGCATCCCGGTGCTCAAGTACAACGCGACCCTCGCCGGCGAGGTGCAGGAGCCGGGCCTCGGCCCCCTCCACACCGAGTTCGACGGCCAGGGCTACGCCTACACGTCGATGTTCCTCTCGTCCGAGATCGTCAAGTGGAAGCTCGGCACCTGGGAAGTCGTCGATCGCCAGCCGACCTTCTACTCGGTCGGTCACCTGATGATTCCCGGCGGCGGCACGCGCAAGCCCTACGGCCGCTACGCCCTGGCGATGAACAAGATCACGAAGGACCGCTACTTGCCGACCGGCCCGGAACTCGCCCACTCGGCGCAGCTCTTCGACATCACCGGCGAGCGGATGGAACTGCTGCTCGACTTCCCGACGATCGGCGAACCGCACTACGGCAACGCCATCGAGGCGGCGAAGGTGCGCGAGAACCAGGTGCGCTTCTACGCGCTGGCGGAGAATCGTCATCCGCGGGCGATCCGCGCCGAGCGCGAGAGCGGCATCGAGCGCCGCGGACGCGTGGTCCACGTGCGGATGGCGAGCATCCGCTCGCACTTCACGCCCGACAACATCGAGGGCGTACAGGTCGGCGATACGGTGCTGTTCCACGTGACGAACCTCGAGCAGGACTGGGACGTGCCGCACGGCTTCGCCATCCTCGGCGCGCAGAACGCCGAGCTCCTGGTGATGCCGGGCGAGACGCGCACGCTGCGCTGGGTCCCGCAGAAGGTGGGGGTCTATCCCTTCTACTGCACGGACTTCTGCTCGGCGCTGCATCAGGAGATGCAGGGGTACGTGCGGGTGTCGCCGCGCGGCGCGAACGTCGCGCTGACGGCCACCACCAACGCCAAGGCGCCGCAGCGCGCCGGAGGAAACTGAGATGACGTCCCGGGCCCGCTGGATGGTCCTCATCGCCTCGCTCGTGATGGCGACGGCCTACGTCTTGCCGCTGTGGCGCGTGGATCTCATCGCGCCGCAGTATCCGGAGGGCCTCGGGATGTACATCACGATCGACGGGGTGGACGGCCTGAAGCCGAACGACCTCAACAACATCAACAACCTCAACCATTACATCGGTATGAAGGCGATCGTGCCCGAGGCCATCCCGGAGCTGCGGTTTATGCCCTGGATCCTCGCGGCACTGATTGCCGGCGGTTTGGCCGTCGCGGCGAGCGGCAAGCGCCTCGCGCTGCACGTCTTCGCTGCTTCGCTGGGCCTGCTGCTCCTCGCCGGCCTCGCCGACTTCTATCGCTGGGGCTACGACTATGGCCACGACCTCGACGAGGAGATGGCCATCATCAAGGTGCCGGGGATGACGTACCAGCCCCCGCTCATCGGATCCAAGAAGCTGCTCAACTTCCGCGCGACGTCCTGGCCCTCGGGTGGCGGCATCGCGCTTGGCCTCGCGGCGGGATTGGTGTTCCTCGCCATCGTCGATACCCGCCGCCGCGGCGCTGGTGGTGGGCCCGCGGCCACGGCCTTCGCCGGTGCGGGGCGCGTCGGGTCCACCGGCGCGGCGCTGCTCGTGGCCGTCACGCTGGCGACGTCCAGCTGCGCGAGCGCCGGCCCACGCGACCTCGTGGTGGGCGAGGACGTCTGCGCCCACTGCAAGATGCAGATCAGTGACCCGCGGTTCGGCTCGCAGGTCGTGACGACGACGGGGCGTCAGTTGGTGTTCGACTCGCCGGAGTGTCTCGCGGCCTTTGTCGGCCAGACGCCGGCCGACAAGATCGCGAGCATCTGGGTGCTCGATGTCGAGAACGTCGGTCGCTGGGTGGACGCCGAGCAGGCGGGGTATCTGCTTGACGCCGCCCTGCGCAGCCCGATGGGGCGCATCACCGCCTTCGCTACCCCAGCGGCGGCCGACGCCGCCCGCGCGCGACTCGGCGGCACGCTGATCGACTGGCCTGCGGTGCGCGACGGTGCCGGCGACGTGCACGCGATGCCGGGCGACAGCTCGGACGCCCCCGTCCACGACCACGCGGCCCACGGTGGGCACTGAGATGCGTCGCCTGCTGGCCGCCCTGACGCTCGCGCTGGCAGCTCGGCTGCCCGCGCAGGAACTCGTCGTGGGCGACGGCGCGGCGTTCCGCACCATCACGGCCGCCGTTGCGGCGGCGCGCCCCGGCAGCACGATCCGTGTGCGGCCGGGAACCTATCGCGAGCCGACCATCGTCCTGCGGACGCCAGGCCTGCGGCTCATCGGTGAGGGCTGGCCGGTGCTCGATGGCGAGGGCGCGCGCGAGATCGTGAACATCCGCGCCGACGACATCACGGTGCAGGGCTTCGTGCTCAGCAACACCGGCATCGCCCATATGCAGGACCGCGCGGCGCTGCGCGTGGTCGAGGCGGCGCGCTGTACGGTGGCCGACAACCGTTTCCGCGATGCGCTGTTCGCCATCTACCTGCAGCGCGCGCTCGACTGCACGATCCGCAACAACGACATCGTCGGCGCGGGCGGCGGGGAATCGAACAACGGCAACGGCGTGCACCTCTGGCACTCGACCGGCATCAAGGTGATCGGCAACAGCATCACCGGACAGCGCGACGGCATCTACTTCGAGTTCTCGCGCGGCGCCGTGGCCGAGGACAACCGCAGCGAGGGCAACGCGCGCTACGGCCTGCACTTTATGTTCTCCGACTCCTGCACCTACGCACGCAACGCCTTCGTCGCCAACGGCGCCGGCGTCGCGGTGATGTACAGCAAGGGCATCACGATGGAGCGCAACGAGTTCCGCGACGCCATCGGCTCCGCGGCCTATGCGCTGCTGCTCAAGGAGATCACCGATGGCGCGCTGGTGGGGAACCGCTTCATCAACAGCTCGACCGGACTCTATCTCGAAGGCGCCTCGCGCCTCGACATCCGCGAGAACGAGTTCCGCGCCAACGGCTGGGCCGTGCGCCTGATGGCCGATGCGCTGGACAACCGATTCGTCGGCAACCGCTTCATCGGCAACGCCTTCGACGTCGCGACCAACAGCCGCACCGTGCGCTCGACCTTCGACGGCAACTGGTGGGACGCCTACCGCGGCTACGACCTCGACCGCGACGGCCGTGGCGACGTACCGTTCCGGCCGGTGCGCTTCTTCGCGCTGGTCGTCGAGAAGCATCCCGAGGCCCTCTTGATGCTGCGCTCGCCGGTGACGACGGTGCTCGACGCCGCCGAGCGCGTCTTCCCCGTGCTCACTCCCCCGCTGGCGGATGAGCGTCCGCTGATGAGGCCGCCGCAATGATCACGCTCGACAACGTCCGGAAGTCGTTCGGTGCGCGCACCGTGCTCGACGGTGTCTCGCTCTCGCTGGAGCCGGGGCGCATCACCGCGCTCGTCGGGCCCAACGGCTCGGGCAAGACCACGATGATCAAGTGCATCCTCGGCCTCGCCCGCGCCGATGCGGGACGGCTGCTGCTCGACGGCACGCCCGCCGACGCCGAGGGTGCGTATCGCGCGCGCATCGGCTACGCGCCGCAGGCGCCGCACTTCCCGGCCAACCTTGCCGTCGGCGAGGTCTTCGCGATGCTGCGCGCCCTGCGGCCCGGCGCCGCGGTCGACGAATCCTTGCTCGACGAATTCTCGCTGCGCGCCGAGTGGGAGACGCCCGTCGGCACGCTCAGCGGCGGATGGCGCCAGAAGGTCTCGCTGGCCGCCGCGTGGCTGTTCACGCCAGACGTGCTCATCCTCGACGAGCCCACCGCCGGCCTCGATCCGATCGCCGCAGGCCTGCTCAAGCACGCCATCCGCGCGGCTCGCGCCGGGGGCCGCACGGTGCTCATCACCTCGCATATCCTGAGCGAACTCGAGGAGCTCGCCGACGACGTCGCCTTCCTCACGGATGGCCGCCTGCGCTTCGCGGGCTCGGTGCAGGCCCTGCTCGCCGAGACCGGCACGCGCCGGCTCGAACCGGCCATCGCCGCACTGCTGCGCGGCCTCAAGGTGGCCAACGGAGGTGCGCGATGAGCGCCGCCACGATCACCGCGTCCGCACCGCGCGCCGCCAGCCCGCTCGGGCTGGTGCTCCGCGCCGGCGTGCGAGACCTCGCGCGCAACCGCTGGTTGCTCGCGTATGGCATCGCGCTGGCCGGCATCGCGGAGCTGCTCTTCGTCTTCGGCGGGGCGGGGCAGCAGGTGCTGCTCTCGCTGCTCAACGCCACGCTGCTGCTCGTGCCGCTCGTCGCCCTCGTGTTCGGCACGATGCACGTGTACGCCTCGCGGGAGTTCATCGAGTTGCTGCTCGCCCAGCCGCTGCCGCGACGCGCGATCTTCATCGGCCTGTACTTCGGGCTCACCTTGCCGCTGGCCGCGGCCTTCGTGCTCGGCGTCGGCATCCCGCTCGCGCTGCACGGTACCCTCACCGCTGCCGCGCCGTCGGCATTGATTGCGCTAGCCGCGGTCGGCGTGCTGCTCACGGCCATCTTCGCGGCGATGGCGATGGCCATCGCGCTCGGCAGCGACGATCGCCTCAAGGGGATGTCGCTCTCGCTGGGAGCCTGGTTCCTCTTCACGATCGGCTACGACGGCGGCGTGCTCGCGGTGGTCTCGCTCTTCGGCGACTGGCCACTCGAGAAGCCGTTGCTGCTCCTGATGCTCGGCAATCCCGTGGATCTCGCACGGGTGCTCGTGCTCACCGGCCTCGAGACGGCCGCATTGCTCGGCTACACCGGCGCGCTGTTCCGCCGGCTCTTCGGTGGCGCGCTCGGTCCTGGCGTCGCCCTCGCGGCGATGGCACTCTGGACGGTGCTGCCCGTGACCATCGCGCGCCGCCGCTTCCTGCGGCGCGACTTCTGATTCCTCTCACGCCACTATCACGGAGCTCTTCGATGTCACTCATCCGCGCCCGCTCGCTTTCCCTCGCCGCCGCCGTCGCGCTCGCGGCCTGCGGTGGCGGCGACTCCGCTCCGGCGGCCGCATCCGGATCCGCCGCCTCCGGCGGCACGCCCGTCGCGCAAGCGTCTTGGGATCCCGCCACCATCACGCCCGCGCAGATCGCCCTCGGCGACTCGATCTTCCACGGTAAGATCGGCGCGAGTTCCTGCCAGGCTTGCCACGGTGCCGACGGCGCCGCCGGTATCGCCGCGCCCAATCTCATCGACGGCGAATGGCTGCACAGCGACGGCTCCTACGAGGGCATCGCCAACACCATCAAGGCCGGCGTGATGGCACCGAAGCAGTTCAGCAGCGTGATGCCGCCCTACGGCGGCGTGATGCTCACGGAAGAGCGCTGGCGGGCGGTGTCGGCGTATGTGTATACGATAAGCCACAAGTAAGACGTGAGACGTGAGATGTGAGATGTGAGCTGGCCTCTCACGTCTCAAATCTCACGTCTCAAGTCTCACGTCTCGCTCGCCACGCGTCCACCCGCTCCAACACATCCCGCACCGTGATCCGCTCCATCCGCCCCGGCCGGTTGGTCATACTCACCGGGTAGTCCTCGCCCGGGTCGCCGTAGGCGTCGATCATCAAGTGGCCGAAGCGCCGATACGGGCCGACGCGCTTGGGGTTGGTGTAGCCGAGCAGCGAGACCACGGGCGTGCCGAGCGCGACGCTCAAGTGCAGCGGGCCGGTGTCGGGCGAGAGCACGAGCGCGCTCTTCTCGATGATCGCCGCGAGGCCGCGCAGTCCGCCGTCGCCGAGCGCCGACGCCGGCTTCACGCGCGCACGCTCGAAGATGACGCGCTCGGCCTCCACTTCGCGCGGTGAGCGTCCGCCGACCAGCAGCGGCTGCAGGCCGAAGTCGTGCCACAGCGCATCGCTCACCTCCGCCCAGCGCTCGGCCGGCCAATCCTTTGCCGCCTTGCTCGTCGCGACGACGATCGGCGCGACCGGGCGGTCGAAGCGCGCGAAGAACCGTGATTGCCACTCGCGCTCGGCGTCGTTCCACGGGCCGATCTTCCATTCCAGCGGCTGCGCCGGCACGCCAAGCGCGCTGAGGAACTCGAGGTACTGGTCCTGCATATGCTGCAGCGGATGCGCGGGGATCCGCGCATTGCTGAACAGCCACGAGGCGTCGCGCGCGCGGGCGCGGTCGAAGCCCAGGCGCACCGGAGCCGGCGCGAAGCCCGCGACGATGCCGCTCTTGAGGTAGGGCTGCAGCACGAGCACGAGATCGAAGCGGCGCGCGCGCAGCGCGCGGCGCACGTCGGCGAAGCCACGCCAGCCGTCCTTGCGGGCAAAGGGAATCACCTCGTCGATCGCCGGGTGCCCGCTGAGTAGCTGCGTCAGCGCGCCGGTCTGCATCACCCAGGAGATCCGCGCGCCTGGGTGCGTGCGCTTGATGGCGTTGACCACGGGCAGCGCGTGCACCGCGTCGCCGACGGCGGCGAGCATCACGACGAGCACGCGGTCCAGCGGCACGCTGGCGAACGGCGCCGACGTCACGCGTGCACTCATCGCGCGCCAGCCTTCCAGCGCGCCACGCGATCGAGCACGTCGTCCACCGTGATGCGTGCCATCCGGCCGCGGCGGCGCATCCATAGCACTTCGTCGCTGGGGTCGCCGGGTTCGGCGAAGGCGTTCACCACGAGGTCCATCGAGCGGCCGTAGGGGCCGGTGCGCTTGGGGTCCGCCTGCGACATCAACGCGATCACCGGCTTGCCCAGCGCGACGGAAATATGCAGTGGCGCGGTGTCCAGCGAGAGCACCAGCTCCGCGGCATCGAGGATGCCGACCAATCCACGCAGGCCGCCTTCGCCAAGCGCGACCATCGGCCTGGCGACCTTTGCCTGCGCGACGATCGCCGCGGCGGTGGCCAGCTCGCGCGCGCTCGGCCCGCCGACCAACACGGGTTGCAGGCCGTACTGCGCGTGCAACGCATCGCAGACGGCGGCCCAACGCTCCGGCATCCAGTCGCGGTCGGCATCGCTGGTGCCGCAGACGATCGCCGCGTACGGACGGCCGACGCGCTCGGCGAACGCACGCTGCGCCGCGCGCTCGTGCGCCCACGGCCCGAGGTTCCACGTCACGGGCGAGTGCGGCACGCCGAGATAGTCGAGGAACTCGAAGTACTGGTCCTGCACGTGCCGGCGCGGGCCCGGCGGGATCCGGTGCGTGGTGAACAGCCAGTTGAGGTCGCGCGCGCGGGCGCGGTCGAATCCCAGCTTCACGGGCGCCTTCGTGAACGTCGTCACGATGCCCGCCTTCAGCGACACCTGCAGCGCGAGCACGAGATCGAACTCGCGCTCGGCCAGGGCCCGCCGCACCTGTGCGTAGGCCGTGAGTCCGCTACCGTAATGGAACGGGATGATCTCGTCCACGTCGGGGTGCCCGCGCATCAGCGAAGCAGGCCCCGGCTGCAGGATCCACGTGGCGCGCATCGAAGGCTGCGCGCGCCTGAGCGCCGTGAGCACCGGCAGCACGTGCACGCTGTCGCCGACGGCCGACATCATCACGATCGCCGTGCGGTCCATCGGCACGCGCAGCGTCACGCCGCCCCCTCGGCGCTCGGCCGATTCAGCGTGCGGCGTTCGAGCTGGGCCAGCGCCTCGTCGTCGATGTCGAGGCCGGCGCGCTCGCGCAGCTTGCGCAGCGAGCGCAGCAAGCGGGCGAGGTTCAGCGAGGTCGCGCGCGCATCACCCGGCGCGAGGAAGCGCACGCGGTCCACGTCCAACGCGAAGGCCCGGAAGCCTGCGCCTTCGCGCGTGAGGT
>DAOMNV010000066.1:0-3408 GCA_035444005.1 Gemmatimonadaceae bacterium
TGGTGGCTCGCGGCCCTCGCCCTCCTCGCGTTCAGCGCGGAATGGATCCTGCGCCGAAGGATTGGCTGGCGCTGAGTCCCTCCGCTCCGCTTACCCTCGTGCACTAGATGGCCCTCAACCTGCTCGGCAAGCGCTCGCTCTGGCAGCGCATCAAGGAGATTGCCCTCACCGACGTCGGCGTGCTCGCCCGCGGCGGCGTGGACGGGCTCACGCTCGAACGGCTCGAACAGACCCTGCTCGAGGCCGACTTGGGCGTACCCGTGACGATGCGCCTCGTCGAGGAGCTGCGCAGCCGAGCGGCCAAGGGCAAGATCAAGACGCCGGAGGACTTCCGTGCGGCCATCGTCGAGCTCGTGAGCGCCGCGCTCCGCGCCGGCAACGCCGAGCCCGCGCTGCGATTCGCCGCGCCGAAGCCCACGGTGATCCTCGTGCTCGGCGTCAACGGCGCCGGCAAGACGACCAGCATCGGCAAGCTCGCGGCGCGGCTCAGGCGGGAAGGGAAGTCCGTGCTGCTCGGCGCCGGCGACACCTTCCGCGCGGGTGCCATCGACCAACTGAAGGTCTGGGCCGAGCGCACCGGCGCGGAGTTCGTCGGTGCGCAGCCCGGTGCGGATCCGGCGGCCGTCGCGTTTCAGTCGATCGACGCCGGCATCGCCCGCGGCGTGGACGTGATCATCATCGATACCGCCGGCCGCCTGCACACCAGCACGGCGCTGATGGACGAACTCAAGAAGGTGCATCGCGTGGTCGCGAAGCGCTTGGATGGCGCGCCGCACGAGGCCCTGCTCGTGCTCGACGGCACCGTCGGCCAGAACGCCGTGCAGCAGGCCAAGCAGTTCTCGGCGGCCGTGCCGCTCACGGGCCTCATCGTGACCAAGCTGGACGGCACGGCGCGTGGCGGCGTGGTCGTCGCGGTGCACGAGGCCGTCAACGTGCCGATCAAGTTCCTGGGACTCGGCGAGCAGGCCAGCGACCTCGAACCGTTTGACGCCACGGCCTTCGCCGGGGAGTTGCTCGCGGGATGAGCCCCGCCGCCGCAGGTCCGCGGCGCACGCTCGAGACGCCGGTGGAGTTCCTCACCGGCGTGGGCCCCCGCCGCGCCGAAGCCCTGCGGCGGCTCAACATCTTCACGGCGCGGGACCTGCTCTTTCACATCCCGTTCCGCTACGAGGACGCGAGCACCGTCACGCCGATCGCCAAGCTGCGCGTCGGTGACGACGCCTCGGTGATCGGCACGGTAATCAGCAAGGGTATTCTCCCCACGCGCAAAGGCCTGCGGATCTTCCAGGCGGTCGTGAAGGACGCCTCGGGGATGATCGAGGTGAGCTGGCCCGGCCAGCCCTGGCTGGACCGCGCGATCAACAAGGACGACCAACTCCTGCTCACCGGCCCGGTGCGCTTCTACCACGGCCGCCAGCTCGCGCCGCGCGAGTTCGTGAACCTCGGGCCCGAAGGCGACACCACCTCGGCCGGCCGCGTGCTCGCCGTGTACCGCGCCACTGAGGGCCTGAGCTTCAAGCTCATCCGGCAGTTGATCGAGAAGCATCTCGATGCGTTGCTGCCGTTGGTGAAGGAGTACCTGCCGGCCTCGTTGCTAGCCGAGGCCGGCGTGCCGCCGTTGCAGGACGCGCTGCGTGCGTTGCATCGGCCCACGTCGGTGACCGAAGCCCTGCAGGCGCGTGCGCGACTCGCGTACGAGGAATTGCTGTTCGTGCACCTGCTGCAGCGGCGCGCGCACGACCTCGCCAAGCAGGCGCGCGACGGCATCCGTTTCGTGAACAAGAAGGAGCTCACCTCGCGATTCCGCGAAGTGCTGCCCTTCGAGCTGACCAAGGCGCAGGTGCGCGCCGTGCGCGAGATTGTCGGCGATATGTGCGCGCCCGAGCGGATGCATCGGCTGCTGCAGGGCGACGTGGGCTCGGGAAAGACCGTCGTCGCGGTGTTCGCCGCGCTGCTGGCGATGGAGAACGGCTACCAGGCGGCCGTGATGGCGCCGACCGAGCTGTTGGCCGAGCAGCACGCGCGGACCTTCGACAAGTTGCTCGCGCCGCTCGGCATCGTGCCCCTGCTCATCACCGGCAGCCGCAGCGCCAAGGAGCGGAAGCTCGCCGCGACGCGGCTCGAGAGCGGCGAGCCGCTCGTCGCCATCGGCACGCACGCGCTGCAGGTGGAGGGCACCAAGTTCGCGAAGTTGGGCCTGGCGGTCATCGACGAGCAGCATCGGTTTGGCGTGGAGCACCGCCGTGCGCTGGTGGAGCAGGGCACCAAGGGCGAGAAGCCCGACGTGCTCTTGATGAGCGCCACGCCGATCCCGCGCTCGCTGGCGCTCACGATGTACGGCGACCTCGACGTGAGCATCCTCGACGAACGTCCGCCCGGCCGCCAGCCCGTGACCACCGCGCTGCGGCCGGAGAACGGACGCGAGCGCGTGATGGGATTCATCAACCGGCAGCTCGACGAGGGGCGGCAGGCGTACTTGGTGTATCCGCTCATCGAGGAGTCGGAGAAGGTCGCGCTCAAGGCCGCGACCAAGGCGTTCGAGGAGCTCGTAGCCGGGCCGTTCAAGGGCCGGCGCCTCGCGCTGCTGCACGGGCGGATGAAGGCCGAGGAGAAGGACCAGGTGATGCGCGACTTCCGCGACGGCAAGCTGGACGTGCTCGTCGCGACGACGGTGATCGAGGTCGGCATCGACGTGGCCAACGCGACGGTGATGGTGGTGGAGCATCCCGAGCGCTTCGGGTTGTCGCAGCTGCACCAGCTGCGCGGGCGCGTGGGGCGCGGTGCCGCGGAGAGCTATTGCATCCTGCTCGGCGACGTGGGTGAGGAGGTGGCCGAGCGCCTGCGGCCGTTCTTGGAGACCGAGGACGGGTTCGAGATTGCCCGCGCAGATCTCGAGCAGCGCGGGATGGGCGACCTGTTCGGCGAGCGGCAGAGTGGCGTGCCGATGTTCAAGGTGGCGGATCCGTTGCGGGACGAGGAGTTGAGCGAGGTCGCGCGGCGCGGCGCCGTTGCGCTGCTGGAGGCGGATCCGTTGCTCAAGCGTCCGGAGCACCAGGGGATGCAGGACGTGCTGCGGCGGCAGTATGGGCGGGCGTTGGAGTTGTTTCGGGTGGGCTGAGCCTCCGACTCTCTGGCGCGGCCTCGGTCCGCCAACCAGCTTCAGGTATGGCAGGTTCTCCCGAGACGTCATCCGCACCGTCGCCGGGTCTGGCGCGTCTCTCCTTTCAATGGGGAGTCGCCGCACTGCTTGCGGCGCTGCTCGCCGCCGCGCTCTTCGACCGCTGGTACACCGTACACCTCGAAGCCGAGTCCCGCGTCGCGGTGCAGCGGGCGATGGGCCCGACGGCCGCCGCCCTTCGTGCCGCCGTCGCCCGGCGAGTCGCCCAGCTCAACGGGCTGCATTCGTTC
>DAOMNV010000066.1:3418-13323 GCA_035444005.1 Gemmatimonadaceae bacterium
GTCGAGTCTCAACCCACGCGCGCAGCGCTCGACGCGGCCTTCCAGACCTTCGCCGGCGGGATCGCCTCGAGTACCGATGGCGTGCGCACGCTGCAATTGGTGCAAGGCGGCGTGATCGTCGCTACCTGGCCGCTGGCGGGAAACGAGCGCGCCCTGGGCTACAACTTGCTCGCCGATCCCCGGCCCGAAGTGCCCGATGGCGTCCGGCGATCGCTGGCGACTGATTCGGTCGTGATCACCGGGCCGATCCTTCTCGTGCAGGGCGGGGATGGCCTGCTGGTCCGGCGACGGCTGACCCCGCGGGCCGGCTTTCCCGACCTCGTGGCCGTGATCCTCGACGTGCCCTCGATCGTCGCCGAGGCGGGCATCCCGAGCCGAGAGTCGGGCCTGCTGCTGGATGTGCGTGATCGCGCCGGGCACTGGTTCGGCGGCGACACGCTCGCGGCGGACGTCGAACCGGAGACGCTTGGGGTCGCGGTGCCGGACGGCGACTGGACCCTGCGCGGCGCGCCGATCGGCGGGTGGGCGGCGATGGGCGCGCCGCAGCGCCTCGCCTCGCGCAGCGCGAGTCTCGTGCTCGTGCTGGCGATCACCGCACTCGGCGTCGCGTTCGGGATGCGGCAGCATCGGATGCAGCAGGCGATAGTCGCCCGCACGGCGCGCCTCGGCGTCGCGCTGCGCGCCGGGCGGATGGGCAGCTGGGAGCTCGACGTGATCGGCGACCGGATGACCTTCGACGAGAACGGCGCGGCGATCGTCGGGCGTACGATGCGTGAGGTCGACGGCCCGCTCGAGATGTTCTTCCACATCATCCATCCCGATGACGCGGCCTTCGTCGCGCGGGTCTTCCTCGAGATCCTCAAGAGCGACCGCCCGGAGTACACGCTGGAGCACCGTGTGTTGCTGCCCGACGGCAGCGAACGTTGGGTGCTGGTGCTTGGCGAGATCCACCGCTACGAGAAGGGCCGCGCGGTGTTCGAGGCCGAACTGCTGCTCGACACCAAGGACGAGAAGGGCCGCGCGGTGCGTGCGCACGGCGTGATCTCCGATGCCTCGGACCGCCGCGCCATCGAGGCGCGGGCGCGGCAGCTCGAGCGCGTGGAGACCATCGGCACGATGGCGGGCGGCGTGGCCCACGACTTCAACAACCTGCTGACGGCGATCACGTCGTTCGTCGAGCTGGCGCGCGACGGTGTGGGCTCGCCGGCGCCGGACAGCACGCTGGCGATGGTGCGCGACGACCTCGGCGAGGCCCTGAAGGTCGCCACGCGCGCGAAGGGGCTCACGGCGCAGTTGCTGGCGTTCAGCCGCGGCACGGCGACCGAACCGCGCGCCGCAGACCTCGGCCGCACGCTACGTGAGATGGAGCCGCTGCTGTGCCGCCTGCTTGGCCAACGCATCACGCTCGACGTGCAGGTCGCGCCCGAGGTGCCCGCGGTGTGGATCGATCCGTCGCAGTTTACGCAGGTCGTGCTCAACCTCGTCGTGAACGCCCGCGACGCCATCGCCGGCCGCGGCGAGATCGGCCTGCGCTTGCGCCGGATCGCGGCGTCGGAGGACCGGCCGGCCCGCGCACCCACAGGCGAGTGGGTGCTGCTGCAGGTGAGCGATTCCGGCAGCGGGATGTCGGCGGAGGTGCAGGCCCGGGTGTTCGAACCCTACTTCACCACCAAACCGGAATCGCGCGGTACCGGACTCGGCTTGGCGGTGGTGCAGGGCGTGGTGCGGGCCTCGGGCGGCCACGCGGTGGTCGAGAGCGAAGTCGGGCAGGGCAGCCGCTTCTGGATCTTCCTGCCCGCCCTCGACGCCGAGGGGCGACGGGTCAGTCCGCCAGCAGGTACGCCGACGCGTAGGGCCTGACGCGTTCCCGCTGCGCCGCCTCAAGCTGCGCGTAGCCGGCGACGCGACCCACGCAGCTGGCCGTTCCGCAGTGGCAGTCGAAAGGCTCGGCCATCGCGAACTCCGTCGCGTTGTAGTCGAACGTCACCCCCTCGCCCGCCGCGATGTCGCGCAACGCAATCACCGACAGCCCGCGGATCCAAGCCGACGGCTCGCAGGAATGATTCAGGTACATCCAGTAGCGGTCGCGCACGCGCTCGGCGTCCGTCGCGAGGTCGTCGGAGTCGAGATGCATCTCCGGGCCGACCTGGATGGAGTAGCGCGTGGGCACGCGCGTCTCGCCGCCGACCAGCTAGAAGATCTCCGCGCCGGCCGCGATCGGCGCGGCGGCCACGAGGCGGCGCTGCGCCGCTTCGACGAGCACCCCGACGGCGGGGCAGGAGGTGGCCAACAAGGTTCCAGCGGGGTACGACAGGGGCGACGTGTGCTCAGTCGCGGGCATTGGGGTGGCGGTCACGGGCTTGAAGCTGATGGGGTCCGGTTCGTTTCGCCACTGCCCCCCCCACCGGCGGAGCCGCCGGACACCCTCCACCTCACGCCGCCCGGCGAGTATCATCCAACGATGCGCCTGCGCCTACTCCTGACCCTTCTCGTCGCTGCGGCCGCGCCGGCCGCCGCCCAGGTCGAATGGCTGCCAGTCCCTGAGGACGCCCCGCGCCGCGAAGACCGCCGGCCCGCGGTCGGCGAGTGGCACTTCGGCTGGGACGTCGGCTTCGCGAACTACATCCCGGGCGTCTTCCGCGAGCGCGGCACGCGCTTCGTGCTTTTCGGCGAACGCCAGGTGCATCGCCTGCTGGCCCTGCAGGCAGACGGCAACTGCTCGCGCGGGGCCAAGCGCCGCGTCCCCGGCGAACCGCAGGAGTTCGTGAGTCTCTGCAGCGGCGTGGTGAGTGCCGTGATTCCCTTCGAGCTGCACCACTCGATCTGGCCGTACGTCCGCGCCGGCTACGGCGTGGCTCTGTGGGACGAACAGGCGCAGGAGGGCTACTACGACGTCGAAGACAGCTCGCCGACCTGGGTCCTGGCCGCCGGCTTCCGCACGTACTTCGGAGCCGAGCAGAAGGTGGGTCTGCGCATTGACGTGCAGCGGCAGGAGACCTCGTTGCGGGACCTGCGCGTGCCGCACTGGAGCTTCGGCCTGGGGATGAGCCTGCGCTTCCCGCGCGGCTTCGCTATCGAGGATTAGCAGCGGCGGGCCCCGCGCCTTTCCCATCCCTTTGGCGCTCCGTAGCTTACAGGGATGACTCGCACCACCGAACCGACCAGAATTTCCGACCTCCCCGGCCTCGTCGGCCAGACCGCCACGCTGAGCGGCTGGGTGACGCACACGCGCAGCTCCGGCAAGGTCGCCTTCGTCACGATGCGCGACGGCACGGGCATCCTGCAGTGCGTCGTAGTGAAGCCACAGGTCAGCGCCGAGACCTGGGAGGCCTTCCAGCAGCTCACACTCGAGTGCTCGCTCACCGTCACGGGTGAAGTGAAGGCCGATGCACGCGCGCCGGGCGGCGTCGAACTCGGCGTCGCGGAGCTCGCGCTGATCGGGCCAAGCGCGCTGGACTATCCGATTCAGCCGAAGGAGCACGGCGTCGACTTCCTGCTCGACAACCGCCACTTCTGGCTGCGCACGCCGCGCCAAGTGGCGATTATGCGCATCCGCAACGAGATCGAGCAGGCCATCCACGATTTCTTCTACGAGCGCGGCTTCCTGCGCACCGACACGCCGATCCTTACGGCGGCGATCGGTGAGCGCTCGGGATTGTTCGCGACGGAGTACTTCGACGAGGGCAACGCGTATCTCGCGCAGACGGGCCAGCTTTACGGCGAGGCGCTGGCCGCGGCCTTCGGCAAGATCTACACCTTCGGCCCGACGTTCCGCGCCGAGAAGTCGAAGACGCGCCGGCACCTCACCGAGTTCTGGATGATCGAACCCGAGGTGGCGTTCAACGACACGCACGCGAATATGGACTTGCAGGAGGACTTCGTCAGTTACCTCGTGCAGCGCGTGCTGGAGCGGCAACTGCCGGCGCTCAAGGAACTCGAGCGCGACATCGGCAAGCTCGAGAAGGTGAAGGCGCCGTTCCCGCGCATCGACTACACCGACGCCGTCGCCACCCTGCAGAAGAAGGGCAGCAAGGTGCAGTGGGGCGACGACCTCGGCGCCGAGGACGAGGCGCTGCTCGTCGAGGACTACGAGACGCCGATCTTCATCTGCAACTATCCGAAGGAAGCCAAGGCGTTCTATATGAAGGAGAACCCGGCGGACCCGCGGACGGTGCTCTGCGACGATATGCTCGCGCCGGAGGGTTACGGCGAGATCATCGGCGGCTCGCAGCGCGAGGACGACTACGACAAGCTGCTGCATCGCATCAAGGAAGAGGACCTGCCGCTCGACGCGTACTCCTGGTACCTCGACCTGCGGAAGTACGGCACATTCGTGCACTCGGGCTTCGGCCTCGGGCTCGAGCGCACCGTCGCGTGGATCTGCGGCACGCCGCACATCCGCGAGTGCATCCCGTTCCCGCGCCTGATGACGCGCCTGCATCCGTGATGACATCCTGTGTTGGCCGCGGCACGAGGCCGCCGACGACGTGAGCGCTTCCGACCTTCCGCGAAACCCCGGCGGCCCGCTCGACCTCGAGGTCGTGCGGGCCATCCGCGTCAACAAGAGTGCCGCCGAGCGGCGCGCGGCGACGATCCCCACGCGCCGCACGGTGAAGAAGCAGTGGCAGGCCGCCTGGCTGCTCAAGGCGATCACGCTGATGGATCTCACGACGCTCTCGGGCGATGACACCGCGAGCAACGTAAAGCGGCTCTGCGCGAAGGCGCGGCGTCCGCTGCGGGATGACTTGGTGGACGCGCTCGGCGTCGCCGACCTCGGCATCACGGTCGGTGCGGTGTGTGTGTACCACCAGTGGGTGGCGACGGCCGTCGAGGCGCTCGAGGGCTCGGGAATTCCCGTCGCGGCGGTGAGCACGGGATTTCCGGCGGGCCTCTCGCCGTTCAAGCAGCGCGTGGAGGAAATCCACGAGAGCGTGAAGGCCGGCGCGAAGGAGATTGACATCGTCATCACGCGCCGCCACGTGCTCACGGGCGACTGGCAGGCGCTGTACGACGAAGTGAAGGCCTTCCGCGAGGCCTGCGGCGAGGCGCATCTGAAGGCCATCCTCGCCACGGGTGAACTCGCGACGCTTTCCAACGTCGCGCGCGCGAGCTGGGTGGCGATGCAGGCCGGCGCGGATTTCATCAAGACCAGCACCGGCAAGGAAGGCACCAACGCCACGCTGCCGTTCTCGCTCGTGATGACGCGGCAGATCCGCGAGTACGAGCGCGCGACGGGCTTCAAGGTGGGCTACAAGCCCGCCGGCGGCATCCGCACGGCCAAGCAGGCGCTCGAATACCTGATGCTGATGAAGGAAGAACTCGGCAACCGCTGGCTGGAGCCGGATCTCTTCCGCTTCGGCGCCAGCTCGTTGCTCACGGATATCGAGCGCCAGCTCGAGCACCACGTCACGGGCCGTTATGCGGCGGCCCACCGCCATCCGATGCCGTGATGCGCGCGCTTCCGACCTCCCATTCCCCTGCGGTGACTCGATGACCAGCGTTGCCGAGATCTTCAAGACGATGGAGTACGGCCCGGCGCCGGAGAGCGACGCCGAGGCGCGCGCCTGGCTCAAGCAACACGGCGCGAAGTTCGGGCACTTCGTCAACGGCGCTTGGACGAAGCCGGGCACGACCTTCGACGTGATCGATCCGAGCACGACGGACACGCTCGCCAAGGTCACGCAGGGCAGCGGCAAGGACGTGGACGCCGCCGTCGCCGCCGCGCGCAAGGCGCAGCGCAGTTGGGGCAAGCTCAGCGGGCATCAGCGCGCCAAGCATCTCTACGCGCTCGCGCGGATGGTGCAGAAGCACTCGCGGCTGTTCGCGGTCGTCGAGTCGCTGGACAACGGCAAGAGCATCCGCGAGACGCGCGACTTGGACATCCCGCTCGTGGCGCGGCACTTCTATCACCACGCCGGCTGGGCGCAGCTCTTCGAGCAGGAGTTCGCGGGCTACGGCGCAGTGGGCGTGGTCGGGCAGATCATCCCCTGGAACTTCCCGCTGCTGATGCTCGCGTGGAAGGTCGCGCCGGCGCTGGCGGCGGGGAACACCGTCGTGCTCAAGCCGGCGGAGTTCACGCCGCTCAGCGCCTTGCTCTTCGCCGAGCTGGCGCACGAGGCGGGGCTGCCGCCGGGCGTGCTCAACATCATCACCGGTGACGGCAAGACCGGTGCGGCGCTCGTCGAGCACAAGGGCGTGGACAAGATCGCCTTCACGGGCTCGACGGAAGTCGGCAAGATCATCCGCCGCGCGACCGCGGGCAGCGGCAAGAAGCTCTCGCTCGAACTCGGCGGCAAGTCGCCGTTCATCGTGTATGAAGACGCCGATCTCGACGCCGTGGTCGAGGGCGTGGTGGATGCCATCTGGTTCAACCAGGGGCAGGTCTGCTGCGCCGGCTCGCGCCTGCTGGTGCAGGAAGGCATCCACGACCGATTGATCGAGAAGCTGCGCGCGCGGATGGAGACGCTGCGCGTCGGCAAGCCGCTCGACAAGACGGTGGATATGGGCGCGATCGTCGCGCCGGAGCAGCTCGAGCGCATCACCGCGCTGGTGAAACAGGGCGCTGATGAAGGCGCGACGATGTGGCAGCCGAGCTGGAGCGTGCCGAAGACGGGCTGCTTCTATCCGCCGACGCTGTTTACGAACGTCGAGCCCGCGAGCACGATCGCGCAGGTGGAGATTTTCGGCCCCGTGCTCGTGGCGATGACCTTCCGCACGCCGGAGGAGTCGGTCGCGCTGGCGAACAACACGTCCTACGGCCTCGCGGCCAGCGTGTGGAGCGAGAACATCAACCTCGCGCTCGACATCGCGCCGAAGCTCAAGGCCGGCGTGGTGTGGATCAACGCGACGAACCTGTTCGATGCCGCTGCCGGCTTCGGTGGGTACCGTGAGAGCGGGTTCGGGCGGGAGGGTGGGCGGGAGGGGATGTTTGAGTACTGCAGACGTGAGACGGGAGACGGGAGACGGGGGCGGGGGGACCTGAGTGTACGGCGCGCGCAGAAGGGCGCTGCGTTCACGTCTCACGTCTCAAGTCTCACGTCTCCGGATGGCGTCGACCGCACCCCCAAGCTCTTCATCGGCGGCAAGCAGGCTCGCCCCGACAGCGGCTACTCTCGCATCGTCGTGAACCCAAAGGGCCAGCGCATCGGCGAGGTGGGTGACGGCAACCGCAAGGACCTGCGCAACGCGGTCGAGGCTGCGCACGTGGCGGCGAAGGGCTGGAGCAAGGCCACGGGGCATCTGCGCGCGCAGATTCTCTACTACATCGGCGAGAATCTCTCGGCCCGAGCCGACGAGTTCGCGGCGCGGCTGCGCGCGCAGACGGGCGCGACGGCGGCGCAGGCAAAGGCGGAAGTCGAGTCGAGCGTCGCGCGGCTGTTCAGCTACGCCGCCTGGGCCGACAAGTGGGACGGGGCGGTGCACAACGTACCGATCCGCGGGGTCGCACTGCAGATGAACGAGCCAATCGGCGTCGTCGCGGTCGCGGCACCGGACGAGGCTCCGTTGCTGGGCTTCATCTCGACGGTCGCGCCGCTCGTTGCCACCGGCAATGCGGTGGTGGTCGTGCCGAGCGAGCCGCATCCGCTCTCGGCCACCGACCTCTACACGGTGCTCGAGAGCTCGGATCTGCCGGCGGGCGTCATCAACATCGTCACGGGTGCGAAGGACGCGCTGGCCAAGACGCTGGCCGAGCACGACGACGTCGAGGGCATCTGGTATTGGGGCACGCGCGACGGCGTGAAGGCCGTGGAGCTGGCGAGTGCGCACAATATGAAGCGCACGTGGTGCCACGCCGATGCGGTCGCGTGGGCCGACGCGACCGAAGGTGAGGGCCGCGAGTTCCTGCGCGAGGCGACGCAAGTGAAGAACATCTGGATTCCGTACGGGGAGTAAGCGGACTTTGCCACAGAGGCACGGAGGCACGGAGCCTTGCGTGCCTCAACGCTGGATTCGCGAGTTGGTCGAAATGACTTTGGGGGTTCGCACCGATATGTCGGCGCGAACCCCCGAAGTATTCCTCCGTGCAACCTCTGAGTCTCTGTGCCTCTGTGGCGTCAGTTGCCGTTACTGCGCCGCCCGCGCGAGATCGCGCAACGCATCGGCGAGCATCCGCACGCGCGCCGCGTCGGTGGACCGCGCCGCATCACCCTGCACGCTGGCCGCAAGGCGGTTCAGCGCCTCGCGCCGCGCATTGCCCGACGCCCGCTCGGCGGCGTCGATGCCGCGCGAGATCTCGCTGAGGCGCGCCGCCGGCAGCGCGTTGCCGCGCGTGAGCTGGTCGAGGTAGCTGCGCGCGACGGGGAAGGCGGCCGGCCATTCAAGCTTCGGCTGGCTCTGCGGATTGTACTCCTCCATCATCACCAGCTTCGCCGCCGCGATCTCGTTCTCGGTCAGATGCTCGCTCGGCGTGATCTCGAGGATGTCGAGGCCGCGCGCCATCTCGGCCGAGTAGATGCGGCCGTTGTACCAGTACGCGCCCCAGCTGCCGGCGATCGTGCCGCGGCCGCGGGCCTGGCCCTCGATCGGCGCGGCGTCCACCGGCCCGCGGTCGAAGAAGGCGATCTCGTACGGCTTGTCCGGGTCGGTGAAGTCGATGACGTTCACGCCGCCCTGGTACCAGCCCTGGACCATAATGTCGCGGCCGGGCACGGGAATCAGGCCACCGTTGTGCGAGACGCAGTTCTCTTGCGGGCTCTGCGCCGTCGGGATCTTGAAGTACGCGTGCTGCGTGAGCTTGCGGTCCGCGCCGATCACGAGCGTCGTGTTGCCGCCCATCTCCAGCGGGTGCATCGCCTGGCAGTTGGGCGAGGTGCCGCCGCCCCATTCGTCGGTGAAGACGACCTTGCGGCCGTCGTTGCTGAACACCGCCGTGTGCCACAGCGAGAAGTTCGTGTCGGCGACGGCATCGAGGCGCACCGGCTTCTCCGGATCGGAGATGTCGACGAGCAGGCCGTAGCTCGCGCAGGCGCCGGCGAGCAGGTTCATCGCCGGATAAGCCGAGACGTCGTGGCAGTTGCGCGGGCCGTTCATCCGCATTTGCGCCATCTCGGCGCTGTCGGCGCCGGAGACGGCGCGCGCGGCGCGGGCGCGACCGCCACGGGCCGGAGCGGGGCCGAGGCCCGTGAAGATGCGAGCGCCCGTCACGACCTCTGCGTCCTGCGGCCGGGCGAGGGGCACCTTGATCACGTCGAGGCGGTACAGCGAGTTGGTCTCGTCGGCCGGGTCGGCGCCGTTACGGCAGCCGGCGAGTTCGCTGACCGGACGCGCGCCCTGGTTGCCCGAGACGTAGAGGTACACGATGCCGCGGTCCGTCGGGTGCGGCACCACCGTGTGCGTGTGCGAGCCCTTGCAGGTCTGCACGTTCTTGATGAAGCGCGGCGCCCGCGGGTTGCTCACGTCATAGATGCGCACGCCGGCCATATGGTCCTGCGGGTTCTGCACGCCGCCCTTGGCGCAGTCGTTGCGGTTGCCCGCGCCCTCGGCGGAGATGAACAGCAGGTTGCCGATGATGCTCGGGTCGCCCTGCGCGGTGATGCAGGCCACCGTGCTCAGGATCTGCGGCCGCGTCGGGTTCGAGACGTCGTAGATGACGAAGCCGGCGAAGTTGCCCTGGTAGACCAGGTTGCCGCGGAAGGCGAGGTCGGAGTTCACGAAGGTCAGGCCGCTGATCGAATCGAGCTCGGCCGGCTTCGGCGCCGTGGCGATGAGCCGCATCCCCTGGACCGCGACGCCGGCGTCGTGCAGGCCCGGCTTCAGGTTGTTGCGCGGGTCCGTCGCGCTGGGATAGGTCTGCGCCGCGAGGGGCGCCGCAGCCACCGCCAGCGCGGTGAGGGAAGCGAGGGCAAGCACACGCATCGAGAGTTGCTCCTTGGAGTGGTCATCGCAGTTCCGCCAGCATCTGCCAC
>DAOMNV010000067.1:0-13021 GCA_035444005.1 Gemmatimonadaceae bacterium
GTGGGCCCGAGCAACTGCTTGCGATAGCGATTGACGATATCGGGGCGCAGCATCGCGGTGGCGCCGGCGACGCCGAGGAGCAGTCCGAGCGCGACGAGCAGCATCGTGCGGCGGCGGTGCGAGACCGGCGCAGCGTGCGCGCCGTAAGGCGACTGCGCGGCGTCCGCTGCGCTCGGCTGTGCCGCAACAGGCTGCGCCGCTCCGGACTGCAGTGGCGCGGCAACCGCTGCGGCCTCGCCGCGCGGCCGCACCGCCGGCACGGGACTGATCGGCACGGAGATCTGCGGCTGCAGCATCGCTCCGCTCTGCGCGAGGTGGATGATCTGCGTCCGGATCTCCTGTTCCTGCGTCGCGGTGACGTGCCCGAACGCCGCGACGGCCTCCTCGAGCGAGGCGAAGCGCTCGTCCGGTTCCTTGGCGAGCATCTTGGTGATCGCGGCCTCCATCTGCTCGGGCACATCGGGGCGCAGCACCCGCACGTCGGGGATCGGATCGAACAGATGCCCCTTCATCACCTCGCCGATGGTCGCGCCGGCGTAGGGTTGGCGGCCGGTGAGCAGTTCGTAGGCGACGACGCCGAGGGCGTACTGGTCGGCGGCGGCGGTGACGGGCAGGCCCTGGAACTGTTCGGGCGCCATATAGTACGGCGTGCCGATGATGGAGCCGGTGAGCGTGAGGCCGTGGGCGTCGTCGCGCTTGGCGATGCCGAAGTCGGTGACGATGAGCCAGCCTTCCTTGTCGAGCATAAAGTTGGCGGGCTTCACGTCGCGGTGGACGACGCCGCGCTGGTGCGCATAGTGCAGCGCCTTGCCCGCGGCGACGACGACGCCCTTCACGAAGGCAACGGACTGCGAGCCTCCCTCGCGTACGACGGAGTCGAGGGCGCGGCCCTCGATGTACTTCATCACGAAGTAGGCGAGCTCGGGATCGTCGCCGACGGCGTGGATGCCGATGATGTTGGGATGGTTGAGCGACGCGGCGACCTTGGCCTCGCGGCGGAAGCGCTCGATGTTCTCCTCGGAGATGGCCAGCGAGGGATCGAGCACCTTGATGGCGACCTTGCGGTCGAGCGCGAGATCGAGCGCGAGGTACACCGTCGCCATCCCGCCCTGCCCCAGCTCGGCGTAGATGTCATAGCGCCCGAGCGTCGCCTGGCGGAGGCGCTCGAAGAGCTGGGAGGTGGGAGCGGGCTTCACGCGTGGAATATGCGACGGAGAGGGTCAGGCTCGGCAGGGGGCGCGCTATACGGCAACGATCCGTCCGTCGCGCAGCGCCGCGACGAGCGGGATCGCATCGAGCCGCAGCGCGAAGGCGACGTCTTCGGCATACCCCGCGGCGCGCAAAGTGTTGGCGTGCGGCGCGGAGCGCGCGAGTTCGGCGAGGGCTGCGCGGGCATCGTCAGGATGCGCCGCGTGGCGCGGCGTGTCGGTCGATCGCCCTGGCGCTCCGGTCCGCAGCGCCGCCGCCAGCCAGTCTGCGCAGAGCGAATCCTCCGCCGAGGGCTGCCCAGCACTCCCCGCGCAGATGATGTGCACGTGACGCAAGTCACGCCCTCCGTCGCGTGCGAGCAGCTCGCGCACGTATGCCGCGGTCGCCGCGAGATTCACGAACCCCGCGACGAACACGACAGGCACATCGGCGACTGACGCGAGCGCTCGCGTACCGTTGGTGGTGGTCGCACAGATCACCCGCCCCGCCACGCGTTCCCGCGTGAACTCCAACGGCGAGTTGCCGAGATCGAAGCCTGCGATCCGATGCGTCTCCCTCTCCCCCGCAAGCAGCGCGCCGATCGCGGACGCACGCAACCGCGCCGCGTCAGCGGTAGCGAACGCCTCCACGCCAGCCGCGCCGCCAGCCAGCGCCGCAACCACAGCGGATGACCACCGCAGCACATCGATCACAACGGCAACGCCCCCCGAGCAGCGCTCAGGAGGCGTCCGATACACCGACACCATCATCCTTCCAGCTTCCGTCTTCCGTCTCACGTCTTGAACAAGTCCGCCCCTTCCTGCTCCAAGAACTTGGTATGCACATCCCCTTCGACGAACTTGGGATGGCTCATCAAGGTGGAGAGGAACGGAATCGTCGTCGTCACGCCCTCGACGATGAAGGTATCGAGCGCGAGGCGCATCTTCGCGAGCGCTTCGCTGCGGTCGCGGCCGTGGACGATGATCTTGGCGATCATCGAGTCATAGAACGGCGGCACGGTGTAGCCGGCGTAGACGTGCGTGTCGACGCGCACGCCGTTGCCGCCGGGCATATGGAACACCTCGACCTTGCCGGGGCTGGGCTGGAAGTTGCGCTGCGGATCCTCGGCGTTGACGCGGCACTCGATGACGTGGCCGACGAGCGGCGGCGTTTGCTTCACCGAGAGCGGGAGGCCGGCGGCGACGCGGATCTGCTCCTTCACGAGGTCCACGCCGGTGAGCATTTCCGTCACCGGATGCTCGACCTGGATGCGCGTGTTCATCTCCATAAAGTAGAACGAGCCGTCGGTGTCGAGCAGCATCTCGACGGTGCCGGCGCCCACATAGTCAATCGCCTTGGCGCCCTTCACCGCGGCGTCGCCCATCCGCTGGCGGAGGTCGGGCGTCATCACGGGGCACGGCGCTTCCTCGACGAGCTTCTGGTGACGCCGCTGCACGGAGCAGTCGCGCTCGCCGAGGTGGATGACGTTGCCGTGCTTGTCGCCGAAGACCTGGAACTCGACGTGGCGCGGGCGCATCAGGTACTTCTCGACGTAGACGCTGCCGTTGCCGAATGCGCCGAGCGCTTCGGAGCGGGCGAGCTGGAAGCTGCGGGCGAAGTCGTCGGCGTCCTTGGCGACGCGCATTCCCTTGCCGCCACCGCCGGCGGCGGCCTTGATGATGACGGGGAAGCCCATTTTCGCGGCGATCGCGAGGGCTTCGTCGACGTCCTCGACCGGCCCTGGCGAGCCGGGCACGACGGGCACGTCGTTGGCGATCATCGCGGCGCGGGCGGCGGCCTTGTCGCCCATCGTGCGGATCTGCTGCGGCGTGGGCCCGATGAACGTGATGCCCGATGCCGCGCAGGTCTCGGCGAACTCGGCGTTCTCGGCGAGGAAGCCGTAGCCCGGGTGGATGGCGTCGGCGCCGGTGATCTCGGCGGCGGCGATCAGGCGCGGGATGCGCAGGTACGATTCACGGGAGTTCGCCGGCCCGATGCAGACGTCGTCGTCGGCGAAGCGCACGTGGAGGGATTCGCGATCGGCCTCGGAGTAGACGGCGACGGTCTCGATGCCGAGTTCGCGGCAGGCGCGGATGATGCGCAGCGCGATCTCGCCACGGTTGGCGATGAGGACTCGCTTGAACATATGTCGGATTACCGCGCGTCTTGGCTGAGTCCGCTGAATCCGGCGTCGGAGGTGCCGGCGATGCCCTGCGTGCGCAGGGCGAACTCGGCCGGGCTCGTCGAGGCGGCGAGGGCGGCCTCGTAGGAGATGACGCCCTTCTGGTACCAGTTCATCAGGGATTGGTCGAACGACTGCATCCCGTACTGGACGGTGCCTTCGCGGATGAGGTCGGGGATGTTGAGCGACTTGCCGGCGTCGCGGATGTTGTCCTGCACCGCGGCGGAGTTGACGAGGATCTCGCAGGCGGGAATGCGGCCCGGGCGATCCTGCCGCGGCACGAGGCGCAGCGAGACGACGGCCTGCAGCGCGGTGGAGAGCTGGAAGCGGATGTCGGCCTGCTCGTTGGGCGGATAGAACGAGAGTACGCGGTTGATGGTCTGCGCGGCGTCCATCGTGTGCAGCGTGGAGAAGACCATATGGCCGGTGTCGGCGGCCTTGAGCGCGATCTCGAGCGTCTCGATGTCGCGGATCTCACCGATCATAATGATGTCCGGGTCCTGGCGGAGGACGCGGCGCAGGGCCTGCGAGAAGCTCACCGTGTCGGTGCCGACTTCGCGCTGGTTGATGTGGCAGTTGATGTCGCGGTGCAGGAACTCGATCGGGTCTTCGATCGTGATGATGTTCGCGTGCTTGTGCTCGTTGACGAAGTGCAGCATCGAGGCCAGCGCGGTGGACTTGCCCGAGCCGGTGATGCCGGTGACGAGGACGAGGCCGCGGGGCTTCATCGCGATGTCCTTGAGGACCGCGGGCAGGTTGAGCTCTTCCATCGTCATCGCCTGGAAGGCGATGGCGCGGAAGGCGTAGGCCAGCGAGCCGCGCTGCTGGTAGACGTTGACGCGGAAGCGGCCGATGCCGGGCACGCCGATGGCGAAGTCGGCGTCCTTGGTCTCGTCGAACTCGCGACGCTGCTTGGGCGGGATGATCTGCTCGCCGACGGAGCGCAGGTCTTCGGGCTTGAGCGGCGGCAGGTCCATCGGGACGAGTTCGCCGTTCAGGCGCATCGTCGGCGGGCGTCCGATCTTGAGGTGCAGGTCGGAGCCGCCCTGCTGGACCATCGTCTGCAGGACGAGCTTGAAGTTGTACGGCGCGGCGGCGGGGGCTGCCGGCGCCGCCGCGGCCGGCTTGGGCGCCGGCGCGTCAGCCATTGGGATCCACGCGGAACAGGACCTGGCCGTACTCCACCGGCTGCGCGTCGGAGGCGAGGATCTCGATGACCTTGCCCGAGACCTCGGACTCGATCTCGTTCATAATCTTCATCGCCTCGATGATGCAGAGCACCTGGCCCTTCTTGACCGTCGAGCCGACGGAAACGTAGGGCTTGGCGCCGGGCTCCGGCGCGCCGTAGAAGGTGCCGACCATCGGCGACTTCACGTCCTGGCCCTTGCTGGCGGGCGCGGCGGCCGGCGCGGCCGGGGCCGCCGGCGCGGCGGCCGGCGCAGGAGCGGCCGCCGGGGCCGGCGCGGGAGCCGCCGCAACGGGCGCGGCGTACTGCACCGTCCCGCGCGCCACCGGCGTCTTCTGCAGGCGGATGCGCATCCCCTTGTCGGACGAGATCTCGAGCGAGTCCACGGTGGATTCGTCGAGCATTTCGAGGAGCTTCTTGACGTAGCGGAGATCGATCATCTGAGACTTGAGACTTGAGACGGGAGACTTGAGAGGGACGAAAGCAGGAGGCCGAGACTCTCACGTCTCACGTCCCCCGTCTCACGTCCGCATTAGAGTTGCATCAACCCACGTTCAAACGAAGTCAGCACCACCGGCCCTTCCGTACCGAGGACCACATCGTCCTCGATCCGCACGCCGCCCCAGCCTTCGAGGTAGATCCCGGGTTCGATCGTCACGACCGAGCCTGGCGGCAACGGGGCTTCGGCGGTCTTGGCCAAGCGCGGGGATTCGTGGATCTCGAGACCGATCCCGTGCCCCGTCGAATGGCCAAACGCGTCACCGAAGCCGCGGCGCTCAATGTAGTCTCTCGCGAGGGCGTCGGCATCCCTCCCGCGCATTCCGGCCCGAACAGCGGCCGAAGCGCTCCCGTTTGCTTCCCGAACGATGTCGTGAATTTCCTTTTGGCGCGCATCCGGCGCACGGCCGACGATGAAGGTTCGTGTGATGTCGCTCACGTAGCCGCCGCTAGTGGCGCCGAAGTCGAACAGCAGCAGGTCGCCGGTCTGGATGACCTGGGCCGAGGCGCGGGCGTGCGGGAGCGCCGAGCGGGCGCCGGCGGCGACGATGGTCTCGAAGGCCGTGCGCTCGCTGCCGGCGACGCGCATCTCGTACTCGAGGATGCCGGCGACGGCGAGCTCGGTCATCCCTGCGCGCACCTGCGGCAGCGTGCGCGCGAGCGCGTGTTCGGCGATCTCGACCGCCGTGCGGATGTGGTCGAGCTCGCCGTCGTCCTTCGACTCGCGCAGCACCTCGACGAGGTTGAGCGCGGGCCGCCACTTCCACTGCGCGCCCTCCGAGCCCTCGACGACGAACTTCGCCGCGTCCTGGTGCGTGACGTGCGCCGTCTCGAAGGCGATCACCTGCACGCGCGGGAGCTGCTTGAGCTCCTTCCACAGGCGCGTCCAGAGGGACATCTGCTCGATGATGACCTGCACCTCGGGGGCGACTTCGTGCTTGACCTGCGCGGCGTAGCGGAAGTCGGTCAGCAGCAGCGCGTCGTCGGCGGTGACGAGAACGAGCGCGTTGGAGCCGGAGAAGCCGGTGAGGTAGCGGACGTTGGGCAGCGCCGTGACGAGCAACGCGTCGAGCTGGCTGTGGGCCAGCGAGGCGCGGAGGCGGGTGAGGCGGTCGGCGTGGGGGCTTGGCACTCCGCGAATCTACAGCGCGGAGCGGGACCTGCGGCAGGGCTTGCGGACTACGCCCGCGCCGCCCCGTCGCGCTCCAGCCGGGCCAGGGCGGCCGGCTCGAAGCGTCCGGTAATCCGCATCACGCCCTCGGCCTCGTCCGGCTCGCTGCCGAGCACCTCGCCCATCCGGTGCACCTCGGCCAGCAGCTTGCCGTGGGTCATCGGGATGAGCAGCTCGACTTCGGGGCGGCGCGCGCGCAGCGCCTCGCGCAGGGCCTCGCGCATCGGATCGAGACCGCCGGGGGCCACCGCGGAGACGAAGAGGCTGTCCGGCGCGAGGTTGGCGATGCGTTCGCGCAGGGCCTGCGCCTGCTCCTCGGGCAGCGCGTCCATCTTGTTGAACACGTACACCGTGGGCGTCTCGGCCACGCCGAGCTCGGCGAGCACTTCGTCGACGACGAGACGCTGCTCTTCCCAGGTCGGGTGCGAGGCATCGATCACGTGGAAGAGCAGGTCGGCCTCGCGCACTTCCTCGAGCGTGGCGCGGAAGCTGGCGACGAGATGGTGCGGCAGCTTGCGGATGAAGCCGACGGTGTCGGTGAGCAGCACGGACTGGTGGTCGCCGAGGTCGACTTCGCGCGTGAGGGGATCGAGGGTGGCGAAGAGGCGGTCCTCGACGAAGACCTCGCTGGCCTGCGAGATGCTGCGGAGGATGGAGCTCTTGCCGGCGTTGGTGTAGCCGACGAGGGCGGCCTTGAAGTTGCCCTCGCGGCCGCTGCGCTGGACCTCACGCGCCTTGGCGACGTCGGCGAGGCGTTCCTTGAGCAAGCGGATGCGATGGCCGACGAGGCGGCGGTCGGTCTCGAGCTGCGTTTCGCCGGGGCCGCGCACGCCGATGCCGCCGCGGAACTTCTCGAGGTGGGTCCACATCCGCACGAGGCGCGGCAGCGAGTACTCGAGCTGCGCGAGCTCGACCTGCATCCGCGCCTCGGCGGAGCGGGCGCGCACGGCGAAGATGTCGAGGATGAGCTCGGCGCGGTCGATGACGCGCTTGGCGAGTTCGCCCTCGAGGTTCTTGCCCTGGGCGGGCGAGAGCTCATCGTCGAAGATGACGAGCGTGGCGTCCTTCTCGGTGATGAGCTGCTTGAGCTCCTCGACCTTGCCGCGCCCGATGTAGGTGGAGGGATCGGGGCGGTCGAGCTGCTGCGTCAGCGTGCCGACGACGACGGCGCCGGCGGTGTCGGCGAGCCGCGCGAGCTCCTCGAGGTGCTCCTGCACGTGGTGGCGCGCGTTGCTGCGCTTGACGGGCGCGCCGACGAGAATCGCGCGTTCCTGCGGCGGGGCGAGGTCGATGAGTTCCCGGCTCACGGCATTCCTTCGACGCGTCCGCGGCCCGAATAGGGGCGCGTGAAGCGTCCGATCGGCGTGACGAGGGTGAACGTGCCTTCCACACGATAGTCCAGCGCGCCGTGGTCGCGGTAGTAGCGCAGGGCGGTCTGCAGCGCGGCGTAGTCGAAGCTGACGGGGATGGTCAGCGGGATCCGCCCCTTCTCCTCGAGCGTCAGGCGATCGGTGACCTCGCCGCCGATGATGCGCGTGGAGTCGATGAAGAAGGTGTAGTTGAGCCGCTCGGCGTCGATGCGGAACTCATTGGGGTTCTGGATGTCGAGATGTACCTCGAGCGTCGCGCCCTGGAGGCCGATGCTGCGCACGCGCACGTCGCGGACGTCGACGACGGGGCTCTGGAAGGCCTGGCGGGCGATGGTTGCGCAGCCGGAGATGGCGATCGTGAGTGCGAGGAGTGCGTAGCGCATTGGATTCGTCAGATGGGAACTGCAACTGATACCACGGAGACACGGAGGCACGGAGGACTACAACTGCACTGCTTTGGGAACTGCAACTGCACTGCTATTGGAACTGCAACTGCACTGCCTTGGGAACTGCAACTGCCTGTCGTCGGGATTCGCTCGTCAACGACTTCGACACGGAGCGGCTTCGCGTAGGCCGCAGTCTCCGTGTCTCTGTGTCTCCGTGGTGAACGCCGTTCACAACCCGCGGTGAACGCCGATCAAGAATCCGCCACGCGCTCCCGCAACTGCTGCCACCACGCGAGCCGCTTGGCGATGTCCTTCTCGGCGCCGAAGTCGCTCGGCTCGTAGAAGACCCGCGTGCGCAGCTCATCCGGAAGATAGTCCTGCGGCGCATACCCGTCCGGCGCGTCGTGCGCGTACTTGTACCCCGCGCCGTAGCCGAGGTCCTGCATCAGCGCGGTGGGGGCATTGCGGATGTGCAGCGGCACCGGCGCCGCGGGGCTGCTGCGGGCGGCGTCGAGGGCGGCCTTCCAGGCCAGGTAGATGCGATTGCTCTTCGGCGCGGTCGCGCAGTAGACGGCGGCCTCGGCCAGCGCGAGTTCGCCCTCGGGCGAGCCGAGGAAGTGATACGCGTCGCGGGCGGCGATGGCGAGCTGCAGCGCGCGGGGATCGGCGAGGCCGATGTCCTCGGCGGCGAAGCGCACCGTGCGGCGCGCGACGTAGAGCGGGTCTTCCCCGCCCTCGATCATCCGCGCGAGCCAGTACAGCGCGGCCTGGGGGTCGCTGCCGCGCAGGCTCTTGTGGTAGGCGCTGATGAGGTTGAAGTGCTGCTCGCCGGACTTGTCGTAGCTCGGCATCCGCGTCTGCAGGGCCTGGGCGACGAGCGCGGGCGTGAGTTCGCTGGACTCGGCGGCCGCGGCGAGCACGGCGCAGGCCTCGAGCACGGTGAGGGCGCGGCGTGCGTCGCCGTCGCATTCGGTGACGAGCAGCGTGCGCGCCTCGGGCGAGATGCTGAGGCCGCGTGCGCCGAGCCCGCGGTCGGTATCCGTGAGCGCGCGGTCGACGACCTCGCCGAGGGCTTCGGCGTCGAGCGGCTGCAGCACGAAGACGCGCAGTCGCGAGAGCAGCGCGCCGTTGAGTTCGAAGCTGGGGTTCTCGGTGGTCGCGCCGATGAGCGTGAGCAAGCCGCTCTCGACGTGCGGCAGCAGGGCGTCCTGCTGGCCGCGGTTGAAGCGGTGGATCTCGTCGACGAAGAGCACGGTGCGCGCGCCGAGCACGCGGCGCTTCTCGGCTTCGGCGACGATCTCGCGCAGGCGCGGCACGCCTTCGGTGACGGCGCTGAAGGGCACGAACTCCGCCTGCACGTGCCGCGCGACGAGTCGCGCGATTGTGGTCTTGCCGGTGCCGGGTGGGCCCCAGAGGAGGATGGAGCCAGTGTCACCGCGCTCGATGGCCACACGCAGGGGCATCTGTGGGCCGAGCAGGTGCTGCTGGCCGGCTACCTCGTCGAGGGAGCTTGGGCGCAGGCGGGCTGCAAGGGGCTGGGGCGCAGAAAACAGAGAGGGCACGAGGAATACGAGGAGCGAGGAGCGAGGGGGAGGAGGGAGGAGAGAGGGGGAGGAGGGAGATGAAGAGGAGGGAGGGGCCCCCTACATCCTAATCCTTCCCACCTCCCGCTCAGCCCTCGAGTCCTCTCCCTTCGACCTCGCTCCTCTCATCCTCCATTCCCTCAAGCGCCGTTACAAGTCCGCGAAGGGCCAACTCGTACCCCTGTGCGCCGAAGCCCGCGACGATCGCGATCGCACCCGGCGCCAAGAAGCTGTGCCGGCGCTCGGGCTCGCGGGCGTAGATGTTGCTGAGGTGCACTTCCACATATGGCAGCTGCACGCCGGCGAAGGCGTCGCGTAGGGCGAGCGAGGTATGCGTCCAGGCGCCGGCGTTGACGAGGCAGGCGTCGACGACGCCGTAGCAGTTATGGATGGCGTCGAGCATCCGGCCTTCGTCATTGAACTGCGAGAAGAGCAGCGTGACGCCGAGTTCGGCGCCGACTTCCTCGAGGCGGGCCTCGATCTCGGCGAGCGTGGTCGTGCCGTAGATCTCTGGCTCGCGGATGCCGAGGAGGTTCAGGTTCGGCCCGTTGAAGACGGCGACTCTCACGTTTTCAGTCCCTTGAGCCAATCCTGGAACTGATCGAGATCGTCGTCGTCGGGAGCGGCGGGCGCGGCCTCGGGTTCTGAGGCCGTGGCGGTGCCGGGCTTCTGGAAGAACTGGTCGAACTTCAGCGTCTCGGAGGCGCGGGGCACGATGCGCTTGGGTGCCGACGACTCGCTGGCGAGGATGTCGCCGATGCCGGTACCGCCGTCGGGGCCGGTGAAGGTGGCGAGTCCGGCGAGGGATTCGGCGGCGTGCAGGTCGCGCACGTCATTGGCCGCGCCGAAGAGCGCGTCGAGCGGCCAGCCGGACGCTGCGGTGGAGATCGCCGTCGGCGGCTCGGTGTCGCTCTCGACCTGCGGCGCGGCGGAGACGCTCGTCGCGGCGGTCGCGGCCGTGGCGGCCACCACCGCGGCGCGGCGCGCGAAGTTGCCGAAGAACTCGCGCGCCGACGGGCCCGCGGCCACGGCTGGCGTGACGATGGGTGTGGCGCTGCCCTGCCCCTTGAGCGCGATCGCGCCGAAGGAGACGTCGTCCATCGCGGCGTTGGCCGGTGCGGGCGCGGGTTCGCTGGTGTCGACCGGCGCGTCGAACTCGGGCATTTCCTCGGCGGCGTTCGCAGCCGGCGCAGCGCTGGACTGCTGCTCCTGTGCGTGCATCCGCTCGAGCTCGACGAGCTTCGACTGCAAGCCGGCGTCGTCGGGCGATGCGGCGACGAGCTGGCGGTAGACGCCGATCGCCTCGCTGAGCAGGCCTTGCTGCACATAGAGCGCGGCCATCGTCTCGGTGATGAAGGTCGGCGTGGCCTTGGAGACGCGCGACGATGCCGCCGATGCGAGCGACGTCGGTTCGACCGACGCAGCATCGTCCTCGAGCCCGAAGTCCGCGAGCAACGGAAGCGAGGCGAGGTCGGCCTTCGTCATCCGCGGCTTGGGACGCGCGCTGGGGGGCTCGGCCACCGGCTCCTCGGCGCTGGGATCCTCGAGCAGCGGGAGGTCGGCGAGCCCGTCGAGGTCCGACATTGCTTCTGCTGCCGCAGCGGCCGGCGGAACGTCCACATCCATCGCGGAGTCGAGCCCGGCGAGCGGCGCGACATCGTCGGCACTGACGTCGGGGCGATCGAGCCCGGCGAGCGGCGCGATGCTCGGCAAGCTCATCGAGACGGAATCCGCTTCGAGCTCGGCCATCGGCGTGACGTGCTCGGAGGTGAACTCCGAGGCCTCAAGCCCGTCCAGCGGGGAGACCTCGCCGGAGTAATCGGCGAGCTCGAGGTCGCCGGCAGGCGCTTCGGGCGCTGGCGCGGCGACTGGTTCGGCGATCGTGGGTTCGAGGCCGAGTGCCGAAGCGTCGGCGGCCGTGGGTTCGAGGCCGAGCGACGCGTCCGCGGCGGTGGCTTCGAAGCCGAGGGCCGGCGCGTCAGCGGCGGTGGGCTCCAAGCCGAGCGGCGCGACGTCTCCGGTGGTCTCGACGATCAGCGCGTCCGATGCGGCTTCGACGACACCGGTATCGGCGAAGCCGTACTCCGCGGCCTCGGCGCCAAGCACCGGCGCCTGCGGGACCGCCTTGGGCGTCTCGGCTTCGAGGGTCTCGGCGAAATCGAAGTCGATGTCGAGCAGTGAGGCGCGCTTGCTGGGTCGCGGCGCGGGCGGGGCCTCGGCCGCTGACGCGGCGGGGGCGGCGGGCGCGTCCGGCGGCGTGACGGCGGCGCCCTCGGCCTCGCGGCGGTCGCGGTCGGCGAGTGCCTGGGCGTTGATGACGACGGTGGAACCCTTGCCGGCCGGTGGCTTGATAGCCGGGGGGGCCGGCGGCGCGGCGGGCTCGCCCGGGTCGATGAAGCCGTCGCCCGGCGCGCTCACCGAGACCGACGGCGCGACGGAAATGAGTCCGGAGGCAGCGGTGGACGGCCGCGCGGAGGGCGTCTCTGCGATGTCCGCGGCCGGGGCGTCGCCGCTGCCGAGCTGGGCCATCAGGTCGAGCACTTCGTCGTTGCGGCGGTCGAGCTCGAGGACCTTCTCGTACCAGCCCTTGGCCACGGGGACGTCGCCGAGGAGTCGGGCGATGTCGCCGAGGTGGCGCAGCGCGATGAGGTTTTCGGGATCGAGCTTGAGGGCCTGCTCGAAGGCCTCGCGTGCCGGCTCGGACTGACCCATCTCGAAGAGAGTCTGCCCGTAGACGACGAGGCCATTCATATTCTCCGGCTGCTCAGGGACGTGCTTCTGGCAGAGGAGCAGGGCGCGATCGAGGAATCCCGACTTGCGGTATTCATTGGCCAGCGGCGCAAAGAACCGACGCGGGTTCTCGTGGTAGCGCTTGCGCAGGTCCTCGATCCGAGAGTTGTCGGCCATCCGCGGGGGAGAAAGGTCGGTGGGAGTGACGGGCCTAGGCCTCGCGTGAACATACCATGTCGCGAGGGACGCGGTCAATCAGAAGTCTACGTCTGGCTTGATTTTAGGTCAGTTCGACGGGTAGGTTTCGGGGTTCTGGTGTTCCCCCCTGCGATGTGTCTCGACCGCGCTGGGCCCGAGGGCCTCGCGCCGCGTCAGCATCGCTGGTTTCCATTCCATCCCGTTCGCTAAGGATTCTCCGCCGTGCTGCAACAGATGCGGGGCGCTGCCAAGTTCATCTGGATCTTCCTGTTCGTCGCTTTCGTCGGCGGCTTCCTCTTGGCCGACATGTCCGGCCTGATCGGAATGACGGGCGTGAGCCCGACGACCGTCGTGGGCGAAGTGAACGGCAAGGAGATTCCCTACCTCGCGTGGGAGAACCTGACGCGCCAGCTGGTCCAACAGCAGGAGCAGCAGTCGGGCCGTCCGGTCTCGCAGGACGAGCGCCTGCAGGCCGAGCAGGCCGCCTTCGACCAGCTCGTGCAGGAGCTCCTCCTCCAGCAAGAGTACG
>DAOMNV010000068.1:0-10548 GCA_035444005.1 Gemmatimonadaceae bacterium
CGGCGCGAGGGCCGCGTGGTGGTGGGCGGCATCGTGCACGACAGCTCGCAGTCGGGGCAGACGGTGTTCGTCGAGCCGCCGGCGGCGGTGGAGGCGGGCAACCGCATCCGCGAGCTGGAGTCCGAGGAGCGGCAGGAGTGCGAGCGCATCTTCCAGGAGCTGACGGCACTGCTGCGTCCGGAGCGCGAGGCGCTGGCCGATGCCTGGGACGCGCTGGTCGCGCTCGACGCGCTGTACGGCCGCGCGCGCTACGCGCTGGCGGCGAAGTGCAGCGACGCCGAGTTGGCGCCGGCGCGTGAGGGTTGGCGCATCCGCGACGGGCGGCATCCGCTGCTGCTCGCGCAGGGCATCGCGGTGGTGCCGTTCGAGTTGGCGATGGAACCCAGCGAGCGCACGCTGCTGGTCTCCGGGCCCAACACGGGCGGCAAGACGGTGCTCTTGAAGGCGCTCGCGCTGATTGCCCTGATGATGCAGTGCGGCATTCCTGCGCCCGTGGGTGCGGAGAGCGTGGTGCCGGTCTTCGACGACGTGTTCGCCGACATCGGCGACGAGCAGTCGCTGGAGGCCTCGCTTTCGACGTTCAGCGCGCACCTCAAGCACTTGAAGGAGATCGTCGACCACGCGTCGGCGGATGCCTTGGTGCTCATCGATGAATTGGGCTCGGGCACGGATCCGCTCGAAGGCGCCGCGCTGGGCGGCGCGATCCTCGAGGCGCTCACGCGGCGCGGCACGACGACGATCGCGACGACGCATCTGGGCCAGCTGAAGGAACTCGCCAGCGAGGTGCCGGGCGTGGTGAACGCGTCGCTGCAGTTCGACGCCGAGCGGCTTGCGCCGACGTATCGCCTGATCAAGGGCATCCCGGGGCGTTCGTACGGCTTGGCGATCGCGCGGCGCCTGGCGATGAGCCCCGACGTGCTGGCCCGCGCCGAGGAGCGCGTGCCGACGATGGAGCGCGACTTGACGGCGCTGCTGGCGGACGTCGAAGCGCGCGCCGAGGCCTTGGCGGCGCGGGAGCGCGAGGTGGCGGCGCAGCAGGCGGATTTGCAGCAGCGCGCGGGTCGCGTCGCCGAGCGCGAGGCGACGGTGAAGACGCGCGAGCGCGAGCTGGAGAAGGAGGCGCGCAGCGGCGCGCGGAAGTACCTGCTCGAGGCGCGGCAGGAAGTGGAGCGCACGATCGCCAAGCTGCAGGAGCAGGGCGCGGCATCGCTGGGCGAGGCGGCGGTCGAGGCGCGGCGGGCGATGCAGCAGCGTGCGGATCGCGAGCGCGAGGCGCTCGCGGCGATCGACGACGCCGAGCGTGCGGCGCAGGACTCCCTCTGGAAGGCGCGCGAGGCGGCCGACGCGGCGGCGGGCGCGGCCGGTGAGAAGTCGCGCGACAAGCGCGGCGTGGTCATCGAGCCCGGCGATGCCGTCGAAGTCGCGACGCTGGGCGGCAAGACGGGCAAGTTGATCGAGCGTCGCGGCGCCGATGCCGTCGTCGTGGTGGGCGCGCTCAAGCTGACGGTGCCGTTCAGCGCGCTGCGGCGCGTGTCGCAGCGGCATCTCAAGGCCGAGGCGGCGTCGGTGACGATCGTCGACGTGCCGGAGGTGATGGCGAAGACGGAGATCGACCTGCGCGGGATGCGCGTGCACGAGGTGGATGATGCGATCGTGCAGGCGATCGACGCGGCGCACCGCGCGGACCTGCACGCGCTGCGCATCATCCACGGCAAGGGCACGGGCGCGCTGCGCGAGCGCGTGACGCAGCTGCTCAAGGGCGACAAGCGCGTGAAGGCGCAGCGGATGGGCGCCTGGAACGAGGGCGGCGCGGGCGTCACCGTGGTGGAGCTCGCGTGATCCCTGACGAGGTGGTGGAGCAGGTGAGCGCCGCGGCGGACATCGTCGCGATCATCGGCGAGCACGTGAAGCTCAAGAAGACGGGCAGCGTGTGGCGCGGGCCCTGTCCGTTCCACCAAGGCACGAACGCGAACTTCTCGGTGATGCCGCGCGGCGGCTATACCTGCTTCGTCTGCGGCGAGAAGGGCAGCGTGTTCACCTTCGTGCAGAAGCGCCTGGGGATGAGCTTCGTCGAGGCGGTGAAGTACGTCGGCGCGAAGAGCGGCATCGAGGTGCAGGAGGTACAGCGCAAGCGCGAGGGACCGGATCCGCGCGAGCCGCTGTGGGAGCTGCACGGGACGGTGGCCGAGTACTTCCAGCGACAGCTCTGGGATGCACCGGCGGGCGAGGAGGCGCGTACGTACCTCGCCTCGCGCGAGGTCTCGCGGGCGACGGCGGAGCGATTCGGCTTGGGCTACGCGCCGCGCGACCTCAATGCGCTGCGCGAGCACCTGCGCGGGCTCGGCGTGCCGGAAGATCGCGCGCTGGCGGCGGGCATCCTCGTCAAGCGCGAGGACAGCGACGAGATCCGCCCGCGGTTCCGCGACCGGCTGATGTTCCCGATCCTCGAGCAGGGCGGCAAGGTCGTCGGCTTCGGCGGGCGGCTGCTCGGGCCGGGCGAGCCGAAGTACCTCAACTCGGCCGAGAGCGAGATCTTCAGCAAGGGCAGGCTGCTCTACAACCTCGGCAACGCGCGCAAAGCGATCCGCCGCGAGGAGCGCGTGATCATCGTCGAGGGCTACTTCGACGCGCTGCGGCTCGTGGATGCGGGGGTTGAGCACGTCGTCGCACCGATGGGCACGGCGCTGGGCGAAGGGCAAGCCGAGTTGCTGGCGCGCTTCACGAAGCACGCGGTGCTGCTCTACGACTCGGACGGGCCGGGGCAGAAGGCGACCTTCCGCGCGGCGGACGTGCTGCTGGCGAAGGGCTTCGAGGTGCGCACGGTGACGCTGCCCGACGGCGAGGATCCCGATACGTTCGTGCGCGCGAAGGGCGCAGCGGGCATCGCGCCGTTGATCGAGCAGGCGATGGACATCTTCGACCGCAAGGTGCAGTTGCTGCAGCGCGCGGGCTGGTTCAACGACTTGCAGCACAAGCGGCGCGCGCTGGACCGGCTGCTGCCGACGATTCGTGCGGCGAGCGATCCGATCACGCGTGACCTGTACTTGGCGCGGGCGGCCGAGGCGGCGGGCATCGCGCGCGAGGTGCTGCTGCAGGAGTTGCACGCGGTGCGGCGCGGGACGCGGACGAGCGGACGGCCGGCGGGTGGCTGGGACCGCTCGCAGCAATCCACGACTGCGGGCCGCGCGGCGGGCTCGACGGGCGTCGGCGGGCACCTCGACCGCGACGCCGACGCGCCGCCGCCGGGCGACGAGGCCGCGCCGGCGGTGTTCCGCGGCCCGTACCGCTCGCCGGTGGAGCAGGGCGCCGCCGAGCAGACCTTGCTGCGCGTGCTGCTCACGCAGCCGGTGTGGCAGGATCTCATCGCCGAGGAGTTGGGCAAGCTCGAGATGGAGGACCTGCCGGACGGCGCGGAAGGCGAGGCCTTCGTGGAGGACCAGGGTGGCGTGCTACGCGACCCGGTGTATGCTGCATTGTATGCCTCGGCGATGCGCCACGGCGCGGACGCGGACGCGGAGCTGTTCACGAGCGGGCTCGACGCGCGCGAGATCTACGTGTACGAGACCTTGCGTGGCGAGGCGGACGCGGTGGTGGACGCGAGGCGCAGCATTGCGGACGCGATGCGACAGTTGCGCGGGCGTTCGGTGGATGCGCGGATCGCCGAGTTGAAATCGATACTTCCGTTGGCTGATGAAACGGAGAAGGATGCGATCATCGGCCGGATCAACAAATTGACCGAGGAGAAGCGTGCGCTCGGCGTGCCTGGGTGGGGGGCGGTGCGGCGATGAATGTTTTGTTTTGTGCCGCGCTCGGAAGCCCGCAGCGCCCTGCGGGGCCTCCTCGCACCACCCTTGGCTTGTTCGAGCGCTTCAGGCCCCCGCGCGCGTAACTGTAAGAACGCAGCCCCTTCCGTCATCCGTCATCCGTCATCCGTCATCCGTCCCCTTACAATTTCTAACTATGTCTGAAATCTCCGCCCTGCTCGCCCTCCAATCCGACGACCTCGTGATCCACGAGATCGAGACCAAGCTTGCGGCGCTGGCGCCGCGGATCGCCGAGCTGGACGCGCGGCGCAAGCGCCTTGCCGACGGCGTGGAGCGCCAGCAGGTGCTGGTGGCGGCGGAGGAGAAGAAGCAGATGTTCCTCCGCGACAAGATCGTGGAGCATCGGCAGCTGATCGAGCGCAACCAGGCGCAGTTCGACCAGGTGACGAACATCCGACAGGCGGCCGCGGCGGCGGCGCAGATGGAGCAGGCGAAGAAGATCGTCGCCGGCGAGGAGAGCGACTTGCTGGCGCTGAGCCGGCGGCTCGAGGAGCTGCGCGGCGCGATGAAGGCCTCGCAGGAGGAGCTCGCGGCGCTCGAGACGGAGCAGGCGACGGCGCGCGCCGAGGTGGCCGAGCAGCGTGCGGCGCTGGACGCCGAGCTGGCGACGGCGTCGGCGAAGCGTGCGGAGACGGCCAAGGGCGTGCCGACGGCGCTGCGCACGCGCTACGACCGCCTGCGCAGCAAGAAGCGCGTCCACGTGGTGGTGGCGCTGAACGGCACGGCTTGCGGCGCCTGCGACACGGCGATCCCGATGCAGCTGCGTCACGCGATGACGGCGAGCGGGGCGATCGAGCTCTGCGAGGTCTGCGGCGTGATGATGTACCACCAGGCCTGAGCGCGGCGTGAGCCGGTCGCGACCAGCGGCGCGCTGGCGTGAGGTGCCCGTCGTCGACGAGGCCGCGGTGGCGGCGTTGTTGACGGAGATGCAGGCGGCGCACGCACAGCGCGTGGCGCAGGCTAGGCCCGGGCGCAGCGTGCCGGCGATGTTTCCCGCGGAGGTCGCGCGGCTGCTGGTGCAGCGTGGCGTGCATCGGCTGGACGATGCGCGGCGCCTGTTGGCGCCGTCGCTGGAGCAACTGACGCCGCCGGAGTCGCTCACCGACCTGCCGCGGGCGGCGGAGCGGCTGGCGGAGGCGCTCCGGCGTCGCGAGCGCATCCTCGTGCACGGCGATTACGACGTGGACGGGATCTGCTCGACGGCGCTGCTCACGCGGATGCTGAGGGCGATGGGCGGCGACGTGCTGTATTTCATTCCTGACCGGCACCTGGACGGCTACGACCTCGGGCCGGCGGGCGTGCGCGCGGCGAAGGAAGACGCTGCGCGGCTCGTGCTCACCTGCGACTGCGGCACGACGGCGCTCGCTGCGGCGCGCGAGCTGGCGCGGCAGGGCATCGACCTGATCGTGACGGACCATCACCGGCCGCAGGCGGAGTTGCCGGAGGCGATCGCGGTGGTGAATCCGCAGCGCGAGCCCGACATCGCCACGCGCGGCGACCGTGCGCTGGCCGCGGTGGGCGTGGCGTGGAAGCTGATGGCGGCGCTGCTCACGCTGCGTGCGGGCGACGTCTCGGAGGCGGAACGCGAGTCGCTGGCCGCGCTGCTCGATGCGCAGCTCGAACTCGTCGCGCTGGCCACGGTCGCGGACGTCGCGGCGCTGGTGGGCGACAATCGCGTGTTCGTGGCCGAGGGGCTCAAGCGGATGTCGAGCGCACCCGCGGCCGGCGCGCCGGACCGTCGCAACCTCGGCCTGCGTGCGCTGATCCGCTCGGCGGGGCTCGACGACAAGCGGCTCACGGCGGGGCGGCTGGGTTTCGTCGTCGCGCCGCGCTTGAATGCGGTGGGGCGCATCCGGCACGCGATGCGCGGCGTGGAGCTGCTGCTCGCGGAGAGCGAATCCACGGCGATGGACCTGGCCGCCGAGTGCAATCGCGCCAACGAGGAGCGGCAGGGGATGGACCGGCGCATCCTCGAGCAGGCGCAGGAGCTGCTGCGCGGGCGCGATCTGGACGCGGCGCGCGGTCTCGTGCTGCACGGCGAGGGCTGGGAGCCGGGCGTGATCGGCATCGTGGCCTCGCGGGTGGTGGAGCTGACGCATCGCCCGACCTTCCTGATCGCCGTGACCGACGATGGCGCACAGCGTGTGGGGAAGGGCTCGGGGCGGTCGATTCCCGGCTTCGACCTGCACGCGGCGCTGACGGCCTGCGGCGACCTGCTGGTGAAGTACGGCGGGCATCGCGCGGCCGCGGGGCTGACGATTGCGCCGGAGCGCATCGGTGAGTTCGCCGAGCGCTTCGACGCGGCGGCCGCCGAGGCGCTGACGGAGGAGCAGTTGGTGCCGGAGCTGAAGCCGGACCTCGCGCTGCCGATCGACGCCGCCGGCGAATGCCTGCTCGACGCGCTGCGGTTCCTCGAGCCGTTCGGGATGGGGAATCCGAGTCCGCTGTTTCTCTCGCGCGACGTCGCGCTGCGCGGTGGGCCGCGCAAGATCGGCACGGACGGCGTGAAGCTCGAGATCGCGAGCGAGCACGGCCCGCGCGAGGCGGTGGGTTGGGGCCTCGCCGACCGCGCCGGCGAGATCGGCCGCGACGCGCGCGTGGACATCGTGTATCGCCTCGAGATGAACGAGTTCCGCGGCTCGCGCACGCTGCAGGCGAGCATCCTCGATATCCGGCCGAGCGCGGCCGATGCCTGAGCTGCGGATCGTCGCGGGGCAGTGGCGCGGGCGCCGCATCCAGGTGCCGCCGAGCGGCGTGCGGCCGACGGCCGACCGCGTGCGCGAGGCCTGGATGAGCATCCTGCAGCGCGACATCCCCGATGCCCGGGTGCTGGACCTCTGCGCGGGCAGCGGTGCGTTGGGCCTGGAATGCCTGAGCCGCGGGGCCGTGCACTGCGACTTCGTGGAGCAGAGCCCGGCGGTGGCGAAGGTGTTGAAGGCCAACGTCCAGGTGCTCGGTGCGGGATCGCTGGCGGCGGTGCACGTGGCGGACGCGGTGGAATTCGTAGAACGGTTAGTGGACGGAAGACGGATGACGGATGCTGAGGGCGTTGCGTCCTCCCTGTTCCGTCCGTATTCGCTGGCGCTTGCCGATCCTCCGTACGCATCGAGCGTGGCCGAGCAGCTGGCGTCCCTCTGGCTCCGCGCGCCGTTCTCCGACATCTTTGGCATCGAGCACGCCGCGTCGCAGGCGCTACCGGAGCCGGTGGCCGGCGCATCCATCGACCGGCGTCGCTACGGCGATTCCGCCATCACCATCTACCGCGCCACGCCCTGATGCCGAAGACCGCGCTCTACGCCGGCAGCTTTGACCCGATCACGAACGGCCACAGCGACCTCATCAAGCGGTCGCTGCAGTTCGTGGATCGCCTCGTGGTGGGCGTGGCGGTGAACGTCGCCAAGCAGCCGCTGTTCAGCGACGACGAGCGCGTGGCGCTGATCGAGGCGGCGGTGGAACACGACCCGCGCGTGACGGTGAAGGCCTTCAAGGGCCTCGTCGTGGACTTCGCGAAGGCCAACGGCGCCTCGGTGATCCTGCGCGGCCTGCGCTTCGTGGCCGACTTCGAGTACGAGTACCAGATGGCGCTGATGAACCGCCACCTCGCGCCGCAGCTGGAGACGATGTTTATGGTGCCGAGCATCGAAGTGAGCTACATCAGCTCGTCGCTGGTGCGCGAGGTCGCGCGCTTCGGTGGCGACATCGACAAGCTGGTGCATCCGGCGGTCGCCGCCGCGCTGCACACGAAGTTCTCGCGCTAAGTTTCCCACGCGCCTCCCGTTCCCTCACCCCCAGAGCGAGCCCGCAATGCCCCTGCACGTGTCCCGCCAAGGCGACGTCGTCATCGTCGAGATCGAGGGCCAACTGATCGTGAGCAACCGCCAGGAGCTCAAGCAGCGGGTGCTCGACGAGGCCGAGACGGGCGCGCGGAAGGTGCTCGTGGACTTCCACCGCACCGGCTACATCGACTCGGCCGGCCTCGGCGTGCTGGTCTCGCTGGCCAAGCGCCTGCGCGAGCTGGGCGGCGACATCCGCCTCGCCAACCTCAACGACGACCTGCAGACGCTGTTCGAGCTCACGAAGCTCGACACGCTGTTCCAGATCGCCGACAGCCGAGAGCGCGCGCTCGAGACGTTCTGAATGCCGGGATCGCTGACGCTGGACCTGCGGATCCCGAGCGAGCTGCAGCACATCGAAGGCGTGGTGGAGCAGGTGCTGGCGCGCTGCGAGGAGCAGGCCTTCGACGCGCGCGCGCTGGGCGTGAAGCTGCCGGTGGCGCTGACGGAGGCGTTGTCGAACGCGATCCTGCGCGGCAACGGCGAGGACGCGCACAAGGAGGTCTGCGTGCGCGTGGAGCTGCGCGACGACGCGCTCGTCGTCGAGGTGGAGGACGAAGGGCAGGGCTTCGACCTCGAGGCCTGCACGGAGGACCCGACGACGCCGGAGAACCTCGAGCGCGAGGACGGCCGCGGGCTGTTCCTGATGCGCGCGCTGGTGGACCGCGTCGAGAACTTCCGCTCGCGCGCGCCGGCACGCGGCCACGTGGTGCGGTTGACGCTGCGGCGTCCGCCGCGGCCGAGCGCGGCGTGAGCGACATCGGCGCGGCGCTGCACGCGTTCTCCGAGGCCTACGGCGTCGGGGCGACGCTGTGGACGCAAGCCGCGCCGGGCGCGACGCTGGAAGTCGCGGCGACGTCCGGCGGCGACGTCACGCCGCCGGAGGGCTTCGCCGACATCGGCAGCAACGAGCCGCGCCTGCGCGACACCGCGCTGGGCACGCAGCTCGTGGTGCGCATCCCCGGCCGCACCCGCGCGTGGTTGGGCATCGGCCCCGTCGCCGACGACGATGCCGACGTGCGCAAGTGGATGCGCGTGCTCGTGCCCGTGCTCGGCGAGGTGCTGCAGGCGCGATGGGAAGCCAGCCACGCGGCCGACGAGCTGATGGAGCGCTACGAGGAGATCAATCTCCTCTACTCGATCAGCGAGATTCTCGGGCGCACGGTCACGCTCGACGACGCGGCGCGGACGATCCTGCTCGAGGTCTCGGACACCGTGGGCGCGGACTTCGGCGCGCTGCTCGTACACGATCCGGCGGCGGGACTGCTGCGGCCGGTGACGACGCTGCGCAGCGCGAGCGCGGGGCCGGCGGTGCCGATCCCCATCGACGACCCGATCGCCGTCTCGGCGCGCGTGTTCCGCACGCGGCACGCGCTGCTGGTGAACGCCGGCGTGCTGGAGTCGCCGCTGGAGGCGCCGTTCCGCTCCGGCGCGATGCTCTCGGTGCCGATCACCTGGACGACGCCCGAGGGCGGTATCCCGCTCGGCGTCGTGTGCCTGAGCGGCCGGCGCAGCGGCGACAACTTCAGCGCCGGCGACGAGAAGCTCGTCTCGGCCGTGGGCTCGCAGATCGGCACGGCGATCCAGAACGCGCGACTCGTGCGCGCGAGCCTGGACCAGGAGCGGCTGCAGAGCGAGATGCGCCTCGCGCACGACCTGCAGATGAAGCTGCTGCCGTCCGGGGAGGCCGTGGCGCCGGAGGCGATGTGCGCGGTGCGCGTGGAGCCGGCCGAGGGCGTCGGTGGCGACTTCTACAACCTGTTCCACCTCGGCAACGGCCGCATCGGCGTGCTCGTCGGCGATGTGTCGAGCCACGGCTATCGCGCGGCGCTGATTATGGCGCTGGTGATGAGCGCCAGCGCGATCCACGCGCAGACGACGGCCGACCCCGCCGAGACGGTGACGGCGATCTTCGCGACGCTCGACGAAGAGCTGCGCGAGACGGAGATGTTCCTCTCGCTGTGCTACTGCGTCGTGGATCGCGAGGCGCGGACGATCCGCTGGACGAACACCGGGCATCCGCACGCGTTCACGATCGGCGCCGACGGCGCGCCGCAGCGGCTCGAGGCGACGGACCCGCCGCTCGGGCTCGGGCCGGAAGGCCTGCACGTCGCCGAGCGCGCCTGGGATCCGCAGCACGATATGCTGGCGCTGTTCACCGACGGCATCACGGATGCGCGGAACGCGCGCGGCGAGGCCTTGGGCGAGCGCGCCGTGCTCGAGGTGCTGCGGGCGCGGCGCAAGGAAGTGCCGTCGCGCGTGGTCGATGGCGTGTTCGCGCTGGTGGAAGGGCATATGGGCCGCGCCAAGCCGCACGACGACCAGGCCGTCGTCGTGCTGCGGCATTCGTGAGCGGCCCGCGCTGCGCGGCGCGCTGATGTCGGAGCGCCTGCCACGTCCCAAGAAGCGACTCGGCCAGCACTTCCTGACCGACCCGCGCCTGCTCGGCCGCATCGCTGACGCGCTCGCTGCCACGCGCGACGACACCGTGATCGAGATCGGACCCGGCCGCGGTGCGCTCACCGAGCAGCTGCTGCAGCGCGCGGGCCGCGTGATCGCCATCGAACTCGACCGCGAACTCGCACCGATCCTGCGCGACCGCTGGAAGGACGAGCCGCGCTTCACGTTGGTCGAGGGCGATGTGCTCGAGCAGGACCTCGGCGCGCTGGCCGGCGGCCCCTACCTGCTGGCCGGCAACGTGCCGTACAACATCACCACGCCGATCCTCTTCCACGCGATGCAGCGCCCGCGCCCGGCGCGCGCGGTGTACCTGGTGCAGAAGGAAGTCGCCGACCGCATCGTCGCCGCGGCGGGCAGCGAGGACTACGGCGCGCTGAGCGTGAACGTGCAGGCGCTGGCCGATGCCGAGCGACTGTTTATCGTGGGCGCGA
>DAOMNV010000068.1:10558-12679 GCA_035444005.1 Gemmatimonadaceae bacterium
ACCGGCAACCGCAAGCCGCAGGGCATCGTGCGCACCATCGTCAGCGCCACGGTGGCCGAACGGCTGTTCCTCGTGGGCGCGAAGAGCTTCACGCCGCCGCCGAAGGTGGAGAGCGCGGTCATCCGCATCGTGCCGCGTGCCGAGCCGCTGCTGCGGCCGGAGGAAGAGGAGCCGTTCCGCGTGTTCGTGCAGGCGGCGTTCGGCCTGCGGCGCAAGCAGATGCGGCGCGTGTTGCGCACGGTGTGGGGTGTGGACGTCGCGCGAGCGGAGCGCGCACTGGCAGCGGCGGGCGTGGATCCTGAGGCTCGGCCTGAATCGCTGGACGCTCGGGCGTTTCTCGAACTGCTGCGCGCGAACGCCGAGGCCTGAGCGGCCTCTCCGCCCCCTTACGGGTGCGTCAGGGAGTAGGCGAGGATTTCCAGCTCGGTCGCCATATTCACCGCGCGGATCTTCACGCCCTCGGGCGCGTGCAGCGGGGCAGGGGCGAAGCTCAGGATCGCATTGATGCCCGCGGCGACCACGCGGTCGACGATGGGCTGCGCCGCCTCGGCAGGCACGGCGAGTACCGCCATCCTCGGCTTATGCTCGGCGATATCGCGTTCGAGGTCGCGATCGGCGCGGACGCTGAGTGCGCCGAGCTGCATTCCGACCTTGGCGGGATCGCTGTCGTAGACGCCGACGACGTGGAAGCCGCGTGAGGTGAAGCCGCGGTATTGGGCGAGGGCCGCGCCGATCTTGCCGGCGCCGATGATGATCACCGGCCAGGGCTGCTCGAGGCCGAGGATCTCGCGGATCGAGGTGAGCAGGTCGCGGACGCCGTAGCCGAGCCCGCGCTTGCCGAACGAGCCGAAGAAGGAGAGGTCCTTGCGGACCTGCGCCGAGGTCGTGCCACCGGAGCGCGCGAGCTCTCCGGACGACACGGTGGTCTGTCCGCGGGCCTCGAACTCCTCCAGGAAGCGGAGGTAGAGGGAGAGGCGGCGGACGGTTGATTCGGCGATGTGCTTCGTAGGCGAGTGCATTTATTTGTGAAATCTTTCACAATGTAAAGTGCATTTTGGTGCAAGTTCAATGGGGGAATGGGATTCGGGATTGTGTGGGGACGGATGACGGAGGACGGATGCTGACTGCTTGTGCATCCGTCATCGGTCCTCCCTCGTCCGTCATCCGTGATCCGTCGTCCGTCATCCGTCATCCGTCATCCGTCATCCGTCGCCAACGTAGATTGCGCGGATGGAACTTCACGCGACTCCCTTCATCGTCGTCGACGTCGAGACCACCGGTGGCCAGGCGCGGGGGGTGGACCGCGTGACGGAGGTGGCGGCGGTGTACGTGGAGGGCGACCGGGTGGAGGTCGCGTTCGAGTCGCTGGTGAATCCGGGGCGGCCGATTCCCTGGCACATCACGCGTCTGACGGGAATCACGGACGCGATGGTGCGGAACGCGCCACGCTTCGAGGACATCGCCGGGGAGTTCGCGGCGCATCTGGTGGGGCGGGTGTTCGTGGCGCACAACGCGAGCTTCGATTTCGGGTTCCTCGACGCGGAGTTTGGGCGTGTGGCGCCGACGCCGCTGGGCAGCTTGGTGACGGGCCAGCTGTGCACGGTGCGGCTGGCGCGGCGGCTGCTCAGTCATCTGCCGCGGCGGAACCTGGATGCGGTGAGCGCCCACTACGGGGTGACGATCGCGGACCGGCACCGGGCGAGCGGGGACGCGTTGGCGACGGCTGAGGTTTTGCGCGGGTTGCTTCGGGATGCGTCGCATAGGGGGGTTCAGACGATGGCGGAGCTTGATGCGATGCTGGGGCGGGGGACGGGGCGGCGGAAGCGCACGGCGTTTCCTTATGGTGCGGACGGCGCGGAAGGTGCCTGATGCGGAGGAAGGAGGAATACGAGGAGCGAGGAGCGAGGGGGAGGAGCGAGGAGGGAGGGGGAGGACCGAGGGACTGGAGGAGGGAGGGGCAGCAGCTCGCCCGAAGGGACCGTGCGCGAAGAGGTCAGGTCCCGTAGGGCGAGCTGCTGGCCCGACCGCGCGGCACGATCCCCGAATGCCCGACCGCGCGGCACGATCCCCGAATGCCCGACCGCGCGGCACGAACCCCGAATGCCCGACCGCGCGGCACGA
>DAOMNV010000069.1:0-4154 GCA_035444005.1 Gemmatimonadaceae bacterium
GCGGCGTCGGCCAGGGCTACGACAACGCCACCAGCGCCGTGCTCGCCCTCAAGGCCGGCGCCGACATCCTGCTCATGCCGCCGGACGTGCCCGGCGCGATCGACGCCATCGTCGGCGCCGTCGAGCGTGGCGAGCTCTCCGCCGAGCGCATCGACGCCAGCGTGCGTCGCATCCTCGAGATGAAGCTGCGCACCGGCGCCATCCAGCGGCCGATCGTGCCGCTCGATTCGCTGCGCGACGTCGTCGGCCAGCGCGCGCATCGCGAGAAGGCGATGGAGATCGCCGCCGACGCCATCACCCTGCTCCGCGACGAACGCGCCGCGTTGCCGCTGGCCACCGCGCGGCCGACGCTGGTGCTCACGTACGCGGCCGACGCCGACATCCTCGCCGGCCGCCCGTTCACGGCCGAGATGCGCGGCGCATTGCTCACGATGCGCAGCGCCCGCATCACGCCGACCACGGCGCGCTCGCGCCTCGACTCGCTGCTCGCCGGCAATGGCAACGGCAATGGCAATGGCAACGAGGCAATCGTCATCGCGACCTTCGTGCGCACCATCGAGGGCGAAGGCCGCTTCGCCATCGCGGAACACGTCGCCAAGTGGATCGACTCCGTCGCCGCGCTGCGTCCGGTGCAGGTGGTCGCGTTCTCCAGCCCCTACGTGCTGCGCGAGATCCCGCGCGTGAGCGGCTTCGTGGCCGCCTACGGCCGCGGCGAGGCGATGGAGCGCGCGGCGGCGCGTGCGGTCACCGGCCGCGGGCCGCTGCGCGGCATCGCCCCGGCCACGCTGCCCGGCTTCTTCGCCGCCGGCGTGCCCTACGAGCGGCCGCTGCCGGCGGGGACCGCGGCGCTCACCGACTCCGTGCGCCGCGTGCTCGAGGCGGGCGTGCGCGACTCCGTGTTCCCCGGCGCCATCGCCATCATCGGCTCACGCACGCAGTTGCTCAGCGAGGTCGCCGTCGGCCGCATCGATTGGGCAGACACGGCAGCCGCGCCCGACGCGCACACCATCTGGGACGTCGCCTCGCTCACCAAGGTGATCGGGATGACGACGGCGATGATGCAGCTCGTCGAACGCCGCACGGTCGCCCTCGACGCGCCCGTCCAGCGCTACCTGCCGGAGTTCGCCGGCCCGGGCAAGGACGCGGTGACGATCCGCCACCTGCTCACCCACACCAGCGGCCTGCCCGCGCACCGCACGCTCTGGCTCGAGAGCGAGACCGCCGACGAGGCGCGGCGCATCGTACTCGCCACGCCCCTCGATACCCTGCCCGGCGCCCGCTACGTCTACTCCGACCTCGGCGCGATGCTCGCCGGCTGGGTCATCGAGCGCGTCACCGGCCAGGCGCTCGACGCGTACCTGCAGGCGCAGGTGTTCGGCCCGCTCAAGATGGTCGACACACGCTATCACCCCGCGCCCGACGACCTCGGCCGCATCGCGCCCACCGAGGTGGACCCCTGGCGCGGCCGGCACCTGCGCGGCGAGGTGCACGACGAGAACGCCTTCCGCCTCGGCGGCGTCTCGGCGCACGCGGGCTTGTTCAGCAGCGCCGCCGACCTCGCACGCTTCGCGCAGATGATGCTCAACGGCGGCGAGCTTGGCGGCGCACGCATCGTCCGGCCCGCGACGATCGAGCAGTTCACGCGGCGCCAGGACCCCGCCATCTCCCACCGCGCGCTGGGATGGGAGACGCCAAACGGCACGAACTCCGCGGGCCGCGCGATGCTCTGCCCGGCCTTCGGCCACACGGGCTTCACGGGCACATCCATCTGGATCGACCCGGTCAACGACCGCTTCGTCATCATCCTCACGAACCGCGTGAATCCCAGCCGCGCGAACTCGCGCATCGGCCCCGTGCGGACCACCATCGCCGACGCCGCGACGGCGAACGGTCGCGCCGCCGCGGCGGCCAGCGGGGGCTCCGGGAGCGGCGGAACCCCCGCTCGGGGTTGCCCCTGACTTGTCTGTGGAACCCCGAACCCTATATTCAGGATTAGTCCGTCGCTGCGGTGAGTGCCGCAGGATATCGGAACCCCAGGAGGGATCCCAATGAGCACGATGAACGCCCCTGAAGTACTGGTCACGATCACCTCGGCCGCTGGCGCCGAAGTGCAAAAGTTTATGCAGGCCGAGAACGTCGCACCGGAAGTTGGCGGCCTACGCGTGTCGGTGCAGCCGGGCGGGTGCTCGGGCTTCAAGTACGGCCTGCTGATCGAAGACAAGCCGGCGGATGACGATACCGTCCTCAAGCAGGACGGCTTCAACCTCTTCGTCGACCCGTTCTCGATGCAGTACCTGAGCGGCGTCACGATCGACTACGTGACCTCGATGCAGGGCTCGGGCTTCACGTTCAAGAACCCGAACGCCTCCGGCGGCTGCGGCTGCGGGTCGAGCTTCTCGGCCTAAGCGGCTCGCTGCGACGCTGAACGGGCGCTCCCTCGCGGGGGGCGCCCGTTCGCGTTTTTGCGCATCTTTCCGCGATGCCGACGACTGCCGCCGCCTTCACCGCGCTCGACTGGGTCCTGCTCCTCCTCTACCTCGTCGCCACCACCGGAATCGGCGCCTGGCTGGGCCGCGGCCAGAAGGACGCCCGCGACTACTTCGTGGCCGGCGGCAGCATCCCCTGGTGGGCGGTGCTGTTCAGCATCGTCGCCACCGAGACGAGCGCGCTGACGTTCATCTCCATCCCGGGCCTCGCCTACCTCGGCGACTTCACCTTCCTGCAGGTCGCGACCGGCTACCTGCTCGGCCGCATCGTCGTCGCGTACACGCTGCTGCCGCGCTACTTCGAGGGCAATCTCGTCACCGCGTACACGCTGCTGGAGCGCCGCTTCGGCCTCGCCACGCGGCGCTTCGCCAGCGTGACGTTTATGGTCACGCGGGCCTTCGGCGATTCGGTGCGGCTGTTCGCGACGTCGATTCCGGTGGCGTTGATCCTCGGCGGCGTGCTCCCGCCCGAATGGACCGCGCCCGGTGCCATCCTCGTGCTCAGCGTGTTCACGCTGTTCTACACGTACCACGGCGGCGTGCGCGCCGTGGTCTGGACGGACGTCATCCAGACCGGCGTGTACCTGCTGGGCGGCGTGGGCGCGCTCTACCTGCTCGGCCGCGGCGTGGACGGCGGCTGGACCCAGATCTTCGCGCAGGCGGGTGCCGCGGAGAAGCTGCGCCTCTTCGACTTCTCGCTCGGCTTCGACAAGCCGCACACGCTGGCCGCGGGCCTGCTGGGCGGCGCCTTCCTCGCGATGGCCTCGCACGGTGCCGACCAGATCATCGTGCAGCGCCTGCTCACGGCGAGTTCGTTGCGCGACGCCCGCGTGGCGCTGATCGGCAGCGGCGTCGCGGTGATCGCGCAGTTCGCGATGTTCCTCACCATCGGCCTCGGGCTCTGGGCCTACTACGGCGCCCGCGACTTCGGCGCGCCGGACCGCATCTTCCCGACGTTCATCATCGAGGGAATGCCGCCGGGAATGACCGGCATCGTGATCGCCGCCATCCTCGCCGCGGCGATGAGCACGGTCTCGGGCTCGTTGAACGCGCTGGCCGCGGCCACGCTGCACGACATCTGGACGCCGCTGAAGGGGGCGCCCGAGGCAAGCCAGGGCCTGCGACTCTCGCGCCGCTTCACGCTGTTCTGGGGCGCCGTGCTGGTCGGCGGCGCGCTGCTCTACCGCGCCGAGGGCACGCCGGTGGTGGTGATCGCGCTGAGCATCGCGAGCTTCACGTACGGCGGCCTGCTCGGCGGCTTCTTCCTGGCCCTGCTCTGGCCGCGCGCGGTGCAGCGGGATGCCATCACGGGGATGGGCGTGGGTATCTTTGTTATGAGCATCGTCGTGTTCGCGGGCCGGCTCGGCGTCGCGGTCCCGGCGCTGGCCGGTCCGCTGGCTCCCGTGACGGGCATCGCCTGGCCGTGGTTCGTGCTGATCGGCACGGCCGTCACGCTCGGCACCGGCATCCTCTCGTCGTTCACGCACGCGGCCCCGCCGCGCGCGTCCTGACTCCCTCTCGCATTCTCCCGCAATGGCTCAGCAGATCGTCGTCGGCGTCGATGGTGGCGGCAGCAAGACTCACGTGATCGTCGCAACCCCGCGCGGCAAGGAACTCGCGTCGGTGACCGGCGACGCCTCGGCCGTGGCGCCGGGCGAGGCGCTGGCC
>DAOMNV010000069.1:4164-9170 GCA_035444005.1 Gemmatimonadaceae bacterium
AAGCGGCGGCGGAACTGGTGGAGCGCACCGAGGAGGCGCTGGCCAGCGCCGAGGTGATCGGCGCGCTGGTGCGCGATGCGCTGGCGCAGGCCGAGCTCACCGACAAGCCGGCGGTGCTCGTCGCGGGTGTCGCGGGCACGGGGCGCGAGAAGGAGCAGAAGGCCCTGCTGCGCGCGCTGCGCAACGAGTCGCTGGCCGACGACGTGCTCGTGGTGCCGGATGCGGAGATCGCCCTCACCGACGCCTTTGGCAAGGAAGGCGCGGGCATCCTGCTGATCGCGGGCACGGGGTCGGTGGCCTTCGGCCGCGGGCCGGCCGGCGCGTTCCGCCGCTGCGGCGGCTGGGGCCCCGTCGCCGGCGACGAAGGCAGCGGCGCCTGGATCGGCCGTCGCGCGCTGAGTGTGGTGACCTCCAGCGCCGACGAGCGCGAGCCCGAGTCGCGGCTCACCGGCGCACTGATGACCGCGCTCGAGCTCGAGACGATCGACGACATCATCCCCTGGGCGGCGAAGGCCACGCCGCGGGATCTCGCGGCGCTGGCGACGCACGTGACCACCCTGGCCGCCGACCGCGACCTGCGGGCGAACTCGATCTGCACGTTGGCGGCGGAAGAGCTGGTGCTGCACGTGCGGACTCTGGCGCGTCAGCTGTTCGTGGACGAGCGCGCGGCGGTGCCGGTGGCGCTGGCTGGTGGCATGCTGCAGCGCGGCGGCTTCCTGCGCCGCCTCGTCGAGCACCGGCTTAAGACGGCGGTGCCGGGTTGCGCGCTCAAGGCCGAGGACGTGGTGCCGGCGCGCGGGGCCGTGAAGATGGCGGCCGCGGCACTCAAGCTCGCGGCGACGGCGTAATCGCCACGGAGACACAGAGTCTCGGAGGATTGCGCTGGTTCGACCTCGGCACACACTAGGGGGTCCGCACCGATGTCTCGGTGCGGACCCCCATAGCATCTAGGCCGACAGCACTCGGCGTTCGCGAGGCACGCAAGGCTCCGTGCCTCGGTGCCTCCGTGGCCGCGTTTCGCTACGCCGTCGTCGGCGCCTGCTCCGGAACCATCGACGCGTCCCACAGGCCCTCGCTCTTCGCGACGAACACCGTCGACGAGATGTCCGACGACACGTTCACCACCGTGCGCGTCATATCGAGGATGCGGTCGACGCCGAGCACGATGGCGATGCCCTCGCCCGGCACGCCCATCATCGTGAGGATGCCGACGAGCAGCGGGATCGAGCCGCCGGGCACGCCGGCCGCGCCGATCGCCGTGATCACCGACATCACGATGACGATGATCATCCCGCCCAGCGAGAGGTCCACGCCGAACACCTGGCAGAGGAAGATCACCGTGATGCCTTCGAAGATGCTGGTGCCGTTCATACACATCGTCGAGCCCAGCGGCAGCACGAAGCCGGCGATCTTCGGCGGTACGCCCAGCCCGTCTTCCGCCGCCCGCAGCGCCGTCGGCAGCGTGGCCGAGCTGGAGCTGGTGGAGAAGGCCGTGACCATCGCGCCCTTGATGCGCGAGAAGTACTTCACCGGGCTGAGGCCGATCACGAACTTCAGGATCAGCGACAGGTTGATGAACATATGCGCGAGCAGCGCGAACATCACCACGAAGACGTAGCCGCTCAGCGGCTTGAGCAGCGCGAAGCCGAAGCGGCTGGTGACGCCGAAGATCAGGCCGACGACGCCGTAGGGCGCGAGCTTCATCGCCATCCCGACGATCACGATGACGACGTCGTTGAGCGCCTCGAGGAACTTGATCATCGGCTGCGCGCGCTCGGGCTTGAGCTGCGTGAGCGCGGCGCCGAAGATGAGCCCGAAGAAGATGATGCCGAGCATATCCGTGTCGGCCGCCGACTTCACCGGGTTGCGCGTGACGATGTTCACGAAGGTGTTGATGCCGAAGCCGCCGCTGGCCTGCTGCTCGACCTTGCCCGAGGCGTCCTCGGCGTAGGTCTCCAGCAGCTCGGTCTTCACTTCCTCCGGCAGGCTCTCGCCCGGCTTCACCCAGTTGACGACGATCAGGCCGAACGCTGCGGCGAGGAAGGTCGTCGTGAAGAAGTAACCGATCGCCTTGCCGCCCACCGCGCCGACCTTCCTGAGGTCACCGAGGCCGGCCACGCCCAGCGCGATGCTCGCGAACACCAGCGGCATCACGATCATGAAGAGCATCCGCAGGAAGATCTGGCCGATCGGCCCCGCGATGTACTCGTTGAGGAACTTCACCGTGGAGTGGTCGCCACCCAGGGTGAGGTTTGCCGCGATGCCGGCCGTCGCGCCCACCACCAAGGCGATGAGGATCTTGGTGTGGAGCTTCATTCCCGGTCCGGTCCCGCCGATCGATTCGCTCATCTGTTGGTCTCAGTCCTCGAAGGAGCGCGGCGGTAGGCCGCGGCGCAGCGTGGAGTTTCTGTATCCATATACGGCGTAGATGGCCATTCCGATGAGCAGCCAGATGCCGAAGCCCTTCCAGGCCGCCATCGGCAGGCCCTTCATCACGAACAGGCAGGCCGCGGCGCCGCCGCCGGCCACCAGCCACACGAACGGCACCCGGAACGGCCGCGGCCGGTCGGGGTCGATCACGCGCAGCACCAGCACGCCCACGCAGACCAGCACGAAGGCGAACAGCGTCCCGATGTTCGTCAGGTCGTAGGTGGCCGCGTCGTCGGCCACCGACGCCGCCAGCGCCACCAGCACGCCCGTGATGATGGTCGTCACGTGCGGCGTGCGGTACTTGGGATGCAGCTTGGCCGCGCCCTTCGGCAGCAGGCCGTCACGGGCCATCGCGTAGAAGATGCGCGGCTGGCCGTACTGGAACACCAGCAGCACCGCGCTCATCGACACCACCGCGCCCAGCGCGATGATCCAGCTGAACTGCGTCAGGCCCGCCACCTCGAAGGCGTGGGCCAGCGGGTCCGAGCTCTTCAGCTGCTCATAGGGCACGAGGCCCGTCGCCACGGCGCCGACGATCACGTAGATCAGCGTGCAGATCGCCAGGCCGATCAGGATGCCGCGCGGCATCGTCCGCTGCGGATCCTTCGTCTCCTCGGCCGCCGTCGAGATCGCGTCGAAGCCGATGTAGGCGAAGAACACGATCGCCGCACCCTGGTGGATGCCCCGGAAGCCGTTCGGCGCGAAGGGCGTGTAGTTCTCGGGATTGATGTGCATCGCGCCGACGATCACGAACAGCGCCAGCACCGCCAGCTTGAGGATCACCATCCAGTTGTTGACCCGCGTGCTCTCCTTCACGCCGATCACCAGCAGCCAGGTGATCGCCATCACGATCAGGAACGCCGGCAGGTTGATGAGGATCGGGATGCCGGCCAGCTGCGGCGCGGTCTCGAACAGCGCCTGGATCGCCGGATCGCTGCTGGCCTTCGCCTGGAAGTAGCCGTGCGTCAGCCAGCCGGGGATGTCGAACCACGGTGACACCAGCGACTCGAAGTATCCGCCCCAGGCGATGGCCACGGCCACGTTGCCCACCGCGTACTCGAGGATCAGGTCCCAGCCGATGATCCAGGCCACCAGCTCGCCCAGCGAGGCGTACGAATACGCATACGCCGAACCGGCCGTGGGAATCATCGCGGCGAGTTCGGCGTAGCAGAGGGCGGCCAGGGCGCAGACGGCGCCGAGCAGCACGAACGAGAGAATGAGCGCGGGGCCGGCGCCGTAGCGCACCACCTCGCCGGCCGCGTTCAACTCACCGGCGGCCGCAGTGCCGAGGGTCGAGAAGATGCCGGCGCCGATGACCGCGCCGATCGAGAGGCTGACGAGATCCTTGGTGCCGAGGGCTCGCTTCATTCCCTTGCCCGATCCCTCGGGCTCGAGCGCGGCGATCGGCTTGCGGGACCAGAGGGAACGGAAGCCGGTCACGGCTCCGCCGGTCGATGCCGGCTGGGGGGAACTGGGCATCCGCTCAACTTACGGGGCGACGGGACCTCGTGGAAGAGCGAGGAACGAGGTGGACGAGGAGCGAGGAGCGAGGAGCGAGGGGGAGGAAGGAGGACGGATTACGAGGAGATGAGACTGTCAGGAAGGAGGGTCCCCTCGATACTCCAGGCCTTTCCCTTTCCTTCCCGGCTCGCTCCTTTCCCTCGCTCCTTGCTCCTCTGCCTCTCGATGCCTCTCTTCTTACGGAGCTTCCGCGGTAATCACCGCCGTATCCCGAACCGGCGTGCCGTCGGCGCGCGTCGCCGGCTTGAACCTCACCTCGGCGAGCATCTCGCGGAGCCTGTTGTTGTAGCCGCGGTCGCGCGAGGGATTGAACCCGATGAGCCGCGCGTTGCCGCGCTCGTCTACATCGAAGTGCGCGACGAGGCGGTACGGCCGCACGCGCGAGGGCACCGGCAGCGGCAGGATCGGGAAGGTCGTCACGGTCGGCGGATAGATCCGTTCGTTCCCGCCTCCAGTCCCCGGCCCGATGCCCGAACCACGTCCCGTCCCCACTCCCGTGCCCACGCCGCCGCCGCTACCGGGGCCGTTCCCACCCGAGCCGTCCGTGCCCGTGCCGCCGCCACTGCCGGGCGTCGGGACCGTGGGGCCAGCCGTTGCCTGCGCCACGGGGGCCTCCTGTACCTGCGCCGCCTGAGGCTCCGGTTCGGGCTCAGGCGGCGGCGGGGGAACCGGCGTAGGAATGGGGGTGGGGCGCTCGACTGGCCGAGGCGGCGGCGCGGCGGCCGCCGGCGGCGCGACGTCGATGTAGCGGATGCGCTCGGGCGTGATCTCGCCGCCCGTGCCACCCGTACCGCCCCCGCCGCCGCCCGCCGGCCCGGGGCCACCGGCCCCGCCCGGCGCCGTCTCCTCCAGGATGCGTCCCACCAACGGCGGCAGCAGCAGCGCCGTGAGGATGATCGCGTGCAGCAGGCCCGAGACGAACCATCCCGAACGCGTACGCCGTTCCGGCTCCGGGATCCCGTGCAGGGGACGGAGCGGACGCTTCGGCTTCTCGTCCGGCAGCTCGTGGAGGGGGGGCATATGCATCAGGGTCACTGTAAATGATACGGCGGGCG
>DAOMNV010000069.1:9180-12527 GCA_035444005.1 Gemmatimonadaceae bacterium
CCCGCCGTGTCACAACGCTCTGGGGCCTTACTTCGTGTCCTTGGGCGGGATACCGATGACCTTCACGCCCGCACCGCGCGCGACGTCCATCGCGGTGATGATGTCCTGGTAGATCACCGTGGGCTCGCCCTTGATGAAGATGATCTTGTCCGGACGCGGATCGTAGATCTCACGGAGTCGGTTGCCAAGGTTCTCCTTGGTCACCGGCTCGCGATTGATCGCGAAGGACCCGTCCGCGAGGACTTCCAGCACGATCTGGTCGCTGGCCGCATTCGCCGTCACCACCGCGGGGGTGGGATCCGGCAGCTGCAGGTCGACGGCCTTCCGCATCATCGGCTGCATAATCATAAAGATGATCAGCAGCACGAGCATAATGTCGATCATCGGCACGACGTTGGGCTCGTTGTTCAGCCCGCCGCCTTCCCCACCGACGCTCATTCCCATAATTCGCTCCGGTTAGGGCTGCTTTTCGTCGCCTTCGACGGTCGAAACCGTGCCCGGCACCTGGTCCGTGATGGCCCCGACCATTCGCACGCCGTTCCGGGAGGCGATATCCATCGCCTCAAGGATGCGGCCGTACTCCAGGTTCTTGTCGGCCTTCACGTAGAGGATCTGGTCGATCGTCCGCACGGCGTAGATCGCCTGCAGGCGCTGGCCCAGCTCCTCGTTCGGAATCTGCGACTTGTTCAGGAAGTAATTCCCGAACTTGTCGATGCCCAGGACCTGATCCTCATCCGCTTCCGGATGCGCCTTCAGGTTGATGCCGCTCGGGGGCTCGGCCGTGAAGCCGGCGGCAATCGCCGGCGTCACGACCATAAAGATGATGAGCAGCACCAGCATCACGTCAATCATCGGGACGACGTTCGGCTCGGCCTTGACGCCGCCCCCCGTGCTAACGGACATACCCATTCGCGTGCCCTCCTGTGGGGGTCAGCGATTACTGCGAGATCGGCGCAGAACCCTTCTGGGCCGCGGTGTTGAACTCGCGGGTGAAGCGGCTACGGCCGAACTCGCCCGAGACGCCCTTGATCAGGTAGTCGATCATCTCCTTCGAGACGTAGGTCATCTCGGAGGTGAGGTTGTCGATCTTCGTCTGGAAGTAGTTGTAGAACCACACCGCCGGGATGGCGACGAGGAGGCCGAAGCCCGTGGCGATCAGCGCCTCGGCGATACCGACCGTGATGGCGGCGATGCCCGTCGAGCCCGCCGTGCCCATCGCGGCGAAGGCGTTGATGATGCCGAACACCGTGCCGAGCAGACCGACGAACGGCGAGGTCGAACCCACCGTCGCGAGAATGGCCAGGCCGCGCTTCAGCGAGACGATTTCGACGAGCATATTGCGCTCGACGGCACGCTCGGCCGAGTTGATGTCGGAGACCGTCACCGAGCCGTCCATAATGAGCGGCTTGACTTCATCCAGCGCGCCGCCGAGGACGCGGGCGACGTGCGACTTCTTGTAGGACTGCGCGAGGTTGATCGCCTCGGTGAGGTTGTCTTCCTCGAGGAACTGCGAGAACTCGGGCGCGAACTTGAGCGTCTCCTTCTGCGCGCGGCGGAGGTTCCACCACTTGCCGAAGGCCGTCGAGAGCGACCACAGCGACATCACCGCGAGGATGACCCAGATGCCCTTGGCGAAGACCGGGCTGTGCTCCCAGATGTAACCGATGTCCATATTCATCGTTGCGTTCTCCTAGAGACCGAAAAGCGTGGTGGGTTTAGCGCTGCAAGTTGAAGACGAACGGCTGCTGCACGAGCTGCTTCACCTTGCGTCCGCCGACTTCCGCCGGCAGGAACCGCATGTTGGGCAGCGAGCTGCGCACGGCCTGTTCGAAGAGCGCGTGCGTGGAGCGGAGCACGCGGAACGTGGCGACTTCCACGCGTCCGGTCGTGTCCACGACGAACTGGGCGAGCACCTCGCCCTCGACACCGCCCGAACGGAGGATGTCGGGGTAACGGGGGCCCGGCGAACCCGGCGCCGAGGCGGCCGGCTTCTCGACCTGGAAGTCGAAGTAGGGCTGGTCCTGCACGACCGGGGCGACACCGCCCACGACGCCGGAGGCCACACCGCCGGCGACACCGCGACCCGAGAAGTCATCTTCGTTGGTGATCGCCTTCGAGAGGTCGATCTCCGGGATGACGTCGGGGATGTTCACCGGGGCGGCCAGCACCTGGAAGCCCTTCGGCGGCGGCGGGGCCGCGACCGCATCCGGCGGCGGCGGCGGACGGTCCGGCTCGGGCGGAGGCGGCTCGTCCTGCTTCACCTCCACGAAGTCGACCTTCTGGACGACTTCCTCTTCTTCCTGCACGCCGGCGTTCGCGGTCGCATAGATCGACCCCGCAATCACCAGCCCGTGGAAGATCGTCGACACCACGGAAGCGCCCACAGAGCGCTGCTTCTTCGGCTTCGACTCGATCAGGTTGTTGAACACGCGTGCACTCCGTATGACGTGGACACTTCGCGTGACGAAGCCCGGAAGGCCCGGGCATCCACCGTGACTGAACGTACCCGCCACGGATGACGGGTGAAGTGGGGGAAGATTAAGTTTCGCTTAATCGACCGTGAGGATTCGCTTGGCCCCCCGCGAATCCCGCCGCGCCGCCGCGCAGCGGCAGCTGCACCGTGAAGGTGCTCCCGCGCCCGAGCCGCGAGCCCACGGAGATGAATCCGCCGTGCGCGTGCGCGATCCACTGCGCGATCGCGAGCCCCAGCCCCGCCCCGCCACGCTCGCCCGTGCGCGAACGCACGCGATCGGCGCGCCAGAAGCGGTCGAAGATGTACGGCAGGTCGGCGGCGGCGATGCCCACGCCCGTATCCTCGACCACGAAGGCCACGTGGTCGCCGCGCGACTCCAGCGCGATGCGCACCGTGCCGTCCCGCGGCGTGTACTTCACCGCGTTCGTCACGAGGTTGAGGAAGAGCTGGCGCAAGCGGACCGGATCGCCCTCGACGTGCACGGGGTCCGCGGCGTCGAGCGCGACCCGCACCCCGCTGGCCTCGCCGAGGATCGTCGCCGTCTCGACGACCTCGCGGACGATGGGCTCCAGTTCCACGGTCTCGCGGTGGAGGTCGAAGCGGCCTTCGTCGGCACGGGCCAGCGTCAGCAGCGACTCCACGAGGTCGGCCATCCGCGCGGTCTCCGCCAGCGCCTCCTCGAGCGCGGGCAGTTGGTCCTCGGCCACGTTCGGCGACTGCATCGCCCGTTCGATGTCGGCCCGCAGCACGGTGAGCGGCGTCTTCAGCTCGTGGCTGGCGTCGGCGGTGAAACGGCGCAGCGCGGCGAACGAGGTCTCGAGGCGCGACATCATCGCGTTGAGCGTCTGCGAGAGGCGGTCGATCTCGTTCTCGT
>DAOMNV010000070.1:0-11949 GCA_035444005.1 Gemmatimonadaceae bacterium
CGATCACGACGTCGTCGCGGCCCACGCGGTCGGCGAAGGCGGCCACGCGATCGGCAGCGTGACGCGAGCGCACGCCGGGTACGGGATGGTCGCCGAGGACCTGCTCGAGCGCATCAGCGTGGGTCGGCTGGTCGATGCGAAGCTCTGGTGCCGGCGTAACCGCCTCCGCCACGACCAATCCGCCCGCGACGTGCAAACCACGCGTGCGACATCCGTCGAGCACAGCCTGCGCCATTGCCGGCGCGGCCTTGCCAATCGCCAGGATCCAATGCGGGCGGTCGCGCCCGAGCTCGAGCACGACCTCCCGCTCGGCGAGCCCGCGGCGCACGACGTCGGCCGGCGACGCGGCGGCGAGCGCCGCCTCATAGCAGCGCAACAGCGGAGAAGCAGACGGGGCCACGCCGAAGGATACTCGGCGTGGCCCCGTGGGACAGCGTGTCGCGTGGCGTCGCGAGTGGCGGGACGCCACGTCACGGTCACGCCGCGCGCTTACTGGCCCCGCGCGGCCTTCACGGCATTGCCGAGTTCGACGTAGGCGTCCGCCGAGAGCTCCGCGAAGGGCCGCATAATGTGGGCGATCCGCCCGTCCGGCCCGACCACGAAGAGCACGCGGCGGAGCAGGTTCATCGCCGGGTACTTCACGTCGTAGAGCTGGCCGACGGTGGCTTCGCGGTCCGAGAGGAAGGTCATCGGGAACCGCTCGTCCTTGGCCCAGGCCGCGATGGTGTCGACCGGATCCGTGCTCACCGCCAGGACGGTGACGCCCTGCCCACCGTTGAACAGCGTCGCGAACTGATCGCGGTAAGTCTGCATCTGGACGGTACATCCGCGCGTGCGGGCCCTCGGATAGAAGGCGATGACGACCGTCTGACCCCGCAATTCCGACAGTTTGACGGACGTTTGACTCACACCGCTCATAGTTGCCGCAGGCAACGAGAAGTCTGGCGCGAGGTCGCCGACCTTGAGGCCGCTGGGCGCGTCTTGGGCGACCGCGGGATTGACGGCGATCGCGAGCGCGGCGAAGGCAGAGGCAAACCGAAGAAACGCTGAAGTCATTGGAGTACCTGAGGGAAGGATTCGCACGAAAAGAATGTCAGTCGGGCTACGCAGGTTGGAAAGAGCCGGTACGTCCCGCAGGCACCGGGGTCTACGGGAATGAACACTCCACGCCGCCAATAGTTCTCGATGCACACTTCACTTAGCGCCCAATCCGCTCCGCTGCCAGTCGTTGCCCAGGAGGTGGCCGCCCTGTTCTCCCGCCTCGGCCTCGACGCGATCGTGCGCGATCCGGACTCGGTGGACGTGCTCGCCTCGACGCCCGGTGCGGAGTCGCGGGTGCTGGCCGCCGAGCCCGGGAGCGTCCGCATCGTCACCGCGCGCGTGAGCGGCGCGGCGCTGCGCGTCGAGTTGCTGCCCGACGGTCGCAAGTGGATGCCCCTCACAGGGAGGCAGAAGCAGGTGGCGGATTGCCTCGCCAAGGGAATGCGCAACACGCAGATCGCCGAGGCGCTGGAGATTAGCGAGCACACGGTGCGGCGTCACCTCGAGCAGATGTTCCGCCGCCTGGGTGTCAACAATCGGAAGGCCGCGGTGCAGGCGCTGCGCGACGCCGCGGCGCGTTAGCCGGCGGCGTCGAGCACCCGGAGCACGCCCGGTAGGCTCGCCACGGTGACACGGCGCGACGGCGCCAGGTGCAGGTCACCGTCGAGCTCGTAGCTGGGTGGCGCATCGAACTCGAGCCGGAACTCCGCACCCGCCTTGTGGAAGACCTTCGGGTGCGCGAGATGCGTGCCCCGCAACGCCCGCGCGAGCAGCGCCACGCGCCCCAGCTTGATCCCGTCCTCGAAGACCACGGCGTCGAGCTTGCCATCGTCCACGCGCGCCATCGGCGCGATCTTGAACGCGCCACCAAACTCCTTGCCGTTGGCGAACACCAGCATCAGCCGCTGCCGGCGCGCGGCGAACAGCGACGCCACGCCGGTGATGGACACCGCGACCCCACCGAACGCGAAGAGCTGACCGAGCGCCGCCGTGACGTAGACCGCCGGCCCGCGCAGCAGCCGTGCACCCTGCGTCGCCATCAGCACCTCGACGTCGAACCCGAAGCCCGCGACGTTCGCGAACCAGTTGTCGTCCACGCGGCCGAGGTCCACGCGCCGCTCCACGCCGCCGCTGGCGACCAGCGCGGCCATCGCCTCGAAGTCCGTCGCCGGTGCACGGAGGTTCTTCGCGAAGTCGTTGCCCGTACCCGCCGCGACGAAGGCCATACGCGCCGGCGATCCCGCGCGGGCCAGCGCCACCGCGCTCTTGCCCCAGGTCCCGTCCCCGCCCGCGACGACGATCGTCTGCACGCCATCGGCGATCGCCTCTTGCACCAGCCGCGCTTCGTCGCCGGGCCGCTCGGTCTGCACGAGGTCCGTGATGCCGCGCGCCGCGAACGCCGCGCGGATGCGCGGGATCAGCTGCGCGCCGCGGCCGCGGCCGGAGGCGGGGTTCCAGAGGAGGCGGATCATCGGAGACGTGAGACGGGAGACGGGAGAGCTAAGGACGCAGCGCGCCCTTCGAACGAGCAGAAACTTGATGCCTTCAACGCTAAAGGGGAGGCAACCTCGCGGCCGCCTCCCCCCACGTCTCAAGTCTCACGTCTCACGTCTCACGTCCCACGTCTCAAGTCTCAGGACGCCAACTGCCTCAGCACGTAATGCAGGATCCCGCCGTGCCGGTAGTAGTTCATCTCCTCCGGCGTGTCGATGCGGCTGCGCACCTGGAAGGTCTTGTCGCCGGCCTTCACGGTGAGGGTCGCGCGCGGCGCCATCGTGTCGCTCATCCCCTCGATCGTGATCTCCTCGAAGCCGGTGAGCCCCAGCGACTGCCGCGTCTCACCGTTCACGAACTCGAGCGGGATCACACCCATCCCGACGAGGTTCGAGCGATGGATGCGCTCGAAGCTCTCGGCGATGACAGCGCGCACGCCGAGCAGCGCGGTGCCCTTGGCCGCCCAGTCGCGCGAGGAGCCGGTGCCGTACTCCTTGCCGGCGATGATCACCAGCGGCGTGCCGGCGGCCTGGTACGCCATCGACGCGTCATAGTAGCTCGTCGGCTCGGCGTTCGGCGCCGTGCGCGTCCACCAGCCTTCCATCCCCGGCGTCAGGTCGTTCTTGAGGCGGATATTGGCGAAGGTGCCGCGCATCATCACCTCGTGGTTGCCACGCCGCGCGCCGTAGGAGTTGAAGTCCTTCTTCTCCACGCCAAGCGACTTGAGCCACTGGCCGGCCGGCGACTTCTCGGCGATGGATCCCGCCGGAGAGATGTGGTCGGTGGTGATCGAGTCGCCGAACATCCCGAGCACGCGAGCGCCAGCGATTGGCTTCACTCCCGGCGCGGTCTTCGACATCCCCTCGAAGTACGGCGGGTGCTTCACGTAGGTGGACTTGTCGTCCCAGGCGTAGCGGTCGCCGGTCGGCACGGCGATCGCCTTCCAGTCGGCGTCGCCGCCGAAGACATCCGCGTACTCCTTCTCGAACTGCTCGCGCTTCACGCTCGCGAGCACCACGTCCTCGACTTCCTTCGTGCTCGGCCAGATGTCGCGCAGGAACACCGGCCCGTCCTTGCCCACGCCCAGCGGCTCGGTGTCGAGGTCGATGTCGACGCGACCGGCCAGCGCGTACGCGACGACGAGCGGCGGCGACGCGAGGTAGTTGAAGCGCGTCTGCGGGTTGATGCGGCCCTCGAAGTTGCGGTTGCCCGAGAGCACCGCCGCCACCGTGAGGTCGCCATCCTCGATCGCCTTGCCGATCGGCTGCGGCAGCGGACCCGAGTTGCCGATGCAGGTCGTGCAGCCGTAGCCGACGATCTGGAAGCCCAGCGCGTCGAGCGCGGGCTGCACGCCGGCCTTGTCGAAGTACTCGCGCACGACCTTCGAGCCCGGCGCCAGCGAGGTCTTCACCCAGGGCTTCGGCTTGAGGCCCTTGGCGACGGCCTTCTGCGCGAGCAGGCCGGCGGCGAGCATCACGCTCGGGTTGCTGGTGTTGGTGCAGCTCGTGATCGCGGCGATCACCACCGCGCCGTCCCGCAGCTCGAACTCCTGGTCGCGGTGCGTGGTCTTCGCGCTCCGCGGCGTCACGTCCACCGCCGTTGCCGCACCGCCTTCGGCCACCATCGCCGCGGCCGGCGAGCCGGGAATCTTGCCGCCGTTGAGCGCCGCGTGCTGACGCTCGCGCTCGGCGCGGTAGGACTCCGCGTACTTCGCCTTCATCCCCGTCAGCGCGATGCGGTCCTGCGGACGCTTCGGGCCGGCCATCGACGGCACCACCGTCGAGAGGTCGAGCTCCAGCGTGTCCGTGAACACCGGGTCCGGCGTCGCGTCGCTGCGGAAGAGGCCCTGCGCCTTCGTGTATTCCTCGACCAGCTTCACCTGATGCTCGCTGCGGCCCGAGAGGCGCAGGTACTTGAGCGTCTCGGCGTCGACCGGGAAGAAGCCCATCGTCGCGCCATACTCCGGCGCCATATTCGCGATCGTCGCGCGGTCGGCGAGGGCGAGCGAGCTGAGGCCCGGGCCATAGTACTCGACGAACTTCCCGACGACCTTCTTCTTGCGGAGCATCTCGGTGCAGGTGAGCACGAGGTCCGTGGCCGTCGCGCCCAGCGGCAGCTTGCCGGTGAGCTTGAAGCCGACCACCTCGGGGATGAGCATCGACACCGGCTGGCCGAGCATCGCGGCCTCGGCTTCGATGCCGCCGACGCCCCAGCCGAGCACGCCGAGGCCGTTGATCATCGTCGTGTGCGAGTCCGTGCCGACCAGCGAGTCGCAGTACACGGCCTTCTGTCCGTTCTCCTCGCCGACGAAGGCGACCTGGCCCAGGTACTCGAGGTTCACCTGGTGGCAGATGCCCGTGCCCGGCGGGACGACGCGGAAGTTGCGCAGCGCGGTGCCGCCCCAGCGCAGGAACTGATAACGCTCGCCGTTGCGCTCGTACTCGAGCTTGGTGTTGATGAGCTCCGCCGCCTCGATGCCGTACTCGTCCACCTGCACCGAGTGGTCGATGACGAGGTCCACGGGCTGCAGCGGATTGATCTTCGCCGGATCGCCGCCGAGCTTGGCGATGGCGTCGCGCATCGCGGCGAGGTCCACCACGCAGGGCACGCCGGTGAAGTCCTGCAGCAACACGCGCGCGGTGCGGAAGGCGATCTCCTTGTCCACCGGCTGCTTCACGTTCCAGGTGGCCATCGCCTCGATGTCGGCCTTCTTGACGAAGCCGCCGTCTTCGTTGCGCAGGAGGTTCTCGAGCAGCACGCGCAGCGAGAACGGCAGCGTGGCGAGCGTGGCCCCCTTGAGGCCGGCCACGGCGTCGAGCTTGTAATAGATGTAGGTCTGACCGTCGACGGTCAGCGTGGAGCGACTGTTGAAGCTGTTGGTGGACGACATCGGGAGTCCCAGGGGGAGTTCGACCGGAGCCACTGAGTCAGAGGCGCGCTCGACTCAGGCTGAGTCGAAATCTAAGGCTCTGGGCGCGCAGATGCAGGACTTCAGACGGGAGACGGGAGACGGGAGACTTGGGAGAACGCTCTCAAGTCTCCCGTCTCACGTCTCCTCTAGGATCGGCATCTCCATCGTCGAGCGCCGCCCCTCCCCCTCGATCGCCTCGACGTGGATCGCCGCGGTCGGGCACTGGTGCACGAAGTCGCCCTCCGCACGGCTCCATTCCACGGGGCTGTGCAGCACCTGCGCCTTGCCGTCCTGGTCCATCGCCATCATCCGCGGGGCCAACGTGGCGCAGAGCGTGCAGCCGGTGCACTTGGCTTTGTCGACCGTGACCTCGACCATCCGGCGCGGCCAGACGCCGCCGAGCAGCAGCGAGGTGCCGACGCGGTCCAGCGCGTCCACCGCCGCTTCGTAGCCGAGCTGGATGATGCGCTCCACGTGGCCGAAGCTGAACCAGTTGAAGTGCCACACCGCCGGCCGCACGAGCAGCAGCGGCGGCCCGCTCCAGTTGGAGAGCTGCTGGGCCTGCAGCGACTTCATCATTATCTGCGCGCTACGGACGTAGATCGCCGCAAAGCCCTTCTCGCCGATGCGCCGCGCCCGCGCGATGTTCGTGCTGCCCACGTCCACCGCCACCACCGCATCCATCCCGTGCGAGGCGGCCAGCGCCGGCACGTTGTCGGCGATGCCGCCGTCGGCGCAGGTGCGGCCGTCGATCCTTGACGGCGGAAAGAATCCCGGCAGCGCGCAGGACGCGTACACGGCCTCGCGCACGCTCACGTCCTCGAGGCCCGGCAAGCCGAACAACACCTGCGCCGCGCTCTCGAGGTCCACCGTATTCACCAACAGCCGCCGCGGGAGGTCGCGGAAGGTCCCTGCGGGCACGATCTCCTCGATCAGCTTCTCCAACGGCCGTGCGAGGTACAGCGACGGCGAGAGCATCCGCTTCGTCACCATCCCCACGTGGTTGATGCGGAAGAGGTCCTGCTTGGTCAGTGCCTTCGCCCGGCGCACCATCTCGCGGATCGGCATCCCGCCCACGTACGCCGCGGCAATCAGCGAGCCGATGCTCGTGCCGGCGACGACCGTCGGCTCGATGCCGTGCTCCTCGAAGGCCTGCAGCACGCCGATGTGCGCGAAACCCTTGAGGCCGCCGCCGCCGAGGACGAGGGCGCGCTTGGGCGGCAGGGTGGCCGATTGGGGGGTGGGGTCGTGCACGAGTGTCGCGCTGCGCCGTGAGTCGTCAGTAAGTGGAACACCCGGCTTCTCCAGCCTGCGGAACGGCACTGGTGGCGGCGGGGTTCACCAAGTGTGGGCTGTCGCCCCCGCCCAGCGCAACGCCCGCCCGTCTCCTCGATGCCAGGCTCATTCCTCAAGATCTTCGCAGAACTGGAGGCCGCGGTCGCCGCCGGGGTGCTCAGGCGCTACGCGGTTGGCGGTGCGATCGCCGCCACGTTCTATCTCGAGCCGACGGAGACCGAGGACGTCGACGTATTCGTGGTCGCGGACGAGGGAGAGAGTCCGCTGAACCCATTTGCCGAGCTCTACGCGTGGTTCCGCTCGCGCGGCGCCGGCTGGCGGGACGAGCATCTTGTGGTGGCGGGGTGGCCATTGCACCTTCTCCCATCCACGGGCCCTCTCGTGGATGACGGTTTGCAGCACGCACGGAGCGAGATCGTCGACGGGCAGCCGGTCAGGGTACTCGGGCTGGAGCACCTCGCAGCCATCGCGCTCGAAACCGGACGGGGCAAGGATCGCCTACGCCTGCTCCAGATGTGGGAGTCGGACATCCTCGACAGACCGCGCTTCTTGACGCTCGTCGAACGTTTCGGCTTGCAAGAGCGTTGGCAGAAGTATCTCCTCTTGATCGAAGGTGCATCGTGAAGAAGTCGTTGGAGCGCGCGCTCTCCGCGAAGCGAACGCAGCGTCAGCGGTCCGCGCAGAAATCCGTCGCGCAGAAGCTGGCCGTGGTGGAGCGCCTCCGTGACCGCACCGCGACCATCAAGGGACGCGCCGTGGGAACCAAGGACACCCGCATCATGCGATAGCGCTCCACGCGCGCGCCGCGCCGCACGCCCCCGGCGCGATAGCTTTCAGGCAGATGCGCCTGCTCCTCGTCGAAGACGACGCCCGGATGGCCGCCACGGCCGGCCAGTTCCTGCGCAACCACGGCTTCGCCGTGGACCACGCGGCCGCCGGCCGTGCCGCGCTCGATCTCGCCGCGATCAACCGCTACGACGCCGTGGTCCTCGACCTCGGGCTCCCCGACCTCGACGGTCTCGAGGTCTGCCGGCGCCTGCGCCAGGCCCAGCCCTCGCTGCGCATCCTGATGGCCACCGCCCGCGACGCCGTCGACGCCCGCATCGCCGGCCTCGACACGGGCGCCGACGACTACCTCGTGAAGCCCTACGCGCTCGGCGAACTCGTCGCCCGCGTGCGCGCGCTGCTCCGCCGCGCCGCCGACGCCGTACCGCCCGTCCTGCGCGTCGGCGAGCTCGCGCTCGACACCGGCAACCGCAGCGCCCATCGCGGCGCGCGCGAGATCGCGCTCACCGCCAAGGAATACGCCGTCCTCGAGGTGCTGATGCGCCACCCCGGCCAGGTGCTCACCCGCGAACACATCAGCCAGCACGCCTGGGACGACAACTACGATCCGCTCAGCAACGTCATCGACGTCTACATCGGACGCCTGCGCCGCAAGATCGACCTGCCGGACGAGGCGCCGATGCTCGAGACGATGCGCGGGGCAGGGTACCGCCTCGCGGTGCCAGGAGCCGCGCGATGATCCCGCATTCCATCCGCGCGCGCCTGACGGCCTGGTACGCGGGCTCCGTGCTGCTCATCCTGCTCGCCGGGACCTGGGCCGCACGCAGTTACGTGCGCCAGTCCCTCGAAGCGGAGTTCGCGCGTTCGCAGGACGCCGCCGCGATGCTCGTCAGCGGATTCTTCCGTGTCGAGGTCGCGGAGTACCGCCTGCTCGAAGGCACCATCGGCCACATCGTCGGCGAGCTGGTGATTCCCGATCGACACATCCACTTCGTGCGCCCCGACGGCAGCGACTACGTGCCGCCGCCCGAACTGCGCGTGATGCCCCTGCCCGAGCTCGCCCCGCCGCTGCGCACCATCCACCGTCCGCTCGATCCCGACCTCGCGCCGGGATGGCAGGTCCGCCTCACCTCGTCCGCCGCACCGCTCACTCGGCAACTCGCCGCCGTCGACCGCGGCGCCCTCCTCGCCATCCCGCTCGCGGTGCTCCTCGCCGTGGTCCTCGGCTGGGTACTCACGGGCCGCACCCTGCGCCCCGTCGCCGCTATGGCCGACGCCGCCGATCGCATCTCGGCCGACGCCTACGGCCGGCTCCCGATCGCCGTCCCCGACGACGAACTCGGCCGACTCGGCCTTCGCTTCAACGCGCTGCTCGACCGCCTCGACCAGGCCATCGCCACGCAGCGGCGCTTTCTCGCCGACGCCGCGCACGAGCTGCGCACGCCGATCGCCCGCGCCCGCGGCGCGGGTGACCTCGCCCTCTCGCTGCCCGCCGGTACCGAGGACCGCGACGCCCTCCAGCGCACCCAACGCGAACTCGAGGTGATGTCGCGCCTCGTCGACGAGTTGCTCGAGCTCGCCCGCAGCGACGCCGGACGCGGCGGGGACGCCCTCCAACGCGGATTCCTCGATGACGTCGTCGCAGACGTGGTGCGGCGCTTCGACGGCCTCGCGCAGCGCCACGGCGTCACGCTCTCCCTCGACCTGCCCGAGGAAGCGCCGCTGCGGATGGATGCGCCCTCGCTCGCACGCCTCGTCGGAATCCTCGTCGACAACGCCATCCGCTACACGCCGAGTGACGGCTCGGTGCGGGTTGCCGTACACGCCGAGCCCGCCGGTGCCACGCTTGTCGTCGAGGACACGGGCATCGGCATCCCGCCGGAGGAGCGCCAACGGCTCTTCGAACGGTTCTTCCGCGGGAGCGTCGCGCGCGAGCGGGCACCCGACGGCTCGGGGCTCGGCCTGCCCATCGCCCGCGCCATCGCCGACCGCCACGGCGCACGCATCGAGATCGCCGAGCACGCCCCCAGCGGCACGCGCATCACCGTGCGCTTCCCGCGCGCCTGACCCGACCGCCTACCTTTCCCCTATGACGTCGCCCACGCTCCGCCTGCTCGTCACCGGCGGCACCTTCGACAAACAGTACGACGAGATCCGCGGCAGCCTCGCGTTCGGCACCACGCACGTCGAGGACGTGCTGCGCCGCGGCCGTTGCCTCGTGCCGCTCGTCACGGAAGTCCTGATGCTCAAGGACTCGCTCGACCTCACCGACGCCGACCGCGCCCGCATCGTCGCCGCGGCGCGCGACTGCGCCGAGCCGCGGCTGGTCATCACGCACGGCACCGACACGATGGTCGACTCCGCGCGCGCACTCGCCGCCGCCGACCTCGACAAGACCATCGTCCTCACCGGCGCGATGATCCCCTACGCCTTCGGCTCCTCCGACGGGCTGTTCAACCTCGGCTCCGCCCTGAGCTTCGCCCAGGTGCTGCCGCCGGGCGTCTACGTGGCGATGAATGGCCGCGTCTTCCCCTGGGACGACGTGCGCAAGAACCGCGAACGCGGGGTCTTCGAGCCCGCGCGCTAGCACTCGCACGGGGGGAACTCGCGTTCATCGTGGGTTCATCTGGACGGCCTAGCTTGTCCGGTGATGCCACGAATCCGCTTCGGCGCCCTGTGCGCCATCCTGACCGTTGCCACGACGGCGCTCCCCTTCGTCGGCGTCGCGCAGACGTCACCGGGCGCCGGCGCCGCGCCGCTCACGCTCGAGCAGGCCGTCGAGCGCGCGATGCAACAGGGACCCGCCGCCCAAGCGTCATCCGCCGCGCGCCAGATCGTCGTCGGTCGCGCGCGCACGGATGCGCAGTGGGCGAATCCCACCTTCGAACTCCGCCGCGAGAACGAAGGCGCGCCGCTGCCCTACGACGACTTCGCGACCTTCACGCTCCCCGTCTCGTTCACCGGCCGCCGCCTCGCCCTGCGCGATGCGCTCGGCGCCGCCCGTGAGCGCGGGCTCGCCGATTCGCTCTTCGTGCAACGCGAGGCCGGTTTCGACGCCGCCCGCGAATGGTGGACCGTCTGGGCGGCGACGTCGATGGCCGACTTCTCCGCGGAGCAGGCCGCGCGCTTCGCCGAACTCGCACGTTTCGACTCGCTGCGCGCGGCAGAAGGCGCGATTGCCGAGGCCGCCGCGATCCGTACCCGCCTCGAAGCCGAGCGCGCGAGCTATCACGCGGTGCAGGCGATCGCCGCCGCCGGCCGTGCACGCGCGGCGCTCGCGGCACGCATCGGCCTCGAGGATCCGCGCGCGCTCACGATCGCCGCGCCGCCGCAGGTCGACGTCCCGGCGCTCACGATCTCGGCCGACGAGGCCATCGCCCAGGCACTCGCCGCGCGGCCGGACCTGCGCGCCGCACAGGCCGCCGTGCGCGAGGCCGAGCGTCGCCGCGCCGCCGAGGCGCGTGGCAGCTTCGCCGATGTAGGCGTGACCGCTGGCTACAAGGGCACGGGAGGCTACTCGACGAGTGTCGTTGGGCTGCTCATCACGCCGCCGATCCTCAACGCCAACGGCGGCAACCGCGAACGTGCCACCGGTGAGTGGCTGCTCGCCGACGCCGAACGCCGTGCGCTGGAGATCCGCGCCCGCGGCGAGGTGCAGGCGGCCTACGACGCCGTGCGCGCGATGGACGCGCTCAGCGTGCGCGCGACCGCCACAAGCGCCGCTCGCGCCGACGAACTCGCCGTCGCCGCCGAAGCCGCGTATCGCGAAGGCCACGCCACGCTCAGCGAAACGCTCGAGACGCTGCGCGCCGTCACCGACGTGCGCGCCGCGGCCCTGCAGGCCACCGCCGACCGCCACCTGATCCGACTCGAACTGCGGCGCGCGATGGGCGCGCCGGTCCTGGAGACCCCGTGATGCGCGCCTTCGCCCTGCTCGCCCTCGTCAGCCTCGCCGCCTGCGGCGGTGCGGAGACTGCCGTCACCGCCGAGGCCGAGGCCAGCGCCGACACCGCGTTGCTCAACGCCGAGGCCCTGCGCATCGGCGGCTTCACGCTCGCCGCCGCCGCCGAGGAACCCTGGCGCGACGCCTGGAAGCTGCCCGCCCACGTCTCGCACGATCCCAACGACGCGCAGCCGCTGGGCTCGCTGGTCGAAGGCCGCGTGCTCGAGGTGCGCGCGTATCCCGGCGACCGCGTGCGCGAGGGCGACGTGCTCGTCGTCGTGCACTCGCACGAGATGATGGACGCCCGCCAACGGCTCGTCGCCGCACGCGGCCAGAGCGTCAGCGCCGACTCCAACCTCGCCGTGGCCGCGCAGGCCGTCGCGCGCGAGTGCCTTGAGGAGACCGGCCTGGAAGTTTCGGTCGGCGCGGCCCGGCGCGTGGTCGACCGCATCTACATCGACCCGAAGGTCCGCGACTA
>DAOMNV010000071.1:0-11831 GCA_035444005.1 Gemmatimonadaceae bacterium
GGCCTCCGCCGGTCTCCCCGTCGTCCTGCTCGACATCCCGGGCCACGACGACCCCAAGCACCCCGACCGCTCCAAGCCCGCACGCGACGGACTCGAGCGCGTCCGCAAGGCCAAACCCGCGGCGTTTATGGACGCGAGCGCCGCCGCGCGCATCACCACCGGCAACACCGCCGACCACCTCGCGCTCCTCGCCGATTGCTCCTGGATCTGCGAAGCCATCATCGAGAAGCCCGCGCCCAAGCAAGAGCTCTTCGCCAAGCTCGAGCAACTCGCGCCCGACGCCATCGTCACGTCCAACACCTCGGGCATCCCGATGGCCATCCTGCTTGAGGGCCGCACGCCGCGCTTCCGCGAGCGATTCCTCGGCACGCACTACTTCAATCCGCCGCGGTATATGCATCTGCTCGAACTCATCCCCACAGATGAGACGAGCACCGAAGTGCTCCGCGCCGTCCGCCACTTCCAGGAACGCAACCTCGGCAAGGGCATCGTCATCGCCAAGGACGTGCCGGGATTCGTCGCCAACCGCCTCGGCGTGCACGGGATGGTCGTCGCCGGCCGCTTGATGCTCAAGCACGATCTCACGATCCCCGCCGTCGACACGCTCACCGGCGCGCTCATCGGCCGCGCCAAGACCGCCACCTTCCGCACCGGCGACCTCTCCGGCCTCGACGTGCTCGTGCACGTCACCGCCGGCCTCTCGCAGACCACCGGCGAAGACCTCGCGCTCGTGCCCTTCGTGCACGAACTCGTCAAGCAAGGCCGCCTCGGCGACAAGACCAAACAGGGCTTCTACAAGAAGGACAAGGCCGACATCCTCGCCCTCGACTGGAAGACGCTCGAGTACGTGAACGGCGGCCGCTACTCCAGCGACGCGATCGACGCCATCGCCAAGAAGCCGCTCGCCGAGCGCCTGCGCGCCGCGCGCGACCTGCCGGGCAAGGACGGCGAGTTCCTGCGCGAGCTGCTGGTCGAACAGTTCCACTACGCCTGCACGCTCGCCCCCGAGCTCGCCTACGACATCGCCGCGATCGACCGCGCGATGGAATGGGGCTACGGCTGGGAAGTCGGCCCCTTCAAGGCGATGGACGCCTTCGGCCTCGACTGGCTGCGCAGCGAGATCCAGCAGCGCGGCAAGTCCGTGCCCGATCTCCTCGCGCGCGCCGGCCGCGCGTTCTACGCCGAGTCCAACGGCGGCGCCAACATCCCCGCGCTCGGTGACAACGCCCGCATTCCCGTGCCGGCCATCCCCGGCCAGCTCGCGCTCGCGGACCTGCGCCGCGCCGGCAAGGTGATCAAGGAGAACGCCGAGGCCCGCCTCGTCGATCTCGGCGACGGCGTCGTCTGCCTCGAGTTCTGCGGCAAGATGAACACCCTCGGCCTCGGCGTGATGGATCTCGCCGCTTGGTCGCTCGACTACGTCGCCAAGCACGACGTCGCCGGCCTCGTCATCGGCAACGACGATCCGCGCACCTTCACCGCGGGCGCGAACCTCGCCGGCCCGCGACAGTTGCTCGAAGCCGGCGACTGGAAGTCGCTCGAAGCGCTCACCAAGCGCTTCCAGGACACCGTGATGTCGTTCCGCTTCGCGCCCTTCCCCGTCGTCGCCGCGCCCTTCGGCCTCACGCTCGGCGGCGGCTGCGAGATCTCGCTGCACTGCGATCGCATCCAGGCGCACGCCGAGCTGTATATGGGATTGGTGGAGGTCGGCGTCGGTTTGATCCCCGGCGGCGGCGGCACCAAGGAACTCGCCTTCCGCTTCACCAACGCGCTCGCGCCGTACGAGGAAGCGGATCCCTTCGAGGGACTCAAGCGCGCGTTCAAGCTGATTGCCCTCGCGCAGACCAGCACCAGCGCGCACGAAGCGCGCTCGATGGGATTCCTGCGGCCGATGGCCGACCGCATCACGATGAACCGCGACGTGCTCATCGCCGATGCCAAGGCCCGCGTGCTCGACCTCGCGCCGGACTACGTCGCCCCGACGATGCGCCGGATGACCTCGATGGGCCGCGCCGCCGTCGCCAACCTCGACTACGCGCTGTGGAGCTTCAAGGAAGCCGGCCAGGCCAGCGACCACGATCTCCGCATCGGCCACGAAGTCGCCGTCATCCTCGCCGGAGGCGACGGTCCGCCGCGCGACGTCAGCGAACAGGACCTGCTCGACCTCGAGCGCGACGCCTTCCTCCGCCTCCTCGGCACCAAGGAGACGCAGGAACGCATCGCGCACACCCTCACCACCGGCAAGCCGCTGCGCAACTGAGCGGCGCTCACACGGAGATCATATGAAGAACGAAGTCGTGATCGTGAGCGCGGTCCGTACGGCAGTCGCTCGCGGCAAGAAGGACGGCGCACTCGCCGCCGTGCATCCCATCGACCTCTCGGCCGCCGTACTCAAGGCCGTCGTCGACAAGGTGAAGCTCGACGCCAAGCACGTCGACGATGTCATCTGGGGATGCGCGATGCCCGAGGCCGGCCAAGGCCTCAACGTCGCGCGCCTGAGCGTGCTCCGCGCGGGATTCCCCGTCGACGTCAGCGCGATGACCATCAACCGCTTCTGCTCCAGCGGCCTGCAGAGCATCGCGCTCGGCGCGCAGGCGATTCTCAGCGGGATGAACGACGTCATCATCGCCGGCGGCGTCGAGATGATGAGCGCCGTGCCGATGAGCGGCTTCCACACGCGCCTGCATCCCGAACTCACCGAAGAGAACATCGGGATGGGCTTCACCGCCGAGCGCGTCGCCAAGCGCTGGGGCATCACGCGCGAGATGCAGGATCGCTTCGCGCTCGAGAGCCAACAGAAGGCCGCCGATGCCTGGAAACGCGGCGTGTTCGCCGACGAGATCGTGCCGGTCGCCACGGAACGCGTGACCTGGCGCGGCGCGAAGGCCGAGCGTGAGACCGTGATGTTCGCCACCGACGAGCTCGTGCGCGCCGGCACCACGATCGAAGGCCTCGCCAAGTTGCCGCCCGCCTTCAAGCCCGGCGGCAGCGTCACCGCGGGCAACGCCTCGCCGCTCAGCGACGGCGCCGCCGCGGTGCTGATGATGAGCGCCGAGAAGGCCAAGGCGCTCGGCCTCAAGCCCTTGGCGACGTTCGTCACGTTCGCGACGGCCGGCGTGGAGCCCGACGTGATGGGCATCGGCCCCGTGAAGGCCGTGCCGAAGGCGCTCGCGCGTGCGGGAATGAAGCTCGACGACATCAAGCTCATCGAGTTCAACGAGGCTTTCGCCGCGCAGGCGCTGGCGGTGATCAAGGACCTCGAGATGGACACGGCACGCATCAACGTGAACGGCGGGGCGATCGCCCTCGGGCACCCGCTCGGTGCCACGGGTGCGAAGCTCACCGTGCAGCTCGTGCACGAGCTCGGCCGCCGCGGCGGCGGACTCGGGATGGTGACGATGTGCATCGGCGGCGGGATGGGTGCCGCCGGCGTGTTCGAGGTCGCGGCCCGATAGCCGCCCCGCGACAGTAGCTTTCCACGGTGCGCTAGAGCCTAGGTCTCCCCCACGCACCGACCTTCAGCCACTGATGCCGCCGACCCTGTGATGACCGAGCCGATGAGTGCCGCCGACCGCGTGCAGCGATCGCTGGCGATGACCCGCGCCGAGAAACTCGACCAGCTCGAGGCCGAGATCCGCGGCCGCACGCCGCGTCCCGCGGCGCGCCTGCACATCTCGCTCTCCAGCGCGCCCATCCGCACGGCCTACCAGTCGCAGCTACGCATCGCCGGCGGCCGCGACGACGTGCTCGACTTCGTCGCCGCGCTCTATGACGAAGTGAAGGGGATGGTCCGTCCCGACGGCCGGCTGCCGCTCTCCGTGCAGGCGATCGAGACCGAAAGCACCGAGCACATCCAACTCCTGCTCGCGCGCGATCTCTACGAGGGCTGATCGCGTGGCGGCGCGCGACGGCGCAAACGGCAGCGCCCTGCGCGCCCCTCGCTGCCTTACCGCCCGATCCGCTCCCGTCGCGCCTTCACCTCGTCGTCGATGCGGCTGCACATCACGTCGCAGAGCATGAACACGTCGTCGCTCGCGATGCGGTAATAGACGAACGTTCCCTCCTTGCGCCGCGTCACGTAGCCGCAGTCGAGCAGCTGGTGCAGGTGCTTCGAGACGTTCGCCTGCCCCAGCCCCGTCGCCGCGACCAGCTCGCCCACCGACATCTCCTTCTTGCGCAGCGCCTGCAGCAGCGAGAGGCGCACCGGCTCGCCGAGCGCCTTGAAGCGTTCGGCGACCTCGGCGAGCATCGCCGGCGTCATCGTGCGGTGCGCCATCTCAGACGCCCGCCGTCGCCGACTCGACGACCACGTCCTGACCCGCGTGCTTCCACGCCACAAAGCCGCCGACGAGATCCGTCGCGTTGCCGACGCCGAGCTTCTGCAGCACCGACGTCGCGATCGCCGAACGCGCGCCGCTCTGGCACTGCACGATGATCGGCTTGTCGCGCGGAATCTCCGCGAGGCGCTCCGCCAGATAGCCCACCGGGATGTGCAGCGATCCCGGCAGGTGGCCGGCCTCGTACTCCGAGCGGTTGCGCACGTCCACCACCGTGACGTCGCCGGCGGCCAGCTGCGGCGCGAGATGCGCGACGTCCGTCTTGCGCACCGTGCCCAGCGCCTGGCCCGCTTTCTCCCACTCACCCACGATGCTTGGCGCGTACCACGCCGCGACGTGGTCGAGCCCGATCATCGCCAGCTCGCGCACGGCCTTCGGCGCGTCGGCCGCGTCGACGATCAAGTGGATCGGCTGGTCGTACCTCACCAACCAGCCCGCCCAGGTGCTGAAGCTCTTGTTCAGCGGGATGTTGATCGTGCCCGGGATGTGGCCTTTCGCGAACTCCGTCGCCGCGCGCAGGTCCAGCACCGCGGCATTGCCACCGAGTGCGACGCCCAGCGATTCGCGCGCGCCCTGCGGCGGCAGCGTGAAGCCGCCGAGGATCGGCGGGCCGTCGCGGTTGATGCGCTTCATTTCCGCGAAGTACAGCGGCGGCTCCGGCTGGCCCGCCAGCACCATCTCCACGAACGTCGCCTCGTCCGTCGTGCCGACGCCCCAGTTGAAGCGCTTCTCGTAGCCCACCGTGCTCATCGGCACCGCACCGAGCGCCTTGCCGCAGGCCGAGCCCGCGCCGTGGCCCGGCCACACCTGGATGTAGTCCGGCAGCGCGCGGAAGCGCTCCAGCGAGCGGAACAGCGTGCGCGCACCGTCTTCCATCGTGTTCGCCACCTTCGCCGCCTTCTCCAGCAGGTCCGGTCGGCCCACGTCGCCCACGAACACGAAATCGCCCGTCACGATGCCCATCGGCTCGCTTGCGCCCGCCGTGTCCGTGACCAGGAACGAGATGTGCTCCGGCGTGTGGCCCGGCGTGTGCAGCACCTCGATGCGGATGTTGCCCACCTTGATGACGTCGCCGTCACGCAGCAACGTCGCGCCGTCTGACGTGGCGAAGCCGTACTGCCAGTCCTTGCCGCCCTCGGCCGAGAGGTAGAGCTTCGCGCCCGTGCGCTTCGCCAACTCCCGCGAGCCCGAGACGTAGTCCGCGTGGATGTGCGTCTCGCTCACGTGCGTGATGCGCAGCTTCTCCGCCGCCGCCGCGTCGAGGTATTGCTGGGTGTCGCGATTCGCGTCGATCACCAACGCGTCGCCCGTCGCCTGGCAGCCGATGAGGTATGAAGCCTGCGCCAGCCCGTCGTCATAGAATCGCTTGAAGAACATCGAAAGACTCCCGTCTCAGGTCTGTTGCCAGATGATGAGCGCGCTGAGCAGGATCAGCAGCACGCCGAACGTCTTCTTGAGTCCCGCCTGCGGGATGCGTGGCACCAGCGCCGACCCCGCCACGATGCCCACCGCCGCCACCGCACCGAACTGCAGCACCAGCATCCAGGGCAGTTGTACTTGCCCCACGTAGCCGAGGTAGCCCGCCGCCGTGTTCATCGCGATCACCGTCAGCGACGTCCCCACCGCCTGCCGCATCGGCACCTCGGCGAGCAGCACCAGCGCCGGCACCAGCAGGAATCCCCCACCGATGCCCAGCAGACCCGTCAGCACACCCACGCCGAGGCCCACCGCCAGTACCGTCGCGCCGAGATTGCGCGTGTCGCTTTCCTCCGTCGCGCCCAAGCGCCGGCTGCGCAACATCGACACCGCCGCACCCAGCATCAGCAGCGCCAGCATCAGCAGTTGTGCCGTGCCGCTCACGTAGCGCGCCAGCTTCGCGCCGCCGAAGGCGCCGAGCATTGCCGCCAGCCCGAAGATCCCCGCCGTGCGGAAGTCCACGTTGCCCTGGCGCCAGTGCTGCACCACGCCCACCGCCGAGACCCCGCCCACGATCGGCAGCGCCATCACCACCGCCAGCTTCGCGTCGAGCCCCATCGCGTAGACCAGCACCGGCACCGTCACGATCGCCCCCCCGCCGCCCAGCAACCCGAGCGTCAGTCCGACCAAGAGGGCCCCCGCCACCGCGACAAGCGTCATATATAACCAAATAGTAATATAATGAATCCGCCCGCGCAAGCTTCGCGGCGCGCAACGGCCCGCGACCCGCACCCCCGCACCGCACGGGCAACCTGCACTCAGCGTCCCCAGTAGTCCGCACCTCGTAGGCCGCACCTCGTAGGCTTCACCCCGCCTCCCGCGCCGCCCGCACTTCCCGCGCCGACATTTTCTCCGCTACGGCACTTTGGACAATAGGTGGTCCCCTTACCCGCAGGAGTCGGACGCGACGCAGTCAGCTTGCGTGCGGGCGACGCGCGCGGCACAGACACCACCAGTGCCGGAAGCGGGCACGACGTAGTCGCCTGATCTTCGCAAGACCGCCGCACAAGACCGCCGCACGAAACGATACCGGAGCCCGGAACGGACGCGATAAGGGGACCACCTATTGTCCGAAGTGCGTGAGCATCGAAATCGGAGACCCCCACCGCTCGCTCCCACCGCCCGCGCAAGCATCTTTCCTCCCTATGATCTCCGCCCACCTCATCGTCCTCGGGCTCATCATCGCCACCGCGGTGATGCTGACGCTCTGGGCCGTGCACCTGGCCACGCGCAACGCATCGTGGGTGGACGTGGGCTGGGCCGCGACGCTGGGGATCCTGGCCATCACGTACGCCGTATTCGCGCCGGGACACCTGCCGCGCCGCATCCTCGTCGCGGCGGTGGTCGGCGTCTGGAGCGCACGACTCACACTACACCTGGTCACGCGCACGATCGGCGCAGCCGAAGACCCGCGCTACGCCGAGATGCGCGAACGCTGGGGCGGCACGCAGGGCAGGCTCGGCGTCAAGTTCTTCGTCCTGTTCGTCGGCCAGGGCCTGCTCGACGTGCTGCTCGCGCTGCCCTTCCTCTTCGCGGCCATCGACACGGCGCCGCAGATCCATCCACTCACCTGGATCGGCGCGGCGGTCGCGGCGCTGGGGATGCTGGGCGAGGCCGCCGCGGACGCGCAGCTGCGCGCGTTCAAGGCAGATCCCGCGAATCGCGGCCAGGTCTGCCGCGTGGGACTCTGGGGTTGGTCGCGCCATCCCAACTACTTCTTCGACTGGCTCGTATGGTGCGGCTTCGCGCTGCTCGGCATCGCCTCGCCCTGGGGATGGACGGGACTGTTGGGCCCGGCGCTGATGCTCTACTTCCTCACGCGCGTGACGGGCATCGCCGCGACCGAGGCGCACGCCCTGCGCTCGCGCGGAGAGGCCTACGCCAAGTACCAGCGCGAGGTCAGCGCCTTCATCCCGCGTCCGCCAACGACGGCTCGGTGAGCGGGGATCGCGCAGGGAGAGATTCGCGCGCGATAGGGGTAGATTGATATATGCGAGCCCCACTTCTTGCCGCAGCGCTCCTGCTGCTCGCCGCCTGCTCGGGCCAACTCGAGCGTGGCATCGTCATCGAGGACGCCGACCCCGCGCCTGCGCTGGCCTTCACGGACGCCGACGGCCGACGCTTCGACCTCGCCGCCGAGAAGGGCAAGGTGGTGCTGCTCTACTTCGGCTACACGCACTGCCCCGACGTCTGCCCGACCACGCTCTCCGACTGGGCCCGCGCCAAGCGCGCCCTCGGCGCGGACACGACCAACATCCGCTTCCTCTTCGTGAGTATGGATCCGGACCGCGACACGCCGGAACTCGCGCTCACCTACGCCCGGCAGTTCGATCGCGCCTTCGTCGGCGTCACGGGCAGCACGGAAGAACTCGAAGACCTCAAGAAGCGCTGGAGCATCGCGGCGTACCCCGAAGGCGATCCGCGCGACGGCTTCTACACCGTCGCGCATCCCGCCCACACCTTCGTCGTGGACCGGCAGGGCCGGCTGCGCGTGCTATTCGAACCGGGAGTCAGTGGTGAAGAACTCGCGAAAGACCTTCGCAAGCTGCTCTAGCCTCATCGCCGCGGCCGTGCTCGGCGCGGCCTGCGCCCCCAAGGACGCCGCACCGGACGCCTCCAAGCTCGAGGCCCGCGAAGCTTGGGCACGACCTGCCGACAGCGGCGCGATGTCCGCCGTCTACTTCACGCTGGGCAACGCCGGCGCCGTCGCCGACACGCTCGTGGGCGTCGCCAGCACGGTCGCCGAACGCACGGAGATGCACATCTCCACGCAGCACGGCCGCACGATGCATATGTCGCAGGTGACCTCGCTGCCCGTCCCCGCCGACGACTCGGTGTCCTTCCGCCCACTCGGCGCGCACGTGATGCTGATGGACCTCCGCCGCCCGCTCACGCCCGGCGACACGGTCGCCGTCGCGCTGCAGTTCCAGTCCGGCCGCACGGTCGAGGTGAAGGCCAGTGTCCGCCAGCCGTAGCCTCAACCGTAGCCTCACGCTGGGCTTGGTCGTCCTTGTGGTGGCCGCGCTCAGTTGGTGGACTTGGCCTCGCCCCGCGGTCACGATCCAGATCGCGCCCGGCGGCATCGCCACCGTCAACGGCACCATCCTGCCCGAAACGCTGTATATCAAGGCACGGGGGCGCAGCACCGTCGTGCGGGTCGTCAACGGCGACTCCACACGACACCAACTGGCGCTCTTCGGCGCCGCCGCGGGCGAGACGAAGGATTTCACGATCTCCTACCCGGGCACCTACGGCGGCGTCTGCTCCACCCATCCCAGCGGCAACCTCGTCTACGTCGTCCAATGAAGCGCCTCCTCCTCTCGCTCTCGCTGTGCTGTGCCGTGTCGCTCGCGGCGCAGGATCCCTGCGAGCAGGAGGACGCCAGCTGCGTGCCGCCGCCGGTCGCCCGTGAATTCCGCGGCCTGTGGATCGCCTCGGTCGCCAACATCGACTGGCCCTCGCGCCCCGGCCTGCCGCCCGACTCCGCACGACGCGAACTGATCCGCCTGCTCGACCGCGCGCAGGCCAGCGGCCTCAACGCCGTCATCTTCCAGGTGCGCCCGCAGGGCGACGCGATCTACGCGAGCGAGATCGAACCCTGGTCGGAGTTCCTCACTGGCCAAGAAGGCGTCGCGCCGCGCCCCTGGTGGGATCCGCTGCGCTTCGCCGTCGACGAAGCGCACAAGCGCGGCCTCGAACTCCACGCCTGGTTCAATCCCTACCGCGCGCGCCACACCAGCGCCAAGAGCCCGCACTCGCCGGGCCATATGCGCCTCGCCCGCCCAGCCCTCGTGCGCCAGTACGGTCGCCAGGAATGGATGGACCCGGGCGAGCCAGCCGTGCGCGCGCACACCATCCGCGTCATCCTCGACGTCGTGAAGCGCTACGACATCGACGGCGTGCACATCGACGACTACTTCTATCCGTACAAGGAACGCGACCGCCGCGGGCAGCTCATCGACTTCCCCGACGACCGTTCGTTCAACCGCTACCAGCGCAGCGGCGGCACGCTCAACCGCGACGACTGGCGCCGCGACAACGTGAACCAGCTCGTGAAGGAGCTGTACACGCGCATCCACGCCGAAAAGCCCTGGGTGAAGTTCGGCGTCTCGCCCTTCGGCATCTGGCGCCCGGGCTTCCCCGAGCAGGTCGTCGGCTTCGACGCCTACAGCGAGCTCTACGCGGACGCGCGCCTCTGGCTGAAGGAAGGCTGGCTCGACTACTTCTCGCCGCAACTCTACTGGCCCGTGCAGCAACGCGGCCAGGAGTATCCGGTGCTGCTCCGCTGGTGGAGCGAGCAGAACGCCTTCGGCCGCCATCTCTGGCCGGGCAACTACACCAGCAAGGTCGGCGAGGCCTCGCGCACCGCCTGGCGCACGAACGAGATCGAACACCAGATCCGCGTGACGCGCGCCGAGTCCGGCGCGAGCGGCAACGTGCACTTCAGCGCCAAGGTCTTCCTCGAGGACCGCGACTCGCTCGCCACGCGCCTCTCCACGCACGTCTACGACGAAGTCGCGCTGGTGCCGGCCTCGCCGTGGATGCGCGTCGAGCGCCAAGGCGCGCCGACCGTCGAGTTGATCGAGCGCACCGGCGGCCCGAGCGCCAACGGCAGCAACGGCGGCAACGGCAGCGGCGCGCTGATCGCGCGCCTCACACCGGCCGCCGGCACGCCGCGCTGGTGGCTCGTGCAAACGCGCCGCGGCGACGGCACCTGGGAGTCCACCGTGCTGCGCGGCGTCGCCCGCGAGATCAGCATCCCCGCCACCACGGACCGCCTGGCAGTGCGGGCCCTCGACCACGCTGCTGTCGAGGGCCCGCCAGTCGTACTGCGCCTGCGCTAGTCGCCTAGCGCTGCGTGCGCATCCAGCGGCTGAACGCCTTCTCCATCTCTTCGACCTCGAACGGGAAGCCGCTCGACGCGCCGCCTGCCATCCGCTCCACGCGCAAGGTCTGCGTGTAGGTCTGGCCTTCGATCGTCATCGACACGCGGTAATCGCCCGGCTCGGCCGTCGGCGCACCGCCGCCGAAGCCGCGGCCACCGCCGCCCAGGATGCCGGCGGCGCGGATGATCGCGAAGAGATCTTCCTGCGAGATCGCGCCCATTCCCTGCGCGGCGCCACCCTGGCCACCGGCGCCCGGTCGGCCGCCCGCAGCACCGCCCTGCGGACGCGGCGCCGGCGGCGCGCTCTCCGCCGGACGCTCCTGCCACACGCCCGGCTGCGCGCCGCCACCGCCGAAGCCGAACTGACGGGCGATCGCCTGCATCCCCGTCGCGCCCTGCGAGAGCGCACGACGCAGCTGGCCGATCGCCGCTGCCGGAATCTTGCCCTCGGCCTCGACCGAATCGAGCACGAAGGCCACGCGACGCGCCTGCAGGATCGAGTCACGCAGCGCCGCGCCGGTCAGCGCCGGCGCCGGCGCCGGACGGCCGTTGAAACTCCACGTCACCTTGTGCACGCCCGCCTGGCCCTGGCCCGTGAGCGTCTGCAGCGTGTCGCCGTTCACATCCATCACCGCGATGCGCACCGGCCCCACGTTCTTGCCCACGCGGTACCAGATGTCCGCGCCGTACTGCGGGCTCGGCGCCTGGAACAGCATATTGCCCGTCGAGTGGCCTTCCATCCGCCGCTCGCCGTACTGGAACGCCGTGCGCGGCGCGTAGAGATGCGCCGTCTGCGACATCGGGCCCGCCATCTGCTGCAGCGGCGCGATGTCGACGATCCAGATCGACCGGCCGTGCGTGCCGGCGATCAGCTCCGCATCGCGCGGATGGATCGCGAGGTCGTGCACCGGCACGTTCGGCAGGCCGGTCATGAACTTCTGCCAGCTCGCGCCGCGGTCGGCCGAGGCGTAGAGGCCCACGTCCGTGCCCACGAAGAGCAGGTTCGCGTTCTTCACGTCCTCGCGCACGACGTGCACGAAGTCCACGCCGCCGCGCGGCAGGCCGCCGGCGATCGAGCGGAACGTGCGACCGTTGTCGTCCGACACGTACACGTACGGCGTGAAGTCGCCGCG
>DAOMNV010000072.1:0-11554 GCA_035444005.1 Gemmatimonadaceae bacterium
TGGGCATCACCCTCACCGTGGACGATTCCATGATCCGACTGCAGTCGATGCGCTCCCTCGGGGCCGCGCTGCTCGCCACCGCGACGCTCGCGGCCTGCAACAACGACGACACCGATCCGATCGGCCCGACCGAACCCGGCGCGGCCGTCATCAGCAGCAACATCACCGCCAACCGCACGCTGTTCGCCGATACGGTCTACACGCTGCAGGGCTTCATCCAGGTCACCAACGGCGCGACGCTCACGATCCAGGCGGGCACGCGCATCGTCGGTGACTACGAGACCGTCGGCTCGGCGCTGTTCATCACGCGCGGCGCGCGCATCGTCGCCAACGGCACCGCCGCCGACCCGATCGTCTTCACGTCGGAGCGCCCGGCGGGTTCACGCCAGGCCGGAGACTGGGGCGGCCTGATCCTCATCGGCAACGCGACGTCGAACCGCTCCGGCACCGTCGTGCTCGAGGGCACGGGCACCGGCCCGTCAAACCCGCAGCAGGTCTATAGCGGCGGTACGACCGACAACGACGACAGCGGCACGCTGCGCTACGTGCGCGTGGAGTTCGCCGGCTACGCCACGGCGACGGATGCCGAGCTCAACTCGTTCACCTTCGCCGCGGTGGGTTCGGGCACGACCGTCGAGTACCTCCAGGTGATGAACGGCCTCGACGACTCCTTCGAGTGGTTCGGTGGCACCGTCGACGCCAAGCACCTCGTGTCGTACGAGTCGGGTGACGACCACTTCGATATGTCGGAAGGCTACCGCGGCCGCCTGCAGTACCTGATCGCCTACCAGAGCAAGCTGGTGATCCCGCGGCCGGGCGCCGGCAACGCCTCCAGCGACCCGCAGGGCATCGAGAACGACGGCTGCGCGGGTGCCGGCTGCGACCTCGGCCAGAACTCGACGCCGCTCACCACGCCGGTCGTCGCGAACTTCACGCTGGTCGGCCCCGGCACGGGCACGGACGTGGATCCGACCTCGGGCGGCTACGGGATGGTCCTCCGCCGCGGCACGGGCGGCTACTACGTGAACGGCCTCGTCACGCGCTGGCCCAAGGCCGGCATCTCGCTGCGCGACTCGGCGACGACCTATGCCCGCATCACCGAGGGCAACCTCGACGCCCGCAACATCCTCGTGCTCGAGACGCCGTCGCTGTTCCACGTCTCGGCCGGCTCGTTCGCGCTGAGCGATTCGACGACGCGCAACCTCGTGCGCGACGGCAGCGCGACCTCGGCGCAGCAGTTCACGACCTTCACCCTGCCGGCGAGCGGTGCCGCGTCGTTCGACTGGACGCCGCAGGCGGCCTCGCTCGCCGCGACGGGAGGTCTCGCCACCTTCAACGGCAACCTCGCGACGGCGGCCGGTTCCTTCGTGACCGGCACCAGCTATCGCGGTGCCGCCGCCCCGGGCGGCGTGAAGTGGTGGAACGGCTGGACCGTGTACTACACCAACTGAGCCCTTAGATTTGCTGGAGCGGCCGGCGCCCACCGCAGGCGTCGGCCGTTCTCGCTTGGAGACGCCTTCGATGCACACCAGACGCTCCCGCGCAGCGTTGCTCGCGACGCTCGTCGCCGTGACGACATTCGCCTGCGCCCGCGACGTCGCGGACCGCGGTGCTGCCGCTGCCGACCAGCCGCCCGGCGCCGTCGTCGATTCCGCGCTGCCGATCGACACGCTGCTCGCCCGCTTCCGCGCGACGCTGCCCGACACGCCGACCACGCTCTTCGGCGGCGAAGCCTCGCCCGAGCGACTCACGCGTGCGCTGCTCGCGGCGCTCACCGCGCAGGACACCGCGACGATCCGGCGCCTCGTGCTCAACCGCGCGGAGTTCGCCTGGCTGTACTATCCGCACACGCGATTCACGCGGCCGCCCTACGAACTCGGCCCCGAACTGCTCTGGATCCAGGTCAACGAGAACAGCGAGAAGGGCATCGTTCGGCTGCTGCGCCGCTATGGCGGCTCGCCCCTGCGCCTCGACGCCCTGCGCTGCGCCGACAGCACGCTGAGCGAAGGCCCCAACACGCTCGTCGGTCCCTGCGAGGTCACCTTCGCGCCGGCCGACTCCGCAGCGCGTAGCCTGCGGATGTTCGGCTCCATCATCCAGCGCGACGGACTCCACAAGTTCGTCAGCTACACCAACGACCTCTGACGTGAACGAGCGACCGCCGCGGCGCAGCGTGGGACCGTTGCAGGGCGCCGCCCTGCTCTGGCTGGGCCTGCTCGTCGGCTTCGCCGTCGGCATCGAGTGGATCCGCTCGCGTCCGCAGCCACCGGCGCCCTCGGGCGGCATCGATCTCGTGGGCGCCGGCGCGACGTTTCCGTATCCGCTGTACCGCCGCTGGTTCGCCGACTACGGCCGCGAGACGGGCGTGCGCATCAACTATTTCTCCGTCGGCAGCGCCGAGGGCATCCGCCTGCTGCTCGACGGCAGCGCGGACTTCGGCGCCGCAGACCGCCCGCTGACGGCCGACGAGCGGGCCCGCGCGCGCTGCGGGCCGTTCGAGATGCCGACGGTCCTCGGCGCCGTCGCCGTCGCCTACCGCCTGGCGGGCCTCACGCAACCGCTGCGCCTCGATGCCGACGTACTGCACGACATCCTCGCCGGTCGCGTGCGCCGCTGGGACGACGCGGCGCTTCGGTCGCTGAATCCCGACGCCGCCCTGCCCGCCCTGCCGATCGTCGTCGTGCGCCGCGCCCGCAGTACGGGCACCAGCGCCGTGTTCGCGCGCTATCTCGCGAGCGCCGCCGGGGCCGGCGGCGATGTATCGCTCGCCGCCAGCGGCGCGCAGGTCGAAGGCAACGAAGGCGTGACCGCCGCGATCGCTGCGCAGGTCGGTGCGATGGGCGTCGTCGAGTACACCTACGCGCAGCAGGCGCGGCTCGCGGTGGCCGCGCTGCGCAACGGCAGCGGGCACTTCGTGTTGCCGAGTCCCGCTGCCATCACGGCCGCCGGCGCACAGCTGCTCGATGCCGCGAGCATCGACACGACGCTCGGCGCGATCGGCGCCAGCGGTGCGGATGCGTATCCCGTCGTGGGCGTCACGCGCATCGTCGTCGATGCCGCCCTCGGCGACACCGCGCGCGCCGCCCACTTCCTCGCCTTCGCCCGCTGGGCCCTCGCCGATGGCGCAACCGTCGCCGCCGACGTAGGCTATGCAGCGTTGCCCGAGGCGATCGCCGACGCCCAACGCCGTCGCCTCGCCGCCCTGCGGCCTGGCCGCTGCCCCTCACCCCGCGCGCCGTGACGCATCCGAAGCCGAGCGAGAGTCCGTACCGCAGCGCCCGCGACGAGCGCGAGCAGCGGATCGCGGCCATCGACATCGGGTCGAATTCGATCCGGCAGATCGTCGCCGACGTGTTTCCGGACGGTACGATCCGCGTCGTCGACGAGATGAAGGCCGCGCCCCGCCTTGGCGCGGGCCTCGCCAAGCTCGGCCGCCTCGAGGACTCGCATATGGCCGAGGCCGCCGAGGCGCTCGGACGGATGGCCACGCTGGCGCGGCAGCTCGGCGCGAAGCGCATCGAAGCCGTCGCGACGTCGGCGGTGCGCGATGCGAGCAACGGCAATGCCTTCCTCAGCCTCGTGCGTCGCGACGCCGGACTGCGCGTGCGGATCCTCCACGGCGAGGAGGAAGCGCGGCTCGCCTTCCGCTCGGCGCTCGCGCACTTCGAGCTTGGCGCCGGCCGCTCGGTCGTGATGGACATCGGCGGCGGATCGCTCGAGCTCGCGCTCGCCGCCGAAGGGCTCGTCGAGCGCCTGATGACGTTTCCCTTCGGGGCCATTCGCCTCACCGAGCAGTTCCTCGGCGGCGGCAACGGCACCAAGGGCGTGAAGAAGCTGCGCAAGCACGTGCGCCAGGCCATCCGCAAGGCGCTGCCGCTGCGCGACTGGCGCGGCGCCGAGGTGATCGGCTCCGGCGGGACCTTCACCAACCTCGCGGGAATGTTCCTCGCGCGGCAGGGCATCAAGGTGCGCAGCGTGCACGGCACGCGCATCCCGCGGCACGAGCTGGAGCACATCCTCGAGCAGCTCTGCGCGATGACGCCACAGGAGCGCCTCGAGGTCGAGGGCCTCAACCCCGGCCGCGCGGACATCATCGTCGCCGGCCTCGCCGTTGCCGCCGAGGTGATGGCGCGCGTCGAGCCGCGCGAGCTCGCCGCGAGTGGCTACGGCATCCGCGAGGGCCTGTTGCTCGAGACCGCGCGCGTGAAGCCGGTGATCGCCGACCCCGGCGAGGCGCGCGAGCGTTCGGTGATGGCCTTCGCCGAACGCTGCCACTACGAGGCGCCGCACTCGCAGCAGGTGCGCACGATCGCCCTCCAGCTGTTCGACGCCCTCGGCGCACGGCTGGGCTGCGACCCCGCCGAGCGCCAGACGCTATCGGATGCGGCGCTGCTGCACGACGTGGGCTACCACATCAATTACCAGGGCCACCACAAGCACTCGTACCACCTGATCCAGCACGCGGACCTGCTCGGCATTCCTCCCAAGGAACAGATCGTGATCGCGCACGTGGCGCGGTATCACCGCGGCAGCGAACCCAAGCGCAAGCACAGCGACTTCTGGGCGCTGGATCGCGACACGCGCGAGCGCATCCGGCGCCTCGGCGGCATCCTGCGCGTCGCCGACGGCTTCGACCGCGGCCACGTGCGGGCCGTCGACCGAGTGAAGGTGCGCTGGCTGGAGCGCGCGATCCGTCTCACGCCGGTGTCCCGCCGGGCGAATGCCCCGCTGCGCCTCGAACTCTGGGGCGCGAGCCGCAAGAGCGGACTGCTCGCCGACGTGGCCGGCGTACCGGTGGAAGTCGTCGGGCCGGACGGGACGGTCTATTCGAGCGACAGGACAGACGAATGACGGAAGACGGATGCTCATCCGTCATCCGTCATCCGTCTTTAACTCAGATTCCGAATTCGAACGAAGTTCTCGCCGTCCACCCACCCCGCGTCACACCCGTGAGGTTGTCGCGGAAGTCGTCGCGCAGCACCTCGAGGTGCATCTTCACGCGGTGGCCCTGGATGTAGCGGGTGAGCACGCCAGAGACCTGGCGCTGCGCCTCCATCTCCGCCCAGATGTCGCGGTGCGGATCGACCTTGCTCCAGCGCGCGCCGAGTTCGACGTTGTTGGCGAACAGGTAGGCGGCCTGCGCGGTGACGCCGGAACCCACGCGCACCGCGCGGGTCTCGAGTCCGTCGGTCGTGATGGGATCCTTCGCGCGGCGGCGCATCAGCTCAGTGGAGAACGAGAAGCCGCGGTACTTGAGCAGCACGTCGGCGTGTGCGACGTCCATATCGCGGGGGGCGAAGAGATACTGCCCGAGCTGCCCGCCGGTGCGCTCGCCCTGCTCGTTGTGCGAGAGGGTAAGGCCGATGGCGACGCGCGGCTCCGGCTCGCGCGAGAGGTCGCCTTCGAACTGGTCGCCGCCGTTGAGGAAGGCGCCGAGCGGCAGCAGTTCGACGCGGCCCGTGTAGGCGATGCCCGCGTTGCCGGTGTTCACCGCGCGCCCTTCACCGCTGGTGAGCGCGCCCTTGAGCACCACGGGGAATCCCTCCGTGCCCGTCGCATACTCGGCCCACAGCCCCATATCGCGGTCGAGCGTGAAGGTACCGTTGACGATCGAACGGTCCGGGAACTGCTGCTCACCGGAGGACATCACGCGCTGGCGGTTGCCCGGCAGCTTGGTCTGGCCGCCCATCAGCTCGAGGCGCGGCGTCGCCTGCCAGCGCACCACCGCGTCGCGGAGGATGTTGGGGATGCCCGAGTTCTCGAAGTCGAGATCGCCGCGGGCGAAGGACAGCTGCACGTCGGCGGTGAAGCGCGGATCCCAGACGCGGGCCTGGAAGCGCACGCGCGAGCGGCGAATGAAGAGTTGCGAGTGCGCGATGCCGTCCTGCCCGTCTTCGGTGGCGAAGGCCGCCCACTGCTGGATGCGGAAGCGCAGCGCGAAGTAGCTGAAGCCGTCGCTGCCGTTGAAGACGAGGCCGCGCGAGTTGAACTCGACCGGGCGCGGGAGCGAGTCGGGGCGCGCGGTCTGAGCGCTGGCGAGCCCGGGAAGCGCGATGACGAGCAGCGCAGCGAGCAGCGAAAACGGCCGGAGCGCGACAGGCGCCTGCCGGAAGTGAAACGGATTCATACGTCGAAACTTAGGGACTTGGGGGATGGATGGCGAAGGACGGATGATGGAAGACGGAGGAGGATGGTCATCCGTCTTCAGTCATCCGTCATCCGTCTTGACCCGCGAACGCCTTGAACTCCGCCGTACTCGAGGGTGGGCGCCCAGGTGCTGCGGGGTCGCGCTGCAGCGCGGAGGTCTCGAACACGAAGGCGCCGCTCTCGCGGCTGCCGCCCCAACTGTCGCGCAGCAGCATCCGGTGCGTGGCGCGCTCGCCGCGTCCGGGCTCCGGCTGGCGTTGCACGTAGGTGCCGTCGGGCTGCAGGTCCCAGGCTTGGCGGTTGTCGGCGAGGCAGACCTCGAGCACCGACTGCAGGCGCTTCTTGAACAGCGGGTTCAGCACCGGCGTGACGACCTCGACGCGGCGGTCGAGGTTGCGCGGCATCCAGTCGGCGGAGCCGAAGTAGTACTCCGGGGCGCCGTCGTTGCCGAACATCCAGATGCGGGAATGCTCGAGGAAGCGCCCGACGATGCTGATGACGCGGATTCGCTCCGAGAGCCCGGGCACGCCGGGCCGCAGGCAGCAGATGCCGCGCACGATGAGGTCGATCTCGACGCCGGCCTGCGAGGCCTCGTAGAGCGCCTCGATGATCTGCCCGTCGACGAGGGCGTTCATCTTGGCGATGAGGCGGCCGCTGCGCCCCGCGCGCGCGTGCGCGGTCTCGCGGTGGATCATCCCCATCACCTGTTCGCGCATATTCACCGGCGCGACGATCAGGCGCCGGTACTCGCGCTGTCGCGAGTAGCCGGTGAGCGCGTTGAACATCTCCGTGATGTCGGCGGCGATGGCCTCGTCGCAGGTGATGAGGCCGAGGTCCGTGTAGATGCGGGCCGTGCGCGTGTTGTAGTTGCCGGTGCCGATGTGCACGTAGCGGCGGATGCCGTCCGCTTCCTTGCGGACGACCAGCGCCGTCTTGGTGTGCGTCTTGAGCCCCGGCAGCCCGTAGACGACGTGCACGCCGAAGGACTCCAGCGTGCGCGCCCAGGCGATGTTGTTGATCTCGTCGAAGCGGGCCTGCAGCTCCACCAGCACGGCCACCTGCTTGCCGCGCTGCGCGGCCTCGGTGAGCGCCTGCACGATCGCGCCGTCGCCCGAGGTGCGGTACAGCGTCATCTTGATCGCCAGCACCTGCTCGTCGCGCGCCGCGCTTTCGATGAACGTCTCCACCGAGGCCCCGAACGAATCGAAGGGATGGTGGACGAGGATCTCGTGCTCGCGCACGACGTCGAAGATCGAGCGTGTGGTGTCGCGCAGTTCGGGCGGCACGGCGGGGATCAGCGGCGGCTCGCGATGCTCCGGGAAGTCGAGCCCCGAGAGCGGCATCAGGTCCGAGAGGTCGAGCAGCGGCCCGGACAGGTGCAGCTCGCGCGGCGTCAGCGGTGCCATCTCCGGCGCCTCGCTGCCCCGCAGCTCGTCGAGCAACAGCTCCTGCAGGTGCGGCGGCGTACCCTCCTCCACCTCGAGCCGCACCACCTCGCCGAAGCGACGCTGGAACAGCTGCTCCTCGATCGTCGCCAGCAGGTCCTCGGGCTCCTCGGTGTGCGAGATCTCGAGGTCCGAGTAGCGCGTGAGGCGGAAGGCCCAGTGCCCGAGGATCTCCATCCCCGGGAACAGCGCGTCGAGGCGCGCGCCGATCAGCCACTCGAGCGGCACGAAGCGGTTCGGCCGCCCCGTGGGCACCCAGCGCGGCAGCGACTTCGGCACCTTCACGCGGGCGAAGCGGATGTCGCCCTGCTGCGGATCGCGAAGCTCCACCGCCAGCGAGAGCGAGAGATTCGAGATGTAGGGAAACGGATGGCCCGGATCCACCGCGAGCGGCGTCAGCACCGGGAACACCGCGTCCTCGAAGTACGCGTCGATCGTCGCGCGCTCCTCGGCGTCGAGCGTCGCCGCGGCGGCAGGCGCTGCCGCACCGGCAGCCGTCGCGCCGATGCCGGCGTCCGGATCGATGAGCTGCACGCCGATGCCCGCGAGGGCCGGCAGCAGCGTCTCCACCAACAGCGAACGGGCCCGCGCGTTGAGCTCGCGGACCCGTGCGTCGATCATATCCAGCTGTTCGGCGGGCGTGAGCCCGTCGGATGGCGTCTGCAGCACGCCGGCGGAGAGCTGCCGGCGCAGGCCCGCCACGCGGACCATAAAGAACTCGTCGAGGTTGGAGCCGTAGATCGAGAGGAACTTCACCCGCTCGAGCAACGGCGTCCGCGGATCCTCGGCCTCGTGCAACACCCGCGCGTTGAACTCCAACCACGACAGCTCGCGGTTGAGGAACGCGGGGTTCTTCGAGGCCAGCGGGATCATCGCGTCAGCCGCGGACGGCCGCGACGATCAAGTACGAAATCGCCGCCACGGCGGCCGACGCCGGGATCGTGATGATCCAGGCCCAGATCATATTCGCCGCCACGCCCCAACGCACCGCCGAGAGGCGCTGCGTCGCACCCACGCCGACGATCGCACCCGAGATCGTGTGCGTCGTCGACACCGGGATGCCGAGGTAGGTGGCGAGGAAGATCGCCGAGGCGCCGCCGGTCTCCGCGCAGAAGCCGCCGATCGGGCGCAGCTTCGTCACGCGCGAACCCAACGTGTGCACGATGCGCCAGCCGCCCATCAGGGTGCCCAAGGCAATCGCCATATGCGCGCCGAGCTTGATCCAGAACGGGATCTCGTCGCCCGAGGCGAGATAGAAGTGCGAAAGGAAGCCCGTTTCGTTGACGAAGTACGCCTGGCCGGCCACCAGCAGCGAGACGATGATGCCCATCGTCTTCTGCGCGTCGTTGGCGCCGTGCGACAGTGAGAAGAGCGCGGAACTCGTGATCTGCATCCCGCGGAACAGCGGTTCCATCTTCGCAGGTCGCTGCTTGCGGAAGAGCCACATCGTGCCGACCATCAGGCCCCAGCCCGCCGCCATACCGACCAGCGGCGAGACGACGATGAAGACCAGCGTCTTCGTCCAGCCCGAGGCGATGATCGCCGAAAAGCCGGCCTTGGTGATCGCCGCGCCGGCGTACCCGCCGATCAGCGCATGCGACGAGCTCGACGGGATGCCGTACCACCACGTGATCAGGTTCCAGGTGATGGCGCCGAGCAGGCCGGCGAGGATCACGTCGGGGTTCACGATGGCGAGGTCGATCATCCCCTTGCCGATCGTCTTCGCCACCTTGGTGTCGAAGAGGAACAGCGCGAGGAAGTTGAACGTCGCCGCCCAGACGACCGCCGTGAACGGACTGAGCACCCGCGTCCCCACGATCGTGGCGATGGAATTCGCCGAGTCGTGGAAGCCGTTGATGTAGTCGAAGATGAACGCCACCACGACGATGGCGAGGATATACCAGACCACGGCGACGCTCAGGAGTTCTTGAGGGAGATGCTCTCCAGCACGTTCGCGACGTCCTCGCACTCATCCACGGCGTGCTCGAGGTTGTCGTAGATCTCCTTCCACTTGATCACCTCGAGCGGATCCGGCTTGCCGGCGAAGAGGTCCGACACCGCCTTGGCATACTGGGCGTCGGCCTTCTCCTCCAGCGCCTTCACCTGCCGGGCGACCTTGTGCACGGCCTGCGGGTTGCGGATGTCCTTCACGCCCTGCGCCAGCACCGTGCAGGTCTCGACCAGCGTGTCCATCATCTCGATGGCCGGCGCGCGGCGCTCGGTGATGTGGAACATCGTCGCGCGACGGGCGGTGCCGTCCATCAGGTCCACGACGTTGTCGAGACGGTTGGCGAGGAGGTGGATGTCCTCGCGGTCCAGCGGCGTCACGAACGACCGATCGATGCGCTGCATGATGTCGTAGGTGATCGTGTCGGCGGCGTGCTCCTCCGCCTTGACCTTCGCCACGAGCTCGTCGAGGCGCTCGGGATGATTGAACAGTTCGCGAAGGTGCGCGGCGGCGGAGTTCAGCCGCGCGGAGAGCTGATCAAAGAGGCCGAAAAAGCCTTCGTCCTTCGGCAGGAATCTCACGTGGGGGTCCGCCCTGGGCGGTCGTTGGAGAGGTCACGAGCGGCCGGCAATGCCGGCCGTTGGAGTCCGTCAAAGTTACCCGCGTCACGGGGGGGGCGGCAAACTATTTCAGTGACTCCGTAACAGGATTGTTACGGAGCCCTCAGTGGCGGATGCCTAAGAGTCCACGCTGCAACAACATAGACCGTCTGCGCTCGGTCAGGTCCCGGCGCTCGAACAGACGGACGAGTACGGCGCCTGCGACAAAACCTCCGATGTGCGCCCAGACCGCGACACCGCCGCCGGAATCGGGCAGCGCGGCAAGGTCCGGCAGGCCGAGCAGCACCTGCAGGCCAAACCACCAGAGCAGCACCACCCACGCCGGCAGCGGGATGACGCGCCAGAAGATGATGAATATGAACAGCATGCGCACCCGCACCCGCGGGAACAGCACGAGATACGCGCCCATCGCGCCGGAGATCGCCCCCGAGGCACCCACCGTGGGCACGGCCGACGCCGGCTGCATCCACACGTGCACGGCCGCCGCCGCGAAGCCGCAGAGCAGGTAGAACACCAGGAAACGCCCCCGCCCCATCACGTCCTCGACGTTGTTCCCGAACACCCACAGGAACAGCGCGTTGCCCAGCAGATGCGCCCAGCTCCCGTGCAGGAACATCGAGCTCAGCGGCGAGATCCAGTTGAACGGCTCGGCGTCCACCACGCAGAGCAGCGTGCGGGTCAGCGGCACGCTGGTGCCCAGCGGCGCGGCCCCCGTCAGCTCCGCCGGCACCATCCCCAGGTTGCAGACGCTCATCGCCATCGTTTCGATGTCGAACCCCGCCCCCTGCAGGATCACCCAAGCCGCAGCAATCGCCGCCAGCAGCAGGATGGTCATGACCGGAAGGCGGACCGTCGGATTGTCGTCGCTGAGTGGAATCATCTCCGGGGTCCTGTCACCGTTCGCGCTTGCGGGGTTTCCGGGGTGTCAAAATGGCACGAATCTTTGGCCCAGAGCTTGCCGTCACTATCGACGTAACTGCGCCCGTAGCCAAAAGCTGGCGGGCGTCCGACAGCGAAAAGATACCTTCCCGAGGAACGAATGGCAGACAAGGTGATTGGCATCGACCTGGGCACGACGAACTCGGTCGTGGCGGTGATGGAAGGCGGCGACCCCGTCGTCATCCCGAACGCCGAGGGCGGCCGGACGACCCCGTCGGTGGTGGGCTTCAGCAAGGACGGCGAGCGCCTCGTGGGTCAGATCGCGAAGCGCCAGGCCGTGACGAACCCGACGAACACGGTCTTCTCGATCAAGCGCTTTATGGGCCACAAGATGGCCGAGGTGGAAGCCGAGCGCGCGCGCGTCCCCTACAAGGTGGTGCGCGGACAGAACGATCTCGTGAGCGTCGAGGTGCAGGGCAAGACCTACACGCCGCCCGAAATCTCGGCGATGATCC
>DAOMNV010000073.1:0-11528 GCA_035444005.1 Gemmatimonadaceae bacterium
GCGCTGCACGTGCTGGCCCAGTGCGGCGGTCTGTGCATTGGTGCATTCGGGCGACGCTGACGGCGACGGACGGACCGGCTGGGCCGCGGTCGCCATCTCCGACGTGGTCACGAAACAGGTCTCGTCCGGCTCGGCGGCGCCGGTCGCGATCTCGAACAGCGCACCGGCCTCGTGGTCGATGTTCGCCGCGACTTGTCGCCCGCTGGAGGCCTGCGACCTCGCCTGTGTACCGACGAAGGTCAGGTCGCGATGCCCGCTGCTGCAGACAGCCGTGGTGAACGCGGCAGCGTCCGTGCCCGCGTCGATCGCGAGCAATCGCGTGCCGGACTCACTGGCATACGCAAACGCCCCGACGACGGCGACGTCAGCCTCGGCGTTCGGCACTGGCCGTTCGGCGCAGGCCACCGTGCCGACGCCGAGCAGAATGATCACGCGCACGCTGTGATTGCGCATCGTGTGTCAGCGCTTCTTCGCGCCCACGCCGGGCTTGGAGGCAATCGCCCGCATCCACGCCGCGACCTGTCGCTCGTCGAGGTCCTTCACCGACCGCAGCTCCACCCCTCGGGTGGCCTTGCCCATCGCGACGGGCGTCACCGGCGGCACCGGCGAGAGTTCCGCGCCATTGAGGAACATCAGCTTCACGTGGTCCGCGAATCCGCCGCAGCAGAAACACCAGCCGTCGCCGACGCCGTAATAGGCGATGCCCCACTTCACCGCGCGCCGAAGCCCCGGCAACGTCCGTGCCGCGAGCGCATCCACACGCTCCGCGATGCCGCGCTGCGGCTGCGGCAGGCCGGCGATGTAGGCCAACGCCGGCGCGTCACCGTCCGCCGCCTTCGCTGCGCTCGCCTTGCCGTGACGCATCGAGTCCGGCAACCGCGTGGATCGAGATGCCGACCCCGCGTCGATTTCCGCGACGCGATGGCGCACCACCTTCCGGACCAGCGCGGCCGGCAGCGGCCGGTCCGGGGTGAATCGCACCACGCGGTCGGAGACGTCGAAGCGCGCGAACTCGCGACGCAGCACCGTCAGCGCATCGCCGAACATCACGTACAGCGCCACGTGTGACTTCGCCGCGCCGAAGCCGACGACGGTCTTGCCCTTGTACCGGATGGCCGGCACACGCGTCTTGATGGCTTCGTCCGCGCGGGGGACGGCGGCGTGCACGATCGCGCGCAGGTCGCGGAGCGCCTTGCGTTGGTCCGCCGGGAGCGCAGCTAGATAGGTGTCGACAGGTGATGGCATAGCGGATCCTCAGGCGTGACTCACGACCGAGCGTGCAATCTCACCCCGAACATACGACGCTCTGCCAGGCGGCGACATAGGTCGCCCACCCACATCGCTATCCCGCGGCCGCTGCCGCCCCCGCCGCGCGCCCAGTCGCCCACGACCACAAAAAGTTGTACCCGCCGATCGGCCCGAACGCATCGAGCACTTCGCCGCAGAGATACAGCCCAGGCACCAGCTTGCTCTCCATCGTCCGCACGTCAATCTCCCCGAGGCTCACGCCACCGCCGGTAACCTCGGCTTTCTTGTAGCCCTCGTCGCCGGTCCACGGCAGCGGACAGCGCACCAGCGTATCGAGCAAGCGCCGCCGTTCCTCGCGCCGTAGCTCCGCAAGCGATCGCGCCGGATCCACCTGCGCGCGCGCCATCAGGAACATCGCGAGCCGATCCGGCAGCTCCGCACGCAGCGCCGCCGCGACGGTGCGCGATCCCTGCGGCCGCAGCGCAGTCTCCCACTCTGCGTCGCCGAGCGAACTCCACTGCACGGTGAGCGTCGCCGGCGGGCCGCCCTCCTGCCGTGCGCGCACCACCACGTGCGAGACATTGAGCGCCGCGGGTCCGCTGTACCCGCGATGCGTAAAGAGGAAGCCGCCGGTGTGCGTTGCCGTCCGCGCGCCGGCACGCGCCGTGAGCGTTACGGTGAGCGAGATTCCCGCCAACTCGGCGAAGGTGCCTGCCGCGTCGGTGATCGGCGTAAGCGCCGCATAGGTGGGATGCACCGTGTGACCCAGGCGCCGCGCGAGCGCGAGGCCGAAGCCCTCGCTGCCGGTCGCCGGCACCGACAACCCGCCGGTCGCGATGATCACGGCGTCGACCTGCAGCGGCTCGGCATCGGCAAACTCGATGCGCCAGCCGCCATCGGCCGCAACGACATCGCGCACCAAGCGCTCGAACCACAGCGCGGCGCCGTTGCGCTCGGCGAGCGCGAGCAGACCATCGCGCACGTCGCGCGCCTTGTGCGAGCGGGGAAACACCTTGAGCGACTCAGGCTCCTCGGCGAGCGGAATGCCCACGTCCTGCTCGAAGAACCGCCGTTGCTCGGCCAGCGGCCACGAGCGGATGATGCGCCGCAGCGTGTCCGGCGACGAATCCGTCACGAAGCGCTGCTCGTCCACGCGCAGCGGCAGCACGTTGCAGCGCCCGCCGCCGCTGATGAGGATCTTGCGCCCGCCGTCCTTGCTGCGCTCGATGAGCGTCACCTGCGCACCGGCAGCGGCCGCGAAGATTGCAGCCATCGTGCCGGCGGCACCGGCGCCGATCACGGCAATGCGGCGGCTCATCGGAGCTGCACTATGAGGACGCCTGCTGGGTCATACGTGGCCACGGGGAGCACGCCGAAGTGGTGGGGACACACGAAGTTAACGGCATTCCGCGCACAGATGACGTGCGTGTGGGGATGCGAGCGGCGCGCACTTCGCCTAAGATGGGCCGTATCACCACCGACAAGGACCGGCACGATGTCCCGCTCCACCCACCGTTGGCTCGCCACGCTGCTGCTCGCCACCACCGGCGCGCCAGCCCTCGCCCAGCAACGCGTCGACATCACCGAGGCGAGCATCGCGTCGGTGCACGCCGCGCTCGAGGCCGGCCGGCTCAGCTGCCGCACGCTCGTGCAGGCGTATCTCGACCGCATCGCCGCGTACGACAAGCGCGGCCCGGCGCTCAACGCCATCCAGACGCTGAATCCGCGCGCGCTGGCCATCGCCGACTCGCTCGATGCCGTGCAGCGCAGCGGCGTCGCCCGCGGGCCGCTGCACTGCGTCCCCGTGCTGCTCAAGGACCAGATCGAGACCGCAGGGATGCGTACCACCTATGGTTCTGCGCTGTTCAAGGACTTCGTGCCGCTGCGCGATGCGACCGTGGTGAAGCGCCTGCAGGCCGCCGGCGCCATCATCCTCGCGAAGACGACGATGGGTGAGTTCGCCCAGCGCTATGTTGGCTCAGAATCGGGCATCATCCGCAATGCCTACGACCCGCGCCGGAATCCCAGCGGCTCCTCCGGCGGATCGGCCACGGGCGTCGCTGCCAACTTCGGTCTCGTCGGCATCGGCGAGGACACGGGCGGTTCGATCCGCGGGCCCGCAGCCGTGAGTGCGCTCGTCGGCCTGCGCCCCACGCTGCAACTGGTGAGCCGCTTCGGGATGATGCCGGCGTCGCCGACGCAGGACACGATGGGCCCGATGACGCGCACGGTGGCCGATGCCGCGGCGCTGCTCGAGATCATCGCCGGCTACGACCCCAACGATCCCATCACCGCCTACGCGGTCGGGCAGCAACCCGAGAGCTATGCGAGCGCGCTCTCGACCACGGCGCTGCGCGGCGCACGGATCGGCGTGCTGCGCATCCCGCGCGACACGGCCCCCACGCGCACGCCGGCTCTCGATTCCCTCCTGCGCGCCGACACCTCGCTGGCCCGCCGCGACAGCCTCACGCGTGATGCGGCTGCGGAGTTCGCCAAGGTGTCGCCGCTCTTCGAGGCGTCAATCAGCCGACTCCGCGCACTCGGCGCCGAGATCGTGGACTCCCTGCGCGTGCCGCGCGTGCCCGGCAGCGGCGGCAACGACTACGAGACCGAAGTCGCGATGAACGCGTACCTCGCCGAGCACCCCAACGCGCCGTACAAGACCCTGCGCGACATCATCCTCGCCGGCGGCGTGAATCCCTGGCGCGCCCGGTCGTTGATCGGCTCCATCGGACGTTCGCCCGAGGAGCCGGGCTTCGGCACGCTGCTGCGCCGCCGCGAGGAGATGCGCGTCGCGATGCTCAAGCTGATGGCCGACCACCGGCTCGACGCCGTGATCTACGCCACCTACGACGCCGCACCGACGCTCATCGCCGAGGATGTGCTGACGAACTCGCGGCCCAACGATCGCTACGGACTCGGCGACAACCGCGGCTTGAGCCCGACGCTCGGCTGGCCCGCGCTCACCGTGCCGATGGGCTTCACGCCCGATGGCTTGCCGGCCGGCCTCGAGTTCCTCGGGCGCCCGTTCAGCGAGGCGCGCCTGCTGGGTTTCGGCTTCGCCTACGAGCAAGCGACGCAGCACCGACGCCCGAGCGCGGTGGTGCCGCCGCTGCCCGCCTCAGGTGCGCGCGCCGGACGCCGCTGACTCCAACGCTCCACGCCCCGCTGCGTACTTTCCGTAAGCGCCAATCGGCAACTTTCCCATAGCGAGACCTTGAGATGATCGGCAGAACGCTCTCCACGACCCTCTCCCTGCTGCTGTGCAGCGCCGTGTCGGTGTCGGCCCAGCGTGCCGCGCGCAGCACCGCGCCCGCGCCCACGGTGAATCCCGCGTCGTTCGAGGGGATGCAGTTCCGCTACGCCGGCCACTCCGTGGGCGGTCGCGTCAACACCGTCGCCGGCGTGCCCTCGCAGCCGCGCACCTTCTATATGGGTGTCGCCAGCGGCGGCGTGTTCCGCACCACCGACGGCGGCGAGAGCTGGCAGCCGATCTCCGACGGCAAGATTCCCGTCGCGTCCATCGGCTCCATCGCCGTGGCCGACAGCGATCCCAACGTGATCTGGGTCGGCACGGGCTCCGACGGCGCGCGCAGCAACGTTTCCACCGGCCGCGGCGTGTATCGCAGCACCGACGGCGGCGAGACCTGGAACTTCGCCGGCCTCTACAACGCCGGGCAGATCGGCGCGTTGCGCGTGCATCCCACCGATCCCAACACCGCGTGGGTCTCCGCCACCGGCGATATGTTCAAGCGCAACACCGAGCGCGGCATCTTCCGCACGACGGACGGCGGCCGCACCTGGCGCAAGACGCTCTATCTCAATGACAGCACCGGCGCCGCCGACGTCGAGCTCAAGCCGGGCGATCCGAACACCGTCTACGCCTGGATGTCGCGCATCGAGCGCAAGCCCTGGACGATCATCTCCGGCTCGCGCGAGGGCGGCTTCTACAAGAGCACCGACGGTGGCGTGACCTTCCGCAAGACGGGCCGCGGCCTCCCCACCGGACTCATCGGCAAGGGCAATCTCGCCGTGAGCGCCGCCAACCCCGAGCGCCTCTACCTGCTCGTCGAAGCGCAGCCGGGCGGTGGCCTGTATCGCTCCGACGACGCGGGCGCCAACTGGGAGCTCGTGAACACCACGCCGGGACTCATCACGCGGCCGTTCTACTACACGACGATCGGCGCGGATCCCACCAACGCAGACGTCGTCTACGCCGGCGCCGAGAATTTCTACAAGAGCACCGACGGCGGACGCACGCTCACGAACTTCCCGACGCCGCACGTCGACAACCACGACATCTGGATCAATCCCACCAACGGGCAGACGATGGTGCAGGCCAATGACGGCGGCGCCAACGTGTCGTTCGACGGCGGGCGTACGTGGTCGACCCAGCGGAACCAGCCGACCGCCGAGTTCTACGGCGTGGTGGTCGACAACCGCTTCCCGTACAACCTCTACTCGGCGCAGCAGGACAACGACACCTGGATCTGGTCGAGCGTCGCGAATCCCTTCGATGCCGACGCGCTGCAGACCGGCCCCGGTTGCGAGACCGGCCCGATTATGCCGCACCCCACGGAGTCGAACATCATCTACGGCTCGTGCAAGGGCCAGTTCTCGGTGATGAACACCGACTCGCGCCAGACGCGCAACTATTGGATCGGCGGGCAGTCGCTCTACGGCAATGCCGGGCAGGACCTGATCTACCGCATCCAGCGCACCGTGCCGATGTCGTACTCGCCGCACGATCCCTCGGTGATCTACTACGGCACGCAGTACGTGCACCGCACGCGCGACAAGGGCGTCACGTGGGAGCGCATCTCGCCCGACCTCACCTGGTATCCGCAGGACCACCGCCAGGGCGCGAGCGGCGAGCCGATCACCCGCGACGTCACGGGCGAGGAGTTCTACAGCACGCTGTACGCAATCACCGAATCGCCGATCGAGAAGGGCGTGATCTGGACGGGTGCCAACGACGGCCCCTTCCACATCACGCGCGACGACGGCAAGACCTGGACCAACATCACGCCGAAGGATCTCGAACTCGGTGGGCGCGTCGCGTGGATCGAGGCCTCGCCGCATCGTCCGGGCTCGGCGTACTACGCCACGTACCGCTATCTCCTCGGCGACTACCGGCCGTACATCTACCGCACCGACGACTACGGTGCGACCTGGACCAAGCTCACGCCGGGCAACAACGGCATCGCCAACGACGTGCCCACGCGCGTCGTGCGCGAGGATCCCGACCGTGAAGGCCTGCTCTACGCCGGCACGGAGTTCGGTCTGTACATCTCGTTCAACAACGGCACGAGCTGGCAGCCGTTCAACCTGAATATGCCGCAGCTGCCGATCAACCAGATCCTCGTGCACAAGAAGGACCTGATCGTCGCCACGCAGGGTCGCGGCAACTGGATCTTCCATAACGTCACCGCGCTGCACGGGCTCACCCCGACCACGCACGGCGAGGCGCTGCACGTCTACACGCCGCGTGCTGGCGTGCGCACCATCGGTCCCGCCGCGCAGTACTTCGGACCGCAGATCGACTACCATCTCGCAGCCGCGCCGAGCGACACCGTGCGCATCGAGATCCGCGACGCACGTGGTCAGCTCGTCAACACGTACAAGAGCGGCGTCGTCCCGGCGGCTCCGGCGCGGCGCCGCCCGCCGGGCGCGGAAGAAGCGGAGGATGCGGTGATGATGGCCGGACGTGGCGGGCCGCAGATCGTCACGCCGGTGCTCAACCTCGTGACCGCGAAGCAGGGCTTCAACCGCTTCACCTGGGGCGTGCAGCACCAGAACGGACTCGGCGCTCCGCCGGGCGAGTACACCGTCACTGTGTCTGTCGATGGCCAGCGCAAGACGGTGCCGCTCACCGTGGAGATCGATCCGCGACTCGCCGCCGAGGGCTACACCGCGGCCGACCTGCAGGAGCAGTACGCGCACAACCTGCGGATGCGGAATATGGTCACCGAGGTCAACGCGTTGATCGCGCGCGCGCGGGCTGCGGAGACGCGGCTGGCGGCGGCTGGTGCTTCCGCGGCCGACACGCTCGCGCAGGTGCGCAGCGTGCTGCACGGACAGTTGCTGACGCAGCCCGTGCGCTACGGCAAGCCGGGTCTGCAGGCGCACATCCAGTACCTCTCGGGGATGACGATGCGCGCGGACCAGAAGGTTGGTCGCGATGCGCTCGAGCGTGCGGATGTGCTGCGGAAGGAGTTGGATGAGGCGACGGCGGCGATCGATCGCGCGATCGGGCCGGTGCCGCGGATGGACTGAGCGGGCTTCTGACCTCGCGGCCGTCGCGACGGCCGCGGGGTCGGAGCGTTGGGCTACTCGGCAACCGTGCGAGGTGTTCGGATGGACCGCCGCAGCAACAGGTGTCGCTAGGTTGTCGGCACGAGTGTGAGATCTAGCCGTGCCGCTGAGCGCGGTGCTCCGACGCGGAGCGTGATGGCGGCAGGCTCATATCCGGCGGCGCGGACCTCGACGATGACGAGCGCATCTTGAGGAATGGCGCACGATTGATAGACCCCCGTGGATCCCGCGACGGCCGACGCCTGCTGCCACTCATCGGGCGCCCCGCCGGGCTCCCGCCAGAAGAAGCGCAGATCCGCGAAAGGAACGGCCGACCCGTCGACGCCGCGAACCGCGCCGGAGAGCGAAACCGTGTCTGGCGCCCGCACACATCGGGGCGCTGCGGAATCGGCGAGGGCGGGGAGCGGTAGCAGCGCTCCATTCTCGAGCGCGTCGGGGACACCGGCCGAAAACAGGGAGCGTGCGTCCACCGCCAACTCCAGCACGGAACCGTGCACGCGGATCACCGGCACGTGCCGGATGGTGATCTGGTAGTCCGAGCGCCCCCGTCGCTCCCGCCAGGTGCCGAGCGCCGGCGCGCGAAGCATCCAACGGCTGACGAACCACAGGCCGCGCTCGAGACGCGAGAACTCCAGCCAGCCACCCGGGCTGAGGCGCAGCTCCGACCCATCGAGCCCGGCGTGCCCAAATTCCATCCGTCGCAGCTCCGACGTGCGGCGATCAATCCAGAGCGTGCCCTCGAGCTGGGTGATGGGCCGCGACCGCGCCGGGCGGAAGCCGACGCCGATCCAATCCGGTCGCTCGGCCGTCGACTCGACGAGACGGAGGCAGTACTCGTCAAGGAATCGATCGTCGAGGAAGAGGTCGACGCTCGGCACGCGATACTCCACGGCCACTGCGTTCTTCGCGTAGTGATTGAATGGATCGAGGATTCGCGTGACGAATCCGAACTCGAGCAACGAGTCGACGGGTGCGGTGCGGTAGGGGCGGAGGGCGTCGGTGATGTACTCGCGGTGTTCAACTTCGATAACTTCGTCATCCCAAGGCGATAAGACCTCCTCGCTCAGGCGGACGCGCGTACGCACGGGACCGTCAGGCGCGATGAGCTGTGAGGCGGCCAGGGCGGTCCGAGCCTCGTGGAAGACGGACGCGACCAGCGAGGCGGACTCTGGCCGGACGCGACAGCGCGTGTCAGCGGCGGTGCGGACTGCCGGGAGCGCAACGGGTGTCACCGGCAGCAAGGCATTGAGCTCCCGGCGCTCTCCCGCGGACAGGCGAACGGTGCCGAGCACGTGCGGGGAAAACCGATGCGGAGGGCACGTATGACGATTGAATCGGCGGTGACGCGCAGCTGCCACGAGCCTCGTGCGCCGGTCACCGCTCGGGCCACCACCTGTCCATCAGCGACACGCTCTGCGACGACCAGCGTGCCTTGAGAGGGCGCATCGATGTCCGCGCGGCGCAGGACGCCGAACACTTCCTGCGCGCGAAGGGCAGATCCGCTCAGCAGGACGAACAGCGCAGCGGACAAGACTCTCGACATCGACTTCTCCGCAGAATGGGCGGGACTGTCTTGGTCAGCCTAGCGTGTGCACCTGTCGGCAGCAACCTGCGTCAACGCGCGCGGACCCTTGTGCGGTAGTACCGATGTGCTACCTTTGTAGCATACCCGTGCTACGGAGGCAGGAATGGTCCGCGAACTCACTCTGCGCCAGGTCGGCGGGTCGATCGGCGCCACGATTCCCAAGGATATGGCCGACCGGCTCCACCTTGCGGCCGGCGACCGCGTGCTGGCCGTGGAGACGGACCGGGGCATCCTGCTGACGCCGTACGATCCGGACGTCGAGGCGGGCCTCGCGGTAGCGGCGCACGCGGCGAAGAAGTTCCGGAACGCGCTGCGCGAACTGGCGAAGTAGCCGATGGCGACGCCCCGCTGGGTGCCTCGGCTGGTCTTGGACGCCGCGCACCTAGACCAGCTGCGCGAGCACGGCGGCCTGCCAGGCATTCGGGACGAGAATGCGCTGGAGGCCGCCCTCGCGCGTCCGCAGCAGAAGCACAACTACGAGCCGGACTCAGACCTCGCGACGCTGGCGGCCGCCTACGCGTTCGGGCTCGCGAAGGCGCACCCGTTCAACGACGGCAACAAGCGCGCGGCCTTCCTCGCCGCGATGATCTTTCTTGGCTTGAACGGGAAAGACCTCGACGCCACGGAGGCGGAGGTGGTGCAGGCGATGACGGCGCTGGCGGCTGGCTCACTCACCGAAGCTGCGATGGCAACGTGGATGCGTGAGCGACTCGTTCGATTGAAGCTGTAGCATCCCAGTCGCCATAACGTGTGCTTCTGCTGCATCCGCACCCGCGGCTTTCAGTCAGCAAGCGTCGTTAGCTTGCGCGACGCGTGATCGCCGGAACAGGACCGATCCGGCGACGAACCCTGCGGGCACGGTGAAGAGGAGCCAGAGGGGGGCGACGTCGTTCGTGAGGAGGCGACCCAGAAGGGTCATGCCGGCGGCCACGACGACGCCAACCGTCTGATGCGTGCGCCGCGATGCGCGCATCACATCAACACCAAGCGCTCGTGCGCCGAAAACCGTGAGCAGCGCGCCGAGATACGCCGCGAGCAAGACCCATGGCCCAACCGCGACCGCGACGAATCCGGCGAAGGCAACCGCGAGTCCAGTGCTCGCGGGGTCCAGCGCGATGATCACGGCAATCGAAACCGGCAGCGCACAGAACGCGACGGTGGCCGCAAGTGACGCCTCGAATATCGCTCGGTGTATGGACGGGATCTTCACGTCGCCCAATGCTTGCCTTGTCAAGCTAACGTGTGCTTCTGCTGTGGACGCTCATATAAAAAGGGTTGGGCGGGGCGTTCGCAACCAACCATGGTCATCACGAACGCCCCGCCCAACCCATCCGCACCCGCGGCCATCGGCAGCAAGCGTCGTTATACGCCGCGCGCGCTAGTATCCGCTCACGACGCTGCGCTCAGAATGCTGGAGGTGCTTATGAACTCCGGCCAAGCGGCGCCGATGCTCAGCCAACTCGGGGAAGAGATCTGTATGCGCGACTACCCGAGCCCCATCAAGCTCAACGGCGGCAACCAATGATGCCTCGCCGCCTGTGGCCGCGGTATAGCGTGCGACCGCATCCTCAACAGCTTGCTCCCACTCGTCCAACAGCTCAGCAAGAATCTCTCTGGCCAACATGTGGACGGTGCCGAGTCCGTCGAGGTACGAGCGGGCCAGCAGTTTCAGGTCGGGAGTGGGCTTCGCGGCTTCGAGTTCGTCAAGAACTGCTGCTTTGAACCCTCCGTCATTCCTGAGCCTTTCAACATTGAGATGCAGTGACGCAGTGTGGCGGAGATGCTCGCGCGTCTTGTCGCTCTCTTCAATGCGCGAGATTAAACGGTTCACCGAGTGCACCGGCCATCCGCGGTGCTGCGAATAGTTGCGGAGAGCTTCCATCACTCGATATCCAAGGCGAGTGTCGTACTGAACCGATGCGCACGCCATGAGACGCTCAGCTTCAGCGGAGCCCTTTCCAAACAGGATGCTGAAGTGATGTTGAACCTGATCGATGTAGAGACGCGCCGACGATAAGAAGTTGGACATACGGCGATTGAGGCGTGTGAGCTCCTCGACTTCGTCGGCCCAGGCCATCCGGTTGTACAGCGACGTGTGGAGGGCGAGTCTCAGGATGTCGGACTCAAGCTCCTCATAGTTCGCTACGAGCAAGGCAAGCTTCTGCTCAACAAAAAGTGCCTCAACCAGCCCCTTCTGGGCGGCAGACAGCGCTGTGTACTCACCTTCGGAAATCTCGAGCACTGGAGGAGCGCCGATAACCATACGTCTTAGGGCGAACATGTGTCTCCGTGCGTATAACGTGTGCTTCTGCTGCGAGCGCTCCAATAGTTGGTATGAAGCGGCGGCTGGACCTCCGCCCATCGCGGGTGCAAGGTTCTG
>DAOMNV010000074.1:0-11095 GCA_035444005.1 Gemmatimonadaceae bacterium
GCTTCGTGAAGATCTGCAGCAGGTAGCCTTCGTCGTCGCGGTCCACGAGGATGCCCAACTCGGCCAGCGGCGCGATGTCCTCGTCGATCTTGCCGACGCGGTCCAACACCGTCTCGTAGTAGCTGCGCGGGATCGACAAGAACTCCACGCCGCGGCTCTTGAGGGCGCGCACCGTCTTGATGATGTCGTCCGTCGCCACGGCGATGTGCTGCACGCCCGGGCCGCGGTAGAAGTCGAGGTACTCCTCGATCTGCGACTTCTTCTTGCCCTGCGCCGGCTCGTTGATCGGGAACTTGATGCGCCCGTTGCCGTTCGACATCACCTTCGACATCAGCGCCGAGTACTCGGTGCTGATCGTCTTGTCGTCGAACGAGAGCAGGTTGAAGAAGCCGAGCACGTCGGAGTAGAACTGCACCCACTCGTTCATCTTGCCGAGCTCGACGTTGCCGACGCAGTGGTCGACGTACTTGAGGCCCACCGGCTCCGGCTGGAACGGCGAGTCCGCCGCGACGAAGCCCGGCATAAACAGGCCCTTGTAGTTCTTGCGCTCGACGATCGAGTGGATCGTGTCGCCGTAGGTGCGGATGCCGGCGATGACGATCTCGCCGTGTTCGTCCTTGAGCACCGTCGGCTCCTGCACGCTCACCGCGCCGCGGGCGATCGCCTTCGCGTGCGCATCGCGGCAGTCGTCCACCCAGAACGCCATATCGCGCACGCCGTCGCCGTGCAGCGCGATGTGCTGGGCCATCTCGCCCTCCGGACCCATCGGCGTCGTGAGGATGAGGCGGATCTTGCCCTGCTCGAGCAGGTACGAGGCGCGGTCGCGCACGCCGGTCTCCGGGCCCCGGTAGGCGATGAGCTTGAAGCCGAACGCCGCACGGTAGAAGAGCTGCGACTGCTTGGCGTTGCCGACCCAGAACTCGATGTAGTCGGTGCCGTTGATCGGGAAGGTATCGGTGCCTTCGGCGTGCGTGGGATGTGCGATGGTAGCCATAGATGGACTCGGGACGGAAGACGGGTGACGGAAGAAGTGCGAGCGGAGCGGCGAGAGACTCGGAACACGGCAGCGAGCGGGTACAGACACCGTATCGCTTCCGTATTCCGCCTTGCGGCCTGTTACGCCCCGCGCGCACCCGTGCGCGCGCTGGTCCACCAGCGCCCCCACACGGAGCTCGAATTCCAGGTCTGGTCGGTCACGGTAACCTCGGTCGGCGAGATGCTTCAATATACCTAGGACGGATGACGGATGCGGGTCTGGTCCCGTGCATCCGTCATCCGTCATCCGTCATCCGTCATCCGTCATCCGTCATCCGTCATCCGTCCCCACACTACACCCTGAGCTCAGGCAAGTCTCGATAGAGGTCCAGCGCCCCCGGATTCGCCAACGCCTCCGTGTTCTTCACCACGCGCCCGTGCACCACCTCGCGCACCGCGATCTCGCTGATCTTGTTGCTGATCGTCCGCGGGATGTCGCTCACCTGCAGGATCACCTTGGGCACGTGATGCGGGCTGGTCCGCGCGCGGATGGCCTGCGCAATGCGCGTGCGCAACGCGTCGTCCAGCGTCAGGCCCTCGCGCAGCCGCACGAAGAGCACGATCCGCACGTCCTTGTCGCCGTCCGTCGTGATCTCCTGCCCGATCACCACGCTCTCCACCACCTCGGGCAACTGCTCCACCTCGCGGTAGATCTCCGCCGTGCCGATGCGCACGCCACCGGGGTTCAGCGTCGCGTCGCTGCGGCCGTGGATGACGAGACCACCCTGCGGCGTCACCTCCGCCCAGTCGCCGTGCCGCCAGGTGCCCGCGAAGTGCTCGAAGTACGCGGCGCGATACTTCGCGCCGTCGGCGTCGTTCCAGAAGCGCACCGGCATCGACGGAAACGCCCGCGTGCACACCAGCTCGCCCGCCGTACCGCGCAGTGGCTTGCCGTCGTCGTCCCACACGTCCACGGCCATCCCCAGCCCGAAGCACTGCAACTGCCCGCGGTACACGGGGAGCATCGGGTTCCCCAGCGCGAAGCACGAGATGATGTCCGTGCCGCCCGAGATGCTCGCGAGGTGCAGGTCTTCTTTCACCTCGCGGTACACGAAGTCATACGAATGCTCGGCCAGCGGCGAGCCCGTGCTGAGGATCGCGCGCAGCGCCGAGAGGTCGTGCGTGCGCGACGGGCGATGCCCCTGCTTCTCGGAAAGCGCAAGGAACTTCGCACTGGTCCCGAAGTGCGTCACCCGCTCCTCGGCCACCACGTCCCAGCAGACGTCGTCGTCGGATCTCGGCATTGGCGCGCCATCATACAGCACGATCGTCACCTCGCTGGCCAGCGCGCTCACCAGCCAGTTCCACATCATCCACCCGCAGGTGGTGAAGTAGAACATCCGATCGCCCGGACGCAGGTCGCAGTGCAGACGGTGCTCCTTGAGATGCTGCAGCAACGTGCCGCCCTGCCCGTGCACCATCGCCTTCGGCAGGCCCGTCGTGCCGGATGAGTACATCACGAAGAGCGGATGGTCGAACGGCAGCGCCTCGAGGCGCGGGACCGTCGGCGCATCGGCGGGGCCGAACTCGGCGAAACGCGTCGTGCGTGGCGGCGCAGCGCGCGGCGTCTCAGCAGCCGCGCGAGCCTGCGCGCCATCCGCGAGTCCGGCGAGGACCGCGTCGTCTACGCGCTCCGCAAGGAACGGCACCACGACCAGCTCGCGCACGCTGGGAATCGCCGCGACGATCTGCTGCGCCCGCTCCAGGCAATCGATCGCCTTACCCGCATATGTGTATCCGTCGGCGACGAACAGCACCACGGGCTCGATCTGCCCGAAGCGGTCCAGCACGCCCTGCGCACCGAAGTCCGGCGAGCACGACGACCACACCGCGCCCACCGCGTTGGCTGCCAGTGCGGCGATCACGGCCTCAGGGACGTTCGGCAGGAATCCCGCCACGCGGTCGCCCGGCCGCACGCCGGCGGCGCGCAGGCCCTCGGCCACGCGCGCGACCTCACGGGCGAGCGTTGCCCACGAGAGCTCGCGCCGCCGCCCGCGCTCATCGCACGCGATGATCGCCGGCGCGTCGTCCGTGCGGGCGAGCAGGTGGCCGGCGTACGAGAGCCGTGCGCCCGTGAACCAGCGCGGGCCATCGGGTTCCGATGGCGGCTGCATCCGCGCGCCGCGTTCGAGCACGGCGTCCCACGGCGCGGCATCGGAGGCGCCAGGCGTCGCACGCGACGCATCGCCGCTCGCGTGCCCAGCGCGCACGCCGCTCCAGCGCCAGAACGTCGACCAGAACGCCTCGCGCTCACGCACGCTCCACGCGTGCCACGCATCGTACGGCGCGTCCGCGGCCGGCGTGCCGGGCTGCTGCGCGGCCACGTCGCGGAAGAACCGCGCCATCGCCGAGGCCTGCGCGGCCTCCGGGCGAGGACGCCAGAGGGGTTCGCTGTCAAGGGCGGTCATCGCTGGGGGAATGTAGCCGCGCGGCCCGTTTCGCTCTATGCTTTGTGCAATGACCGCCCGCCGCATCCTCCACGCCGACGCCGACGCCTTCTTCGTGGCCGTCGCGAGGATGGCGGATCCCGAGGGCGCCGGCCGCGCACCGCTGCTGATCGTCGGCGGCCGGCCCGGCGGACGAGGCGTCGTCTGCTCCGCCTCCTACGAGACTCGCGCCTTCGGCGTCCGCAGCGCGATGCCTATCGCGCAGGCGCTGCGCCTCTGCCCCGATGCGATGTGCGTGCCCGTCCCGCGCGGCGCCTGTAGCACCACCTCCAAGGCCATCGCCGCCGTGCTCGGGCGCTTCACGCCGCTCGTCGAAGGCGCCAGCATCGACGAGTGGTATCTCGACCTCAGCGGCACCGAGGCGCTGCACGGCCACGAGACGCTCGAACAGACGGCCGTCCGCATCCGCACGGCCGTCCACAAGGACACCGGGATGTGGATCTCGCTCGGCGGCGGGACGTCGAAGCTCGTCGCCAAGCTCGCCGCCGAGAAGGCCAAGCCGCGGCCGGGCACCGATGCCACCGGCGTGCACATCATCCCCGAGGGCGGCGAAGCGGCCTTCCTCGCCACGCTCGCGCTCGCCGAGTTGCCGGGTGTCGGCCCCAAGCTGCAGGCCAAGCTGCGAGGCCTCGGCCTCGTGCGCGTCGAGGACGTGCTCCCGCACGACCGCGCGACGCTCGCCCGCTGGCTCGGCCGACGCCCCGCCGAGTGGCTCTACGCGCGCGTGCGCGGCATCCACAGCGCTCCGGTCGAGCCACGGGGCAGCGCCAAGCAGATCAGCCGCGAGAGCACCTTCGCGCGCGACGTCGCCGACGACCCGCAGCTCTCCGCGCACCTGCGCGCGTTGGTCGCCAAGGCGGCCGCCGAGCTGCGAGACGAGCACCTCGCCGCGCGCAGCATCACGGTGAAGCTGCGCGACGCCGATTTCACCACGCGCCTCGCCAGCCGTACCGCGGCAGAACCGCTCGAGAGCGACCGCGCGATCGGCGACATCGCCGTCAGCCTGTTGCAGAAGCTCCGCGCGGCCCGCCGGCATCCGGCGCGCCTCGTCGGCGTCGCGCTCGGCGGGCTCGTTGCCGCCCGCGACGCCGAGCAGCTGGGGCTGTTCTCCGGCGGCCCGGCGCCGGTGGAGCGCGCCGAGGACCGCGCCCTCTCCCGCGCCGTGGACAAGGTCCGAGAGCGCTTCGGCGACGCCGCCATCCGCGCCGCCTCAACGCCCGTTCGGCGGGCTCCGTAGGCAGCTCGCCATAGCCAGCGCGCCGTACCAGCGCCAGATTGCTAGGTCGTCCACTCCCCCGCCATCACCCATACCATAGGTCCGATGCGATTCACCAGACCGTTGTTCGTTTCGGTTGGGCTCGCGATGGCCGCCGTGTCCTGCACGCCGGCCGCCGCGACCACCACGACCCCGACGCCGGCTCGCACGACGCCGGCGCAGCAACAAGGCCCGGCCACCGGTGCCCCACAGGGCGGCGCGCCAGGCGGCGCCCAGGGCGGCGGTGCGCAAGATCCGCAGCCGCGCCCCTACGCGCAGGTCATCCGCGGCGACGTGAAGACCCGTGAGGGGCTCTTCAAGACGCACATGATCGGCGCCAACCGGCTCTACTTCGAGATCCCGGCCAGCGAGATGGGCAAGGAGATGCTGCTCGTCACGCGCGCCGCGTTCAACACGCGCACCGACGGCCTCGGCGGCGACGAGCTGAGCGAAGGCGTCGTGCGCTGGGAGCGTCGCGGCAACCGCGTGCTGCTGCGCCGCGTGCAGTACGCCATCGTCGCGGATCCGAACGACCCGATCGCCGACGCCGTCGCGCGCTCGAACTACGACGCCATCCTCGCGTCGTTCAACGTCGAGGCCTACGGGCCCGACTCGGCCGCCGTGATCGAGGTGACGCGCCTCTACACGAATCCGCCGAACGAGATGAGCATCGTGCAGCAGTCGCGCGGGCAGGTCGACGCGACGCGCAGCTTCCTCGAGAAGGTCGCCAGCTTCCCGGGCAACGTCGAGGTCGACGCGGTGCTCACGATCAACGCGCAGCCCACGGCCCAGAGCTTCTTCCCGGGCCTGCCGGCGCAGCAGCCGCCGCCGGGCACGCCGACGACCTCCAAGTCGTACGTCGTGCACTTCTCGATGGTGAAGCTGCCCGAGACGCCGATGCGTCCGCGCCTCCGCGACTCGCGCGTCGGCTACTTCCACTCCAACCGCGTCGACTTCTCCCGCCCCGAGCAGCGCGCGCAGACGCGCTCGTACATCTCGCGCTGGCGCCTGGAGAAGAAGGACCCCAATGCCGCGATCTCCGAGCCGGTGAAGCCGATCGTCTACTATGTGGACCCGGCCACGCCGACCTGGCTGGTGCCCTTCGTGAAGGCGGGCATCGAGGAATGGCAGCCGGCCTTCGAGTCGGCGGGCTTCCGTCGCGCCATCATCGCCGCCGAGGCGCCGAGCAAGGAGCAGGACCCGGATTGGTCGCCCGATGACGCCCGGCACTCGGTCGTCCGCTGGCTGGCCTCGACCACCGAGAACGCCGTCGGCCCGAGCATCGTCGACCCGCGTTCCGGTGAGATCCTCGAAGCCGACGTGATGATGTTCCACAACATTATGAACCTGCAGACCTGGTGGTACTGGACGCAGGTCGGCCCGCTGGATCCGCGCGCCGCGCGCCTCCCGCTGCCCGATTCGCTCCAGGGCCGCCTCGTGCAGTTCGTCGTCGCCCACGAAGTGGGCCACACGCTCGGCCTGCCGCACAACCAGGTCGCCTCGGCGATGTATCCCGCCGACTCCGTGCGCTCGCGCAGCTGGGTCGAGAAGATGGGCCACTCGCCGACGATTATGGACTACGCCCGCTTCAACTACGTCGCGCAGCCCGAGGACAACCTCCCGCTGCACACGCTGATCCCGAAGGTCGGTCCCTACGACCACTTCTCGATCAAGTGGGGCTACTCGGTGTTCCCCGGCACGACCGGCCCGGACGACGAGCGTCCGTACCTCGACGCGCTCGCCCGCACGCAGGATTCGATCCCGTGGCACCGCTACGGCGTGCCCGATGACTTCGGCGCGATCCCGTACACCGCGTACAGCGAAGCCATCGGCGACCAGGATGCCATCAAGAGCACCGAGCTCGGCCTCCGCAACCTGAAGCGCCTCATCCCGATGCTGCTGCCGGCCACGACGCAGCAGTACGAGGACGTGTCGTACACCAAGGAAGGCTACCAGCGCATCCTCGGCCAGTTCACGAACGAGATCCGGCACGTCGCCGCGATCGTCGGCTCGTCGGATGGCCAGGAGAAGTACGGCTCGCAGAGCGGTGCGCGCTTCACGCCGATCCCGCGCGAGCGGCAGCGTGCGGCCGTGCAGTTCGTGCACGCCAACCTCTTCCAGACGCCCACCTGGCTGCTGGATCCGGCGATCCTGCGTCGCCTCGAGCCGGAAGGCTCGATCGCCCGCATCAACGCCACGCAGCGCGGCATCCTCAACTATATGATGGATGACAACCGGATGGCGCGTCTCGTCGAGTACGAGGCCCTCCCGGGCACCGTGCGTCCGTATCCGCTGTCGGAGTTCCTCGGCGATATGCGCACGGGCATCTGGAGCGAGCTCGGCGCCGGCTCGGTGCGGATCGATCCGTACCGCCGCGGCCTGCAGCGCATCTACCTCGAGGCGGTGGCGGCCAAGCTGAACGCCAACCCCTCGACCACCCCGCGCATCTCGTCGAGCGCGCAGACGGGCCAGAGCTACACGGCTGCCGCCCGCCCGAGCACCGACGTGAAGGCGATGCTGCGGATGGAACTGCGCACCCTCGATGCAGCGCTGGCTGCGGCGGCCTCGAAGGCCGGTGACGCCGCGACCCGTGCCCACATCGCGGATGCCCGCTGGCAGATCAATCGCCTGCTGAATCCGTAATCGCCGGACTGCCTCGACGGCGTTCACCACGGAGACACAGAGGCACGGAGAACGCACGAGAGCGCAGGACCGACACGTCACGAACGAGACTTGGGGGTCCGCACCGATGAATCGGTGCGGGCCCCCAAGTCATTGCCACCTCGTCGTTCGCCGTCTCCGTGCCTTCGTGTCTCCGTGGTGACGATCGTTGCCGTTGCCGTTCACCGCGCGCGCACGAACTCCAACGGCACCCCCGCCGGCCCGAACTTCAGCACCCGGTGCGGCGCCGACTGCTCCACCCAGTACGTCCCCGGCGCATCGCTCCCTGTATAACTCACGCGGAACGCCGGAAACGTGCCGAGCGGGATGTTCACGACTTCCACGCCCTCCACCCGGAACGTCCGCCGCTCCACCACACCGCGGCCCGACGCGAACACCGCCACGTCCACGCTGCCGCCCTCTGCCCACGGGAAGAACGGCAGCAGCGCCACGAGCAGGTTGTCGTCCACAGTCCCCGCCGGCACCGCCACGTCGCGGTACGTCACCGGCTGCATCCCGCCCTGCCCCGGCGTCACGCCCTCGCCCGTCGCGCTCCCGGCCGCGTACTGCACCGTCAGCCGCAGCTCGTTGCCCTGGAAGCGGCCCGACTGCTCCGTGCGCAGCATCGTGATCGCGTTCGAGAACTCCACCGTCGTCTGCTGCTGGATGATCGGACCGAGCACGCTCTGCTCGCGGAAGGTCCAGCCCGTCGCGCTGCGCTCCAGCGTCGTCGTCTGGTAGCCGAAGTTCTGCCCCTGCACCATCACCGCGAAGGAATCGCTGCTCGCGCGCAGCGCCGCCGGATCCAGCGCCAGCGGGATCGCCCGCACCTCCATCGCCTCCTGCGCGATCGGCTTGCCATCCACGTCCACCATCGTCACCGGCGCGATGCGCTGCAGCCGCTCGCGCAGTGCCGTGCCGTCGCCGACGACGACGATCAATGCCGCCTCGGCGCGCATCCCAGCGCGTGCCGCGCGCTGCACGTCATCGCGCGACAGCGCCGCGAGCCGTTGGCGATACGTCTGCACGTAGTCGTTCGGCAGCCCGAGCAGCCGCGCGGTCGCCACCTGCCCCGCCACCTGCTGCGCCGTCTCCACCTGCAGCGGGAACCGGCCCGTCAGCGTCTGCTGCTGCCGCGTGAACTCATCGATCGGCACCGGATCCGCGCCCATCCGCCGGACCTGCGCGAGCAGTTCCACCAGCGCCGAGTCCGTCACCTCCGTGCGCACTTCCGCGCTGGCCGTGAACGAGCCGACACCGCGCACCTTCGCCACGTCCGAGTAGGCACCGTAGGTCCAGCCCTTCTCCTCTCGCAGCACGCTGAACAGCCGCGCATCGCTCGCGCCGCCGAGGATCTGGTTGGCCAGGTCCAGCGCGTGGCTGCGCGTGTCCGTCGGCATCCACGTCGTGTTGCCGACGAGGATGTTCGACTGCACCGAGCCCGGCCGGTGCACGAGGATGATCTCGCTGCGCATCCGCTGCGGCGCTGGCCGCGCCGGCGGCGTGGAGGCACCGCGGCCCGTCCACGCGGCGAAGTGCCGCGTCACGAGCCGATGCGCCTCGACGCTGTCGATCGCCCCGGCCAGCACCAGCAGGCCCTGCGCCGGCCGCGCGCGCATCGCGTGGAAGGCCACGAGGTCCTCGCGCGTGATCGCCCGTACGCTCGCCTCGTCGGCGCGGCGCGCATACGGATGCTCGCCGTACAGCGCCTGCGCGAAGATCCGCCCGGCGATCGCGTCCGGCTGCGAACGCGCCAAGGCCAGCGCCGAGAGCGTCTGCGTCCGCAGCAACTCGACCTCCGCCTCCGGGAAGTTCGGCCGCAGCAAGGCGTCGGCCATCAACTCGAAGGCAAGCTCGCGGTCGTCGAGCAACACCGACGAGGAGATGCTCAGGAAGTCAGCCCCGGCGCTCGCACCGAGGCTGCCGCCCACGCGCTCGATCGACTCGGCGATCTGCTCGGCGCTGCGTTGGCCCGCACCCTTCGTCAGCAGGCCGGCGACCATATCCGCCACGCCGCTCTTCGACGGCGGATCGTACAGCGTGCCACCGAGCACCGAGAGCTGCATCGAGAGCACCGGCTGCTTGGTGCTTGGCACGAGCACGACGCGCAGGCCGTTCTCGAGTTCGAACTCCACGAAGGGCGGGAACTGCGCTTCCGTCAGCGGCAACGGCGCCGGTGGTTGCTGGCGCGTCGGAGCCTGCGGAACCGGCGGCAGCTGGGGCGTCGGGGGCGGCGTCTGCTGCGCGAAGGTCAGCGACGGCAACGCGGCCGCGGCGAAGGTCACGAGGAGATGGCGCATCTCAGCGATCCTCCGGGGCGATGACGAGGGTGAGCGAGCGCTCGGGACGCAGGTACGTCTGCGCCACGCGGCGCAGGTCAGCGAGCGTGACGGCCGCGTAGCGCGCCGCCTCCGTGTTGACCGCCTCGGGTCCGCCGAGGTACAGCGCCGCGTACTGGATGGCCTCGGCCACGTCCGCCGCCCGCTGCCGCCCGAAGATCGTGCTCGCGCGCCAGGCGTTCTTCGCCTTCTCCAGCTCGTCGCTGCCGATGCGATCGGCCGAATCGAACAGCTCGCGCGCGAGCTCCGCCCGCACCGAGTCCACCGGCACGCCGCCGTTGGCGATCGCCAGCGCCCCGAATACGCCGGCGCCACGCATCGGTCCGAACGGATCGTGCAGCGTCTGCACCGCCACCGACGACTTGCTGCCGCGCACCATCGCGCGGTTGAGACGGCTGCTCTCGCCTTCGCCGAGGATCGTCGCCAGCAGCGCCAGCGCCGGATAGTCCGCGTGCGACGGCGCCACCGCGCGCACCGCCGTCAGCACGGCCGGCAGCGAGGCCTTCTCGTCGACCACCTGGCGCACCGAGGCGCTCCCCACGCCCGGCGCCGCATCGCAGCGCACCGGATCGCGCTGCGGTCCGGCCGGAATGCCCCCGAAGTACTGCTGCGTCAGCCGCATCACCTGCTGCAGCGTCACGTCGCCCACGACCACCAAGGTCGCGTGGTTGGGCGCGTAGTGCGTGCGGAAGAAATCCCGCACGTCGTCCACCGACGCCGCGTCGAGGTCATCCATCGAGCCGATGATCGAGTGTGCGTACGCGAAGCAGCGCTCGCGGTCGAAGAGCAGCGGCAGCGAGTCGATGAACGCCGCCGAGTAGGGCTGGTTGTCCACGCGCAGCCGCCGCTCTTCCTTCACCGCCTGCCTCTGGTTCTCGAGGTTCTCCTCGGAGATCGCCAGCGAGCGCATCCGGTCGGCCTCGAGCCACAGCGCGAGGTTGAGCCGGTTCGACGGCAACGTCTGGTAGTAGTTGGTGCGGTCCGGCTGCGTCGAACCGTTGTACGTGCCGCCGGCACGCTCCACGAGCTGCCCGTGCTCCATCTTGCCCACGTTCTGCGAGCCCTGGAACATCATATGCTCGAAGAGGTGCGCGAAGCCGGTGCGGCCGGGCCGTTCGTTGCGCGAGCCGACGTCGTACCAGACGTTCACCGCGACGACCTGCGCCGAGCGGTCTTCGACGACGTGCACGCGGAGGCCGTTGATCAGCGTGAAGCTCTCGATCTTCACGGGCGTGGGTTGCTGCGCGGCGAGCGGCGCCGCGCACAACAGCGCGATCAGTCCGTGGCGGATTCTCTGCATAGACACGGGTCCGTGGGCGCTCAGCGCCCGGTGGAGCCGAATCCGCCGGCACGTTCTG
>DAOMNV010000075.1:0-2654 GCA_035444005.1 Gemmatimonadaceae bacterium
ATGCCGCCGACGCTGAAGTGCGCGATGCGCTCGTATACCAGCATATGGGCATCTACGCCGCGCGCCGCGAAGCCTTGATGCGCTGGGTCTCGCTGCCGCCGCATCCGCTGGAGTTGGTCGAGAAGCTGGAACAACTGCGCGCCCTCGCCGCCGGCTTGGCGATGGGCGTCGCGATCGTGGACGCTCCCTCGTGGGGCGAAGTGAATACCGAAGATGACCTGGTGCGCGCCAACGCGCACTGGGAATCACTGCATACCGGAACTGCCTGATGACGCCGACCTCTGCCCATTCCTCCCCGAAGTACATCTTCGTCACCGGCGGCGTGGTCTCGTCGCTGGGCAAGGGCATCGCCGCGGCCTCGCTGGGGCGATTGCTCGTCGAGCGCGGCCTGCGCGTGACGATGATGAAGCTCGATCCGTACCTCAACGTCGACCCCGGCACGATGTCGCCGTTCCAGCACGGCGAGGTGTTCGTGACGGACGACGGCGCCGAGACGGACCTCGACCTCGGGCACTATGAGCGCTTCCTCGACCGCTCGCTGACGCAGGCCAACAACATCACGACGGGCCGCATCTACTCGAACGTGATCACCAAGGAGCGCCGCGGCGAGTACCTCGGCTCCACGGTGCAGGTGATCCCGCACATCACCGACGAGATCAAGAGCGCCGTGCGCCGCGTGGCGCCGGAGAACGACGTGGTGCTGGTGGAAGTCGGCGGCACGGTGGGCGACATCGAGTCGTTACCGTTCCTCGAGGCCATCCGCCAGTTCCGTCACGACGTGGGGCGCGAGAACACGCTGTTCATCCACCTCACTCTGGTGCCGTACATCGCCGCCGCGGGCGAGGTGAAGACCAAGCCCACGCAGCACAGCGTGCGCGACCTGATGGAGATCGGTATCCAACCCGACGTGCTGATCTGCCGCACGGAGCGTCCGCTTGCGGAGGACGTGAAGCGCAAGATCGCGCTGTTCTGCAACGTGGAGTTCGGCGCGGTGGTGGAGAGCCGCGACGTGAAGACGATCTACCAGATCCCGCTGGCCTTCCGCGAGCAGGGGCTCGACGACCTCATCTGCCGCAAGCTGGGCCTCGAGACGCCGACGCCGGATATGACCAAGTGGTCGGCGATGGTGCAGCGCGTGATCGCGCCGGCGCGCCGCGTGCGCATCGGCGTGGTCGGCAAGTACACGGATTACGTCGACTCGTACAAGAGCGTGCAGGAGGCGCTGATCCACGGCGGCATCGCGAACGACGTGGGCGTGGACATCGCCTGGACGTCCAGCGACCTGTTCACCGACGCGGCGCGGGCCAAGGAGATCGTCCAAGGATTCGACGGCCTGCTGGTGCCCGGCGGCTTCGGCGTGCGCGGCGTGGAAGGGATGGTCGATGCCATCAAGGCGGCGCGCGAGGCGAACACGCCGTTCTTCGGCATCTGTCTCGGGATGCAGGTGGCGATCATCGAGTTCGCGCGCAATGTCTGCGGCCTCGACGACTCCAATTCCAGCGAGTTCGCGCCGGAGTGCTCGCATCCGGTGATCTCACTGCTGGAGAGCCAGCAGAACGTGAAGGATATGGGCGGCACGATGCGCCTCGGCAGCTACGCCTGCCGCTTGAAGCCGGGCTCGCGCGCGGCGGAGATCTACGGCCAGCCCGAGATCACCGAGCGGCACCGCCATCGCTACGAGGTGAGCAACCAGTACCGCGAGCAGTTCCAGCAGTCGGGGATGCGGCTCTCGGGGCTGTCGCCGGACGGTTCGCTGGTCGAGATGATCGAGCTGGTGGATCATCCGCACTTCGTGGCCTGCCAGTTCCACCCGGAGCTCAAGTCGCGGCCGACGCGCCCGCATCCGTTGTTCTCGGCGTTCGTCGCGGCCTCCGCGAAGCACGCGACCGTGTCGCCGCTGCGCGTGCAGGCGCACAACGCGCTCGTCGAGGCCAACTGAGATGGCGTCCTTCAGCTTCGCACGCGATCGGCTGTTCCTGATCGCCGGCCCCTGCGTCATCGAGAACGACGAGATCCTCTTCCGCGTCGCGGATCATCTCGCCAAGCTCGCGGAGCAGGTGCCGGGCGGCGTGGTGTTCAAGGCGAGCTATGACAAGGCGAATCGTTCGAACGCGGGCGCGTTCCGCGGCCCTGGCATCGAGGAGGGCCTGCGCACGCTCGAGCGCGTCCGCGAGCGCAGCGGCCTGCCCGTGCTGACGGACGTGCACCTGCCCGAGCACTGCGCGATGGCGGCGCAGGCGGTGGACGTGCTGCAGATCCCGGCCTTCCTCTGCCGCCAGACCGACCTGCTCGAGGCGGCGGGCGCGACCGGACTGCCGGTGAACGTGAAGAAGGGACAGTTCCTGCATCCCGAGGGAATGGCTGGCGCCGTAAAGAAGGTGCTCGGCGCGCAGCCCACGGGCGTCAGCGTCGCTCAGGGGCAGAGCAGCGTCGCGGTGACGGAACGCGGCACGTTCTTCGGCTACGGCGACCTCGTCGTCGATATGCGGGCCTTCCGCCGGATGCGCGAGGCCACGGGCGCGCCCACGATCTTCGACGGTACGCACTCGGTGCAGCAGCCGGGGCGGGGGGAGGGCGGCGCCAGCGGCGGCCTGCGGGAGCACATCCCGGCGCTCACCTACGCCGCCTGCGCGGCCGGTGCCGACGGATTGTTC
>DAOMNV010000075.1:2664-10931 GCA_035444005.1 Gemmatimonadaceae bacterium
ACGCACCCGACCCCAGACCAAGCACCGAGCGACGGCCCCAATATGCTGCCGCTCTCGCAGCTGGATGGCGTGATGCGCAAGGCCGTAGCCATCTGGAAGCTGGCGCGCGAATGATCCTCGACCTCGGGGCCTCGCACGCCGGCGGACACGGGCCGCAGCTGGATCCCCAGCTCGCGGCCCGCATCCGCCTCGTCTGTTTCGACGTCGACGGGGTACTCACCGACGGCGGCGTCATCCTGGGCGATGCCGCTGACCAGCGGGTGGAGCTCAAGCGCTACGACATCCAGGACGGACTGGGCATCAAGATGCTGCAGCAGGCGGGCATCCTCACGGCGATCATCACCGGGCGGGAATCCGAGAGCGTGGCGCTGCGGGCAAAGGAACTCACGGTCGACGAAGTCGTGCAGGACAACCAGGCACGCAAGCTGCCGGCCCTGCGTCGCATCCTCGAACGCCGCGGGTTGGATTGGAGCGAGGTGGCCTTCGTGGGCGACGACCTGCCGGACATCGCCGTGATGCGCGCGGTGGGCTTGCCGGTGGCCGTCGGCAACGCGTCGGCGGACGCGCTCGCGGTGGCGACGCTCCGGTTGGAGCGGTCGGGCGGGGCGGGCGCGGTGCGCGAGTTCTGCGAACTGCTGCTCCGCGCCCGGGGGGACTGGGACGCCCAGGTGGAACGCTACGTGGCAAGCCGCTCGGAGGAGCGATGAGCAGCGAGACGGCGCGGATCGTCGCGCGGGGGAAGCGGGTGCTGGAACTCGAACGGGACGCGCTCGGCGAGGCCGCGGCGCGCCTCGATGACGCATTCGCCGAGGCGGTGCGGCTGATCAAGAACGCCAAGGGGCGTGTGATCGTGGCCGGCATCGGCAAGAGCGGACTCATCGCACGAAAGATCGCCGCGACGATGACCTCGACGGGCACGCCGGCGTACTTCCTGCACCCCACCGAGAGCGTGCACGGCGACCTCGGCATCGTCACGGACGAGGACGTCGCGCTGCTGCTCTCGAAGAGCGGCGAGACCAGCGAACTGCTGCCGCTCCTCGAGCAACTGACGCGCCTCGGCGTGCCCTGCATCGCCATCACGGGCAATCGCGAGAGCACGCTGGCGCGCAACAGCCGCGTCGCGCTGGACGGCTACGTGCGCGAGGAGGCCTGTCCGCACGACCTCGCGCCGACGACGAGCACGACGCTGGCGCTCGCCGTGGGCGACGCGTTGGCCGTGGCGTTGCTCGAGGAGAAGGGATTCCGCCGCGAGGACTTCGCGAAGTTCCACCCGGGCGGCTCGCTGGGCCGCAAGCTGCTGCTGCGCGTGCGCGACGTGATGATCGCGGACCCGCTGCCCCTGCTCGGTGCCGAGGCGACGATGCGCGAGGCGATCGTCGTGCTGGCCAAGCAGCGCGGCCTCGGAATTGCGCTCGACGCCGACGGCCGCCTCGAGGGCGTGCTCACCACCGGCGACCTCACGCGCCTGATGCAGCGGGACGGCGACGTGATGGCCATCCGCGTCGGCGACGTGATGACGCGCCGGCCGAAGACGGTCGGCGCGGACGAACTGGCATCCGCGGCGGTGCACACGATGGAGCAGTTCGGCGTGATCGCCTTGCCGGCGCTCGACGCCGAGGGCCGCGTGGCCGGCGTCGTCCACCTGCACGACCTGATGCGCGCGGGGGCTGCCTGATGCGCCGTGCCCTCGCGATGCTGCCGCTGCTCGCCGCACTCGTCGGCGCCTGCTCGAAGTCCGACCAGGCGCGCAACGTCCTCGCCGGCGGGTCGGCCCTCGACAGCGCCGACCAGGTCGCGTTCAACTCGCGCACGGTGCTCACCGACGCCGGGATGCTCCGCGCCGAGATCTTCGCCGACACGACGCTGTTCCTCAACCAGAACACACGCGTCGCGATGCAGGTGGTGCACGGCGTGTTCTTCAATGCGCAGGGCTCGCGCGACGCCACGGTGACGGCCGATCGCGCCAGCTACGACACCAAGCAGCAGGTCCTCGAGGCCTACGGCAACGTGGTGGTGACGTCCGTCGACGGCCGCGTGCTCAAGTCGCCGATGCTGCGCTTCGAGAACCAGCAGAACCAGATCCTCTCGGACTCGGCGTTCACGCTCACCGAACCCGACGGCAAGGAGATGAGCGGCGTCGGGTTCCGCGCGGATCCCAACCTGTCGGTCGTCACCGTGCTGCGGGTGGACCGCGGGCGTGGCGGCGCGGTGCGCCTCGCGCCGTGAGGACGTCGCGGTGATCCGTCGCCTGGCCCTCGTGGCCGTCGCGCTGCTCGCTGCGCTGCCCGCCGTCGGCGCGCAGCAGGCCGACCGGCCGTGCATCATCCTGTTCCAGGGCGCCGAGGACGGGACGACGCGGATGCGCACCGTGCAGGTGGACTCCGCCGGTACGCGGCACACCTTCGTCGGTGGCTCCGTGGACGCGACCTGCGAAGGGCAGGGCAACCGCCTGCTCGCCGACAGTGCCGAGCACTTCGCCGACCGCGGCCTGCTGATTCTCTACCACAACGTGCGCTACACCGAACCGCGGGTGAGCATCACGTCCGACCGGATGGTCTATTACACGATCGAGGAACGTCTCGTGGCCGAAGGCAACGTCCGTGGATTGACGGCCTCCGGCACGCGCTTCCGCGGGCCGCGGATGGAGTACTTCCGGGCGAGCCCGGGGTTGCGCAACGAGAACAGCTGGATCGCGACGGGCCGACCCTTCGTGCGGATGAGCCCGACCGAGACCGGCGCCGCGCCGGGCAGCGATGCCGACTCGACGGACCTCACGGCCGACGTCGTGCGCTCGCGCAACGACTCGCTGCTGTTCGCCAGCGGTCGCGTCGTGCTCGAGCGTCGCGATATGCGCGCCACCTCCGACTCGGCCTTCGTCGACAACGGCCAGGAGCACGCGCGGTTCCTGCGCGACCCGCGCATCGTCGGCCGCGGGGAGCGGGCGTTCACGCTGGTGGGCGTCGTCATCGACGCGTGGTCGGAGGAGCGCAAGCTCCAGCGCGTCGTCGCCTCGGACTCCGCCGTCGCCACGAGCGATTCGCTGACGCTGCGCAGCGATACGATCGACATCCGATTCGCCGAGCAGGAGATCGCACGCATCTTCGCGTGGGGCACGCGGGCGCGTGCCGACGCCAGCAGCCAGGTGATCGAGGCGGATTCGCTCGACGTCGAGATGCCCGGCCAGCAACTGCGCACGCTGCACGCGCTCGGCGCCGCCGTCGCGTTCTCCTCGCCGGACACGGCGCGCATCGAGAGCGAGGAGCGCGACTGGATCGTCGGCGACACGCTGGTGGCGGACTTCGAGGAGGTCACCGACTCCACCGGCGCCGCGCGCACCGCCCTGCGCGAGGTGATCGCGACGGGTGCGGCGCGGGCCTTCTACCAACTGCCGCCGCCGAACGGCGCGCGCGGCGCGCCGAGCCTGAGCTATAACCGGGGCCGGCAGATCACCGTGCAGTTCGACAAGGGAGAGATGGCACACGTGCGCGTGACCGACCAGGCCAATGGCCTGTACCTCGAACCGGCGGTGACCCTGCGTCCCGACACGCTGGCCCGGCCCGACCGCGGACGGCGCCCGTGAGCCACGCCGACGTGATCCAGCGCCTGACGGCCGGCGACCGCTCCGATGCGCTCTGCCTGCTCGCCATCGCGCAGCAAGCCGATGCCTCCGGCCGCGCGGATCTCCACGATGTCGTCGTCGGCTACCGCAGCGACTACCTCCAGGCGCTCGAAGCGGATGGCCGCGACGTCGCCGCGGAAGCCGGACGGCTGAGCGTGGACGAAGTTCGGCAGCACCTCGTGGCCGTGGTCCTGCCGCGATTGGTCGCGACCGGCGCCGTGGAGTTCGATGCGGCTGCGAGCAGCATCGTGTTGCGCGACGAAGCGCTCGCGGCGTTCCACGCGGACCGCACGGCCTGGCTGGCCGCCCTGCAGATGACGGGCGAGCACCCGAGCGCCCGCACGCGGCGCAGCAGCGCCCCCATCGCGGGTGGCAGCGTGCTCGGCGCGACCGGACTCGTGAAGACGTACAAGAAGCGCAACGTGGTGAACGACGTCTCGCTCGAACTGCATCAAGGCGAGATCGTCGGCCTGCTAGGCCCCAACGGTGCCGGCAAGACCACGACGTTTTATATGGTCGCCGGATTGATCCCGCCGAACGCCGGCAAGATCCTGCTCGACGGGGAAGACATCACGCGAATGCCGATGTTCAAGCGCGCGCGGCGCGGCATCGGCTACCTCTCGCAGGAGCCGTCGATCTTCCGCAAGCTCTCGGTCGAGGAGAACATCCTCGCCATCCTCGAGACCTTGCCGCTGTCGAAGCAGGAGCGCGAGCAGCGTCTCGAGACCCTGCTCGACGAACTGAAGATCAAGCACCTGCGCCTGAGCAAGGCCTACGCCCTCTCGGGCGGCGAGCGCCGGCGTCTCGAGATCACGCGGGCCCTCGTGACGCAGCCGAAGTTCATAATGCTCGACGAGCCCTTCGCCGGCGTCGACCCGATCGCGGTCAACGACATCCAGGGCATCGTCGCCTCGTTGCGCGACCGCGGCATCGGCGTGCTGATCTCCGACCACAACGTCGAGCAGACGCTGGATATCGTGGACCGTGCGTACATAATGTTCGAGGGCCAGGTGAAGGTCGCGGGGCCGGTGCGCGACCTGATCTTCGACGACGAGGTCTCGCGCGTCTACTTCGGCCCGACGCTGACCGCGCGCCTCCGCGCGCGGATGACGGAGGGCGTGTGAAGGGCGGTATGCAGCAGTCCGCCCGTCTGGGCCAGGAGATGCGGGCCAACCCGCGCCTGTACCAGGCGATGGATATGCTGTATATGCCCTTGCTCGACCTGCAGCAGCATCTCAAGCAGGAATTGCTGCAGAATCCCTTCCTCGAACTCGTCGAGGAGGATGACGACGAGATCGTCGAGAGCCCGAGCGTCGAGCTCGCCGAGGCGCAGAGCGTCGATCCCGAGCCGGAGCAGGGCTTGCCGGCCGAGGAACGCGAGGATGATTCCCGCTGGGAGGAGATCCTCCTCGACGGGATGGAGTCCGGCGGGATGCCGGAGCCCCGCGACGACCGCGAGCCCTACGAGCCCGTCAGCGTCGAGGCCCGCGACCTCGACGACCACCTCCGCGACCAGGTCGCGTTGCTCGACCTGAGCGAGCGCGACCGACTGCTCGCCGAGGAGTTCATCGGCAACATCAACGAGGACGGGTACCTCGTCGCCTCGCTCGACGACATCCTGCACGGCATCAACGAAGTGCTGCTCCGCGCCGCCGAGGCCGAAGACGAAGAGCGCGAGGTGCCGCTGTTCACCGCCGCCGACGCCGAGCGGATGCTGGCCGTGGTGCAGGGACTCGAGCCGGCCGGCATCGCCGCGCGCGACCTGCAGGAGTGCCTGCGGCTGCAACTGCCCGCGGCGGGGCTCGACGGCACGCTGGCCGGTCGGCTCGTGCTCGAGGCGTTTCCCGAACTCATCGCGCACAAGTGGTCGGAGGCGGCGAAGCGGCTCGGCTGCACGCCGGCCGAGGCGCAGGCGGCGGCCGACGCGCTCGCGCGCCTCAACCCCAAGCCTGGCCGCGCCTTCAGCGCCGGCGACGGCAACTACGTCGTGCCGGACCTCATCGTCGAGAAGATCGACGGCCAGTACCTCGTCTTCACCAACGACAGCAACCTGCCGCGGCTGCGCCTCTCGCGCAGCTACCAGGACATCGCCCGCGACAAGAAGCGCTTCGACGCCGAGCACAAGGAGTTCATCGTCTCGCGCCTCAGCGCGGCGCAGTGGCTGATCCAGGCGATCGAGCAGCGCCGCCAGACGATGCTCAAGGTGATGCATTTCATCGTCGACCGGCAGCGCGACTTCTTCGAGAAGGGCGTGCAGGGCCTGCGGCCGCTCACGCTGCGTGAGGTCGCCGACGGCATCGGGATGCACGAGAGCACCATCTCGCGCGTGACGAACGAGAAGTTCGCGCAGACGCCGCGCGGCGTGCTGCCGCTCAAGTTCTTCTTCTCCTCGGGTCTCAAGAGCGCCGACGGCGAGGATGTCTCCGCCCGCGGCATCAAGGCGACGATCCAGAAGCTCGTCTCCGGCGAGGACCCGAAGCGGCCGCTCACCGACGACGCGATCGCGAAGCTGCTCGCCAAGGACGGGCTCTCCATCGCCCGTCGCACCGTCGCCAAGTACCGCGAGGAGCTCGGCATCCTCAAGGCCCAGATGCGCAAGCGTCTTTGATCCCCTTACGATGACTTCTTCCGCCACGCCCCAGGTCTCCGTGCTCGTCCCCGCCAAGGACGAAGCCGAGAACCTGCCGATGTTCCTCGAACTCTGTGACGCGATGATCCGCGCCGCTGCCGTGCCGTACGAGGTGATCGTCGTCGACGACGGTTCCCGCGACGGCACGCCCGCGCTGCTCGAGCAGATGAAGGCGAAGTATCCCTGGCTGCGCAGCGAGCGCCACCGCGCCCAGCGCGGCATCGCCGACGCCCTGCGCACCGGCTATCTCGCCGCGCGCGCGGGCATCCTCGTGTTCTATCCCGCCGACCTGCAGTTCAAGCCCGAGGACATCCCGCGGCTCGTGCAACCCATCCTCGACGGCCAGTCGGATATGGTGACGGGCTTCAAGCAGGGCGTGTACGAGAAGGCCTTCGTCAGCAAGATCTACAACGGACTCTCGCGTTCGCTGTTCGACGTGCCCGTGCGCGACCTCAACAACGTGAAGGCGTACCGCCGCGAGATTATGGCCGACCAGCCGGTGCGCCCGGACTGGCACCGCTATATGATCGTGCTCGCGCACGCGCAGGGGTACACGGTGAGCGAGATCCCGGTGCCGCTGTATCCGCGCCACGCGGGACGCTCGAAGTTCGGCCTCAGCCGCATCCCGATCGGCGTGCTCGATATGCTCGCCGTGTGGTTCGAGCTGCGCTTCGGCCAGAAGCCGCTGCTCGCGTTCGGGATGCTCGGCGCCGGCCTCTTCGCCCTCGGCGTGCTCGCCGGCGTCGTCGCGCTCGGCGTGCTCGTGTTCGAGGGCGTGGGCCTCCGCTGGATCTGGACCCTGATCCAGACCTGCCTGCTGCTCGGCTCCGTGTTCTTCGCCACGGGGCTGCTCGGCGAGCAGGTGGCCGTGACGCGGGCGGAGCAGCGCGAGTTGCGGCGTCGCCTCGACGCGATGCGCTCCGACCTCGGGCGATGAGCGTCACCCGCATCCTCTTCGTCACGCACGCATATCCCCGGCACGTCGGCGACGCGGCGGGATCGTTCCTGCATCGCCTCGCGCTGGCGCTGCAGTCGCACGGGATGCGGGTGCGCGTACTCGCTCCGAGCGCGAAGGGGTTGCCGCCGGCCGAGTCGCTCGAGGGCGTCGAGATCCGCCGCTTCCGCTACGCGCCGGCCGGGATGGAATCGCTGGCCTACACCGGCACGATGGCCGAGCAGGTGCTCGGATCGCTGAGCGGCAAGGGCGCGTTGTTCGGGATGCTCACGGCGGGCACGATGGCCGTCCGGCGGGCGATCGACGAGTTCGACCCCGACGTCGTGCACGCGCATTGGTGGTTTCCGGCGGGCCTGCTGTCGCTGGGCGCAGACCGCGACGTGCCGCTGGTGACGACGATGCACGGCAGCGATGTGCGCTTGGCACGCAAGGTGAAGCTGGTGCATCCGCTGTTCCGGAAGGTGATGGCGCGCTCGACGGCGGTCACGGCGGTGTCGTCGTGGCTGGCGGGTGAGGCACGGGCGATGGCTCCGGGCACGACGATCGACATCGCGCCGATGCCGGTGGACGTGCAGCGCTTCACCGCCGAGGCGACGCCGCGCATACCCGGGCGCTTTCTCTTCGTCGGGCGGCTCAACGCGCAGAAGGGCGTGCGCGACCTGCTCGACGCGCTGAGCTGGGCGCCGGCAGCGATCACGCTCGACATCGTCGGCGACGGCGAGGATGCCGCCGCACTCAGGGCGCGCGCCCGCGAACTCGCGATCGACGCACGCATCACGTGGCACGGCGCGCTCGATCACGGCGCGCTGCCGGCACTGTACCGCCGCAGCCAGGGCGTGGTGATGCCGTCGCAGCACGAGGGGTTGGGATTGGTCGCGGTCGAGGCCCAGCTCTCGCGCACGCCGGTGATTGCGTATCGCTCGGGTGGCGTGCCGGATGTGGTGGACGCGCAGTGGGGCGGCCGCCTCGTGCCTCCGGGCGACGTGCGGGCGCTCGCCGACGCGATGGCGACGCCGGCGAATGTGGCCGCGCTGTTGAGGCCTTTTTATCTCGACGGCGCGCCG
>DAOMNV010000076.1:0-9166 GCA_035444005.1 Gemmatimonadaceae bacterium
TGAACGTGGTGGCAGAGGCCACGGCGGACCGCGGGGTGCGCGCGATCCTCGCCGCGGGCGAGCTGCCCTAGCCGGCCGGCGGGCCGCCCTGCGGGCGCGCACCGCCGTTCATTCCCATCGGGGCTCCGCCGAAGCCGCCCATCCCACCGCCCATCGCGCTACGCAGCTGGGCCTGCACGCTATCCGGGTTGATGCCGAGGAGCGCGGCCACCTGCGCGGCCTCGCGCACGGAGCGGATGGCCTCGTTCGGGATCGACAGCACGTTCTCGCGACGGTCGGAAATGATGCTGACCTCGCCGTTCATCCCGGGGAGGAGCAGGCCTTCGCGGTTTTCGAGCGAGACGAGCACGGGGAACATCGTGACGTTCTGCTGCACGACGGCCTGCGGCTCGATCTTCTCGACGACGCCGCGGAACGGGCGGTCGGGGAAGGCATCGACGATCACCGTGGCTTCCTGACCGGCCGTCACGCGACCGATGTCGGTCTCGTTGACGAGGGCGCGGGCACGGACCTTGGTGAGGTCGGCCATCTTCACGATCGTGGTGCCGCCGCCGACGGCCTGCGTACCGGACTGGATGACCTGGCCGAGCGCGACGGGCTTCTCGATGATGGTACCGCGCACCGGCGCGACGACGCGGGCGTCCTCGAGGCGCTGCTGCGCGAGGTCGAGGTTGGTGCGCGCGCGGACGATCTGCGACAGGGCGTTCTGGTACGTGAGCCCGGCCTGCTCGTTCTCCTGCGCCGTGATGATCTGGGCGCGGAAGAGTTCGTCAGAGCGCTTCTTGTTCTGCTCGGCGACGGCCAGCGAGGCCTCGGAGGACTCGAGGTCCGCCTTGGCCTGGTCGAACTGGTTCTGCACGTCGCGCGTGTCGAGCTGCACGATGAGCGCGCCCGGGTTGACGAGCGTGCCCGTCTCCACCGGCATCTCGGTGATCTGGCCGGAGGCGCGGGACTTCACCTCGACGACGTTGATCGGTTCGATGATGCCCGTGGCTTCCGCCTGGACGACGATCGTGCGGCGCTCGGTCGGCGCGGTGGAGATGCGAAGCGGCTCGGCGGCCTTCTTGCCGCAGGCGGCGACGAGGCCGAGGGCGGCGAGGAAGGCGAGGGAAAGGCGGCGGGGAGACACGGGGAACCTCAGGAAGGGACGGATGACGGATGACGGATGCTGTGCGGCTGGCTCGTGGAGACGCCTCGTGTGCTTACTGCAGGTCGCGGCCGATGAGGGCCTCGATCTGCGCCTTGGCCGTGCGGGCATCCAGGCGGGCCTGGATGAGGTCGCGGCGGGCCTGGTCGAGCGTGGTCTGCGAGTTCAGGACGTCGAGCAGCGTGGAGGCGCCGAGGGCGTAGCGCTCCTGCTGCACGCGGAGGTCTTCCTCGCCGGCGGCGACGCTGGCGAGCTGGATCTGGACGCGGACCTCGGCGGTGCGGAACGCGCCGACCTGCTGGATCAGCTGCTGGCGCGCATTGAGGCGGGCGTCACGCAACTGGGCCTCGGCGTTCTCGACGCCGACGCGGGCCGAGAGGTTCTGCTGCTCGCGGTTGAGGCCGTTGAACAGCTGCCAGCTGACGCTGTAGCTGATGCTGCTGCGGTTGAGGTCTTGGTCGCCCCAGATCTGGAACTGGTCGGGGCGGCCGCTGTAGCTGCGGCCCATCGACATCGAGAAGGTGGGCAGGTACTGCGAGAGCGTGCTGCGGTTGCCCTGCTTGGCGGCGACGAAGTTGGCCTGCGCCTGGATGACGGCCGGGCTGCGCTCGGCCATCGCCAGCAGGTCGGCGTCGGACACCGGCACGGTCTCCTCGACCTGGGCCGCGTCTTCGGCGGTGACGATGTTCTCGGAGCCGATGAGGCGCGAGAGCGCAGCATTGGCGTTGGCGAGCGAGTTCTCGGCGGTCAGGATCGCGAGGCGGGCGTTGCCGACCTGGATCGAGGTGCGCAGCGAGTCGGAGCGCGTGGCCGCACCGGCCTGGACGCGGGCCGTGGAGGCGCGGAGCTGCTGCTCGGCGGACTCCAGCTGGCGCTCAGCCGCGAGGCGCGTCTCGCGGGCGGCGAGCACGGCGTAGTACTGCTGCTTCACCTGGAGGGCGATGGTGAAGTCCTGCGCGACGTCGGCGGCTTCGGCGGCGTCGAGCTGGGCCCGCGCCTGCTGGAGCTGGAAGATGCGATTGCCCCCGGCGAAGAGCTGCAGGTTGGCATTGAAGTTGTGAGAACCGTTCCAGGGCTGGTCGAAGCGCCGCGGCTCGGAGCGAAAACCACCGTTGATGGTGTCCGGCACCTGCGCGAGGCTGAAGCCCTCGGCGCTGCTGGCGCCGGAGCCGAAGCTGATGTTCGGGAGGAACGAGGCGTAGCGCTGGCGCACCGTGCCGGCGGCGACGCGCACGGCGTTCGTCGCTTGCACCGACGCGGGCGCGTTCTGCCGGGCGAGGCGCACCGCCTCGTCAAGCGAAATCGGCCGCGCTTCCTGCGCGACCGCCACCTGCGGGAGCATCAGAAATCCCGCGACCATCATCGACGTCACCATCGCCTTCATTGCCGCTTCTCCTGGCGCCGAGCTTCTTCGCGCTCGCGCTGCATCTGATCGTAGGTGGCTTGCTGCTCGGAAGTGAGCAGTTGCCGGATCCGCTGGCGGGCCGCCGCCCCGAGCGAATCGAGCTTGGGACGAACGGGGCCCATCACGCTGTCGACCTGGCGGTTCCGGTCATCGAGGATCGAATCGAGGGTGGCGCGCTGGCTTTCGTCCATACCGAGGTCGTCGGCCAGTCGAGCCCGCATCGCACGGGCATCGCCCCACTCCCGCTCCATACGCTCCCGGAGAAGCGCACGGTCCGCTGCGGCCCCCGCCGCGGCCCCCGCAATGAAGGCCGCGATGAAGAACGCGACGGCGTATCCGTTGGTTCGACGCATCGTCCCCGCCGTTCGTTAGTGGTCGGTGACCGCGCGCAGGGTTGCCTGGCGGTCAATGAGGCCGCGGCGGGCAAAGGTCTGCGGCGCCGACTGGCCGGCCGGCGTCTCGATCACCGACTCGTAGGCCATCCGGCGCTCGAAGGCCTGCTCGCGCAGGAACACCGAGGCCGCGACGATCAAGGTCACGCCCGCGGCAATCAGGCCGAACTGGTAGGCACGCTCGGACACCGCCCACCAGGCGCGCTCCTCGCGGCCGCGCTCGATGCGCGCGAGGATGCGCGACTCGAGGCAGTCCCAATACGAGGCCTCGGCAGGGGGGGCGACGATGGCGCGCAGCTCGCGCGTCAGCTCGTCGTCGTCACGGACGAGTCGGGGGCCCAACGAATTCTCACTCATAGTTGCCTCAATGCGCCAAGGACCTGGCGCAGCTGTGAACGTGCATAGTGCAGGTCGGAGCGCGCCGTCCCTTCCGGGATGTCGAGCATCTGTCCGATCTCCGCGTGCTTGTAGCCTTCCACGTCGTGCAGCACGATGACGGCTCGCTGCCGGGCGGGAAGGGTGTTGAGGGCCTCGGTGAGGCGGGCACGGAGCTCGCCTCCCTCGGCCGGATCCCGGAACGGCGATGCCACCGTCTCGGGGAGTTCATCCGCGTCGCGCACCTTGCGGCGGCGCGTCACGTCCAGTGCGGCGTTCGCCACGATCCGGTGCAGCCAGGCCCCGAAGGCCTGATCCGGAAGGAAACGGTCGATGGCGCGGTAGGCGTGGAGGAAGGCCTCCTGCACCGCATCTTCCGCATCCTCGTGGTTGATCACGATCGACCGCGCGACGGCGTACGCGCGACGCTGATGGCGCCGCACGAGCTCGGAAAACGCCGCTTGCTCGCCGCGCTGGGCGGCGAGGACGAGCGGCTTCTCGTCGGCGGGCCGTTCAGTCACGGTCCGCCGAGTTTCCGAGCCCCGCCAAGGGAGGGCAATCGAGGTCATTCCGAACGCTCACTATTCACACTCTCCTGTACGCGAAGCCCGTTCGTGGCGTTGGACGGCCACCGGGCTGTTCCGGCATTGGACAGCCGCAGGGGGGCAAACGTTACGACCCGACATTGCCGCGCAGGCCGATCTCGTCGGCGCGCGCACGCATCGCCTCGATGACGAACGCGATATGGGCCTCGAGTTCCACCCCGAGCTCCTGCGCGCCCTGGATGACGTCGTCGCGGTTGACGCCGCGGGCGAAGGCCTTGTCCTTCATCCGCTTCTTGACGCTCGACGCCTCGAGGTCGAGCACGCTCTTCGAGGGCCGCACGAGGGCCGCGGCGGTGATGAGGCCGCAGAGTTCGTCGACGGCGAACAGCGCCTTGGCCATCCGCGTCTCGCGCGCGACACCGGTGTAGTGCGCGTGGCCGAGGATGGCTTGGCAGATGTCCTCGGACACGCCCAGGCTGCGCAGGTGACGCACGCCTTCCGACGGATGCTCGGCGTCGGCCGCGTGCGCGTCGTTCGGATAGCGCTCGTAGTCGAAGTCGTGGAGCAGGCCGGCGACGGCCCAGGCCTCTTCGTCCTCGCCGAAGTGCCGTGCGTAGGCGACCATCGCGGCTTCGACGCTGAGCATATGGTTGCGGAGGGACGGGCTGGCGGTCCAGTCGTTCATGAGGGCGAGCGCGGAGGTGCGAGTCATTCTCAGGACGGATGACGGATGATGGATGACGGATGACGGATGACGGATGATGCAAAACCGGACTTATCTGCTTGTAGCCCTTAAAGTTAGCAGACTTCTTGAGGGCGGCTAGGCGCGCGCCGTAGGGGGGAATCCCCTACAGCGCATCCCCTATAGCTCCGACTTCCTATTTATGTAGAAAAGGCGACCTTATCCCTCGGCCCACCCCCCATCGGCCGGGCGGTCGGTGGGGTCCGTCCCCCCATCCCGCGGAGTCGGGTAAATGAGTACGCACGTCGAGACCTTTTCCTACGATGATGCGATCGTCCGCAAGTTCCTGTGGGCGACGATCATCTGGGGAATCGTTGGATTCACGGTCGGGTTGCTGATTGCGCTGCAGCTCGCGAATCCCTGGTTCAACTTCGACATCTCGTGGCTGTCCTTCGGACGCCTGCGCCCGCTGCACACGAACGCGGTGATCTTCGCGTTCGCGGGCAACGCGATCTTCACGGGCGCGTACTACTCCACGCAGCGACTGCTCAAGACACGGATGTTCTCCGACCGCTTGAGCAGTTTCCATTTCTGGGGTTGGCAGGCGATCATCGTCGCCGCGGCGCTGACGCTGCCCTTGGGCTTCACGCAGGCCAAGGAGTACGCCGAGCTCGAGTGGCCGATCGACGTGGCCATCGCGGTGGTGTGGGTGGCCTTCGCCATCAACTTCTTCGGCACGATCGCGCGACGCCGCGAGCGACACATCTACGTGGCGATCTGGTTCTACATCGCCAGCATCGTGACGGTCGCGTTGCTGCACATCTTCAATAACCTCAGCGTCCCGGCGGGCTGGCTCAAGAGCTATTCGCTCTACGCCGGCGTGCAGGACGCGTTTATGCAGTGGTGGTACGGACACAACGCCGTCGCGTTCTTCCTGACGACGCCGTTCCTCGGCTTGATGTACTACTTTATGCCGAAGGCCGCCGAGCGGCCGGTGTTCTCGTACAAACTGAGCATCCTGCACTTCTGGTCGCTGGTGTTCCTGTACATCTGGGCCGGCCCGCACCACCTGCACTACACGGCATTGCCGGAGTGGGCGAGCACGCTGGGGATGCTGTTCTCGGTGATGCTGTGGATGCCGAGCTGGGGCGGTATGGTGAACGGCCTGCTCACGCTGCGCGGCGCCTGGCACAAGGTGACCGAGGAGCCGGTGCTCAAGTTCTTCGTCGTGGCGATCACGGCGTACGGGATGAGCACCTTCGAGGGCCCGATGCTCTCGGTGAAGAGCGTGAACGCGCTGGCCCACTACACCGACTGGATCATCGCGCACGTGCACACCGGCGCGCTGGGTTGGAACGGCCTGCTCACCTTCGGTATGGTGTACTGGCTGGCGCCGCGCCTGTTCCAGGCGCCGCTGCATTCCAAGAAGCTCGCCGAAGTGCACTTCTGGATCGCCACCTTCGGCATCCTGCTCTACGTGGCGAGCATCTACTCGGCCGGCATCACGCAGGGCCTGATGTGGCGCGCCTTCGACGAGACGGGTCGCCTGGCGTATCCCGACTTCGTCGAGACGGTGATGCAGCTGATGCCGATGTACTGGGTGCGCGTGGCCGGCGGTACGCTGTACATCATCGGCTCGCTGATCTTCCTGTACAACATCGCGATGACGTGGAAGGCGCGTCCGAAGACCTACGAGGAGCCGCAGTTCTCGGCGCCGCCGCTGGCCAAGGCGTACGAGGAACACCGCGTGGCCGAGTCGGGCGGGCCGATCAGCAGGTTCGCGAACCTCAACTGGCACCGCCGCTGGGAAGGCCTGCCGCTGCTGTTCACGGTGATGACCGTGCTCGCGGTGCTGGTGGCCTCGCTGGCGGAGATCATCCCGACGTTCCTGATCAAGAGCAACGTGCCGACGATCGCCAGCGTGAAGCCGTACACGCCGCTGGAGCTCGCCGGCCGCGACCTCTACATCAAGGAAGGCTGCTTCAACTGCCACTCGCAGATGGTGCGTCCGTTGCGCTACGAGACGGAGCGGTTCGGCGAGTACTCGAAGCCGGGCGAGTTCGTGTACGACCATCCGTTCCTGTGGGGGTCGCGGCGCATCGGACCCGACTTGGCGCGCGTGGGCGGCAAGTATCCGGATCTCTGGCACATCCGCCACTTCGCGGAGCCGAAGAGCATCGTGCAGAACTCGATTATGCCGGTGTACAAGCACCTGCAGGAGCGCCCGCTTGACTTCGAGGGCATCCAGCGTCGAGTCGATGCGATGGTGATGCTTGGCGTGCCCTACGGCGAAGCCGTGCAGCGCGCGCCGGAGATGGCGCGTGAACAGGCCGCGCAGATGGCGGCGGCGATCGAGTCGCAGGGCGGTCCGAGCGGACTCGCCGACAAGGAAGTGATCGCGCTGGTCGCGTACCTGCAGCGTTTGGGGCGTGACATCAAGACGCCGGTGGTCTCGGCGAACACGGGCACGACCGCCACGCCGGAGGTGACCCCGTGAAGCTCGTGGACGTGATGAGCGCCTCCGGCCTCTCCGGCTACGCCATCGTGGCGCTTCTGCTGTTCTTCGCGGCGTTCCTGATGGTGCTGGCGATGATCCTTGCCCCCGGCTCCGCGGCGCGGATGGCGCGCGCCGCGCAGCTGCCCCTCGACGACGACACGCGGTCCCCGCAGGGGACCGGGAGCACCAATGGCTGACCAAGGCGAAGACAAGCTGCTGGGCCATTCGTACGACGGCATCCAGGAGTTCGACAACCCGATGCCGCGCTGGTGGGTATGGGTGTTCTGGGCGACGATCGTCTTCGTGCCGCTCTACTACATCCTGCCGGCGCCGTTCGGCGAGGGCGAGGGCACGGTGGCGCAGTACGAAGCCGACGTCGCACGGCACGCGGCCGCGCAACCCGCGCAGGCTGCGCCGAGCGTGAGCGACGACGAGCTGACGCAGTTGGCCTCCAATGCCGCGGCGCTCGCCGACGGCAAGGCCGTGTACGACGCGAACTGCGCCGCCTGCCATCGCGTCGACGGCGGCGGGTTGATCGGGCCGAACCTCACCGACGACGCGTGGATCCACGGCGGCGCGCCGATGCAGGTGCACCACACGATCGCCGTGGGCGTGCTCGAGAAGGGGATGCCGCCCTGGGAGCGCATCCTCAAGCCCGAGCAGCTGAACCACGTGACGGCCTACGTGCTCTCGCTCAAGGGCACGAACCCGCCGAACCCGAAGGCGCCGGAAGGCGCCCCCGCCGCGCCCGCGAGCGGCTCGTGACCGCTCCCCCGGTCGCGAAGGGCCGCGTCCTCGCGACTCTCAACGAGGACGGCTCGCGTCGCTGGATCCGCCCCCGCCCGTCGCCGGGCAAGTGGCTGATCCGGCGACGCGTGGTGGCCTACGCGCTGATGGCCTTCTACCTGGCGTTCCCGCACCTGCGCTGGAACGGCAAGCCGTGGATGCTGCTCGACCTTCCCAAGCGCGAGTTCACGTTCTTCGGCAGCACGTTCCTTCCGACGGACACCCTGCTGCTGATGCTGCTGTTCGTGAGCGTGCTGGTGTTCATCTTCCTGCTCACGGCGCTGTTCGGCCGCGTGTGGTGTGGGTGGGCCTGTCCGCAGACGGTGTGGATGGAGTTCCTGTTCCGGCCGATCGAACGGCTCGTGGAAGGTGGCTACACACAGTCGCGCGCGCTGGACAAGGACAAGAAGCACTTCACGCCGCGGCGCTTGCTCAAGTACGCGATCTATGGCGTCCTGGCCGTCGTGCTGGGGAATACGTTCCTCGCGTACTTCGTCGGCACGGAGTCGCTGTTCCGCTGGATGGCGCAGTCGCCGTTCGAGCATCCGACGCCGTTCCTCGTGATGGCGACGGTGTCGCTGGGCGTGTTTCTCGACTTCACCTGGTTCCGCGAGCAGACCTGCATCGTGGCCTGCCCCTACGGCCGCTGGCAGTCGGCGCTGCTCGACAAGCAGTCGGTGATCGTCGCGTACGACGTGACGCGCGGCGAACCGCGCGGCCACGGCACCGGCGCGCGCCCTGGCTTGGGTGACTGCGTCGCCTGCAACGCCTGCGTGAACACCTGCCCGACGGGCATCGACATCCGCGACGGCCTGCAGATGGAGTGCATCCACTGCACGCAGTGCGCGGATGCCTGCGACGCGATTATGGACAAGGTCGGCAAGCCGCGCGGTCTCATCCGCTACAGCTCGCAGGATGCGCTGGCGGGCAATCCGCCCAAGTTCCTGCGCACGCGCACGGTGCTGTATCCGCTGGTGTTCACGCTGTTCTTCGGCGCGTTTCTCATCGCGCTGGCGACGCGGTCGACGGCCGACGTGACGCTGCTGGGTCCGATCGGTGCGCCGTTCACGCGCGAGGCCGATGGCTCGGTGGTGAACCAGGTGCGCATCAAGGTCGCGAACCGGACCAGAAGCGAGCAGCTCTACAGCATCGCGTACCTCGATGAACCGGGAGCGAACTTCATCGCGCCGGAGAATCCGCTGCGCGTGCCCGCCGGCGAGACGGTGACGACGTCGGTGTTCATCGTGCAGCCGGCGGAGCGCTTCACGGCCGGCGAGCGGCGCGTCCGGTTGCGCATCGACGACAACGCGAAGTTCGAGCGTGAGTTCACCTGGCGC
>DAOMNV010000076.1:9176-10731 GCA_035444005.1 Gemmatimonadaceae bacterium
TCCCGGGGCCGGCGAGCGGCGCGACTCCCCCGGAGGCCCCGTGAAGAAAGGATGGCAGTGGCCGTTGTTGATCGGCCTGGCGCTGGCGTTCACGGTCGGCGTGAACGTGGTGATGTTGCTCGCCGCGGGGTCGGATCCCAACGGCACGGTGGTGGAGCCTGATTACTACCGCAAGGCCGTGGAGTGGGACCGCACGATGGAGCGCCGCGCGGCGAGCGCGGCGCTGGGCTGGACGGCGACCGCGACGCTCGGGGCGATCGGTGTCACGGCGCAGGCGCCGCCCGCCACCGGTGCATCTGCCGCCGCGGGCGACGGCACGCGTGTGCTCACCGTGGACTTGCGCGATGCCTCCGGCGCGGCGATCACGGACGCCGAGGTGAGCGCGACGCTGATCCACAATCGCGAAGCGGCCACGCCGATCGCGCTCACGCTGCGTGCCGCCGGTGGCGGACGCTACGTGGTGGATGGCGCGCTCGTACACGCCGGCCAGTGGGAGCTGCGCGTCGTCGCGCGCCGCGGTGATGCGCGCTTCGAAACCTCGCTGCGCGTCGAGGCACCGTAAGCGTGTTCGCGCTGGCCAGCTCGGTCTTCGTCGCTGGATTGCTCGGTAGCGCGCACTGCGCCGGGATGTGCGGCAGCTTTGCCTGCCTCGCATCGGGCGGCGATGCCTCGCGGGGGCCTGCGGTGCTGCGCTCGACGGCGGCGTACAACTTCGGCCGCCTGCTGAGCTATGCATCGCTGGGCGCGCTGGCCGGTGCGGCGGGCGCGGGGCTCAACGCGGCGGGCGCCATTGCGGGTTTCGCGCGGCCGGCGGCGATCGTGGCGGGCGTGCTGCTCATTCTGTGGGGCCTGGCATCGCTCCTCGCCGCGCTGGGCCTGCGCATCCCCTCGCTCGACGTGCCGCCGGCATTGGCCACGTGCGTCGCGCGCGCGGTGCGCGTGGTGCAGGACCGCCCGCCGGCCGTGCGCGCATTGGCCATCGGTGCGCTCTCGGCGGCGCTGCCCTGCGGCTGGCTCTATGCCTTCGTCGCGACGTCGGCGGCGGCGGGCTCCGCGCTCGGCGGCGCGACGGTGATGGCCGCCTTCTGGCTTGGCACCGTGCCGCTGCTCGCCGCCGTGGGATTGGGCGCCCAGCGGCTGCTGGGGCGCTTCCGCAGCCGGTTGCCGGTGGTGACGGCAAGCGTGCTCGTGATCCTCGGCGTGCTCACCGTGGCGGGGCGATTCTCGCCGACGGTCTCGCACGCACACACGATGGCCGGCACGCCGGCCGAGCCGACGACGGGCGATGGGCAGCACGCTCACCACTGAGCTCGCGCTCGGCGTCGCCGCCGACACGCGCTGCGCCCACTGCGGCCTTGAGGCCACGGCTGGTGACGCGCGCACGGTGGACGGCGCGACGTATTGCTGCGCGGGCTGCGAGACGGCGGCGCGCATCATCACGCTGAGCGGCCTCGGTGGCTTCTACGCGCTGCCCGAGCGGCGGGCGAGCCGCGTGGCGCCGAGCGGGCGCAGCTATGCGGAGTTCGACCACGAGGCCTTCCACGCCGCGCACGTG
>DAOMNV010000077.1:0-10728 GCA_035444005.1 Gemmatimonadaceae bacterium
CGCCGCGCACACCGGCGCGCTCGGCGTTGGCCAACGCCGCCGCGACCGCGCCGGCATCGCGATCCGCACCGACGATCGGCGCCGCGGCACGCGGCAACACCTGGGCGGCGGCATCGGCGCGCGCGCGCGACCACGCCTCCGCCGGCAGCTCCGGCCAGCGCTCCGCCGCGAAGCTGCGCCACGACCCCGGCGCGATGCGCCGCGCCATCATTGCCGCCTCGATCAGCAGCGTGCCCGAGCCGCAGAACGGATCGACCAGCGGCTGCGAAGCATCGTACCGCGCCGCCGCCAGCATCGCCGCGGCCAAGGTCTCGCGCATCGGCGCCTTCGCCACCGCCTGCCGGTACCCGCGGCGATGCAGCAGCGCACCCGAGCTGTCCGCACTCACGGTGCAGCGATCGTGCTCGAAGCGCACGACGAACAGCTGCGCGCTCGGCGCATCGACCGCCACGCCCAGTGCGTGCGGCGTCTCGTCCGCCGACTCATCCTCGTCCCGCGCCGGACCGTCCACGCGCCGCGCGCCCGCCACCGCACGCTCGATCGCCTCGCCCACGCGCTGCGCGATCGCGTCGGAGTGATACAACCGCGATTTCTTGGCCGTCACGCGCAGGCGGTAGCTCGCGCCGGGCGCCAGCATCCGCGTCCACTCCACCCGCCGCGCAGCGCGCTCGAGTTCGTGGAACGCCAGCGCCTTGAAGCTCGCGAGGCGCACGACGACGCGGCTCGCCAAGCGCGAGTGAAGGTTCGCGCGCACGAGGCCTTGGCCGTCGCAGGCAAAGCGGACGCCGCCCGTGCTCGCCGTCGCGTCGGTGAATCCCAGCGTGCGCAACTCGGCTTCGAGCAAGGATTCAAGGCCCGGCGCCGCAACCGCCCACGCGTCATAGCGCCCGCGAGCGGGCGCGGACGACGGCGACGGGCTGTGCTTGGGCTGCGAGGGCTTCACCCCAGCAATCTACCCACGCACTACGCGGCCGCGGGGCCCGATCGTGCGCGGCGGCGCGCATCCACCAGACGCCAGCCGAGCAACGCCGCGAGCACCAACGCGTACACCAGCGGCTCGCGCCAGTCGAGCTTGACGGCCATAAAGAAGTGGATCAACCCAAGCAGCGCCACCACGTACACGAGTCGGTGCAAGCGCGCCCACGACTTCCCGAGGCGCCGGATCATCGCCTTCGTGCTCGTGAGCGCCAATGGCAGCATCAGCAGCAGCGCCAACATCCCGATCGTGATGAATGGCCGCTTGAGCAGGTCCGTCTTCACCACGTCCCAGCCGACGAGATCATCGATGATCAGCTGCACGTCGATGATGGCCCACACGGTGAGATGCAGCACGCCGTAGGCGAAGGCATAGAGCCCCAGCGTGCGGCGATGCTTGGCCAACCAGTTCCAGCCCGTGAGCCGCCGCAGCGGCGTGATCGCCAGTGTCGCCAGCAGCATCCGCAGCGTCCACTCGCCATAGGCGTGTTCGGCGGCCTTGATCGGGTCGGAGCCGAGGTAGCGCGAGCCCAGTGCGAAGTCGGAGTAGATGGCCCAGGCGTACCACAGCGCAGGCACGGCCGCCGCGAGCACGAGCAACACGCCGAAGCCGCGCGGCTGGCGATCGATGCCTGCCAGCGGCGTCACTCAGTAATTCCGACGGAGATCCAATCCCGAGTACAGCGACGCCACCTGGTCCGCGTAGCCGTTGAACGGCAGCGTCGCTCGCCGGCGGAACTCCCCGATGCGCCGCTCCGTCGCCTGGCTCCAGCGTGGATGGTCCACCTGCGGGTTCACGTTTGCGTAGAAGCCATACTCCTGCGGCGCCGACTGCTCCCACGAACTCACCGGCTGCCGCTCCGTGAAACGGATGCGCACGATGCTCTTGATGCCCTTGAAGCCGTACTTCCACGGCACCACGAGACGCAGCGGCGCGCCGTTCTGGTTCGGCAAGTCGCGGCCGTACACACCCGTCGCGAGCAGCGTGAGCGGATGCCGCGCCTCGTCCAGGCGCAGGCCCTCCACATACGGCCAGTCGAGGATCGGAAACCGCTGCCCCGGCATCCGCCGCGGATCCATCAGCGTGGTGAACTCCACGTACTTGGCCGCTGCGCGCGGGCGCGCGCGATCGATCACGTCCTTGAGCGGAATGCCGCGCCACGGAATCACCATCGACCACGCTTCCACGCAGCGCATCCGGTAGATGCGGTCCTCCACGCGCGACGGCTTGAGGAAGTCCTCGAGCTGGAAGTCACCCGGATTGTCGCAGAGCCCGTCCACCTTCACGGTCCACGGCCGCGCCTGGAAGTTCACGGCGTTGCGCGCCGGATCTTCCTTGCCCGTGCCGAACTCATAGAAGTTGTTGTAGCCCGTCACGTCGGCCCACGGCGTGGGCGTGTCGTTGGGCTGCAGGCCGTACGGCGTTCCGCGCGCCTGCGGCGCGCCCTGCTGGCCCTGCTGCGCGGCCTGCACCAATCGCGTGGCGCCGAGCAGTCCGGCACCGGCGATGCCGGCAGCCGCGAGAAACTTGCGACGGTCGAGGTACCACGCCTCGGGCGTGAGCTCGCTGGAAGGCAGCTTGGGAATGCGCATACTAGAATGTAGGGCAGAACCGCCGCCGGGGTTCCCGTATTCGTCCCTCTGCCGGACGTAGTCCTACCTTCGCCAACCATTATGGCCGCCAAGTCGCAGTCCTTTGCCAGCCACGCACGCTGGCTCCCGATCTACCATTTCCTGGCGTCGCCGGTCACGGCGATCTGGGCCCTCCACTCCATCTGGCACGCCATCAGGGATCCGCAGCCCGCGCACTGGTTCGAGGCCCTCGTCGCCGTCGCCATCTCGGCCGGCATCGTCTCCTCGCGCATTATGGCGATCACCGTGCAGAACCGCGTGATCCGCCTCGAGATGCGCCTGCGCTTGAAGGAGCTGCTCAGCGGCGACCTCCTCGCGCGCAGCAAGGCGCTCACCGTGCGGCAACTCATCGCCCTGCGCTTCGCCTCCGACGCGGAGCTCCCGGGGCTGGTCGAGCGCACGCTCAATGGCGAGTTCGAGTCCCCGAAGCAGATCAAGCGCGCCATCACCGACTGGCAGGCCGACTGGCTCCGCGCCTGACGCGGTACGGACCAAACACGAACGGGGGCGCCGATTGGCGCCCCCGTTTCGCGTTGCGGCAATCACTTCAGCAGCTGGCGATGCCAACTCTCGCGCGCCGGCCCTTCGAAGCGCTCGCGATACGCCCCCAGCGTCGTCACCGTCGTGTCGAACACCGTCGTGTCGCCGTGCGCCTCGCCGATGGCGATCAAACGCTCGAACTCCGGCAGCGGCAGGCAGTGTACCATCCCGCCCGCATCACGGAAGTAGACGTTCCCGCCGCCGACCATCGAGGTCCCGATGCCTTCCTCGATCTCCTGCAACGTGCGGAACAGGCCGTCGACCGAGCAGCCCGACGCATCCGACGCGCGCTCGTCCACCGCCACCACCAAGAAATGCTCGTCGCGGAACAGGCGCGCGCACACCAGCGGCGCGCCGTGCGCCTTCCACTGCTTGAGGTAGCGATCCACCGCCGTCATCAGGCGCGGCTCGTCGACCTCGTCGATCGGCGCGCGCGCGCCAAAGACCCAGCAGCGGGAATCGTCGGGAAGCGAATCGAAGGGAACCAGAGGCATACGAGGAAAGATATCGGCTACGGCGCGAATTGGTTCGGGGACGAATGACGGATGCGCGGAAGCCTCCCACATCCGTCATCCGTCATCCGTCATCCGTCATCACTCCAGCCCCAACTCAAACCGCAACGCCGTCGCCAGCGACGGATGCGCGAACGCGAATCCGCTCGATTGTAGCGCCTTCGGCAACGCCCGCTGGCTCGCAAGGATCGTCCCCTCGGCCATCTCGCCGAACAGCGCCTTGAGCGCGAACGCCGGCACCGGAAACAGGTTCGGCCGCCCCAGCACGCGCGCCAAGGTCGCGGCGAATGTCGCCGCCGTCACCGGCTCCGGCCCCACGAGATTCACCGCCCCGCGCACCCCGTCCGTGAACAGCGCGTGATGCGCCGCGCCGATCCAATCCTCGCGGCTGATCCAACTCATCCACTGTCGCCCGCTGCCGAGCTTGCCGCCCACGCCGGCCTGGAACGGCGTCACCATCTTCGCCAGCGCGCCGCCCGCCGGGTTGAGCACGATGCCCGTGCGCAGATGCACCACGCGCACGCCGGCGTCCTCGGCCACCCGCGTCTCGCCCTCCCACTCGCGGCCGACGTCCGCGAGAAAGTCGTCACCCAACGCCGAGGATTCGTCGAGTACCTCGTCGCCCCGCGAACCGTAGATGCCGATCGCGCTGCCGCTCAGCAGCACGCGCGGCTTGCGCGCCAACTTCGCGATCGCCTGCGCAATCAACCGCGTTGACTGCACGCGGCTCTCCCTGATGCCGCGCTTGTGCTCCGCCGTCCAACGCTCGGCAACGCTCGAACCCGCGAGATGGATCACCGCGTCGACGCCTTCCAGCGCGTTGGCGTCGAGTTGCCCGCGCGCCGGATCCCACTGCACGTCCGCATCGCGACCGCGCCCGATGCGCAGCACGCTGTGCCCACCCGTCGTGAGAAACGCAGCCAGCGTTGTCCCCAAGAACCCGCTCGCGCCGGTGATCGCCACGCGCAAGCGCGCACTCGACGCGAACTGCGCGTGCCGCTCAAGGTCCAGCCGCGTCAGCGCGTGGCGCCAACGCAGCAACCGCTCGAGGCGCGCGCGCGTGAACCAGCCAGCCGCGATCTCGCCAAACGGCGGAAGCGGCAACGCATACGTGATGCGATCGTCGAGCACGCTCGTGCCGTCGGGCTGAGGCTCCATCCGGTGGAGGTGCTCCCACTGCGCGAACGGCCCCTTCCGCTGCACGTCGCGGAACTCGCGGCCCTTCACGTAGCCGACGTGATCCATCTCCCAGGTCGTCGTGACGGGGCCGACAGGAATGCCCAACGTCACGCGCGAGCCATCCGTGATCCCGCCGCTGCGCGAAAGCACGCGCGCCGGCAGAAACCCAGGCGTCAGCCGCTCGAAGGCGCCCGGCCGCTCGTGCCACGCAAACAGCGCCTCGGCGCTCACGGGCATCGCCGAACGCAGCTGCACCAGCGTGCCCCGAGGCAGGTCCGCGCCAGTCGCCGCTACTGCGGCGGATCGTCCACCACTCTCCACAGATACCACGAAGCCACCGTCCGGTATGGCGCCCACTTGGCGCCGAGTTTCGCCACGCGCTCAGGCTTGGGATGCGTCCGCAACCCATACAAGCGCTTGATCGCCGTCTGGATCCCCAAGTCCAGCGTCGGCAGCACGTCGGGCCGCCCCAGCCGGAACATCAGGAACATCTGCGCAGTCCATTCCCCCACCCCGCGCACCTGCGTGAGCGTCTCGATCACCTCGGCGTCCGGCATCGCGTCCACGCGCTCCAACGGGATCCGTCCGCGATGCACATCCTCGGCGAGCCCGCGCACGTATTCAGCCTTGCGCTCCGAGAGCCCGATGCCGCGCAGCGCCGCGTGCTTCACCTTCAGCACCGCACGCGCCTCCGGCGCCTTGCCGCCGAACAACGCCTCGAAACGCGCGTGGATCGTGCCCGCCGCCTTGCCGCTCAATTGCTGGTAGATGATGGAACGCGCAACGGCCGCGAAATGGGTCCCGCCGCGCTCTCGCGTCAGGGCGCAGGGGCCCGCCTGCGCGATCCAGCGGCCGAGGATCGGGTCGGCGGCGCGCAGGTGGGCGATGGCCTTCGCGTGGCGTGGAGGCATACGCGGAAGTTACCTTCGTCCCAGCGATGGCAACCATCCTCTACGTCGACGACGAACCGGCAGTCGGCCAACTGCTCGGACACCTGATCGAGCGCGCCGGCCATCACGCCGTCGGTGCCACCTCGGTGCACGAGGCCTTGCAGGTCCTCGCCCGCGAGCGCATCGACCTCATCGTCTCCGACCACCAGATGCCGGGCCTCACCGGACTCGACCTCCTCGAGCTCCTCAAGGCCGAAGGCTACGACATCCCGCTCATCATCCTCACCGGCTACGCGAGCATCGAGCACGCGGTGAGCGCCATCAAGGCCGGCGCGGTCGACTACATCACCAAGCCGGTCGACGGCCCGCACCTCGAGATCGCCCTCGAACAGGCACTCAAGGTCGAGAGCCTCAAGCGCGAGAACGCCGCGCTGCGCGACGAGGTGATGCAGCTCCGCCAGAAGCAGCAGATCCTCGGCGAATCCCCGGCCATCCAGAAGGCGCTCAACGAAGTCGCGATGGCCGCCCCCACGCGCGCCTCCGTCCTCCTCCTCGGCGAAAGCGGCACCGGCAAGGAACTCTTCGCCCGCGCCGTCCACGAACAGAGCGACCGCCGCGACCAGCCCTTCATCAAGATCAACTGCGCGGCCATCCCCGAAGGCCTCATCGAAAGCGCGCTCTTCGGTCACGAGAAGGGTGCCTTTACCGGCGCCATCAAGCGCGTCGAAGGCGCCTTCGAACGCGCGAACCGCGGCACGCTGCTGCTCGACGAGATCAGCGAGATGCGCCTCGACCTCCAAGCCAAGCTCCTGCGCGTGCTGCAGGAAGGCGAATTCGAACGCGTCGGCGGCGAGACGCCGATCAAGGTCGACGTCCGCATCATCGCCACGTCCAACCGCGCGCTCGCCGAGGAAGCCGCCGACGGCCGCTTCCGCCAGGATCTCTACTTCCGGCTCAGCGTCATCCCGGTGACGATCCCGCCGCTGCGCGATCGCCGCAGCGACATCCCGCTCCTCGCGATGCGCTTCGCGATGCGCGCGGCACAGGAGTACAAGAAGGACATCCAAGGCATCGCACCCGACGCGATGGAATGGCTGCGCAGCCAGCACTGGCCCGGCAACGTCCGCGAGCTGCAGCACCTCGTCGAGCGCGCCGTCGTCCTCTCCAAGGATCCCGTCCTCGGCTACTCGGCCTTCGCCGGTACCGACCGTCGCGCCACACCCAGTGGCACGCCGACATCGACGCCGGCGGCCGGGACGGCAATCCTCCCCGACGGCGCCATCGTCCTCGACTCGCTCAACGTCGCCGACGCCGAGCAACGGCTCATCGCCGCCGCCCTCGCCCGCACCAACGGCAATCGCACCAAGGCCGCAGAGCTGCTGGGAATGTCGATCCGCACCCTGCGCAGCCGCCTCAACGTCACCGACGACTAGCCAAACACGCTCGGCGAATATTGCCGCTCGGCGAATTTTGCCGGGTTATTTTTGCGTCCCGTTGATTGTAAGTTGTGTAATAACAACAACTTAACAATCTCGAAACTCGGCACGATTCCTGAACTCCTTATCGGCGGATCATTCCGCCCGGGAGCCTCAGGATGCCGTTCACTCGCGACGAGCTCGTGCAGCGCCACATCGGCTTGGTGCACTACCTCGCCCGCCGCCTCCACGCGACGCTCGCAGACGAGGCCGACCTCGACGAGCTCGTCAGCGCCGGCCTCGCCGGCCTGCTCGCAGCCGCCGATGCCTTCGACTCCAGCCGCGGACTGGCCTTCTCCACCTACGCGGCAACCCGCATCCGCGGCGCGATGCTCGACGAACTGCGCCGAGTCGATCCGCTCACGCGCGGCGCCCGCTCCCGCGCGCGACGGCTCGAACACGTCCGCGACGCCCTCGCCCAAACGATGCACCGCACGCCCACCACGCACGAAGTCGCCGACGCACTCGACACCGACATCCTCGGCCTCCTCGCCTGGGAACGCGAGTCGCTCGATAGCACCCACATCAGTCTCGACGCGACCGCCGGCCCACAGCGCAACGATGCCCCCTCGCGCGAAGAGCGCATCCCGGCCATCGATCCAGACCTCGACCTCGAGCTGGACCGCGAACGCGAACGCGAACGACTCCGCGAAGCCCTCCACTCGCTCGACCGCGACGCGCTCGAAGTCCTGATCCTCTCCTTCTTCGAGGACCGTACCCTCCGAGAAATCGCCCCGCGCATCGGCGTCACGGAGTCTGGGGTCAGCCGTATCCGCGCACGCGCCCTCCGCCAGCTCCGCGATCGACTCACAGCCCCCGTCCGCGTCGCCTGACCAGACCGCTCGACTCCAACCCAACACCAATCAACGCGCCACGGCTCGGCCGCCGTGGTGCGATGCCGCCTCGCCCTGCCCGCACAAGGCCGCTAGGTCGACTTCGCTCGGCGAAAGTTGCCGCTCGGCGAAAATTGCCTAGTGTGTAGGTGCTAGGATGTTTCTCTAAGTTGTTGATTTAAAAGACTTTACAGGCGGCGATTCGCGGCACAGAACGTGAATATAGAAGTGGGCAGACACCTATGGAGCCCACTATGCGCACCCCGACCTTCCTCCTCGCCGCGGCCTTCCTCTTCGCCGCGCCGCTTGCCGCGCAGAACACCGCGCTGGCCGTGGGCCGCGGGGCGCGCGCCGAGGTCCGCATCACCGCGACGGCGACCATCCCCGCCTTCCTGCACGCCGTCGAAACGGTCGCCCTCACCGAGACCCACAAGGGCAACGGCTTCACCGAGTACCTGGCCACCTACACGGTGCGCGGCAACGTCCGCTGGACGCTCGACGCCGCCGCGCTTCCGGCCGGCACCACGGTGCTCGACCAGCACGGCAACTGGACCGGCGCCATCGCCACGATCGGGCTCGGCGAGCCCACCAACAACGCCGCCGTGCTCGTGCGCGTGCGCGTCGCCGACGGCACCGCGGCCGGCTGGCAGCAGGCCCTGCGCATCGAGGCGCAGCGAGCCTTCTAAGTCGCGCTCAGTAATTGATGTGTGGTTCCGACGGCGCGGCTAACCCCGCGCCGTCGCTTTTTGCAGACCCGGTAACGACAGCATCAGCAGCACCGAGCCCTCGGGACCCGCAGTGCTCCGCAGCGAACCGCCCTCGCGCTCGGCCGCATCAGCCAGCGCGGCGTACTCCGGCCGCGCGCGCAACTCCGCCTCCTGGCCCGGCGCTGTCACCGTCACCACCGTCTCATCCGCCACGCGCGCCAGCGCCGCCGTCACGCCAGCGTTCTTTCCCGCACCGGCCGCGGCCGCAAGGTAGGCCAACAGCGACAGGCGCAGCGCGTCACCCGTCAACAGGTACACGGGCTCCACGTCGGGAGGATCCTCCGGCGCCGTGAACTGCGCCTGTCGCGCATCGAGGTGATACGCCAGCAGCGACACCGCCGCGCGCAGCGCCTCACCCATCCGCGCCGGCTCGCGCCGCGTGCCGCGCGGCGACGTCGCCAGGCGGAACATCCCCATCAGATGGCGAAAGCGCTCCACCTCGCCGTTCAGCTGCTGCATCCCTTCGTCGCTCGTCGAGAGCTGCGCCTCGAAGAGCTGCGTGATGCCGCTCAACGCCGCCACGCGATTGTTGCACGCGTGCACGAGTCCCTGCATCAGGGCCTCGTGCACCGGCAACCACTGTTCTGGAGCCACCGCCGACCGTCCGCTCACGCCACCTCCGCCAGCGCCGCACCCTCGGCGCGCGTCACGATGTCCGCCGCATCGGGCCCCGCCACGAACAACCACTCCGTGTTCGTCAGGTGCCCCGGCGCGCCCACGACCGATCCATCAGGCGCGTAGATCCCGATCTTCGCTCCCACGTACCGCCGCGACGGCACCGGCACGCCCGCCACCTCGCCGAAGCGTGACGCCAACATCTCCCGCAACGCCGCCAACGAGATGAACCCCTCGTCGGAAAACGACAGGATCACGTGCCGCGCCGGCAACGTCGCGAGCACCTCGCCCAGCGCCGCTTCCGCCGCTCCGCCGCGCGCATTGAACACGCTGCGCGTCGTCCGGCAATCCTCCCGCTTGCGCGCCACCCCGTAACTCGGCGGCGCATCGCCGCGCACCAGCGTCTCCCACACGTGATAGTTCCGATAGTACGAATGCTGGTTGTACGGCGGATCGAGATACGCGACGTCGTACTGCCCCAGCATCCGCGCCGCCTCACGCGCGTCGAGGCGCAACGCACGCCCCGGCCCGTCCAGCAGTATCGGCAAGCGCAGCCGCAGCGTGCGATGGCTCCGCGCCGACCACTGCTTCAGGTACGCCATCTGCAGGCCCGTCGTCGAATCCACGCGGTCCGTCGCCTCCAGCAGCGAGGCCAGCAGGATCGCCCGCTCCGTCGCGTCCGCCGTGATCGTCTCGATCCGCGCCCGTATCGCATCCACGCGCATCCCGTTGACCGGCTGCACGTACCGCGCATCCTCGCAGAACGTCCGCGTGAAATACCCGCGCCGGCCCGGCAAGGCGTTCAGTTCCTCGAGCATCGCCTGCAGCGTCGCCGCATCCACGCGCCGCGCGTCGGCCGCGATGTACGCCTGTGCCAGCACCTCGCTGTAGCTCGCCAGGTCGTTGGCCGTGACCGCGAAGCCCGCACGCTTCAGCCCCTGCGCCACGCGCGTCGTGCCCGTGAACAGGTCGAGCGCCGTCCGCGCACCGGGAATCGCCTGGGCCAGCGCCACGATGCGCGGCACCAGCTTCCGCTTCGAGCCGAGGTACTTGATCACCCGCCCAAACTAGGCCGCGTCCCCCTATCGAGCCAGTCACTGCCGCTAGATTCCAACAACGGCCCGAGCCCTGCGACGGCCGTCGCGGCATCCCCCGCCGCATCCCGCAGACCCTTTCCTCTCGGAGCAGCAATGCGGATCACCAAGGTCGGCGTCATCGGCGCCGGCGCGATGGGAGCCGGAATCGCCGCGCTCGCGGCCTCCGCCGGTCTCCCCGTCGTCCTGCTCGACATCCCGGGCCACGACGACCCC
>DAOMNV010000078.1:0-9834 GCA_035444005.1 Gemmatimonadaceae bacterium
TGCACGTGACCGAGGCAACGCTGCTGGCGAAGTCCCTGCGGCCGCTGCCCTTCGGCAAGGAAGAGCAGGTGGACGGCAAGACCGTGCGCCACTCGGGGTTCGCCGACGGCGAGCAGCGCTCGCGCCAGCGCTATGCGGACCTCGCGGTGCATCCGGAGGTGCGGCGGCACTTCGCGGCGCGCTCGCGGATGACGACGGCGATCCGCCGCGCGCTCGACGAGCTGCAGTACCTCGAGGTCGAGACGCCGGTGCTGCAGCCGCTGTATGGCGGTGCCGCGGCGCGGCCGTTCACGACGCACCACAACGCGCTCGATATGCCGCTGTACCTGCGCATCGCCGACGAGCTGTACCTGAAGCGGCTGGTGGTCGGCGGCTTCGACCGCGTGTACGAGATCGGCCACGACTTCCGCAACGAGGGCATCGACCGGACGCACAATCCGGAGTTCACGATGCTGGAGTTCTACGAGGCCTACGCCGACTACACCGTGATGATGGGTCGCGTCGAGCAGCTCCTGATCGTCGCCGCGACGGCGGTGCGCGAGACGCTGGGCGACGCGCCGCGCACGCGGCTCGACGGCACGGAAGCTGGTCCGGTGCCGGAGTTCGTGCTGCCGTTCCCGCGCATCGAGTGGGTGCCGGCGCTCTCGAAGGCGCTGGGCGTGCCCGACGCGATGCAGCTGAGCGACGCGGAGCTCGCGAAGCACGCCGAGCAGGCGGGCGTGCACGACATCCCGAAGCTCTCGCGGCCGAAGCTGATGGATGAGCTCTTCCAGTACCACGTGGAGAGCAAGATCGACACGCCGACCTTCGTGCTCGACTACCCGGTGGAACTCTCGCCGTTGGCCAAGCCGCATCGCACGAAGCCCGGGCTCACGGAACGCTTCGAGCTCTTCGCCAAGGGCAAGGAGCTGGCGAACGCGTTCTCCGAGCTCAACGACCCGCTGGACCAGCGCGCGCGTTTCGAGGCGCAGGCGCGCCTCAAGGCGGCGGGTGACGAAGAGGCGACCGGCGTGGACGAGGACTATCTCCGCGCGATGGAATACGGGATGCCGCCGATGGGTGGCGTGGGCATCGGGCTCGACCGGCTCTTTATGTACCTCACGGACACGCCGCACATCCGCGACGTGATCCTGTTCCCGCTGATGCGCCCGGAGTAAGCGGACGTGGCCACGTCGCGACTCGAGCTGTCGATCGCCTGGCGCTACCTGCGCAGCCGCCGCGGGTCGCGGCTGCTGTCGTTCATCTCCGTGATCGCCGTGGCCGGCGTCGCGGTGGGCGTGAGCGCGCTCATCGTCATTATGGGCGTGATGAACGGACTGCAGACGGACCTGCGCGAGAAGATCCTCGTGGGCAGCCCGGACATCCGCGTGCTGACCTACGGCGAGGCGCTGCGGATGGAGCGCTGGGCGGAGGCGCAGGAGAAGGTGCGCGGCGTGGCCGACGTGGTGGACGTGGCGCCCTTCGTGATCACGCAGGGCTTGGCCACGGCGGGCAAGGGCCATATCGAGGCGGTGACGATCGGCGGGTTGATTCCCGGCGACTCCGGCTCGTCGCAGGTGACGACGATCCGCGACCACGCGGCGCCGGGCGCCTTCCTCTTCAAGACGACCGAGGGCACGGACAATGGCGTCGTGCTCGGCCGGCTGCTCGCCGACCGCCTGGGCGCGTATCCGGGAATGCGCATCACCGTCTACACGGCGGGCAGCAACGATGCCGGAAGTGCCGGCGCCGTGATCGGCGTGGGCCCGATGGCCGGACTCTCCGCGGGTATGCTGCCGCGGGTGCAGCAGTTCGAGGTCACGGGGACCTTCGAGACGCTGATGTACGAGTACGACAACAACTATGCCTACGTCGCGCTGCCGTACGCGCAGCGCCTCGCCGGGCTCGACTCGGCGGTGACGGGGCTCGAGGTGAAGACGACGGGCCGTTGGGTCGCGCCGGACGTGGCGACGGCGATCGTCGAGTTGCTGGGCTGGCCATACCGCGGCGAGGACTGGCAGCAGCAGAACAGCTCGCTGTTCCGCGCGCTGAAGCTCGAGAAGCTCGGGATGAGCGTGATCCTCGCGCTGATCATTATGGTGGCGGCGTTCAACATCGTGAGCACGCTGACGATGGTGGTGCGCGACAAGACGCGCGAGATCGGCATCCTGAAGGCGATGGGAATGCGGGCCGACTCGATCCGGCGGATCTTCCTGCTGCAGGGCGCGTTCATCGGCGCGGCGGGCACGGGGATGGGCCTCGTGCTCGGGCTGGGCACGGGCTACACGCTGGAGCGCTGGAAGCTGATCGCGCTGGACCCGTCGGTGTACTTCATCGACCATCTGCCGGTGCGGCTCGAACTGTTCGACGTGACGCTGATCGTCTTGCTCAGCGTGGCCGTGGCCGTGCTGGCGACGCTGCATCCCGCGGCGACCGCGGCGCGGCTCTACCCGATCGAGGCCATCCGCAGCGAATGACGATGCTCGGCGAAACGCCTGCGACCGTGACGCCGCCGGTGCTCGAGGCCCTCGGCGTGGTGAAGGGCTATCGCGGCGGCGACGGCTCGGCGATCCTCGTGCTCGACGGCGTCGACCTGCAGGTGTCGCCGGGCGAGATGGTCGCCGTGGTGGGCGCCAGCGGCTCGGGCAAGAGCACCTTCCTGCACGTGCTGGGCGCGCTGGAGCGCCCCGATGCCGGTGTGGTAAAGTTGGGGGGCATCGCGACCAGCGGGGCCAGCGACGAGTCGCTGGCGGAACTCCGGAATCGACAGGTGGGATTCGTCTTCCAGTTCCATCACCTGCTCAAGGAGTTCTCGGCGTTGGAGAACGTGATGATGCCGATGCGGATCGCCGAGCGCCCGGAGGCGGAGAGCCGGGCGCGGGCCGCCGAGTTGCTGGAGCGCGTCGGACTGGGCTCGCGACTGCATCATCGGCCGTCGGAGCTGTCCGGCGGCGAGCAACAGCGCGCCGCGGTGGCCCGTGCGCTGGCGCTCAAGCCGCGCGTGCTGCTCGCCGACGAGCCGTCGGGCAACCTGGACCATCAGAACGCGGAGCGCCTGCACGACCTGTTCGCCGAGTTGGCGCAGGACGGTGGCTTGGGGCTGGTCGTGGTGACGCACAACCGCTCGCTGGCCGAGCGGGCGCAGCGGACCCTGCACCTCGAGGACGGGCGCCTGCATCCGGCGCCGGCGTCCGCCGGGGGTGTGTGATGGTTTGCGATAGCTGCCGCGAGCGCGACGCCGTGGTGCACCTGACGCAGATCGTCGAGGCCGTGGTCTCGCAGGTGCATCTGTGTGAGCAGTGTGCGGCGGCGCGCGGCATCGAGACGACTGTCACCGCGCCGCCGACGCACCCGCTGGGGGATTTCCTCCAGGCGGTGCAGCAGCAGGCCGCGCAGATGCCCGGCGACGCCGCGCGCTGCGCCTACTGCGGCACCTCGCTGCGGGACTTCCGCGCGAGCGGGCGACTGGGCTGCGCGCAGTGCTACGGCGCCTTCGAGCAGAGCTTGCGCGAGCTGTTGCGGGGGGTGCAGGGGAGCACCCGGCACAGCGGATGGCGCCACGAGGGCGGCGATCCGGCGGCGCTGGCCCGCGAGGCGACGCTGGAAGCGTTGCGGACGCGCTTGGCCAAGGCCATCGAGGGCGAGGCCTTCGAGGAAGCCGCGGCGCTGCGCGACCAGATCCGGGGGATGGAATGAGCCTCGATCTCTCGCTGCTGCCCGACGGCGGCCTGCACTGGTTGATCGGCGACGGCGCGCACGCGGGGATCGTGCTGTCGTCGCGGATCCGACTGGCGCGCAACCTCGCCGGCTTCGCGTTCCCGATCCGGGCGCGCGAGGGCGAACGCTTGCGCGTGTTGCATCAGGTGCGGGCGACGGCGGCGCGACTGCCCTCGCTGGAGGGCGCCGCCTTCGTGCGCGTGGACGAGTGCTCGCCGCTCGAGCGGCAGGTGCTGTACGAGCGGCACCTCGTGAGCCGTGAGCTGGTGGGGCTGGACCGCGGCGTGGAGGGTCCGGCGGGCGCCGGCGTGCTCGTGACGGGCGATGCCGGCGTGATGGTAAACGAAGAGGACCACCTGCGTGTCCAAGTGTTCAGGTCGGGGTTCGACGTCCCCGGTGCGTTGGCGCAGGCGGCGGTGCTGGACGCCGAGCTGGCCTCGGTGCTGCCGTATGCCGCGCATCCCGAGTTCGGGTTCCTGACCGCGTGCCCGACGAACACGGGGACGGGGCTGCGGGCCAGCGTCTTGATTCACCTGCCGGGCCTCGTGCTCACGCAGGAGATCGGCAAGGTGCTGCAGGGCCTGCAGCATATGGGGCTGACGTACCGCGGGCTCTATGGCGAAGGCAGCGACGTGCTGGGGAACCTGTTCCAGATCTCGAATCAGACGACGCTGGGGCGGACCGAGGAGGACCTCGCGGACCAGTTGGTGCGCGTGGTGCAGCGGGTGATCGAGCGGGAGCAGGAAGCGCGCGCGATTCTGGCGCGTGACGCGGGTTATATTATCGAGGACAAGCTGTGGCGCGCGTACGGCACCCTGCGGCACGCGAGGAACCTGCCGGCGGACGAGGCGATGAACCTCCTGAGCGGGTTGCGGCTGGCGGCGGGGCTGAACCTGGTGACCGGGCTCAGTGTTTACACGCTCAACAAGCTCCTGATCTTCAGCCAGTCGGCGCACCTCTCGCACAATGCGGGTCGGGTGTTGACCGAGGGCGAGGCGAACCTGGCGCGGGCCCGCTACGTGCGTCAGGTACTCGCCAACGAGGCACGCCTCCCCGAATGACCCTCGGGGAGCACCGCGGTCGAGGCAACGGATGAACGGTTACAACTTCACGGAACGGGTGCGGAAGGTGCTGGCGATGGCCCGCGAGGAGGCCGCGCGCCTGCATCACGAGTACGTGGGCACCGAGCACATCCTGCTCGGGCTGATCCGCGAGGGCGAAGGCGTCGCCGCGGCGGTGCTGCAGAACCTCAGCGTGGACCTCGAGGAGATCCAGCAGAAGATCGAGGACACGGTGAAGAAGGGCAAAGCCGCCCAGGCCACCGGTCCCGACCTGCCGTACACGTCGCGCGCCAAGAAGGTGCTCGAGCTGGCGATGGGCGAAGCCCGCGAGCTCAACCACTCCTACGTGGGCACCGAGCACCTGCTGCTCGGGCTGCTGCGCGAGGAGAAGGGCATCGCCGCGCAGGTGCTCACCGACGCGGGCGTGCACCTCGAGGCCGCGCGCGCCGAGACGCTGCGCTTGCTGGGCACGGAGATGCCACAGGGCCAGCAGGGCGGGGCGCCGGGCGCACCGCCGACGCCGGCCGCTGGCAAGGGCGAGAAGAAGTCCAAGACGCCGGCCCTCGACCATTTCTGCCGCGACCTGACGACGCTCGCCGCCGAGGGCCAGCTCGACCCGACCATCGGCCGCGCGAAGGAGATCGAGCGCGTGATGGAAGTGCTCTCGCGGCGCAAGAAGAACAATCCGGTGCTCATCGGCGAGCCGGGCGTGGGCAAGACGGCGATCGTCGAGGGCCTGGCCCAGATGATCGCCAACAACACCTGCCCGGACTCGCTGCGTGACCACCGCGTGCTGTCGCTGGATATGGCGGCCGTGATCGCCGGCACGAAGTACCGCGGGCAGTTCGAGGAGCGGCTCAAGGCCGTGATGAACGAGATCGCGCAGAACAAGCAGATCATCCTGTTCATCGACGAACTGCACACGCTGGTCGGCGCGGGTGCCGCCGAGGGCGCGATCGACGCGAGCAATATGCTGAAGCCGGCGCTGGCCCGCGGCGAGCTGCAGTGCGTCGGTGCGTCGACGCTCAACGAATACCGCAAGTACATCGAGAAGGACGGCGCGCTGGAGCGCCGGTTCCAGACGGTGGTGGTGGATCCGCCCTCGATCGACGAGACCGTCGAGATCCTCAAGGGATTGCGCGCGAAGTACGAGGACCATCACCGCGTCACGATCCCCGACGAGACGCTGACGATCGCGGCGAAGCTCTCCGAGCGCTACATCACGGACCGCTTCCTGCCCGACAAGGCGATCGACGTGATCGACGAGGCCGGCGCGCGCGCGCGGCTCGCCGCGCAGGTGCCGCCGCCGGAGGTGGCGGACCTCAAGACGAAGCTCGAGGAGGTCAACGCGGAGAAGGACGCCGCGGTGCGCGACCAGAACTTCGAGCGGGCGGCGGCGCTGCGCGATACCGAGCGCCAGCTGCAGGCCGACATCCGTGCGCGTCAGGAGGACTGGGAACAGAAGCGGCAGTCGCTGCGTCCGGTGCTCGGCGAGGAGGAGATCTCGTTCATCGTCGGCCGCTGGACGGGCATCCCGGTGACGCGCCTGCAGGAGGCGGAGACGACGCGCCTGCTGCGGATGGAGGAGGAGCTGCACGCGTCGGTGGTGGCGCAGGAGGATGCGATCAAGGCGATCGCGCGGAGCATCCGGCGCAGCCGCGCCGGGCTGAAGGATCCGCGCCGGCCGATCGGCTCGTTCATCTTCTGCGGCCCGACCGGCGTGGGCAAGACGGAGCTGGCGCGTGCGCTGGCCAAGTTCCTCTTCGCCGACACCTCGGCGCTGATCCGCGTCGATATGAGCGAGTATATGGAGAAGTTCTCCGTCTCGCGCCTGATCGGTGCGCCGCCGGGGTACGTGGGCTACGAGGATTCCGGCACGCTGACGAAGGCCGTGCGCCGCAAGCCCTACTCGGTGATCCTGCTCGACGAGATCGAGAAGGCGCACCCCGACGTGTTCAACATCCTGCTGCAGGTGCTGGATGAGGGCCACCTGACGGACAACTACGGCCGCGTGATCGACTTCAAGAACACGGTCGTCATTATGACGTCGAACGTCGGCGCGAAGGACATCACGAAGAACCGGACGCTGGGCTTCGGCGCGGCGGACCAGGCGCAGGACTTCGACCGGATGGCGGACAAGGTGAAGGAGGAGCTGCAGCACGCCTTCAACCCCGAGTTCCTCAACCGCCTCGACGACGTGATCGTCTTCCATCCGCTGACGAAGGCGCACATCGGCAGCATCGTGTCGATCCTGCTGCAGGACGTGCAGAAGCGGCTGGGCGAGGAGGAGCTGACGTTGACGCTGACCGAAGGCGCCACGGACTTCCTCGTGAAGCACGGCTACGACCAGAGCTACGGCGCGCGGCCGCTGAAGCGGGCGATCCAGCGCTGGATCGAGGATCCGCTCTCGGAGCGCATCCTGCTGGCCGAGTTCGGCCGTGGCGACGAGATCGTCGTGGACGTGGCCGCCGATGGGTCGAAGCTGGAGTTCCGTACATTGGCCGCGAGCCCCAAGGCCTGACCACCCCATTCCGCACCCCCGGCGGGACCGGACCTTTGGAACCTGTCCGGTCCCGCCCCGTGTATATTCCCTCTATGTTCCGTATCCTCTTGGCGTTGTTGGCCTTGGCGGCCGCGACGCCTGTGTTCGCGCAGGAAGCAGCCCAGGCCGGTCGTTGCCTCGTCCCCGACTCGATCGCGGTGCGGGGCAACGTGCGCGTCGGCCGGGCGACCGTGATCGCCAACAGCGGGCTGCGCGAAGGGGATTCGCTGAGCTTCCCCGTGATCCAGCGTGCCATCCGCGACCTCTACGGCACGGGTGACTTCGACAGCGTCGACATCCAGTGCGCGCTGCCCGATGCGGCGACGCGCGGCGCGACGATCGTCATCGCGGTGACCGAGCGTCCGATCGTCGGGCAGGTGCGCGTGGCGGGCACGGAGGCCGTGCCGCAGGGGACGGTCGAGAGCCGTGTCACGCTGCTGGTGGGCCGCCCGGTGGATCCGGCGCAGATCGCGGTGTCGATGCGGCGCATCGACTCGCTATACAAGGCGCGCGGCTACTACCTCGCGCGCATCGAGCCGGAGACGACGTCGATCGGCGACCGCGTGGGCATCACGTTCCGCGTGGACGAGGGCCGGCGCTTGGCGGTCTCCGGCCTGCGCGTCTTGGGCACCGAGCGCGTGGACTCGCGCGACGTGGTGAAGGCGATGGAGACGAAGCCCGAGGGCTTCTGGTGGTTCCGCCGCGGCGAGTTCGACGAAGACGTGTACGCGACCGACCTCGGCGAGAAGCTGCCGACGTTCTTCGCCGAGCGCGGCTACGTGGATTTCCAGATCGAGCGCGACACGATGATCGTGGACGCCGAGCGGGGCAAGGCGCTGGTCGAGCTGCAGGTGCGCGAGGGCGAGCAGTACCGCGTGGGTGGCCTGGAGATCGTCGGTAACCGGCATTTCCCGACCGACCAACTGGCGGCGTACTTCCCGTTCCGCGAGCGCACGCCGACGCTGACCGAGCGCGCACGGGCCTTGGTCCGGCGCGAATCGGTAGCCAGCGATGTCTTTGACCGCACGCGCTGGGAGGAGGCGACGCGGCAGGTGCAGACGCTCTACAGCAACGACGGCTACATCTACGCGCAGGTGAACCCGGTGGTGGAACGCGAGCCCGGCGACTCGGCCGTGGTGCGCGTGCGCTGGGACATCCGCGAGGGTACGCCGGCGATCATCAACCGCGTCGACATCATCGGCAACGACTTCACGATCGAGAGCTGCATCCGGGACCAGCTGTTCATCATCCCGGGTGACGTGTTCAACCAGGACCGCCTGATCCGCAGCTGGCAGGGGATCGGGAACCTCGGCTTCTTCGAGACGCCGCTGGCGTTCCCGGACACGCGTCCGGCGAACGAGCAGGGCGACATCGACATCGTGTTCCGCGTGAAGGAGAAGCGCACGGGCAACGTGAACTTCGGTGCCTCGGCGGGCCAGGGTACGGGCATCGGTGGCTTCATCGGCCTCGACCAGCCGAACCTCTTCGGCAAGTGCAAGCGCGGCGCGATCAACTGGCAGTACGGCCGCTTCATCAACGACTTCAACGCGTCGTACACCGACCCGAACATCCGCGGCTCGCTGGTCTCGGCGCAGGTGACGGGTTACCACTCGCAGGCGCGGTTCCGCATCGCCGACTTCGGGCAGAACACGCGTATCGGCGCGAACCTGCGTGTCGGTTATCCGTTCCCGGGCTCGCGGTTCACGCGCGTCTTCACGTCGTACGGCATCGAGTCGGTGCGCTTCGGCTCCGGCGGCCTGCTGGGGCAGGTGAACCAGGACGGCTGCCAGGGCTGCTTCCGCAGCACGTTGGGCCTCGACGTGACGCGCGACACGCGCGTCGATATGCCGTTCGCGACGGACGGCCGCCTGCAGACGGTGAGCGCGCAGTTCAACGGCGGGCCGCTCGGCGGCCGCGCGACGTTCCAGCGCTACACCTTCGAGTCGCGCAACTACACGCTGCTGGCGCGCCTCGGCGGACGGAACCCGGGCTCGCAGCCGCTGCGCCTGACGATGGGCCTCAGCGCCCGCGGCGGCGCGGTGTTCGGCAACACGCGGGACTTCTTCTGGTCGCAGCAGTTCTCGCTGGGCGGCGTGCAGTTCGGTGAGCCGCTGCGCGGCTATCCGGAGTTCTCGATCACGCCGCGCGGCTTCAGCTCGTCGGCGGGCACGTTCAACGCGCAGTTCGAGTCCTTCGGCAGCGCGTTCTTCACGACGACCGCCGAGATCGGCCTGCGCTTCAACCAGTCGCTGTACCTGTCTGCGTTCTACGACGCCGGCAACATCTGGGATCGCCCGCGCGACTTCGATCCCTCGCGTCTCTTCCGTGGCGCCGGCTTCGGCGCCTCGACCGTCAGCCCGCTCGGTCCGCTGGGCATCGACATCGCCTATGGCTTCGACCGCCTCGACGCCTTCGGCAACCCCGACCCGCGGTGGCAGCTGCATTTCCGCCTCGGGCAGTTCTTCTAACCTTGGAGCATCCGCACATGTCCGTCCGTTCGCGCGCCGCCCTTCTCGTGGCCGCCCTGCTTTCGCT
>DAOMNV010000079.1:0-9656 GCA_035444005.1 Gemmatimonadaceae bacterium
ATCATCGCGTTGAGCATCTGCGAGAGGCGGTCGATCTCGTTCTCGTCGGACTCCACGGGCAGGCGGCGGTGCAGCGAGCGCCCGTCCTGGATGGCCTCGAGGTCGTGGATGAGGCGACCCACCGGCATCAGCGCGTGGCCGGCGAGCAGGTAGGCGACGAGCGAGCTCAGCGTGAGGATGATCGGCAGCAGGATGAGGATCGGCACGCGCAGCGCGCTGTCGCGGAAGCCGAGGCCGGTCACCGGTTCGCCGGCCACCACCCGGTGCACGGGGATGCGCCGCGACGGCGTCTCGAAGTGCGCGATGGTGAAGATGTTGTCCGTCGAATCCATCCGGACCACCGCGGCCGCCTGCTCGCGCGTGCGGCGGAACACCGAGTTCACGAGGCGTTGGCGATCGTCGATCTTGAGCCGCTCGACGGCCGCGTTGGCGTAGAGCACGCGCGTGGAGTCGGTGATGATGACGTACCCAGGCAGCATATCGAGCGAGCGCCGCACGCCCTGCTCGATCTTCTGGCCCACCAACGAGTCTTCCGTCACGACGACGGCGATGCCCGCCGGGCTGGTCTGCAGGATGATCGCCGCGAGGTCCGCCACCAGGTCGGTGCGGCGCTGCAGCGTGCGCGTCGCCTCGGTCTGCGTCGCCGACCACACGATCGCCGCGAACACCGCGAGGGTGGCCGTGAGGGCGACGACGTACGACGACGTCAGGCGCGCGCGGATCGAGCTCACGGCTGCGTCACGGCTTGAGCACGTACCCCACGCCGCGCACGGTGTGGATCAGCTTCTTCTCGTGCGGCGCGTCGATCTTCTTGCGCAGGTGGTTGATCACGACGTCGACGATGTTCGTGCCGGGATCGAAGTGGTAGCCCCAGGCGTACTCGGTGATCAGCGTGCGGCTGAGCACGCGCCCGGCGTGCCGCGCGAGGTACTCGAGCACGAGGAACTCCTTGGGCGTCAGCTCGATGGCCGCGCCGGCGCGCGTCACCTCGCGGGCGTCCAAGTCCACCTCGAGGTCGGCCACCGTGAGCTTCGGCGAGACGATCGCCCGCGGCCGCCGCGCCAGCGCCTCGACGCGCGCCAGCAGCTCCTCGAAGGCGAAGGGCTTGGTCACGTAGTCGTCGGCGCCGGCGCGCAGCGTCTCCACCTTGGCATCCACCGCGTCCTGCGCCGTCAACACCAGCACCGGCTTCTCGAAGCCGCGTGAGCGCAGGTTGCGCAGCACCTGCTGCCCCGAGCGGCCCGGCAGGCGCAGGTCGAGCACCACCAAGTCGTACGGCTGCGACTTCGCCAGCTGCTCGCCTTCCTCGCCGTCGGCCACGAGGTCCACCGTGTAGCGCGCTTCCTCGAGGCCGCGCTTCACGAACTGCCCCACCGTCGGGTCGTCCTCGATCACCAAGACCTTCATTGCGCCACCACCGGCAACACGACGCGGAAGGTGCTGCCCTGCCCCAACGTGCTGTCCACTTCGATCACGCCGCCGTGCTCCTGGACGATGCCATAGCAGATGGAAAGACCGAGGCCGGTGCCCTGCCCCGGCGCCTTGGTCGTGTAGAACGGCTCGAAGATCTTCGCGACCTCGCCGCGCGCGATCCCGTGCCCTTGGTCGATCACCTCGAGGATCGCCCCGCGCCTGGGGTCCGATCCCGCCTGCGTCACGATGCGCACCGTGCCCTTCTCGCCCATCGCGTCCATCGCGTTGATCAACAGCGCCATCAGCACCTGCACCAACTGCTCGGAGTTGGCCTGCGGCACGCGCCCGATCGTCTGATCCAGATCCGTCTGCACGGTGAGCTTCTTGAAGCGCACGTGGTGCTTGAGCAGGAACAGCGTGCGCTCCACCACCTCGTTGAGGTTCACGCGCTCCTTGCGCGCCTGCTTGGGCCGCGAGAAGTCGAGCAGGCCGTCCACGATCTGCTTGCAGCGCACGACCTCGTTCTCGATGATGCCGAGGAAGTCCAGCGTCTCCGGCGCGATCGTCACGCCGCTCTTCTCGAGATCCTCGATGCGATACCCCAACGACTCCGCGCAGGCGGCGATCGTCGCCAGCGGGTTGTTGATCTCGTGCATCACGCCGGCCGCCAGCTGCCCGATCGCCGCCAGCTTCTCGGCCTGCGAGAAGCGCTCCTGCGCTTCCTTCCAGTCCGTCACGTCCTCGCCGATCGTGATGACGTGGCTCACCGGGCCGTCGCCGAGCCGCATCGGGATCTTCGTGATGCGATACGTGCGCGCCTCGCCCGAGGCCACGGATTCCATCTGGTACTCCTGCATCCGCCCCGTCGAGAACACGTCGTCGAACTCGCGGCGCAGCATCTCCGCCGGCTGGCGGTGCAGGATCTCGAAGATCGTGCGGCCGATCGCTTCCTCGCGCGAGACACCCTGCATGCCGGTCTCGCGCTTGCGGTTCCAGGATTGAATGCGGTACTCGCGGTCGATCACGTACAGCCCGAGCGGCAGCGAGTCGATGATCTTCTCCGTGAAGCGCCGCCCGCGCTCGATCTCGGCCGTGCGCGCCGCCACTTCCACCTCGAGCTGCCGCGAGCGCTCGGCGTGCGCCAGCTCCGGGGCGAGCAGGTTGGCCAGCGCGGTGAGCAGCATCCGCTCCTCGTCGCCCAGCGCGCGGGCCGTGCGCACCGCCAGCGCACCCACGCGTCGGTCGCCAAGGATGATCGGCGCCACCTCGAGGTCGCGCACCACCTGCAGCGTGTCACCGAGCCGCAGGCCCTTGCGCACGTCCTCCTCGGTGGTCGTGTCCTCACCCGCAGCGAAGGTCAGCGCCAGCCCCTGCGGGGCGTGCAGCCACAGCGAGACCTGCTGCGCCTCGAGGAATGCCCGCAGCGTACCGAGGGCGCGGTCGACCGTGCTCTCCAAGGCACGCGCCGAGGCCAGCTCGGCGCTGATGCCCGCCAGCGCCGAGAGGGCGCGGGCGGCTCGGCCTTCACGGGCGGATTCGGGGGATTCTTCGGGCGTCACGGGAGCGAGTGGGATAGCGCGGAAGCTACGGCTCGTGAGAGGGCCGGACAAGGGAAATCGCGCTGCGCCGCCCTGACAGCCCGGCGTGCCGCGACGACAGCCGAGTCGGTCGCGGCGGCGGAATTCGCGCGGCACGCCGGTTGCGCGTCTTCACGGCCGAGCGGGCCGACTGCCCGCAGCCACCGCGACCCGCCACACGGGTCGACACACAGAGGAGGATGTCCCGATGGTCTACCGTACGACCTTGTCCCCGATGGTTTCCCTGCGCCGCGAGCTGGATCGCTTCTTCGATGAAGCCAGCGCGCGCGTCGCCCCGATCACCGCCAGCTGGACGCCGGCGGTGGATGTCCGCGAGTCGAAGGACGCGTGGGAGTTCACGCTCGAGATTCCCGGCGTCGACCCGGCGCAGGTCGAGGTCACGGCCGAGGCCCGCGTGCTGAAGATCCGCGGGCAGAAGGAGCTCCAGCGCACGCCGAGCGACGAAGACAGCCGCTGGCTGAGCACCGAGCGCATCAGCGGCGCCTTCGAGCGCAGCTTCCGTCTCCCCGCCCAGGTGCGCGAGGACGCCATCGAGGCGCGCTACGCGCACGGCGTGCTGACGGTGACGGTGCCGAAGGCCGAGGTGCCGGCGCGACGGATCGAGATCAAGACGTGAGTTGATGACGGATGACGGATGACGGATGCCTGCACCTGCGCGTCGGAAGTTTCCCACGCGCCGTGACAAGCATCCATCATCCGTCATCCGTCATTATCACAACTTCGCGATCTCCGCAAACAGCTCCGCGTTCTCGCGCTTCGTGCCCGGCGTGTCTTCCACATAGCTCCAGCGCAGCACGCCGGCCTTGTCGATGAGGAAGTAGGCACGGTTGGAGAAGTAGGTGCTTTCCATCAGGGTGCCGTAGGCGCGCGAGGCCTCGCGCTTGAAGTCGCTGAGCAGCTCGACGCCCATATTGTACTGCGCCTTGAAGGCCTTGAGCGAGGGCACGGCGTCGACGCTGATCGGCAGCACCACCACGCCCTGCTTCTCGAAGGCCGAGTAGTCCTCGGTGAAGGCGCACATCTCGGCCGTGCAGGTCGAGGTGAAGGCCAGCGGGAAGAAGGCGAGCAGGACGTTGGCCTTGCCCTTGAACTGCGACAGCGTGACGAGCTCGCCGTTGGTGCTGTGCAGGGAGAACTCGGGCGCCGGCGAACCGACGGCGGGAATCGTGAGCGTCATTGGACGGACCGTGGTGGAAAGGCTCGGGTCGCCCCGGCCTATGCCGACGCGACCCGAGATGAACGGTTGGAACCGATGGAGCGTGCCGGGATCGAACCGGCGACCCCCTGCTTGCAAAGCAGGTGCTCTCCCAGCTGAGCTAACGCCCCGATGCGGAGAAATCTAAGACGTGGGGCCTGAGACGGGAGAGGGGCGGACCGATCTGTCGGCCCGCCCCTCTCCCGTCCCACGTCTCAGCTCTCCCGTCTACTCGTGCGCCGGCAGCGGTTCCATCGTCTCCGGATCCACCGGCACCTGCACTTCGTCACGGTACGCAGAGGTCATCTTGAAGACCTGCGCCTTCGGGAAGGCATCCATAAACTGCGCGTAGCTCCAGCCGAAGAGGCCGAGCATCCCGAGGAAGATGCCGATCTCCCAGACGCCGAGCGGCAGCGTCGTCGTGCCCGAGCCGTAGATCGACGGGTAGATCTCGGTGTAGCGCGAGAACCAGAGGCCGATGGCCGAGGAGAGGGCGAAGAGGATCATCGTCGGGCCCCAGACCTTGGCCTTCACGCTCATCAGACCGGCGAACGGCACGACGAAGGTGAGGATCGCGGCCAGCATCGTAGGGGTGCTCCAGACGCCGTTGAGGCGCAGCGTGAACCAGTGCGTCTCTTCCGCGAGGTTGCCGTACCAGATGATGATGAACTGCGAGAAGGTCAGGTAGCCCCAGAACGCCGTGAAGGCGAAGCCGAGCTTGCCGACGTCGTGGTAGTGGCTGTCGGTGATCAGCTCGGGCAGCTCGGGGAACTGCGTCTTCCACCAGCGCAGCAGGATCGCCCAGAGCATCAGCGCGACCAGCCAGCCGCCCATAAACACCTGCCAGCCGTACATCGTGCTGAACCAGTGGTAGTCGAGGGACATCGAGTGGTCCCAGGCGAGCACGCACCAGCCGAAGCCGAAGACCAGCGCCATCACGACGGCCAGCTTGCCCTGCAGCGAGTGCGTGCTGTGGAGCTCGCGACGCTCCTCGCCGAACGAGGCGCGCATCTTGGCGCGCAGGCCGGCCGCCCAGGAGGCGCCGTACTCCGGCGTCACGCCGACGTCGAGGCGCACGCTGGTGTACACGTACCAGACCTGCAGCACGAGCAGCGCGCCGAAGGCGACGATGGAGCGCAGGTAGAAGAAGGTGTGGTTGAAGTACACCTCCTTCTCGTGGATCAGGTAGCCGATGCCGACCTTGTCCCACCACGGATAGATGTGGCCCTTGCCGAAGAAGATGATCAGCAGGAGCCCCACCGCGGCGAACGGCAGGAAGGCGACGAAACCTTCAAGGAAGCGGATCACGCCACGCGACCAGCGCGCGGTGGTGATGCGCTGCACGGCCGAGAACATCACGCCGGCCGAGGCGATCGTCGTGAAGAACAGCCAGTTCATCAGGAAGGCCTGCCAGGCGCGGGCCTGCCCCGTGATGGCGCCGTAGCCGAAGAGGCCGAGACCGAAGACGGCGAGGCCCAGCGAGACCTTCTTCCACGCCTCCGGCATCTGCTTCGTGCGGAGGACGTCGACGAACTGGTCGCGCGGCGGCGAGTAATGGTGGACGTGGCTCATCTCAGTGGTCCCCGTGATCTTCGGCCTTCGCGGCCTTCGGGACGATACCCGCGGTGGACGGGCGGGCGAATGCGTGCGGGAGGTTCGGCGCGACGGGGCTGACCGCGCTGAACGCCGCGGCCTCACCCGGCTTGAGCGTGATGCCCGTCGGGACCGGATAGCGGCCCTGCAGGCCGCGGACGTAGTTCACCACGTCCCAGCGCTCGCGCTCCGGGATGCGGTTGAAGTTGGCCATCAGGCCGCGACCGTTGCGCATCATCCCCCAGAGGTAGCCATCGCTACGCGCCTGGGTTGCCGCGCCGTTGATCGCCGGCACGAAGGCGATGCCCGTGACCGCGGCGAGCGTGCCGCGGCCATCGCCGGCTTCGCCGTGGCAGACCGCGCAGTTCACCTGGTACAGGCGATGCCCGTTGGCGATCGAGCGCGCATCCGCAGCGACCGGGTTCGGCACGCTGGAAAGCGAGTCGAGGGCCTGGAAGCTCGGCGTGTACGACACCTCCCACTCGGCCACCGTCACGCCCGTCACCGGCACGGAGCCCTGCGGGTTGCCGCGGAACGGCGTCGTTTCGCCGGCCAGCGAGTCGGTCGAGTACTTCTGCCAGGTGCCCACCGAGGGCTGCTGCTTCATATCGGTGAGCCAGTCGTTGGGGTCGCAGGCCGTGAGGGCCAGCGGCAGGGCCAGCGCCACGAGGGCGCGGGAGAAGACCTTAGCGCTCACCGCGCACCTCCACCGCCCCGTGGCGGCGCATAATGGCCTCGACCTCGGCCTGCTGCTCCGGCGCGCACTCACACCACACGCCGAAGTGCGCACCGCTGAAGCGCGGGTCGTATCCCACCGTCTCGGTGAGCCGCGGGATCCCCGCGAGATAGAACATCCCGAACACGGTGGACAGCGCGCCCACCATCACCATCACCTCAAAGCCGAACACCGTGTACGGCAGCCAGGTGCTGATCGCCTTGCCGCCGACGACCAGGGGCCAGTACTCCGAGCCCCAGATCGACAGCCAGTAGCCGAAGCTGACGCCGGCCAGCGCGCCGAACAGCGTGAACTTGCGCACGCCGCTCGGCGGCGGGTGGATCGCGTGCTCGAGCTCGTGACGCAGCGTCGGCGAGTACGCCGTCAGCTGGCCGAGCTGCTTATGCCGGAGCTCCTCGATCGTGTCCGTCGTCGAGTCGAGCTCGTGGAAGACGCCTACGATGCCGCGAAACATCTCAGTGCCCCCCGTGGTGCGAGGCCGCCTTCTTCATCTTCGGCGGCACGATTTCCTTGATCTCGGCCAGCGCCATAATCGGCAGCTGCTTGATGAACAGCAGGAACCACATAAAGAACCAGCCGAACGAGCCGATCAGCAGGCCGTAGTCCACCCAGGTCGGCACGTAGCTCGACCACTGCCAGGGCTCGACGTCGTGCGACAGCGACGGCACGACGATGACGAAGCGCTCGAACCACATCCCGATGTTGATGAAGATCGAGAGGATGAACAGCCAGGTCGGGTTGCGGCGCAGCTTCTGCGAGAACAGCGACAGCGGCAGGATCATATTGCAGGTGAGCATAATCCAGGCCGCCCACCACCACTGGCCGAACACGCGGTTCCAGAAGTAATCCTGCTCGTAGGGGATGCCGCCGTACCACGCGATGAAGAACTCGATGATGTAGGCGCAGCCGACGACCAGCGACGTGAAGAGCACCATCTTCGCCGAGGCGTCGAGGTGGTTCAGCGTGATGTAGTGCTTGAGGTTGAACCACTTGCGCATCGGGATGGCGATCGTCCACACCATCGCGAAGCCCGAGAAGATGGCGCCGGCGACGAAGTACGGCGGGAAGATCGTCGTGTGCCAGCCCGGCACGATGCCCATCGCGAAGTCGAACGACACCACCGAGTGCACCGAGAGCACCAGCGGCGTCGAGAACGCGGCGAGGAACAGGTACGCGCGGGCGAAGTGGCGCCACTCGCGCTCACTGTTGCGCCAGCCGAACGAGAGCAGCGCGAGGATGCGCTTGCGCACCGGGTTCGTCTCGCGGTCTCGAAGCACCGCGATGTCCGGGATCAGGCCGACGAAGAGGAACGTCGTCGAGATCGTCAGGTACGTCGTGATCGCGAACACGTCCCACACCAGCGGGGACTTGAAGTTCGGCCACAGCAGGCGCCAGTTCGGATACGGGATCAGCCAGAAGAACTTCCACGGCCGGCCGATGTGGATGATCGGGAACAGGCCGGCCGTCATCACCGCGAACACCGTCATCGCCTCGGCCGCACGGTAGATCGTCGTGCGGAAGCCGGCGCGGAAGAGGTAGAGGATCGCGGAGATGAGCGTGCCGGCGTGACCGATGCCGACCCAGAACACGAAGGTGATGATGTAGACGCCCCACATCACCGGCGGGTTGTAGCCCGCCACGCCGAGGCCCTGGTGGATCTGGTAGGCCCAGGAGAAGATGCCGAGTCCGAGGGCGGCGAGGGCCAGGAGCAGGCCCATAAACCACGCCTTCGTCGGCTTGAGGATCGACAGGATTTCCCGGTCGACCTGTTCGTAGCTTGTGACTGCCGGGAGCTGGACGTCAGCCGTCGCGATGTTCGGGCGGCGGGGTTCGTCCACGGGCTGCGCGAGCGTAGCCATTGGTTGCCGTCCTCCTTACGCGTGGGCCGACGCCGAGGGCGCCGGATGGTTGACCTTCTGCAAGTAGACCACCGCGGTGAATGTGTTGAGCTCCTGGAACACGTGGTAGGCGCGCCGGTCCTTCGCCCACTTGGCCACCGACCAGTTCTCGTCCGCCGCGTCGCCGAACACGATCGCCTGCGACGGCAAGCCTGCGCGCAGGCCGTCGTGAACTCGTCGGGCTGCAGGTCGCGACCCTCGAGCGCCACGCGGTTCTCCGCTTCCTTGATGCGCTGCACGCAGAACGTGCACTTCTCCATAATGCCCTTCTGGCGCACCGTCACGTCCGGATTCAGCTGCCAGTGCAGCGGCTCCGGGAACGCGTACTGCGAACGGTTGGGATCGCCGTACCCGAACCAGTTGTAGTAGCGGACCTTGTACGGGCAGTTGTTCGAGCAGTAGCGCGTGCCGACGCAGCGGTTGTACACCTGACCGTTGAGGCCGTTCGGCGCGTGGTACGTCGCGTAGACGGGGCACACCGGCTCGCAGGGCGCGTTGCCGCAGTGCTGGCACATCATCGGGATGAAGCGCGTCTCGAAGTCCGGATGCGCGGGGTCGAACTTCACGTCGCGCGGCTCGCGGTCGATCTCGTAGTAGCGCTCGAGGCGGATCCAGCTCATCTCGCGCGAGCGCGTGATGTTGGCGCCGAAGCCCGTGCGGTCCGGCAGCAGCACCGGACCCTGCCAGGCGGCACCGACCGTCGGGATGTTGTTCTCGGCGTAGCAGGCCGTCACGCAGGCCGAGCAGCCCGTGCACTTGGCGAGGTCGATGGTCATCGCCCAGCGACGCTTGGCCGCGCCGCTCCAGTGCTCGGGGTCGTACATCCCCTTGTCCTTCGAGCCCGGCACGCCGAACTCACCCTGCGCGTCGTTCGCCGTCGGCGAACGCAGGCCGGGCTCGAACTCCGTGCTCGCCTGGCCGTCGAAGTGGTGGTGCTTCACTTCGTTGTCGCCGGCAAGCAGCGCGGCGATCGTCGTCGCCTGCGCGATGTTGCGGCCGTGCTGACGACCCGAGCCTTCCGTGGTGACGAGGCGCTGGTTGCCCGCCGCCTTGGCGAGGCGCGCCTTCGTCGCGCCGTACACCGCGGCACCCGTACGGGCGTCCTCGGTGACGGCGCCGAGCGCGTAGGCGTTCTCGCCGGCCACTGCGTAGCGGCCCGCGGCCTCGGCCTGCAGCGCCAGCTGGGCGTCGCGCCGGCGCTTCTTTTCCTCGCGGCTCATCAG
>DAOMNV010000080.1:0-9579 GCA_035444005.1 Gemmatimonadaceae bacterium
GCGGATCGATCACGTTCGGCACGCCGGTCTCGTACGCCAGCACCTGCTGCGTGCGCAGCGCGACTTCCACCGCGTGCTCCGTCGGCAAGGCCAGCGTCTCGTCCATCGAGTTGGTGTGCAGCGACTGCGTGCCGCCGAGCACGGCGGCCATCGCCTGGTAGGCCACGCGCACGATGTTGTTCATCGGCTGCTGCGCCGTGAGGGTCACCCCGGCCGTCTGCGAGTGGAAGCGCATAATCCACGAGCGCGGGTTCTTGGCGCCGTACTTCTCCTTCATATGCCGCGCCCAGATGCGGCGCGCCGCACGGAGCTTGGCGATCTCCTCGAAGAAGTCGTTGTGGATGTCCCAGAAGAAGCTCAGCCGCGGCGCGAACTCGTCCACGTCCATCCCGCGCGCGATGCCGCGTTCGACGTAGGTGAATCCGTCGGCCAGCGTGAAGGCCAGCTCCTGTGCCGCCGTGCTGCCCGCCTCCCGGATGTGATAGCCGGAGATCGAGATCGTGTTCCACTGCGGCACGTGCTTGGATCCGTACTCGAACATATCGACGATCAGTCGCAGCGCCGGTTCGATCGGGAAGCACCAGGCGTGCTGCGCCATATACTCCTTGAGGATGTCGTTCTGGATCGTCCCCCGGAGCTGCTCGGGCTTCACGCCCTGCTTCTCGGCCGCCGCGATGTAGAAGCACCACAGGATGATCGCCGGCCCGTTGATGGTCATCGACGTCGACACCTGGTCGAGCGGGATGCCCTCGAAGAGCTGCTCCATATCGGCCAGCGAGCTGATCGCCACGCCGCACTTGCCCACCTCGCCTTCCGAGCGCGGGTGATCGGAGTCGTAGCCCATCAGCGTCGGGAAGTCGAAGGCCACCGAGAGGCCGGTCGTCCCGTTCTTGAGCAGGAACTTGTAGCGCTCGTTGGTCTCGCGGGCCGAGCCGAAGCCGGCAAACTGGCGCATCGTCCAGAGCTTGCCGCGGTAGCCGGTCGGGTGGATGCCGCGCGTGAACGGATACACACCGGGCACCTCGAAGGCCGTACCGCCCGAGCCTTCGAGATCCATCGCGGTGTACAGCGGCGCGACTTCCTTCGCGGAATTGGTGTACGCGATGTCGCGCACCTCGCCCTTGTCGTAGCGGCTCCGCCACTGGGCCACTTCCTTGCGCAGCGTGTCGAGCTCAGCCTGCATCGCGGCGAGCGTCGGGTCGAGATCGGAGATCGATGTCATCAGTCCTTCCCGGTCAGGGTTCCATCGGTGACGGCCCGCGCGATCAGCGCCTCCGCCTCGGCCAGCGGCGTGGTCTCGCCGCGCTCCAGCGCGGGAATCCGGCCGTCGAGCCATTCGTTCGTCCCGGCGTCGCGCCACAGCCGCGCCCGCAGCCGCTGCTCCACCGCATCCACCACCCGCTCGCGCAGCCGCGCCCGGCGCCGGCGCTGGAGGGTCCCGCTCGCTTCAAGATACGCAAAGTGCCGCTCGAGGGCGTCCACGAACTCCGCCACGCCCTCGCCCGTGGCCCCGACGGTGCGGAGCACCGGCGGCGTCCACGCCTGCGCGTCGTTCGCCTTCGCCGCCTCGCGCGCCAGCTTGGCGGGGTTCACCCGCTTCAAGTCGACGCCGTGATGCGCCGGCACGTCACGCATCGTCGCGCCGCTGCGCAGCCCGAGCATCAATTCGATGTCGTTGCGCAGGCGGTCGGCGCCCGGGCGGTCCGACTTGTTGACCACGAAGAGGTCGGCGATCTTCATCACGCCGGCCTTGAGCGTCTGGATCGAATCGCCGCTCTCCGGCACCAGCACCACCGCGCTCGTGTCCGCCAGCCGCGCGATGTCGAGCTCGCTCTGTCCCACGCCGACCGTCTCCACCAGCAGCCGATCCACGCCGGCGGCGTCGAGCACGTCGCAGACCTCGCGCGTGGCCGCCGCCAGGCCTCCGAGCGACCCACGCGTCGCCATCGAACGAATGAACACGTTCTCGTGCAACGCCACGCGCTCCATCCGCACGCGGTCGCCGAGCAGCGCGCCGCCGGTGAACGGCGAGGTCGGATCCACCGCGACGACTCCCACCCGGAGCCCCTGCGCGAGATACGCCTCGGCGAGCAGCGTCGTCAGCGTCGACTTGCCGGCGCCCGGCGGGCCGGTGATGCCGATGCGGCGGGCGTGGCCCACCCGCGGATGGCAGGCCGCCAGCAGGGCCTCCCAGCCGCGCCGGCGGTCCTCGATGATGCTGACGGCGCGCGCCATCGCCACCTTGCGGCCGCCGAAGAGGTCTGCGAGCAGGGTCTCGTTCACGCGTCAGTCACCGGATCGTCGTGTTCATCCTGGATCTCGCCGACGAACTCCTCGACGAGATCTTCGAGCGTCACCAGGCCCAGCGTCTCGCCGGACGCGCCGCGCACGATCGCCAGATGCCGCCGGTCGCGAAGCATCCGCGTCATCAACGCGTGGCAGGGTTCATCGGGTGCGGCGAAGGCCACCGGACGCACGGCGCGCAGCGGCGCCTCCGGACGGGCGATCACGTCCCAACTCGTCACGATGCCGACGACGTGATCGACCGTGCCGTCGTACACCGGCACGCGCGAGTACTGCGACTGCGCGACCAACTGCGCCACCTGATCCGCGCGCGCCATCCGCTCCACCGCGACGATGTCGCCGCGCGGCGTCATCACCTCGGCGACGCGCGTGTCGCCGAACTCGAGCACGCCGCTGATGATCTCGCGTTCCTCGGCCACGCCGACGCCCTCGAGCTCACCCTCGCGGAGCAGCTCGTCCAGCACGTCGCCCGGCGACTCGGGCACGGCGGCCGAGGCACCGAACAGCCGCGAGACCAGGCGCATCGCGATGTGGGCCAGCGGCAACGTCAGGCCCTCCACCACGCGCAGCAGCGGGAGGACCACCGGCAATGATTCCGCGGGCCAGCGCCTCGCGATGGCCCGCGGCACCAACTGCCCGACGACCAGCAGCGAGACCGCCGCCACGAGCAGGGTGCGCACCAACGCCCAGCCGCTATCGCCCTGCTGCAGCCCGAGCACGGCGCCCAAGGTGTACACGGTACCGGCGATGCCCGCACCGGCGGCGATGAGGAGGCGCTGCGGTCGTTCGAGGTACAGCGCGGCCGTCCCCGCGCCGGCGAGCCGCTGCTCCGCCCAGTGGCGCAACCAGATGCGGCTCACCGTACGCAGCGCCGTCGCCGCGGTCGTCAGCAGTCCGACGACGCCGACCAGCACGACCAGTGGCCAAAGCGAGCTCATCGCTCCTCCACCGGCTGCGCCTGCAGTTCGGGTTCGAGGTAGACGCGTTCGACGCGCCGCCGCACCACCCGCTCCACCACCAGTCGATAGCCGTCGAGGACGATCGCCTCGCCCGGTTTCGGCACGCGTCCGAGGATCTCCATCACGAGCCCGCCGATCGTAGACACGTCGCCGCGCGTCCAATCGTGGTCGGTGAGTTCCGAGAGCCGCTCGAGCGTCACCGATGCGGCCACCCAGAGCCGCCCGCCTTCACCGCGCTCGACTTCCGGCAGCTCGGCATCGCCCTCGTCCTGGATGTCGCCGATGATGAGCTCGAGGACGTCTTCCAGCGTGACCATCCCCGCCGTGCCGCCGAACTCATCGGCGACGATCGCCAGGTGCCGGTGCGTGCTGCGGAACTCGCGCAACTGCGCCTCGACCGTCTTCGACTCCGGGATGAACGCCGCCGGCTTCACCAGCGAGCGCCAGCCGTCGGCCGGTTCTTCGTCGGCGAGCAGCGCCGGCAGCAGGTCCTTGGCGTAGAGGATGCCGACGACCTCATCGAGCGTGCCGTCATAGACGACGAGGCGCGCGTGGCGCGCGCTGCGGACGCGATCGACGACCTCGCTCCACGGCGTGTCCTGCTCGAGGCCGACGATGTCCACGCGCGGCACCATAATCGACGAGACCTTCGTGTCACCGAGCGAGAACACGCCGTGGATGAGCACTTCCTCCTGCGGCGTGACGTCCGCCTCGGCGGCGACGACCTCGCGGAAGCGCTCCACCGCGTCCTCGTGGTCTTCGTCGTCCGGCGTCGGCGGCGGCAGCAGCGCCATCAACGCCTCGTCGGCCCAGCGGCCGAACGTCACGACCGGCGCGCCGATCCACTCCACCGCCTCGACGATGCCGGCGATGCGCGCGAGGCCGCGCGCCCCCGCCACGTCACCCGCCGCGCGCGCGCCGACCTCGGTGATGCCCAGCAGCGCCACGCCCGCAACCACCACGCCCGGCGTCGCCCAGGCCGCCGGCAACCAGCCCGTGGCCAGCAGCGCGACGGTCGTCGCCGCGCCACTCACCAGCTGCGCGACGATGCGCCCGAAGGCCAGCGCGCGGTGCGCACGCTCGCGCCGGTCGAGCAGCGCGCGCGTGCGCGCCTCGCTCGGGGGCTCGTCGGCATCGAGGCCGAGCAGCGCACCGTCGGCGAAGGCGCAAAGCGCCGCCAGCGTGGCGGCGGCCAGCGCGATGAAACCGGCGAGGAAGGTCACGCGTCGAGCACCTGGCGCAGCAGGCGTTCCTGCCGCTTCCACATCGGCGAGCGCGTGCGCGCGTCGCCCTCGGGGTGTTCATAGCCCAGGACGTGCAGCGCCCCGTGAACGGCCAACCGCAGCATCTCCTCCCGCAGGGGCACGCCGAACGCCTGCGCGTTCGCGCGCGCGACGTCGGGGCAGACGTACACGTCACCGATCACGGCGCCCGCCGGATCGCGGAAGCCGAACGTGATGATGTCCGTGGCCCCGGCGTGCCCGAGGTGTTTGCGGTTGAGCGCGGCCATCTGCCGCGGCGTCATCAACGTGAGACTGACCATCGCGGCCTTCAGCTTGTCCGCGCGCAGCACCCGCGTGACCGCCGCGGCCAGCCGCGCCGAGGCGACGGGCGCGCGCAGCCCCTCACGGTTGACGACGACGCGGAGTCCCTCCGCCATCGCCGCGCCCGCCCTGCGCCCCGTTCGTCGAGTGGTCACGCGCCCGCGTCCTGCGCGTAGGCCTTCACGATCTCGCGCACGAGGCGGTGCCGCACCACGTCCGTCTCGGTGAAGTAGTGGAAGCTGATGCCCTCGATGTTCTGCAGGATGCGCTCAACCTGCAGCAGGCCGCTCTCCTCGCGCTTGGGCAGGTCGATCTGCGTCTTGTCGCCGGTGATCACGGCGCGCGAGTTCAGGCCCAGGCGCGTGAGGAACATCTTCATCTGCGCGTTGGTGGCGTTCTGCGCTTCGTCGAGGATGACGAAGGCATCGGCCAGCGTGCGGCCGCGCATATAGGCCAGCGGCGCGATCTCGATCACGCGCGTCTCCAGCGCCCGGGCCACGCGCTCCGGCGGCATCAGGTCGTCGAGCGCGTCGTACAGCGGGCGCAGGTAGGGATCCACCTTGGCCTGCATATCGCCCGGCAGGAAGCCCAGCGACTCGCCCGCCTCCACGGCCGGTCGCGCGAGCACGATGCGGCGCACGCGCTTGCGCGCCAAGGCATCCACCGCGGCGGCGACGGCGAGATACGTCTTGCCCGTGCCCGCGGGCCCGATGCCGACGACGATCTCGTTGTCGAGCATCTTCTGCATATACTCGGCCTGCCCGTTGGTCTTGGGCTGGATGATCTTGCGCACACCCGGCAACACGATCTTCCCCGGCACGCCGCTGTCGCGCGCCGGGCCTTCCATCGAGAAGCGCAGCACGTCATCCGGATCCAGCGGCTGCCGCTGCTTGGCGTGATCGATCATCCGCTGCGCCACCTGCGCCGCCTTCTCCACCGCGTCCGGCGTGCCCGTCAACGTCAACTGCTCGCCCCGCAGCGTCGCGCGCACGGGAAACAGCCGCTGCAGCTCGGAGAGGTTGCCGTCCGCCACGCCCGCGAGCGTGAGCAGGTCGGCGCCTTCGGTCGGAAGCTTCGTCGTGACGCTCTCGCCACCCATCGTGCTATCGGTCATCCCTACTCCTCGACACGGATGTGCAGTTCGTCCAGGTCCTGCGCCGGCACCTGCGACGGCGCACCCTCGAACAACGCCCGTGCCGCCGTCGTCTTGGGGAACGCAATCACATCGCGCAGCGACTCGGCGTTCGAGAGGATCATCGCGATGCGGTCGAAGCCGAACGCGATGCCGCCGTGCGGCGGCGCGCCGGCGCGCAGGCCTTCGAGCAAGAAGCCGAAGCGGCGCTCCTGCTCCGCGGGGTCGCCGATGCCCAGCAACTCGAACATCCGCGCCTGCACGGCCGGATCCGAGGTGCGGATCGACCCGCCGCCGAGCTCCGTGCCGTTGAGCACGCAGTCGTAGGCGAAGGCGCGCCAGGTCTCCGGCGCGTCCGGCCGCGCGGCCACGTCGTCGGTGTTCGGCGAGGTGAACGGATGGTGTACCGCCGCCAGCGCCCCCGTCTCCGGGTCCTTGTCGAACATCGGGAAGTCGAGAACCCAGAGGAACTCGCGGCGATTCGGGTCCGCGAGATTGAGACGCGCCGCGCATTCCTGCCGCACGCGGTCCAGCGCCGGGCTCGAGATGCGGTCCGCACCGGCCACCGCCAGCAGCAGGTCGCCGTCGGCGAGCCCCAGCGCACCCGCGGCATCGGCCGGCAGGAACTTCGCCAACGGTCCTTCGAGCTTGCCCTCGGCCACCTTGAGGCGCACGAGCCCGCCGGCACCGGCGCCCTTCGCGATCGCTTCGAGTTCGTCCACCTGCTTGCGACTCCACGACGCAGCGCCCGGCACGGTGATGCCGCGCACGCGTCCGCCCGCGGCGATCGCCGACTGGATGATGCCCGACTCGCTGCTCCGGAACGCGGCCGTCAGGTCGCGGATCTCCAGGCCATAGCGCAGGTCCGGCCGGTCGCAACCGTAACGCTCCATCGCGTCGGCGTAGCTCATCCGCGGGAACGGCGTCGGCACCGCGATGCCCGCCTCGGCCCAGAGCGCCTGCATCAGGCCCTCGGCCATCGTGATGATGTCCTCGCGCGTGATGAACGAGGCCTCGATGTCGATCTGCGTGAACTCCAGCTGGCGATCGGCGCGCAGGTCCTCGTCGCGGAAGCAGCGCGCGATCTGGAAGTAGCGGTCGAAGCCCGCGCACATAAACAGCTGCTTCTAGATCTGCGGCGACTGCGGCAGCGCGAAGAACTCGCCCGCGTGCATCCGGCTCGGCACGAGGAAGTCGCGCGCGCCTTCGGGCGTCGGCTTGGTGAGGATCGGCGTCTCGAGCTCGAGGTAGCCCTGCGCGCTCAGCACGTTGCGCGTCACCTGCATCAGGCGGTGCCGCAGCACGAGATTGCGCTGCAGCTCCGGCCGGCGTAGGTCGAGCACGCGGTGCCGCAGGCGCAGGTCCTCCGACGGGCGCTTGGCTTCCTTGTCGAGCGCGACCGGGATCGCCGGCGTTGCCGCCGGGCCGACCACGCGGATGTCGTGCACGCGCACCTCGATCTCGCCGGTGGCCATCTCGGGGTTCTTCAGACCCTCCGGCCGCGGCGCCACGACTCCTTCCACCAGCACCGCGCATTCGAGCCCGATGCCCACGCCCTTCGCAATCACCTCCGCGCTGGTCCAGTGCGGGTTGAACGCGAGCTGCACGAGGCCCTCGCGGTCCCGCAGGTCGATGAACAGCTGGCCGCCGAGGTCGCGCGACTTGTGCACCCAGCCGCCGAGCGTCACGCGCTGGCCGTCGTGGGCGAGGCGCAGCGCGCCCCCGAGATGGGTGCGGAGCGAGGTGGCGAGCGGATCGACGGCGGTCACGGAAGCGGGCGGCGGTGAGGCGTGAGAAAGGGAATCCAGCGGACGGTGAGCACGCCGATGCAGGCGCCGGCCGTATCGGCCAGCCAATCGGCCGCGCTCATCGAGCGGCCGGGAATGAAGCTCTGGTGCCACTCGTCCACGGCGCCGAGCAGCGAGACGCCGACGACGACGGAGACGGCCGTCGCGATGCGCCGCGGCGAGAGCGTCGCCCGCAGGCTGAGTGCGGCGAGCACGGCGTAGGCGCTGAAGTGGGCGATCTTGTCGAGGGCGAGGTCGTCGGGGCCAAGCTTGAGGCTCGGCCAGGACGTGCCAACGAGGATAATCGCCACCCAGAGGACTGGAGGGGTCCAGCGGGCCGCGGCGCCGGGCACCGCGGCAGGGGGACTCGCATCGGGCATTGAAGGCGTAAATCTAGCTCCCACAGCGACTTGGTGGAAGTCACCGGACATTGCCTCCGTCACCGGAAACGGGTACTCTGCAAGATGCTGAATTTGCTCGACTTGGCCCCTGCCGACGCGGAGCGCACGCTCCGGGAGTTCGCCGTCGCCCACGGCGAAAAGCCCTTCCGCGGCAGTCAGGTGCTGCCCCACCTCTGGCAGAAGCCAGTGGCCAGCTTCGAGCAGATGACGGACCTTCCGAAGGCCTTCCGCGAACTCCTGGCCCAGCACTTCACGCTGCCGCGCCTCGAACTGCTCACCGAGCAGACGTCCGTCGACGGCACGCGCAAGTTCCTGTTCCGCCTCGCCGACGGTCAGAGCGTCGAGACGGTCGCCATCCCCGACGGCGACCGGATGACGTTCTGCATCTCGTCGCAGGTGGGCTGTGCCTTGCAGTGCGCCTTCTGCGCCACCGGCGCGATGGGCTTTGCCCGTAACCTCAGCGTGAGCGAGATCGCCGGCCAGGTGCGCGAGCTCGCGCTGCTCGACCCGCCGGTGCGCGCCACGAACATCGTGTTTATGGGGATGGGCGAACCCCTGATGAACTGGAAGGCCGTCGAACACGTCCTGACGCTGCTCAACGACCCGAAGGGCTTCGGCATCGGCGCGCGGCACATCACGGTGTCGACCGTCGGCGTGCTGCCAGGCATCGTCGCGCTGGGGCAGCGCAAGGAGCAGTTCCGGCTGGCGCTTTCCATCCACGCGCCCAGCGACGAACTGCGCGGCACGCTGATGCCGGTGAACATCAAGTATCCGCTGGCCGACGTGATCAAGGCGGCCGCGGAGTTCGACCGCCGCGTGACCTTCGAGTACGTGATGCTCGGCGGCGTGAACGACAAGCCCGAGCACGCGGACCAGCTCGCCAAGCTCGCCCGCGACTGCGGCGCGTTCGTGAATCTCATCCCGTTGCATCCCGGTGGCGCGATGGGCTTCACGCCGACGCCCCCGGAAGCGATCGCCAAGTTCGCGCGTCGCATCCGCGACCGCGGCGTCGAGGTTGCCATCCGCAAGAGCCGCGGGATGGACATCGCCGCGGCCTGCGGCCAGCTACGGGTGGAACGCCTCCGCCGGGGGTCGCCAGGTGCGACCGAGCACGATCGTGAGGTCGAGGTAGCGTGAGCTGTCGGGGCGCGCGATCACCCGCGCCCCACCAAGTCCGCTGGCCGCCAGCTGGGCCCAGTCCTCACGGCCGCTGCGCACGTAGATCGTCGTCGTGTCCGCCGGCTCCGACGCGTTCCCCGTCCCGACGACGTCGAAGCCGAGGTCGCGCAGCAGGAAGCTGCCGCGGCGCGCCAGCCCCCGGATGTCGGTGCCGTTGAGCACCTCGACCTTGATGCGCAGGCTGTCGGGCACGATGCGCTCGACCCGCGGCGCGTCCGCCACCGACGACGCCGGTGCCGCGCTTCCGCCGTAGCGCCACCACGCGAACGCCCC
>DAOMNV010000081.1:0-9547 GCA_035444005.1 Gemmatimonadaceae bacterium
CGCCACGGCATAACTCCCCACCTTCGAGACACGGTTGCTCCGTGGTGAAGGCAGTGCCTCCGTGGTGAAGGCAGTGGCAGTTACTCGACCGTCACCGACTTGGCCAGGTTGCGCGGCTGGTCCACGTTGGCCCCGCGCTTGACGGCGATGTAGTACGCCAGCAGCTGCAGCGGCACCGACGCCAGCACCGGCGTGAGCATATCCACCGTCTCGGGAATGCGGATCTCGTGATCCACGAGCCCTTCCAGCGCCGGCTCGTCGCGAGAGGTGATGATGATCGTCTTGCCGCCGCGCGCCTTCACCTCCTGGATGTTCGACACCAGCTTGTCGAACACGCCGTCGTGCGGCGCGATGAACACCACCGGCATCTTCTCGTCGATCAGCGCGATCGGCCCGTGCTTCATCTCCGCCGCCGGATACCCCTCGGCGTGGATGTAGCTGATCTCCTTGAGCTTGAGCGCGCCCTCGAGCGCGGCCGGGAAATTGAAGCCGCGGCCCAAGTACAGGAAGTTGAGGGCATCCTTGTACTGGTCGGCAATCGTCTCGATCTCCTTCGCGCGGTCGAGGATCTGCTGGATCTGCTTCGGGAGATCGGCCATCGCCTGGGCGATCTCGCGCCCGCGCATCACCGAGAGCGTGCGCTTGCGCGCCATCTTCAGGGCGAACAGCGCCAGCGCCACCACCTGGCTGGTGAACGCCTTCGTCGACGCCACGCCGATCTCCGGCCCCGCGTGCAGGTAGATGCCGCCGTCGTCTTCGCGGGCGATCGTCGAGCCGACCACGTTCACGAGGCCCAGCGTGTGGGCCCCGCGCCGCTTCGCCTCGCGCATCGCCGCCAGCGTGTCCGCCGTCTCGCCGGACTGCGAGATCACGATGCACAGCGTCGTCGGCGTCACGATGGGATTGCGGTAGCGGAACTCCGACGCGTACTCCACCTCGACCGGGATGCGGCAGAGATCCTCGATCATCATCTCGCCGATCAGCGCCGAGTGCCAGGAGGTGCCGCAGGCCGTGATGACGATGTTGTCGATCGCCATCAACTGCTCGTGGCTGAGGTTGATGCCGCCGAGCTTGCTGGTGCCGTCCTCGAGGATGAGGCGGCCGCGCATCGTGTTCTCGATCGTCGTCGGCTGCTCGAAGATCTCCTTGAGCATAAAGTGGTCGTAGCCGCCGCGTTCGATCGCGGCGAGGTCCCACTCGATGCGTTCGACGCTGCGGCGCAGCGGGACATTGTTGATGTCCATCACCTTGTAGCCGTCGGGCGTCAGCACCGCGAGATCGCCGTCGTTCAGGTAGACCACCTGGCGCGTGTGCGCGAGGATGGCCGAGGCGTCCGACGCGAGGAAGTACTCGCCATCGCCCACGCCGATCAGCAGCGGCGAACCCTTGCGCGCCGCGACGATCTTCTCGGGATCCTTGCTGCTCACCACGGCGATGCCGAAGGTGCCCTCGACCTTGCGCAACGCCCCGATCACGGCCTCCTCGAGCGAGCCCTCCCACAGCTCCTGCACGAGATGCGCGATCGTCTCCGTATCGGTGTCCGAGCGGAACGTGTGTCCAAGCTCGGTCAGTTGCTTGCGCAGCACGTTGGCATTCTCGATGATGCCGTTGTGCACCACGGCCACCGAGTTGTCGGTCGAGAGGTGCGGGTGCGCGTTGCGCTCCGTCGGCGGGCCGTGCGTCGCCCAGCGCGTGTGCGCGATGCCGACTTGACCCGTCACGGGATCCGCGCTCAGCGTGCCCTCGAGCTTGGCGATCTTGCCCGCCGCGCGCCGCGTCTCGATCGACTCGCCGTCGAATACGGCGATGCCCGCCGAGTCATAGCCGCGATACTCGAGGCGCTTGAGGCCCTCGATGAGAAATGGAGTGGCTTGCTTGGGACCGATATAGCCGACGATTCCACACATATTGACTTGGGACGGATGACGGATGACGGATGGGGACTGCTACTGCAACTTCACCAACAGCTCACGCCCACGATGCACCAACGACCGCGCGTCTTCCTCCGTACGCGCTTCCGCGATCACCCGCACGATCGGCTCTGTTCCGCTCGGGCGAATGTGCACCCAGCGATCGCCCCAGCCGAGGCGCAGGCCATCTTGCGTGTCAACCTCGGCGTCGGCGAAGGCTTCGCGCAGCGCCGCGTAGACGGCGTCCAACGGCTTGGACGGACGGTCGAGCTTGTCCTTGATGATCGTGTAGCGCGGGTAGCGCGCCACGGTTCGCGAGAGCGGCTCGCCGTCTTCGTACATCGCTTGCAAGAGCAATGCCACGCCCAGCGGCGCGTCCCGGCCGAGGTGCAGCTCGGGCAGGATCACCCCGCCGTTGCCCTCGCCACCGATGACCGCGTCCACCGCGCGCATCTTGAGGGCGACGTTCACCTCGCCCACCGGCGCGCGCACCACGCTCACGCCGTGCTCCGTCGCCATATCGTCCACGATGCGACTGGTCGACAGATTCGTCACCACCGCGCCCTTGCGGTGTCGCAGGACGACACGTGTCGCCAACGCGAGTGTGTAGTCTTCGCCGATCGCCCGGCCCGTGTCGTCGACGAGCGCCAAGCGGTCCACGTCGGGGTCGGTCGCGAAGCCGATCTGCGCGCCCGTCTTCTGCACCAGCGTCTGCAGCGCCACCAAGTTCTCGGCGACAGGCTCCGGCGGCCGCGGAAAGCGCCCGTCCGGTTCGAGTTCGATCGCCTCGACCTCGCAGCCGAGCAGGTCCAGCAGCTTGGGAATCACCGCACCGCCTGCGCCGCGGCAGGCATCGTAGGCCACGCGGAAGCGGCGTGAACGGATGCCTTCCACATCGATGAACGGCAGCGCCAGCACGGCATCGAGGTGACGCGCCACGGCCTCGCCGTCGAAGTACGCCTCGCCCAGCGCGTCCCACTCCGCGTACGGGATGCCCGCGTCCACCAGCGCTCGCATCTCCGCGCCCTGCGCCGCGCTCAGGAACAGGCCATCCGGCCCGATGAACTTCAGCGCGTTCCACTCGATCGGATTGTGGCTCGCCGTGATCCCCAACCCACCGGCCGCGTGATGGTGTTCCACCGCGAGCTGAAGCGTGGGCGTCGTCGTGAGGCCGATGTCGATCACATCCGCTCCGACGCTCTCGAGTGCCGCGCGCGTCACACTATGGAAGAGCGGCCCGGTCACGCGAGAATCGCGCCCGAGCACCACGGCCGTGCGCGAGCCGCGCTCCTTGGCGCGGGCCACGGTCCAGGCACCGAACGCAGCGGCGTAGCGCGCGACGACCTCCGGCGTGAGCCCGTGGCCGACGCGGCCGCGGATGCCGGAGACGCTGATCATTAGACGGGGGTCGGTCATAGGGCAGAAATCTACGTTGGAGACTTGAGACGTGAGACGGGGGACTTGAGATGGGACGGATTGTGGTGGACGGCGGACTGATGACGGATGACGGATGACGGATGCTCGGCGGGAGGTGTGCCGGGTGCCGGGTTGCCGAGTACAGGAGGGCGATGGCTAGACTCGGCTACCTTTCACCGGAGGGCTCACGTCGCCCACTCGGCGAGCCCACGCCGTGCGCCTAGCTTCTCCCGTCTCCCGTCTCACGTCTCCCGTCTGCTCCTATGGATCTCCTCCCCCTCCGCGCCGCCGCTGGCCGGGGTTCCGTGGATGGCATTCCCGCCCCCGCGCTCGTGTCCGCCGGCTTCACCCTGCTGCAGCGCTGCGCGCCGCTCGTTCGTGCGCTGGCTGGCCGGCGCGCGGGCATCCTGCTGCCGTCCTCGCCGCAGTTCCTGCTTGCGCTGGCGGCCTCCGACGGGCGCGGGGCGGTACTGATCAACCCCTTGGCCTCGGGCGCCGAAATCGCGCATCAGCTGCGCGACGCGAACGTCGGGGCCGTGTTCACCGTGCGGGCGCTCGAGGGGAAGCTGCCCGCCGAGATGCCGCGCGTCCTGCTCGATGACGCTCCGCGTGCCGCCAGGTTCGTCGCTCCCGATCGCGGGCCTGTTGACGTCGACCTCGGCAGCCACTTCGGCCTCGACCTCGAGGGTGACGCCGAGGCCACGGGGCGTGATGAGGAATGCGCCGTCGTCTACACCAGCGCGATGGCCGGCACGCCACTCGGCGCCGTGCTCACGCACCGCAACCTCATCACCAACGCCCGGCAGACCGTGCAAGCCGCGGAGAACGAGCCGGACGACCACCTGCTCGCCGTGCTGCCCTTCTCGCACCTGTTCGGACTCACCGTCTCGCTCATCGCCCCGATGATGGTCGGCGCGCGCGTCACCACGATGCCGCGCTTCAACCCCATTGCCGCGGTGGACCTCATCGAGCGTGAGGGCATCACCGAGATCGTCGGCGTGCCCGCCGTCTTCGCCGGACTGCTCGCGGCCATCGCCCGGCGCGGCGGCACGCTCAACGCGCCCGCGCTGCGTCTCTGCATCTGCGGCGGCGCGCCGCTCGACGTCGCGCTGCAGGAGCAATGGGAGAGCGTCACCGGTGTGCCGCTGCGCCAGGGCTACGGCCTCACCGAAGCGTCGCCCGTCGCGCTGTTCAATCGCGTCAACGCCGACAACGTCAACGGCACACTCGGCCTGCCCTTCCCGGGCGTGCAGGTCTCGATCCGCGATCCAGAGTCCGGCGCCGAGTTGCCGCCGGGCACGCTCGGCGAGATCTGCGTCGCCGGCGACACCGTGTTCCGCGGCTACGTGAGCGAGCTGCCCGCGGCGAACGAGTTCCTCGCCACGCCCGCCGCCGCCTCAGCCGCGCAGGAGCGCGCGCGCTCCGCCGGCCTTCGTACCCGCGACGGCTGGCTCCACACCGGCGACCGCGGCTTCCTCCGCCCCGACGGCCGCGTCGAGTTCCACGGGTTGATCAAGCCGATGTTCACGCGCAACGGCTTCAACATCTATCCGCGCGAGCTCGAACTCGCGCTCGCGCGGATGCCCGGCGTGGGCAGCGCGCGCGTCACTGCGATCCCCGAGCCCGCGCGCGAGCACGACATCGCCGTGGCCGTCACCCGCGACGGTTCGCGCGACCTCAGCGAGGCCGACGTGAAGGATTGGTGCGAACGGCAGCTCGCGCAGTACAAGCAGCCGAGCCGGATCGAGATCGCGTAGCGCGGCGCGGTCCGGCGCGGCGCGGTCCGGCGCGGCGCGGGGTCCGCGAGAGCCGCCTCCCGCCGTACTCCAACGGCAGTCCGCCGCCCTCCTCCCGCCGCGGCGACCCGCCTATGCGTCCGCGAACAAGTCGATCTGCGGCGGCTCCAGCGGCAGCTGCAGCGCCTCGAGTACCGCCGGCACCCAGCCGTCGCGGTTTGAAGGATCGAGCGCAATCACCGGCACGTCGAAGTCGCGCACCAACTCGTCGATCGTCGCGTCGATCTCCAGCTGGAACTGCCGGCTCACCGCGCGCTTGCCGTCGAAGCTCGGCGCCTGCACCACCGGCACCTTGAACAGCGCGTCGTAGCCCGCGATCCAGGCGCGCACCAGCCCGTCGAGCTCCGGGCGGCGGCCAATGCGCGCCACCAGGTACGCGTAGTTGTCGAGCACCGAGCGATCGCAGACCACCGCCTCGTAGCTCGCCATCGCCGCGATCTCCTCCGCCACCTGCGAGTGCAGGATCCAGAGCTGCGCGTCGAGCGTCGTCTCCTCGTTGATCGGCAGCGGGCAGCGCCGCGCCACCTCCTTCACGACGTCCACCGCCAGGTCGAGCCGCTTCAGGTGCGCCGCGAGGTCGAAGCAGAGCGTCGTCTTGCCCACGCCGTGCGTGCCAACGAAGGCAATCTTCAGCCGCCGGCGGCCAGCGGCATCGACGGGGAGGAGCAAGCGCGGGGCAGACATCGTGCGGGAAATCTAACCGTCGTCCCATCCCCGATCCGCGCAGCGCGCCGCCACGCCGGCAGCGTCCCTGCAACGCGCCGACGCTACCCGCGTGGCGGTGGTACCTCTCGGCAGCCATTCCTTCCCTCACTTGAGGTATGCCGATGCTCCCCCTGCCCCCCGCAGACAGCGACTCTCCGCCGCCGCCATCGCTGATCGACGAGTTCGCGCAGCTGCTGCGCCTGCGGCGCTACAGCACGCGCACCATCGACAACTACTCGCGCTGGGTCAAGCGCTTCATCCGGTTCCACGGATTGCGCCATCCCAGCGAGCTGCAGGCCTCGCACATCAAGCGATTCCTCGGATACCTCGCCGAGGAGCGGCGCGTCAGCGCCAGCACGCAGAACCAGGCCTTGTCCGCCATCTTGTTTATGTACCGCGAACTCCTCGCCACCCCGATGGGCGTGCCCGAGGGCCTCGCACCCGCCAAGCGATCCAAGCACGTGCCCACCGTGCTCTCACGCGTCGAGGTCCAACAGGTCCTCGGCCTCCTCAGCGGCGCGCCGTGGCTGATGGCCAGCTTGATGTACGGCAGTGGACTGCGCGTCGGCGAAGTCGTCGCCCTGCGCGTCAAGGACGTGCACCTCGAGCGCCTCGAGCTCATCGTCCGCAGCGGCAAGGGCGCCAAGGACCGCCGCACGATGCTGCCCGAACAGCTCGTCGGCCCCCTGCGGCAGCAGATCGCCGCCGTCGAGCGCCTCCTCGCGCGCGATCACGCCGCCGGCCACGCTGGCGTCGCCCTTCCCGATGCCTTCCAGCGCAAGTCCCCCCGCGCCGCGCACAGCCTCGCGTGGCAGTGGCTCTTCCCCGCGCGGCGCCTCTACGTCGACCGCGAGAGCGGCCTCATCCGCCGGCATCACGCCGACGCGTCATTCCTCCAACGCGCCGTCACCGACGCCGGCCGTGCCGCCCAGCTTGACCGAAGAGTCACCTGTCACGCGTTCCGCCACAGCTTCGCCACCCACCTCCTCGAGGCCGGGTACGACATCCGCACCGTGCAAGAGCTGCTCGGGCACACCGACGTGAGCACGACGATGATCTACACCCACGTACTGAACAAGGGCGGCCTCGGGGTTCGGAGCCCGCTTGATACTGCGGGCTTCTCGCAAGACTTGCCGGGAGGTTTCCGGCGGCCAGGGACGGGCTAAGATGGGGCGTGGAGGGCGGTTGCGGGATTCCGGCTTGGGGTGCAGCGTTTAGGATACTGCTTGGGATGAGGTGCGTAATTCTGAGCTAATCCACGTTATGGCGATGCGCTTGAAACTCTCCTTCCAACGTCAGTGGGTATCGGCCGTCGCTTTGACTTTTGCGATGGCGTCAGCCGCGCATGCCCAGACGCTTGCCGGCTCAGTTAGCGACTCCCTTGGACGTCCGCTTCTTGAGGCCGAAGTAATTGTGGGTGCACTCGGGCTCCGAACGCGCACGGATTCGTCCGGTCGCTTTTCCATCCGTCTCCCGCGCGGCGGTCGCGTTGAGGTGATGGTGCGTCTGGTCGGATTCCGCCAGTATGTCGATTCAGTGCGCGTACCCGGCTTCGGCACACAGCGCATCAACATCCGTCTCGAGCGCCTTCCACCCCGCTTGGCTGCGCGCATCATCACGGATCGGTCTGGGTGTGCCACGACAGCGCTCAGCGGCTTCGAGTGTCGCCGCGACAGCGGCGTCGGTCACTTTCGGGACGCGGGCGAGTTGCGCGCGATGCGGCCGCGCTACTGGGCCGACATGCTTGACGGCATGCCCGGCCTCCGACGTGAGGCTCGGCCTGGGCCGTACGGCGTCGAGTGGCGCCCCGTCGCACCGCCCAGTCGGTGTGTCCGCGAGATCTGGAACGGACAGCCCCCGCTGCATGACCCCGAGGGGCAGTTCCAGCCGGACGAACTCTGGAAGCCCGAGGACGTCGTGGCCATCGAGTACTACCAGGAGCACCGCGACGTGCCGCCGCAGTACCAACGCTTCGCGTGGTGGCCGCCGATCGGTGGACAGCCGTGCGGGCTCATCGTCTACTGGTTGCGCGGCGCCGAGCGAACAACACCCGCGCCGAAGGGCACGCCATAACGCAGCTTGCTGCCGACAAGCGCAGGTGCGGTAGCGGTTGTGGGGCCACTGCTCCACTTTATGGAAGGACTGCAGTGGCCCCACAACCGCATTTTATGGGAGCGCTTGCAGCAGAAGCACACGTTATCGCGACTTGTGCCGGGGGACAGGCGGTCCGCCGCATCTTCGTCGCGAGAAGTCCGGCACGATCCGCAGCCACGGTGCCAGTGCTTTGGGGGCCCGCGCCGAACAGTCTTGCGCGAGTGTGTCCCGCCAGACTCCGCAACCTGCGGACGGGTCCTGGCGGATGACCCAGGCCGCTCGAGGGACATCGCCTACGTGTCCCGCGCGGCTTGCGCGCTCCGCCGCGCGCGCAGACGGCGCGCGCGATAACGACGCTTGCTGCCGACAGCTGCGGCTGCGGAAGCAGTTGTGGGGCGGCCGCCCTATCGGCTATGGGACGGCCTAGCGGCCGCCCCACAACTGCAGCTTATTGAAGCAGCTGCAGCAGAAGCTCACGTTAGCGTGACACGAGAGCCTTGAGAGTGCGATGAGCTATATCGGAGAGTGGGAGCTCCTTCCTGAACTGTCGTTGTATGCGAGCGGCATTCCCCCTGCCCTCGGGCGTTACAGCATTGCGCAGCTTGGCGAGGGTCAGCTCGCCCTCGAAGTGCGCTGGCGGATGCCCGGCGACAGCGAGGACCGGAGCACCAAGTTTGGCGGTGTGGCCGACGGCTCACAGGCCGCGCTCCCCCCATCGGGCAGCGGTCCCGATGCCTTCTCGCTCACCCACGTCAACGAGAGCACGCTCGACAGCGCCGCCTTTCGCGCCGGCACGCGGATCGCGTACGCCCGACGCGTGGTGTCCGCGGATGGTGCATTGCTCGCGGTCGTCCAAGAGCACATCGACGCGACCGGCACACCCGTGCGCAACTTCCAGCTGTATCGGCGCGCCGCACGCTAACGCCGCTTGCTGCTGATGAACGCGGCGAAGGATGCAGTTGTGGGGCGGCCGCCTTATGGGGCATGGGACGGCCTAGCGGCCGCCCCACAACTGCTTCTTATTGAAGCGTTCACAGCAGAAGCACACGTTATGGCGACGTTGGCGCGTGACGCCAGTCGGATCCGACAGGTAGTAGCGCATATGAATCTTCTGAAGCGCCTCCGGGCACTCGCAATCACCGCGCCAGTCTTCGTCGCTGGGTGCGCAGACGTTACATCGCCAGAGCAGCGACTCCAGATCCCGATTGACGGCATCAGCGTACCGAGCACCGCCGCACCAACAGACACCGTCGTCATCGGCTTTCGCTACGAGGCGAGCTGCGGCGAGCGCGAAGTCACCCTCCGACTCAAGCCCGACAGTCTGGTAGTATCCGTCGTCGCCGTTTACCCGTCGGCTGGACTAGTGTGCCCGGGGATGGCGGCATTCGTCTACCGGACCGTCTCGCTTACGCCCGCCGAACGCGCCCTGCCCTTCACCGCCGTGTTCTCTCAACCGATCGGTGCCGATAGTGTGCGCGTGATCCATGTTGCGCCCGCCCTCATGGACGCGCCATAACGCCGCTTGCTGCCGATGGCCGCGGGTGCGGAATGGCCTGGGCCAAGCGGGCTGGCGCCCGCAGGGCCCAGGCCTCCTATTAGAGCGTCCACAGCAGAAGCACACGTTAT
>DAOMNV010000082.1:0-5853 GCA_035444005.1 Gemmatimonadaceae bacterium
CGTGGGCATCATCTCGGCGCAGTCGAGCGGCGAGCCGGGTACGCAGCTCACGATGCGCACGTTCCACATCGGCGGCACGGCGGCCCGCATCGCGGAGCAGACGGCGCGCAAGTCGAAGGTGGCGGGTGTGGTCGAGTTCGGCGACCGTCTCGTGCACGTCACGAACCCCGAGAACCAGGAGATCGTGACCTCGTACGAGGGCGAGCTGTTCATCCGCGCGACCAAGGACAAGCACGCGCCGGTGATGGCGCGCCTGCAGGTCCCGCTGGGCGCGATCCTGACCGTCACGGACGGCCAGGAAGTGAAGAAGGACGACCCGATCTTCACCTGGGACCCGTACACGAACCCGATCATCGCGGACGTGACCGGCACCCTGAAGTTCGTGGACCTCGTGGAGGAGGAGACGATTTCCGAGGAGCTCGACGAGCTCACGGGTCTCCGCCAGCGCGTGGTCATCGAGGATCGCGAGAAGAAGCTGCACCCGCACATCGAGATCTGGCAGACGAAGGGCGGCAAGGAGAAGAAGGTCCGCGACTTCGTGATCCCGGTGGGCGCGCAGCTGATCGTCGAGGACGGCGCCGAGGTGGCGGCCGGCCAGACGATCGCGAAGATCAGCCGCGAGGCGTACAAGACGCGCGACATCACGGGCGGCCTGCCGCGCGTGGCGGAGCTCTTCGAGGCGCGCAAGCCGAAGGACCCGGCGACGATCAGCGAGATCGACGGCGTCGTGCGCTTCGGCGACATCAAGCGCGGCAAGCGCGAGATCTTCGTGCACCCGATCGACAGCAGCGGCTCGCTCGACGAGACGCAGCAGCCGCAGCTGTACGAAGTGGCGTCGGGCAAGCACCTCCGCGTGCACGAGGGCGACCGCGTGCGCGCCGGCGACCGCCTGTCCGAGGGTCCGGTGAACCCGCACGACATCCTGCGGATCAAGGGCCCACGCGCCGTGCAGGAATACCTCCTGAACGAAGTGCAGGAGGTGTACCGCCTGCAGGGCGTGAAGATCAACGACAAGCACATCGGCGTGATCGTGCGCCAGATGCTGCAGAAGGTCCGCGTGGCGGACTCGGGCGACACCGAGTTCCTCGAGGGCGAGCACGTCGACAAGGCGGCGTTCCGCGACGCCAACGACAAGGCCAAGAAGAAGAAGCAGCGTGCGGCGACGTCGGAGCCGCTGCTCCTCGGCATCACCAAGGCCTCGCTCACCACGCAGTCGTTCATCTCGGCCGCTTCCTTCCAGGAGACGACCCGCGTGCTCACCGATGCCGCGATCCGTGGCGCCAAGGACAACCTCCTCGGCCTCAAGGAGAACATCATCATCGGTCACCTGATCCCGGCCGGTACGGGTATGTACCGCTACTCGGACGTGGATATGGACATCGAGCCGCCGCCGGCGCCGCCGCAGGAGTTCGGCGGCTTCGGCGCCCTGCCGAGCGACTTCCTGGCGAACCCGGCGGAGGCGGATGCGAGCTTGCTCGCGCCGTTGCCTGACGAAGAGTGAGCTTCCGGGACGGATGACGGATGACGGATGACTGAAGGGGAGGTTCCGGTGACGTTGCCGGGACCTCCCCTTCGTCGCATCTTGGCGCAGCTGTCTCACGTCTCACATCTCACGTCTCACGTCTGCCTCTTGCCGATATACCTCGACCCCCAACGCCCGCCCGACAGCTCCGCCCGCGGCATCGTCCTGATGAACCTCGCCGTGATCGTCGGCGCACTGGTGAGCGGCGAGGGGCTGTTGATGCTGATGTGGCCGTACTGGATCCAGAGTGTGGTCATCGGCTACTACAACGTGCGGCGGATGCAGAAGCTGCAGACCTTCTCGACGGACGGCGTGAAGATCAACGACCGGCCGGTGAGTCCGACGCGCGCGACGCAGCGGCAGACGTGGATCTTCTTCCTGCTGCACTACGGCGGATTCCACTTCGTGTACTTCATCTTCCTGGCCGTGTTCTCGTCGCAGGCGGCGGCGACGGGCTCGGTGCCCGTGACGATCGAGAACACGGGGCAGGTGGTGGACTTCGAGGTGGGGCGGCTGCCCGACTGGACGCTGCTGTGGATGGCGGCGTCGTTCGTGGGGTTTATGGTGAGCCACGGGCAGTCGCATCGCGAGCACGTGGAATCGGACCTGCGGCAGACGCGGAACATCGGGACGCTGATGTTCATCCCCTACCTGCGCGTGATCCCGATGCACCTGACGATCATCCTCGGCGCGGTGCTGGGGAACGGCGGCGGCTTGTTGCTGTTCGGGGCGCTCAAGACCGTGGCCGACGTGGCGATGCACAAGGTGGAGCACCGGATGCTGCAACGGCCGCGCTGAACGCGACGCGCCGGGTCAGCTGTCGAGCACCCGCCGGATCTCGGTGGTGAGCTCGCGCAGGCCGTAGGGCTTGCTGATGAAGTTCCACTCGCCGTCGTGGACGAAACGGTCGGAGACGGCCTCGGCCGAGTAGCCGGAGGTGAAGAGGAACTTGAGCGTGGGGTGCTGGCGGCGGAGCACGGACGCAAGCTCGATGCCGCTCATCCCGGGCATCACGAGGTCCGTCATCACGAGGTGGAGCGCGCCGCGGTGCTCCTCGATGGCCTTGAGCGCGGCCGCGCCGGACTCGGCTTCCAGGACGGTGTAGCCGGCGCGCTGCAGCACGCGGCGGGCGACGAGGCGGATCGATTCCTCATCCTCGACGACGAGGATGGTTTCGTGGCCGGACTCGGGGCTGCCGAGCTTCTCCGCGGACGCGACCTCGACGGCGCCATCGCTGAGCGGCAGGTAGATGCGGAAGGTGCTGCCGTGCCCCGGCTCGGAGTATACGTAGACGCTGCCGCCCGTCTGCTTGATGATGCCGTAGACGGTGGCGAGGCCGAGTCCGGTGCCGCGCCCCGTCTCCTTGGTGCTGAAGAAGGGCTCGAAGATCTTGGCGAGCGTGGCCTTGTCCATCCCGAGGCCGGTGTCGCTGACGGCGAGCGTGGCATAGCGTCCGGGTTGCATCCCCTCACGCTTGGCGGCGTGGTCCTCATCGACCTCGGCGATGCCGGTGCCGATGGTGAGCGTACCGCCGCGGGGCATCGCATCGCGCGCGTTCACGCAGAGGTTCATCAGCACCTGCTCGAGCTGGTTGGCGTCGGCGACGACGTTGGGCACGTCGCGGGCGAGCTTGACCTCGACGTGGATGTCCTCGCCGATCACGCGGCTGAGGAGATTGAGGAATCCCGAGACGATGTCGTTGAGGCTGAGGACCTCGCGCTTGAGCACCTGCTGGCGGCTGAAGGCGAGCAGTTGCCGCGTGAGGGCGGCGGCGCGCTCGCCGGCGGCGCGGATCTCCTGGAGGTCGTGATGCAGCGGTGCGTCGGCAGGGACCTCGCTGAGGGCGAGCTCGGCCGTGGCGTTGATGACCGTGAGCAGGTTGTTGAAGTCGTGCGCGACGCCTCCGGCGAGGCGGCCCACGGATTCCATCTTCTGGGCGCGGGTGAGCATCGTCTGCAGCTCCTCGCGGTCGGCGTCGGCCTTGAGGCGGTCCGAGATGTCGCGGGCGATGCCGAGGATGAGCGTGCGGGGGCCGAGGTCGAGCACGGAGAGCGCGACCTCGACGGGGACGGCGTGGCCATCCTTGTGGCGGTGCAACGAGGCCCGGACGATGCCGCCGGCGGCCCGCACGCTGTTGGCAACCGAAGTGAGCCCTCCGCGGGCATCGAGGTCGATGACGATATCGACGGGGCCGATCTGCGCGAGCTCCGCGGCGCTGTAGCCGAGCTGGTCGAGGCAGGCCTGGTTGAAGTCGGTGAAGCGTCCGGTGGCGACGTCGGCGACGAAGATGGCGTCGGCGGAATGATCGATGGCCTGGCGGAACAGCACCAGCTGCTCGCGTTGCTCGCGCAGCGCGGTGAGGCTGCGATGCGCGGCGATGCCGAAGGCGATGTCGCGGCCGAGTGTGGTGAGGAGCTCGAGTTCGCCGGCGTCGAAGGCGTTGGGTTCGCCGGCGTACAGCATCAGGCCGCCAAAGATGGCGTCGTCGATGATGAGGGGAATCGACGCGGACGATTGGTAGCCGCGCTGCATCGCGGCCTCGCGCCAAGGCTCGTAGTGCACTTCGGCGAGCAGTCGCTGCGCTACCTGCGGCTCGCCCAGACGGAGGCAGCGTCCGGTCGGGCCTTGGCCGCGCGGTCCGTCACCCCAGCTCACCGGATGATCCCTGAGATAGCCCAGTTCGTCGCCCGCGACGGCGAGGGGGCGTACGCTCCGTTCGAGGTCGTCCTCCCGGCGGCCAATCCACACCATCAGGTAGCCACCATCGGCGACGAGAATCTCGCAGGCCATCTGCAGGAGGGAGTCCACGCCCTCCGCGCGCACGATGGCTTGGTTGATCGCCGAGCGCACGCGGAGGAGGCGTGCGGTGCGTCGCAGCTCCTCTTCGGTCGCGCGGCGCTGCGTGATGTCGGTGATGGCGCCGGACATCCAGACCGGGCGTCCGTCGGCGTCGCGTTCGATGTCCGCGCGCGTACGGATCCAGCGCGTGCCGACACCGAGATTGGGGTGGACGCGCAGCTCGATGTCGTACGGAGCGCCTTCGTCGAGGTGGCGCCGCATCGCCTCGCGCTGCACCGGGACGTCATCGGGGTGGATGAAGCCGAGAAACTCCTCTTCCGACTTGATCGGGGCGCCGTCGGGGATGCCGGCGATCTCGCGCCAGCGCGGCGAGACGTAGGCCTCGCCGGTGACCATATTCATATCCCAGAGGCCGTCGGTGGTGCCGCGCATCGCACGGGCGTAGCGTTGTTCGGAGGCCTCGATCTCCTGCAGGCCGCGTTCGCGGTCGGCGATGAGCGCGAGTTCCTGCTGGGTGCGTGCGAGGTCGCGGCGGTACCAGAGTGCGTAGATGATGGCCGCGGCGCCAAGCAGGAACGCAAGCGAGAGGACCGTCGCGCGGACGGCGGCGGCGAACACCGGCTGGCGCAGCTCGTCGCTGTCGACCTTGGCGACGAGCTGCCACTCGGTGCCCCGTACGCCGCGGAGGACGGCGCGGATGGACGTGGCGGAGAATCCGGGTCCCTCGTAGCCGGCATCGGAGGCCAACGGATCGAACACGTCTGCCTGCGTCGCGCTATCGAGCGGCAGCGTCAGCCGCAGCGGTTGGATGTCGGCGTCCTGCGGCGGCGAGAGCAGGCGTACGGAGTCGCGCTCGACGCGCCAGAGCGAGAAGTCGCCGGTACGATAGTCGGCCGGGAACTGCGCGAGCCGCGGGTAGAGTTCACGGTCCACCGCGATGACGAATGCGGCCCAGGCGAGTGGCGGCCCACGCGGGGCATCGCCGCCGCGTAGCGGGACCCAGTAGAGCTTCCGGATGGCGCCGGCCGACGCGTAGACTGGGGAATCCTGGAGGGAGTCGCCGACGATGGCCGTGAAGCGCTGCTCGAGGTCATCGAGGGGCCGAGCACCGTCGGCGATCTCTGCGAGCAGCCGTCGCCCCGCTGGTGAAAACAGGACCACGGCTTCGAAGCCGTGCTCGCTCCGCAATGTGCGGAGCCACTCGGTCAGCCGGCGGTGCCGCGGCGTGCCGGCTGCGGCGCTTGCACCGGCGATGACCTCGGCGGCGAGCGGCGCGACCTCGAGTCCCGTGACGGTTGTCCGGACATCCCGGTACCACAGTGCGATCTCGGCAGCCTTGAGGTCAGCCACCGTGCGCAGCGTCGCCACGGCCTGCAACTCGGCTTTCTCACGTTGCGAAGCGTACCAGTAGTAGCCCGAACTGAGCACGACGCCCGCGAAGAGCAGGGCCAGCCAGACGAAGTTGCGCGGGGATGGCAGGATGCCGAGCCGACCCGTGGGGAGGATGACGCGCAGCGGCCAATCGCGTGGAT
>DAOMNV010000082.1:5863-9242 GCA_035444005.1 Gemmatimonadaceae bacterium
AGGGTGGCGAGGGCTAGTCCCCAGAGGAGCAGGCCCGTGGGTGCCGCGACGGGAATCGTGCGGCTGCCGTAGAGCAGCGGCGCGCCGAGGAGGTAACCCTGCAGGACGACGAATGCCGCAGCGAGGGCGATGGTGGCGATGGCGCCTTCGTAGGCCGCGCGGCGCGACTGTCCGACGAGCAGCGCCGTGGCGATGACGGCGAAGAGCGACGCGGTGATTACGGAGATGCGGCCGAGCGGCACGCCGTCACGGACGACGGCTGGCCCGGCGAGCCAGCGTTCGAGAGGGACTTCGGCGCCGGCCACGTAGGCGATGCCGAGCCAGGCGGCGAGCGCGAGCGCTGTCGCCGGCAAGAGCAATGCCGCAGCCGAGGGATCTTCTTGGTGCGGCCGCGCGCGGGCGATGATGCCCAGCGCGAGGATCAGCGCCAGCAGGGCCGTGGCTGGCGCGGTGGGGACCTGAATCGCCGAGAACGCCAGCGACTCGCCGGCGCCGCGCGCCCAGGCCAGGAGGAACCACACACTGACGGCCGCGATGGCCCCGGCGATCCATCGGGAGGCGCGGCGCAGCAATCGCGACAGGCGGTCGAGCTCGTCGTCGGCGGTCACGGGTCGGTGCGGAAGTGGGCCAGCATCGCTCGGGAGACTGCGCTGCCTGAATCTGGACGGGAGTCCACGGAAGGGTAAGGGGTCGCTGGCAGGCCTGCCGCACCGTGGGCACATTCAGGGGATGACATCCTCCCCGCGCAGCATCCCCCGTCGCGCCGTCTGGAGCTGGATCCTCTACGACCTCGCGAACACGATCTTCTCGATGGGCGTGGTCTCGCTGTACTTCTCGCTGTGGGTGCGCGAGCAGGTGGGCGCCGAGCGGGCCGACTCGGTGTACGGCATCATCACGGCCGTGTCGATGGGCATCATCTTCGTGATCTCGCCGCTGCTGGGCGCGATGACCGACCGTGCGCGGCGGCGGATGCCGTTCTTGATCACGAGCACGCTGATCTGCGTGGGGCTCACGGCGCTGCTCGCGCGCAGCGGCTACTGGGTGACGATGCTGGCCTTCGTGCTGGCCAACGCCGCGTACCAAGCCGGCCTGCAGTTCTACGATGCGCTGCTGCCGGAGGTCACCACCGAGGAGAACCGTGGCCGGATCAGCGGCATCGGCGTGGGCATCGGGTACCTCGGATCGTACTTCGCCGTGGGCATCGGCTTCCTGCCGCAGTCGTCCGACAAGCCCTTCCTGTTCACGGCCATCGCCATCGCGTTCCTCGCGCTGAGCATACCCTGCTTTCTGTTCGTGAAGGAGCGCGGCAACCCGAATCCGCAGCCGGTCTTCTCGCTGGCGATGATCAGGGAGAGCACCAAGGAGACGCTGCGCACGCTGCGCAGCGGCAACGAGCATCCTGGGTTGATCCGCTTCCTCGTCGGGCGCGTCTTCTATACCGACGCGATCAATACCGTGATCAGCATTATGACGCTGTACACCGTGAACGTCGCGGTGCAGTCCGGGCTCTCGAGCGCCGAAGGCGAGGGCAAGGCCCGGCTCGTGATGCTCGGCGCAATCTCGTTCGCGGTGTTCGGTGGCTTTATGTGGGGCCACCTCGTGGACAAGCTCGGGCCCAAGCGCACGCTGGACTACGTGCTCTGGCTGTGGGTCGCGACGTTCACGGCCGCGGCATCGGTGGGCTTGCTGGGCCTGCCGTGGCAGTCGCTGTTCGTCGTGTCGTCGATGGCGGGCATCGCGCTGGGCGGCATCTGGAGCGCCGACCGTCCGTTGATGCTGCGGCTCACGCCGCCGCATCGCATCGGCGAGTTCTACGGCCTGTACGGGATGGTCGGACGCTTCAGCGCGATCACCGGCCCGGTGATCTGGGCGTTTGTCGCGTGGCTGTGCATCGGCCAGCTGGGGATGTCACCGGCCAAGGGGCAGGGCGTGGGCGTGCTGGTGCTGCTGAGCTTCATCCTCGTCGCGCGAGCGATCCTCGGGCCGGTGCGCGACGGGACGCCGCCACGCACCGTGCCGAGCACTCAGGGCGAGAAGACAACGTAGCCCTGCGTGGCGAGGATCACGTGCGCGCTGGTCGCCGTGGTAGCGACTTGCACGAAGGGCAGCAACTGATCGCGGGGCACGTTGCGGTTCACGAGGGCGTGGCCGCAGACGATGATCTGCACCCCGGCTTCGTGGAGGGCCGTGAGCAGCGCGATGCTGCCGTTGTCGGCGCCGGTACGGGCCTTGTACGCGGCGTTGTTGAGCAGCGAGGGCGTCGCGGTCCCGTGCACGATGACGGCCATCTTGATGTTGCTGCGCGGGACGCCGTTGGTCTCGAGCTGGCGGAGCAGGTTGGGCGGGCTGCGGAATCCCGCGGCGATGCCGCCGGGCTCGGCCGGCGCCTCGGTGACGTGCCAAGCCATCTTGTACGTGAGGTCGGCCGGGGCGCGGAACGACGGGTTCATCTCCGTCGGGTTGCCGCCGATCTGGCGGAGGAGGGCCTCGCCGGTCTGGGCGGCGAGCGGGCTGGCGGCGAGCGTCGCGATGGTGAGTGCGGCGGCGGTGACCGCGGTGAAGCAGCGTGTGAGCCGTGACATCGTGATGATCTCCGGGTGGGTTAGACGGGAGCCGTGAGTCCGTGGCCGCCGACGGGGCGGGTGATGGTACCGGGGGCGAAGTCGGCGATCAACGGCCGCCCCTTGGCGATCGCCGCCTGCACCGCAGGCAACGTCAGCGACGCGCGATGCGCCTCGGCGTGCTCCCACACTTCGGTGACCCAGATGGCATTGGCATCCGCGAGGTCGTGGGCGACCACGTAGCTGAGGCAGCCGGGCATCCCGCTGATACCGTCGAGCAGGATCTGCGTGAGCGCGTCGCGCTGGCCCGGCGTGGCGACGATCTTTCCGATGAGTCCGTGCATAGCCAGAAGATACAGCGTGCCGCCGTGGCACGCCCGTGACGCGAACGCCCTTGCCGCCTGCGACGGGCGGTGGCAACGTGGGGAATGCAACGCCGCGACTTCCTCGTAGACGTGGTACGCCTGAGCGCGATCTGCGCCGGCCTGCCGAACGACTGGCGCCTCACCTGGCGGCCGACCTACACCGACAACCCCTTCGCGCTCGGCGTGGCCAGCGGTGACCCCTGGTCCACGGGCGCGGTGCTCTGGACGCGCGTGGCGCCGCGACCTCTGGAACCGCACGGCGGGATGCCGGGCAACCGACCGGTCGTGGTGTGGGAGGTCGCCGAAGACGAGGCCTTCACGAAGATCGTGAAGCAGGGGCGCTACACGGCGGCACCGGAGCTTTCGTACAGCGTGCACGTCGAGGTGGATGGGCTCGCGCCGGACCGCTGGTACTTCTACCGCTTCCAGTCGGGCGAGGCGATGTCGCCGGTG
>DAOMNV010000082.1:9252-9521 GCA_035444005.1 Gemmatimonadaceae bacterium
CCCGCCGACGGCGCGATCACGCCGCTGCGCTTCGGCGTGGCGTCCTGCGCCAACTACGAGCAGGGATTGTTCACGGCGTACGGGCATCTCGCCGCCGAGCGCTGCGATCTCGTCACGCACCTCGGCGACTACATCTACGAATACGGCGGCCGCGACCAGGGCGTAGTCGATGGCGGCGCCATAGGCCACGGCCCGGTTGGCCGGGATGGTCCACGGCGTGGTGGTCCAGATGACCACGGCGGCATCGGCGAAGCGGGGCTCCGAGGGTC
>DAOMNV010000083.1:0-8883 GCA_035444005.1 Gemmatimonadaceae bacterium
GCCACCTTGCGGCGCAGGCGCACGTCCATGGCACGGTACACCACCGCCATGCCGCCGCGCCCGACTTCCGCCTCGATTGCGTAGTGGCCGTCCACCGCGGCGACGAGCCGCGCCAGCAGCGCGTCGTCAGCCACGGGTCTTGCCGCGGTCGATGCGCGCGAGCTGGTCGCCCGCGTACACCGATGCGTCCACCTCGCGCGCGAGGGCCGCCGCCTGCTCGGCCACCGTCGTCAGCCGCTGCCAGCTCTGGTTGCCCGTCTTCAGGCGCAGCACGTCGAACTTCAGGTTCTGCAGCGTCAGCGCCACGTTCTCCAGCTTCGCGGCGAGGTCGCCGCGGCGCTGCTCGAGCTCCACGGCGCCGCGGCGCGCACGCTTGAGCAGCGCCAAGCGGCGCACCCGCGCCTCAGACGCCTGCACGTCGAGCGGGTTCGCCTGCGACTCGAGCATCGAGATCTCCTTCTCCATCGCCACCGAGCTGTCGTCGCCGATGTCGCGCTCCACGCCCGTGAGCGCGGTCGCCAGCCCGACCACCGAGTCGGCCAGCGCCCGCGCAGTCGCCACGACGTCGGGGAGTCGCGCCCGCTCGTCCTTGGGCAACGATTCCACGAGGCGCAGCACTTCCTCGCGGTCGAGCAGGGCCTGCCGCGCCGTCGCGGCGTGCGGGCCCGAGCCCAACGCCACCGCGTCGGCCGAGGTGATGCCTGGCAAGCCGCCCGCCGGCGAGGCCGAGGCCACGCTCAGGCGGCGACGACGCGCCTTCTCGCGGATCTCCATCCGCTTCTCGCGGTCCCAGATCGCCTTCGCGCTGTCCACCGTGTCGGCCGCCACGTCGACGATCATCTTGTCGCGCGGCTGCTTGAACACGTCGCGCCAGTCGAAGCCGTCGCTCCAGAGCTTCGCGTACTTGTACGCGATGTTGATGCCCCAGAACGCCGAGACGAAGAGGAAGTTCGGGCCCCCGATGAAATCCACCGCGACGAAGGCCGTCGTCACGAACAGGAACGGCGCGATCGCCTTGCGGAACGCGACGACGTTGCGGTCGCCCCAACGCACGAGTTCCTCGGGCGTGGGCGCGTCGGGATCGTAGTCGGCCGGCGGCTGCCAGGTCTGCTGCGCCTGCGGATACGCGTTGCCCGCACGCTGCGGCAACTGCGGCACCAGCCCCGTCTCCAGCGCCTGCACGAAGGCCCGCGCGTCGGGGAAGCGATCGTCAGGATTCTTCTCGAGGCAGAGCATCACCGCGCGCGCCAAGTCCGGCGGCACCATCGCCCGCTGCTCGATCGGCACCGGCTTCTCGCTCAGGTGCTTCACCAGCAGCGCCGGCGCGCTCGAGGCGTTGAACGGCAGGTCGCCGCAGAGCATCTGGTAGGCCACGATGCCCAGCGCATAGAGATCCGTGCGCCCGTCGATGTCGCGGTCGCCCGCCGACTGCTCGGGGCTCATATACGCCGGCGTGCCGATCGCGATCCCCGTCGCCGTGAGCTTCGAGTCGCTGCCCTCGCTCACCGCGCGCGCGATGCCGAAGTCCGTCACCATCGTGCGCCCGGTGGCGGCGTCGATGAGGATGTTGTCCGGCTTGATGTCGCGGTGCACCGTGTTCTGCGAGTGCGCGTACGCCAACGCGTCGCCCACCTCGCGGAGGATGCGGCGCGATTCCTCCGGCGCGATCGGTCCCTGCCGCGCGATCCGCGTGCCGAGGTTCTCGCCTTCGACCAGCGCCATCACGAAGTACACCAAGCCCTCGCGCTCGTCCACGCTGTAGATCGGGACGATGTGCGGGTGCGAGAGCTGCGCGGCCATCTCCGCCTCGCGCAGGAAGCGCGAGCGGATCTCCGAGCGGAACGCCAGTTCCGGCGGCAGAAGCTTGATCGCCACCGGACGCTTCAGGCGCTTGTCGCGCCCGCGGTACACGATCCCCATCCCGCCGCGGCCGATTTCCTTCTCGACCTCGTACTGCGACTCCAGCACCCGCACGATGTGCGACTGCAGTTCGGCGTCGGATTGGCTGAGGCGCGAGTCGCTCAAGGTGCGTGGCTGGGGGCGTGCTTCGTGGGGGAACCGGAGCGGCAAAGATACGACCTGAACGAGTCCGATACCACACCTCGGGCCGATCGGCGTACCGTGGCAGTCCCTACGTCAGGACGGCGCACGAAAGTTGCAATCCCCGCCAAAAGGTCGTAAGTCAGGGCGGAACGGTCCTTGCACGCTAGGGATACTCCAAGCATCGCACCCGTTCTCCTTCCAAGGACTCCCTCTCGATGAGCACCCGCCAGACCCTTCCCGTCCTGCCCCTGCGGGGGACGGTCATCTTCCCGGGGTTGACCGCCCCGATCGCGGCGGGCCGTCCAGGCACGTTGCGCGCGATCGAGAGCGCCTTGAAGGGTGACCGCCTCGTCTTCGCCGTCGCCCAGAAGGACAACACCGAGGAACCCTCGGCCGACATCCTCTACTCGATGGGCGTCGTCGCGCGCATCGGGCAGGTGCAGCGCGGCCTCGGCGGCGTGCAGCTGCTCCTCCACGGCGAGGAGCGCGCCACCGCCCTGCAGTACACCACCACCGAAGGCTTCCTCGCCGCCGTCGTCACCAAGACGGAGGAGATGGGCCCGATCGATGACAAGGACGCCGCCTTCGAGGCCCTCCACAAGGAGATCCGCGAGCGCGCCGCCGAGCTCGGTGAGCGCCGCGGCCTGCCCGAGGAAGTCGTCCACCAGGTGCTCGACTCCGTCACCGAGCCCGGCAAGTTCGCCGACCTGGTCGCCGGCTACATCGAGCTCACCGTGGCCGAGAAGCAGGGCCTGCTCGAGACGCTCTCGGTCGAAGACCGCCTCCGCAAGGTGCTCGTGATGGTCCAGCGCCAGATCTCGCTCCTCGAGGCGCAGGAGGAGATCAAGTCGCAGGTCCAGGAAGAGCTCGGCGAGCGCCAGCGCGAGATGTTCCTGCGCGAGCAGCTCAAGGCCATCCAGAAGGAGCTCGGCGACGACGACCAGTCCAAGGAGATCGAGGAGCTGCGCGAGAAGCTCGAGAAGCTCGAGCTGCCCAAGGAGGCGCGCACCGAGGTCGAGCGCGAGCTCGGGCGCCTCGAGCGCTCCGGCCGCGAGTCGATGGAAGCGCAGGTCATTCGCACCTACCTCGAGTGGATCGCCGAGCTGCCGTGGAACAAGCGCTCCGACGATCAGCTCGATCTCACGCACGCGCACACCGTCCTCGAGGAAGATCATTACGGCCTCAAGGACGTGAAGGACCGCGTGCTCGAGTTCCTTGCCGTGCGCCAGCTGCGCGCGCAGCAGCTCTCGGAGGAGATGGACCGCACGGGCGAGTTCCCGGCCGCGAAGCTCAAGACCACGGCCGACGAAGCGCCCAGCGCAGCGATGCCGAAGAAGGCCAACCACGAAGAGAAGGATCGGCAGATCACGGACAAGCGCGAGGCCAAGGCCCGCGCGATGGCCAAGGGGCCGATCCTGCTCTTCTCCGGCCCGCCGGGCGTCGGCAAGACGTCGATCGCAAAGAGCATCGCCCGCTCGCTCGGCCGCGAATACGTGCGCGTCGCGCTCGGCGGCGCGCGTGACGAGGCCGACATCCGCGGCCATCGCCGCACCTACGTGGGCGCGATGCCCGGTCGCATCGTCCAGGGGATGAAGCAGGCCGGCACCAAGAACCCCGTCTTCCTCCTCGACGAGATCGACAAGCTCGGCCAGTCGTTCCAGGGCGATCCGTCCTCGGCGCTGCTCGAGGTGCTCGACCCCGCGCAGAACGATTCGTTCACCGATCACTATCTCGGGATCCCCTTCGATCTCTCCGAGGTGCTGTTCATCGCGACGGCGAACTTCATCCAGAACATCCCCGGGCCGCTGCTCGACCGTATGGAAGTCGTCGACTTCGCCGGCTACACCGAGCGCGAGAAGCAGGAGATCGCCAAGAAGTACCTGATTCCGCGTCAGCTCGAGGAGAACGGCCTCGCCGACAAGCACCTGAACTTCGCCGACGACGCGATCGCGTCCTTGGTGAGCCAGTACACGCGCGAGATCGGCAAGGTCGCCCGCAAGGTCGCGCGGCGCATCGCGACGAAGGAAGGCACGGACCCGACCACCGACGGCATCATCAACGCCGAGGAAGTGCGCGAACTGCTCGGCCGCCCGAAGGTGCATCCGGAGAAGGCCAACGTCGCGCACGAGGTCGGCATCGCGACGGGGATGTATTACACGCCGATGGGCGGCGACATTATGTTCGTCGAGGCCTCGGTGCGCCCGCTCGCGGCGCCCACGGCCGAGGGTGGCGCGCCCGTCTCGCTGATCCTCACCGGCCAGCTCGGCGACGTGATGAAGGAATCGGCGCGCGCCGCGTTCACCTACGTGACGAAGAACGCCGAAGCGCTGGGCATCCCGAAGAGCAAGCTCGGCACCGTCGAGACGCACATCCACGTGCCAGCCGGCGCGATTCCCAAGGACGGTCCGTCGGCGGGCGTCGCGATCTCCACGGCGCTGGCCAGCGAACTCAGCGGGCGTCCGGTGCGCAAGAACATCGCGATGACCGGCGAAGTCACGCTGCGCGGCCGCGTGCTCCCGATCGGCGGCGTGAAGGAGAAGGTGCTCGGCGCGCTGCGCGCCGGCATCACCGACATCATCCTGCCGAAGGACAACGAGGCGGACGTGGAGGACGTGCCGGACGAGGCGCGCGGGCAGTTGCGCTTCCACTTCGTCGGCACGCTCGAGGAAGTGCTGGCGCTGGCGCTGTTGCCCGAGCCGGGCAAGGAGCCGCTGGTCGCGGTGGCGTAAACGAAACGCGGCCGCCCGAAGGCGGCCGCGTCACTGCAAGTGTGCTTCAGCGACGGGGTCGGTACGGCGTAAGCCTACCGGCCCCGTCGAGCTTCCAGCGCGGCTGCATCGGCTCGCCGAACTGCAGCGCCGGCCCCGCCGGCGCGGCCATCAGGCCCGGTGCTGGTGTCGGCAGCGTGTACGCCTCTGCGGCGTTGTAGTCCACCTCGTAGCCGAGATCCTCGAGCGACCCGACCGTCGTCGCCGAGAACTGCGTCGCGCCGCTGCCGAGGAAGGGCGTCATCAGTTCCGAGCCGAACGTGCCCTCGCGCCAGTGCGAGAAGCGCGAGCCATCGCCGTCGGCGCTGTGCACCGGCACGTCGGTCGCGCAGATGCTGGAGCCGCCGTTCTCGGTCTGGCAGGCGATACGCGCGTGCAAGCCGGAGAACCGCGCATTCAACGTGTCGACGCTATTCAGCAGTCCTTGGTCGGTCCACACCGTCCCGAAGCCGACCACGTGCATCATCTCGTGCAGCACGACGCGCGACAGGCGACCGGTGCTCAGGAGTTGCTGCACGTCCCACGAATCGAAGCGCATCACGCCAAGCGCCGGGATGTCATTGTTGCGAATCAGGCAGGGTCCCGCAGAACCGAGCGTACCGCCGACCGTGTCGATCGGCTCGACGACGGCGTAGATGCGCAGTCCCTGGATGTTCTCGCGCGAGACGTCGGGATGGCCCGACAAGCCGCATTGACTGAGGTTCGTGAACGTCCCCGGCAGGGCCACGGCCGTCAGCGCGCCGACGATCGTCGAGCGGATCTTGTTACCCGCGACGTCGAACGCGGCGCGCACCTCCGGCGAGGGCGGTGTCCCGAGCCAGATCAGCTCAAGCACGTACTCCGACGAGTTCACCGGCTTGGTGACGTTGCCGCAGGCTGCGGCGAGGACGCAGGTCGCCGCGAGCGCGGCCCGACGAAGGCGAATGAAAGGATTCACGCGTGAAATCTGTCAGTGGAGGGCCCAGGAGTGTGAATGACCTACGTCACAGCTTCACATTCCCGGCAGCGGCCCGAAGGTGAGGAAGAGCCGCCGCGCATCCACGCGCAGCGCTCCCGGTTCAGTACCCGCCACGAAGCTCTCCACGTAACGACGCTCCGGCGGCGTGCTTGCATCCGCGAGGTCACCGGTCTCGCGGTCGATCTCGGCCCACACGATGTTCGACGGCACCGGCCAGGGCTCCGTGGAGGCGCCGCCCCAGCGCGCGAGCATCGTGCCGAAGATCGGCGCGGCCAGCCCGCCACCGCCCGCACCCGGCGTGATCGTCCGCGGCCGGTCGAAGCCCAGCCAGACGCCCGCCACCAGGTTGGGCGCCATCCCCACGAACCAAACGTCGGTGTTGTCGTCGGTCGTTCCCGTCTTGCCGGCCACCTGCACGTCGTCGGCCACGCTGCGCCGCACCGCCGTCCCCGTGCCGCGGTCGACGGCATCGCGCATCATCTGCACGGCCACATATGCCACGGCCGAGTCCATCGCCGCCTCGCGCAACTGCGTACCCTGGCCCCAGAGCGTGCGGCCGGCCGCGTCCTGCACGCGCAGCACGAGGCGCGGTTCCGCCGCACGTCCATAATTGGCGAAGGCCGTGAACGCCGACACCAACTCGATAGGCCGCAGCGCCGAGGCGCCGATCGCGCTGGCCGGAAACGGCGCGATCGGCGAGCTGATGCCCATCCGCTGCGCCAACGCGATCACCGAGTCCGCGCCCTCGCGCTGCCACAACATCACGGCCACGGGATTCCGCGACCGCGCCAGCGCCGTGCGCATCGTCAGTGGCCCGAGGAACTCGCCATCCGCGTTCTTCGGCGAGTACACCTGCGCGTCGTAGGCGATCGTGATCGCCGTATCGGGCACGATGGCCGTCGGCGGCATCGAATCCATCAGGGCCCGCGCGTACACGATCGGCTTGAAGGTCGAGCCGGGCTGGCGCGTGCCGTTCGTCGCGCGGTTGTACGGGGCCGTCGCGTAGTCGCGCCCGCCGACCAGCGCACGCACGTCGCCCGTCGCGGGATCCATCGCGACCACGGCACCCTGCAGCCAACTGGAAGCCTCGCGCGGTGCCGAACGCGGCGTCGGGTGGCGGTAAACGCGTTGCCCCTCGATGCCCTGGATGCCTTCGAGCAACGCCGACTTCGCCGCCCGCTGCAGCACCGGGTCCACCGTCGTCGTGATGCGCAGGCCGCCCTGCTGCACCGGCACGCCCGCGCGCTCGAGCGTCTGGCGCACGGCGTCCACGAAGTACGGCGCCGCGACGCTCATCCCCGCGTTCGGCGCCACGCGCAGCGGTTCGCGGCGCGCCGAAGCGGCCTCCGTGCGCGTGATGTAACCTTGGTCGAGCATCAGGCCGATGATCGCGTCGCGCCGGTTCTTGTTGCGCTCGGGGTAGCGGATGGGATCGTAGATCGCCGGCCCCTTCGGCAGCGCCGCCAGCGACGCCGCCTCGGCGATCGTCAGCTCCGCCGCGCCCTTGCCGAAGTAGTGCCGCGCCGCGCTCTCGATGCCGTACCAGTTGCGCCCGAAGTGGATCTGGTTGAGATACGCCTCGAGGATCTGCTGCTTGCTGTAACGCTTCTCCATCTCGCGCGCCGCGAGCTGCTCGCGCACCTTGCGCGAGATCGAGCGGTCGGACCGATCGATGATCGTCGGATGCATATTGCCGACGAGCTGCTGCGTGATCGTGCTCGCGCCGCGCGAGGCACCGAGCAGGTTGTCGCGGATGGCCGAGGCGATGCCGACCACGTCCACGCCGTCGTGTTGGTAGAAGCGCCGGTCCTCGACGGCCACGAAGGCCTGGTGCACGTAGGCCGGCAGCGAGCTGAGCGCGACCGACGTCCGCCACTCGCGCCCGATCTGCCCGATCAGCGAGCCGTCGCGCGCCAGCACCAGCGAGGACTGCGCCGGCGGGATGATCTGCCAGGGTTCGACGGCGCTGGTGTCCTGCGCCTGGACGCGCGTCCCCGCGCCGAGCAGGGCGAGGAGCGTGAGCAGGACGGCTGACGGACGACGGATGCTGGAGGGCAGGCGCACGATATGGATTCTACCCCAAGACCGCGCCCGTGGGTCGCGCAGATTCCGTGTTTCCTCTCCCGCCCCACTCCCCCGTGCCCCCGTCCCACGTCTCCCACGTCTCCCACGTCTCCCACGGGCGATAGATTTCGAGCGTGCCCACGCTCACGATCGCCCTCCCGCAGTTCCGTCCGGCCAAGGCGGACGTTGCCGGAAACCTCGACCGCATCGCCGGCCTGGTCGCGCAGGCGGCCTCGCTCGACCCGCGTCCGCAGCTGGTGGTGTTCGCCGAGACCGTGACGACGGGCTATTTCGTCGAAGGCGGCGTGCGGGAGCTGGCGATGCCCGTCGAGCGCCTGCTGGCGGAGCTGGATGGACGTCTCGCGTCCGTCGCGCCACAGCTACCCGCGATGGACGTGGTGCTGGGCTTCTATGAGGTCTCGTCCGACGGCACGCTGCACAACAGCGCGGCCTGCATCGGCGTCGGCGGTGGCGAACCGGCGCGGCTGCTGCACCTGCACCGCAAGAATTTCCTCCCCACCTACGGGATGTTCGACGAGGAGCGCTTCGTCGAGCGCGGGTATGGCGTCCAAGCCTTCGACACGCGCTGGGGGCGCGCGGCGGTGCTCATCTGCGAGGATGCCTGGCATTCGCTCACCGGCACCATCGCCGCGCTCGACGGCGCGCAGTTGGTCTGCGTCGTGGCCGCGGCGCCCGCCCGCGGCGTCGCCCCCCGCGACGAGGGCTCGCAGCCCGGCAGCGTCGCGCGCTGGGAACGCCTCGTCCGCGACATCGCCGACGAACACGGCGTCTACGCCGTGCTCGCGAATCTCGTGGGCAGCGAAGGCGGCCGGATGTTCCAGGGCGGCTCGATGGTCGTCGGGCCGCGCGGCGACGTGCGCGCCCGCGCCCCGCTCTTCGAGGAAGCGATGCTCACCGTGACCGTCGAGCTCGCCGATATCGCCCGCGTGCGCGGGGAGCTGCCGCTGCTCAGCGACTTGAAGGCGCAGCTCTCTACGATGCGCTCGGAGCTGGATCGGGTGTCGGGGCGCGGACGGATGACGGATGACG
>DAOMNV010000084.1:0-7981 GCA_035444005.1 Gemmatimonadaceae bacterium
GAGCGTGAAGAAGCTCTTGAGCTTCTGCACGCGAATCTGCTGGAGGGCGAGGCGGACGGCTTCGAACAGCGGCATTGGGCTCCGGTCCTGCGGTGAACGCGTGGGGCCGGCTACTCGTGCCGGAGGGCTTCGACGGGGTCCAGGCGGGCGGCGCGGAACGCGGGGATCATCCCGAACGCGACGCCGGTGACGGCGCTGGCCGGCAGCGCGGCGAGCACGGCACCGGCGGGGATGCTGGCCTCGATGCTCGTGCCGTTGCGGATGAACACCGCGACCAGCCAGCCCATCGCGAGGCCGGTGACGGCGCCGATGCCCGTCAGCGTCACGGCCTCGATGAGGAACTGCCAGAGGATCGTGAGCCGCGTCGCGCCCAGCGCCTTGCGCACGCCGATCTCGCGGGTGCGCTCGGTGACGGAGATCATCATAATGGCCACCACGCCCACGCCGCCGACGATCAGGCCGACGGCCGAGAGGGCGATCATCACGAGGAAGAACATCCCGAAGATGCTGTCGTAGGTCTCGAGCAGCTTGTCCTGCGTGAGGATGGCGAAGTTGGATTCCTCGCTGGGCCGCAGGCCGCGCATCCCGCGCAGCGTGGCGGTAACCTGGTCGACCATCACGTCGCGGTCGACGCCCGTGCGCGGCTTGACGACGAGGCCCATATCGCTGCGCCGCACGTTGAGCGCGCGCTGCAGCGTCGTCACCGGCATCACGCCCTTCGCGCGGTCGCCGCCGGCGAGGAAGCTCGCCGTCTCCTTGTACACGCCGATCACCGTGAACTGGTTGCCGTTCACCGCGATGACCTTGTCGAGCGGGTCGCTGTCGCCGAAGAGGCGTTCGGCCATCGTCGTGTTGAGGATGATCACGCGGGCGGCCGAGCGGAACTCCTGCTCGGTGAAGATGCGGCCGCCGGGCAGCATATCGGGCGCGCCGAACTGCGCCCAGTTGGCCGTGTAGGCCTCGATGGGCGCGGCGGGCAGCAGCTGGTCGCGGTACTTGAAGGCGCCGGTCCAGTCCATCCGCACGCCGACGGCCGCGGCGTCCTCGAGCTCGGCGAGCCGTTCGACTTCCTGCCAGCTGATCGGCGGGTTGCGCAGCCAGGCGCAGGTCTCGCCCGAGCCGTCGCAGGCCTCGAAGCTGATCGGGTAGCGCGAGACGAAGAACGTCGTCGGCCCCGCGGACTCGAAGTCCTTGGCGACGCTGGTGTTGATGCCGTGCACGGCCGCCGAGATCACGACGACGACGAATACGCCGACGGCGACCCCGAGGATGGTGAGGCCGGCGCGCACCTTGTTGCCGACGATGCTCTCGACGGCGATGCGCACGCCCTCCTGCAGGTTGTAGAGCTTGGAGGCGAGGCTCACGCGATCACTCCTGCCGCAACGCGACGACGGGATCGAGGCGCGAGGCGCGGCTGGCCGGATAGACGCCCGAGACGATGCCCACGCCCATTCCGACGGCGACGCCGACGACGATGCTCCACGGCGCGACGCTGGCCGGCAGCGGCGTGACCGCGGCGATGGCCTGCGCGAAGCCGATGCCGAGCACGATGCCCGTCATCGCGCCGACGGTGCTCAGCGTGGCGGACTCGACGAGGAACTGCGCGAGGATGTCGCGACGCTTGGCGCCCAGCGCCTTGCGGATGCCGATCTCGCGGGTGCGTTCGGCCACCGCGACCAGCATAATGTTCATAATCACGATGGCGCCGACGACGAGCCCGATGGCGGGCAGCGCCACGCCGGCGACGACCAGGTAGCCCTCGATCTTGTTCCAGAACTCGAGCGCCGAGTCGGCGGTCTGCAGCGCGAAGTTGTCCTTCTGGCTCGGGCGCAGCTTGCGCAGGGTGCGCATCACGCCGCGGACGCGCTCCTGCGCCTCGAGCATCGCTGCCTGGTTGTCGGTCTGCACGATCACGGCGTCGATCATCTGCGGCGCCGGGTTGAGCAGCTTGCGGATCGGCGAACGCCAGGGCGCGATGACGAAGTTGTCGAACGAGATGCCGAAGGCGCTGCCGCGCGACTCGGTGACGCCGATGACGCGGTAGGGCGTGGTGCCGATGCGCAGCTCGCGGCCGATCGGGTCCACGCCGGGGAAGGCGCGCTCGACGACGTCGGGCCCGATGATGAGCACGTTCTCGCCCTGCGCCATCTCCTGCTGCGTGAACTCGCGGCCGTCGGTGAGCGCGAGGTTCTTGATGGCGAACCAATCGCCATCGATGCCGATGCCCTCGGTGTTGCGCGGCCGGCCGGCGTAGCGGCTGACCAGCTGGACGTTGCCCGACGACTCCTGCGCCCAGCGCGTGCCCTCGGGCAGCGCCTCGACGACGGGCAGGAGGTCGGAGATGTAGAGCCGGGGCCGGCGGCGGTACTCGTCCCAGGTCGCCGGCGAGGTCTCGCCCATATTGATGTTGGGCGCGCGCCGCAGCTCGAAGGAGTTGACCGCGATCAGCTTGCCGACGAGGTCGTCCTTCATATAGCGGCCCATCCCCTCGATGATGCTCACCACCGTGATGAGGAACATCACGCCGATGCACACGCCGGCCAGGGTGAAGAAGCTCTTGAGCTTCTGCACCCTGATCGTCGAGAGGGCGAGGCGCACGGCCTCGAAGATGGGCACGGAGGGTCGGCCTTAGAGCGTGATGCCGAGCTTCTCGGTGAACGCCGCGCGACGTTCGTCGCTGGCGATCTGGCCGTCGCGGAGCACGACCACGCGGCGCGCGTGCGCGGCGATGTCTGGCTCGTGCGTCACCATAATCACCGTCTGGCCGGTGTCGGCGAGGTTCTCGAACACGCGCATAATCTCTTCCGAGGTCTGCGAGTCGAGGTTACCGGTCGGTTCGTCGGCGAGGAGGATGGACGGGCGGTTCACGAGGGCGCGGGCGATCGCCACGCGCTGGCGCTGGCCGCCGGAGAGCTCGTTGGGGCGGTGATGCACGCGCTGGCCCAGCTGCACCTTCTCGAGGGCTTCCATCGCGCGCTCCTTGCGCTCGCTGGCCGAGATGCCGGCGTAGACCAGCGGCAGCTCGACGTTGGCCAGCGCCGACGCGCGGGGCAGGAGGTTGAACGTCTGGAAGACGAAGCCGATTTCCTTGTTGCGCACGCGGGCGAGCTCGTCGTCCTTCATCGTCGAGACGAGCTGGCCGTTGAGCCAGTACTCGCCGGCGTTCGGGGTGTCGAGGCAGCCGATGATGTTCATAAACGTCGACTTGCCCGAGCCCGAGGGGCCCATAATGGCGACGTATTCGTTGCGCTTGACCGCGAGGTCCACGCCGCGGAGCGCGCGGACGACTTCGCCGCCCATATCGTACTCGCGCTTGAGCCCGCGGGTCACGATCACCCAGTCCTTGCTCGGCGCGTCGCCAGCGGCGGTCACGACGGCCTGGCGCTCGGCCGTCGTGCTGAGGGGGATCTCGTTCTCGTGGTCGGTGGTCACGGCAGCTCCTTTACGGCGTCTTGGTATTGGTGGGGGCGATGGGCTGCTCACGGATGAGCTGGCCGTCCTTCAACTCGCGGATCGCCTGGTACGTGCCCGCGACGATGCGCGTGCCCGCCTCGAGGCCCTCGAGCACCTCGAAGTGCTTCTCGCCGGCGATCCCCACTCTTACGGGCTTGAAGGTCACTTTGTTGTCTGCGCCGACGACGAACACGCCCTCGACGTCGCGCTTGCCGACCTGCGGCGTCGTCGGCTGCGCCGCGTTCGGCGGGCCGTCGTTCGTGGCCAGCTGCTCGTTCTCGCGCACGGTCAGCGCGATGATCGGGATCGACAGCGTCTGGCTGCGCGTGTCGGTGACGATCTTCGCCGTCGACGAGAAGTCGGGGCGGGTCTCCGGCGGCGCGTTGAGGATGCGCACCGTGACCTCGTAGTCGATCGCCTGGTCCGTCGCCGCCGCGCCCGTCGCGCCGCGCACCGAGCTGTTGGAGATCTCCACCACGCGGCCGATGAAGGTCGTGTCGGGGAAGGCGTCGATCTGCACCACGGCCGAGTCGCCGACATTGATGCGCGACACGTCCGTCTCGTCGACCTTCACCTTGGTCTCGAGCATCGACATATCGGAGATCGTCATCAGGATCGCGGCGTCGCGGTTGAGCGTGCCCATAATCGCCGTCTCGCCGACCTCGACGTTGAGGCGGGTCACCTTGCCGGCCATCGGGGCGTAGATGTTGGTGCGCGACAGCTGCCAGCGGGCGTCGGTGAGCGAGGCCTCGGCCTGCTTCACGTTCTCCTGCGCGGCCACCACCAGCGCCTCGTTCACCTCGTGCTGGGTCTGCAGCTGCTCCAGCTCGGCCTCGGACACCAGCTGCACGTTCGTCTTGCGGATCTCGGCCTGGCGCTCGTAGTTGCGGCGGGCCTGCAGCTCGTTGGCCCGGGCCTGCGCGAGACCCGCGCGGGCGTTGGCCAGCGCGGCCTCGGCGCGCTGCACCTGCGCCTCGAACTGCTGCGGGTCGATCTGCAGCAGGAACTGGCCCTCGCGCACGCTCTCGCCTTCCTTCACGGCGATGCGCGTGATGCGGCCGGTGATGTCCGCCGAGAGGTCGGCCTTGCGCGTCGGCAACACCTGGCCCGAGGCCGTCACGGAGGCCACGAGGTCGCGGGCCTCGACGGCCTCGATGCGCACCAGCGTGCCCTTGTCGCCGCCCTTGGCGATGGCGGATCCGACGACCGCGCCCACGAGCACGACGACGCCGATGGCGACTCCAATCTTGGTCTTCTTGGTCATTGCGTCCTCAGCTCAGCGAAGGGTGCGGCCGACGGCGTTTTCCAACGCCGCGTACGCCCGGTGATATTCATAGACTGCATCGATGCGGTCCGTCTCCGCGCGCTCGAACTCCGCGCGCGCCGTCGTCAGGTCCACGAAGGTGCTCGCCCCGACCCGGTACCGCTCCTCGGCCAACTGCAAGGCCTCGCGCGCCGTCGTCGCGTTGCGGGCCTGGAGCTCCGCCGCGCGATACGCCGCCTGCAAGGAGACAAACGCCGAGGTCACGTCGGCCGTTAGCTGCAGCTCCTGCCGGCGCACGCTGTACACCGCCTCCTCGCGCGCCGCGCTGGCTTCCTGCAGGCGCGTCTCGCGGCCCAGGCCGTCGAAGATCGGCAGCGAGATGCCCAGCGAGAGGTTGTACGGGTTCCGCGTGAAATCGAACGGATACTGGCGGTTGGCCGCCCGCTGCTCCGGCGTCGCCGTCGGCGGGAGGTCGACGACCTTCTGCGTGAACGCCGAGACGTTGGCGCTCAGCGAAAGCGTCGGGGTGTACTCGCCGCGGGCGCTGCGCAGGCCGGCCACGGCCACCTGCTCGCGCGCCTGCACGGCCTTCAGCGCGGGGTTCGCCGCGCGTGCCTGCGTGAGCAGGTCCTCGGCGGTGAAGCTCGGCGCCACCATCGGGAGGTCGGCCAGCAGCGTGAGATCGGCCGGCATCGGCACGCCGAGCTGCTGGAAGAGCTGCAGCTTGGCGACTTCCGCCGTGTTGCGGGCCCGCAGCGCGGCGACTTCCTGCGTGCCGAGGCCCACCTCGGCGCGCTTGACGTCGAGCGAGGTCAGCGTGCCGACGCCGGCGCGGGCCTGCGCCAGCTCCAGCTGCAGGCGCTGCTGCGAGACCAGCGTGTCCTGGAAGGCCGCACGGGCCTGCGTCTGCAGGGCCAGCAGGAACTGCTGGGTCACCTGCGCGCGGAGGTTGAACCGCGCCGCCTCGACGTCCGCGTCCGCCGCGTCGAGCGCCGCGTTGGCCCGCTTCACCGTATTGAAGGTGTTCCACGAGAAGGCGCTGCGCGCCGAGAGGTTCCACGAGGACGAGAGGATGTCCGACGTGGCACCGATGTTGATGCCTCCGAAGTTCTGCGGACGGCCTTCGCGGTAGCCGAGGCCGAAGGAACCGTCGGCGCTGGGCAGGAAGTTGCCGTAGGCCGCCCGCACCTGGGCCTGCGCGCGATTGCGCCCGAGCACCGCTTGCTGGTAGGCCGGGTTGTTCTTGGCCGAGATCTCGAGGGCTTGTTCGAGTGTCAGCGTGGTAGCCGGCGCCGCTTGGGCGCGGGCCCCGGCGCTGACCGTCGCCAGGAGCAGGAAAGACAGGATCAGGCGCATCACGGAGGTCCGGATGGGGATAAAAGGGCGGGGAACTGTCATTACTACGTGACTAACGGAGCGGAGTTTCGACCGGTGGGTCGTCGCGGAGGGCTTCGAGCCCCGACTCGGCGTGCCGCGCGCGGAGGATGCGGCCAGCCGCGTCGGCCCAGAACTCCCAGCGGAGCCGGTCGTCGGAGGCACCCCGCAGCTCCCAACGCCGGGCGGGGAGCATTCGTGCGCCGACCTGGACGGAGTCCGCGCCGATGCCGAACAGCCGCACGCTGTCGACGGCGCTCGCGCTGGGCGTCAGCAGGGCCACGGGCCGTCCCTGTCCGAAGCGCAGGATGAACCACAGGTGGTGGGCGACCCCGGGCTCGGCGATCAGCGTGCTCTCGGCGAGGCGGAACTCGCGGCCCGTCTCGCGCTCCCCGGCGACGACGCGGCCCAGCCAGGTCGCCCGGTCGCGCTCGCCGACGACGCTGCTGACGATGCGGGTGGCCTCGCGGGCCTCGAGCTGGAAGCGCAGGGGGCCGCCGAGTGAGTCCGTGTTGAGCACGATCGTGCGGCGGTTCTCGCCCTCGAGCACGTTGGCCTGCGCGACGAAGCTGCCGCCGGGTGCGGCGGAGCGGGTGGCGCGGATGCTGAAATCCTCACGGCCGATGCGCGTGCCGCCGACGCTGTGCGAGAAGGTGCCTTCGTCGAGGATCGCGACCTGGGCCACGGCCGGCACGGCGGCCGCGGAGGCGACCACGGCGGTGGCGAGCAGGGCGAGCGCGAAGCGGCACATCCTGGGAAATGTAGCGGATGGCTGACCGCGGGCCCGCGGTCGGGTATAATCCCCGCGTGACTCCGTCCGCGCCCACACCAGTGAGCACCGCGACGCCGCGCCAGCGCGCGGCCGGTGAGGCGTGGCTGCTCGGGGCGTCGGTGCTCACGGTCGCGGCGGCGTGGTGGATCCGCTCGCCATCGGCGATGCTGACGCTGGGCTCCGCGGCGGCGCTGCTGATGTTGCTGGCGCGGCTGTGGCGGGGGCCCCGCGTGGCCGTGGGCCGGCGCATCGCGTTCACGTTCGCGGCGGCGGGCTTCGTCGCGGCAGCCAGCGCCTACCACGTCCGCCACGCCACGCTCGAGCGCGACGGCGCATCGGTGCGCACGGCGCAGGGGCGGCGGGCGGCCCAGGCGCTCTCGGACGCGCTGCGCGCGGAAGCGCAGCAGCTGGACGAGCTCGCGCGTGCCGCACTCGACGCACCGATCCAGCAGGCGCAGGCCTATGCGGCGCTCGCTGCGCTCGTGCCGCCGACGGACGAAGCCCGGGCCGTGGTGCTCGCGCGCAACGGCCAGCCGACGGCCTGGAGCGGGCAACTGCGGCTCGCGCTGGACTCGCTGCCGGCGCAGCGCGGGCTGATTGCCACGCCGTTCTATCTGGTGGCTTACGCCGTGCAGGTCCGCGGCCCGCTCACCGCGGTGGCGACCTCGGTGATCCACGCCGAGCCGCCGGCGGATGCGCTGGTGCGCGCGCTCTCGGCGCGCGTCGCGGCGGCCTCCGAGGCCAGCGGCTTCGTCTATGCCTCGCCGGAGGCGGCGGCCCAAGTGCCGGATGCAGCCCTGCTTGCCGTGGACTCGTTGCCCCTGCTCGCGGCGCGCGCGGTGATGCCGTCCGTCGAGGCGATGCAGGGCGCGCTCTGGGAGCGGACACTGCCGTGGACCGGCGCGATGCTGGCCACGATGATGCTCTGCCTGCTGGCGATGGCGTGGCGACGGGATCTTGGCCTGCGGCCGCGGTTTCTCGCCTTGCTGGCCTCGCTGCTGGTTCCGACGCTGCTGCCGCTGAGCGTATTCTCGAACGTCAGCACGTGGTTTGACCCGAGCTTCTATTTGGTGCGCTCCGGCGGGCGGTTCACGGCGAACGCGGCGGCGCTGGCGCGG
>DAOMNV010000085.1:0-7976 GCA_035444005.1 Gemmatimonadaceae bacterium
ACCTGCACGAGAACCTCGCCGAGCAGGGCGTGGACGCGCGCACGATGCCGATGGTCATCCAGTACAACAAGATCGACCTGCCGGAAGAACTGCGTACGCCGGTGCCGGAGCTGGAGGACCAGGTGAACTTCCGCGGCATCCCGTCGTTCACGGCGGATGCGCTGCACGGCCCCGGGGTGTTCGAGACGCTGCGCGGCATCTCGGAGCAGGTGCTGCGCAAGCTGAGCGCGGGACGGAACGGCTAGGATGCGCCTCGATCCCCGGTTCACCTTCGAGCGGCTGGTGGTCGGCGCGGCGAATCGCCTCGCGGCCGCCGCGGCGCGTGCGGTGGCCGAGGCGCCGGGCACGACGTACAACCCGCTCTACATCTACGGCGGCTCGGGGCTGGGCAAGACGCACCTGCTCACCGCCACCGCGCACCTGCTGCAGCAGTTGCAGCCGGAGGCCGAGGTGCTGGCGCTGACGCTCGACGAGTTCAGCGAGCAGTACCACGCGGCGGTGAGCGCTGGCGAGACCTCGGCGTTCGGGCATCGCCTCGCACGCGTGGACCTACTGCTGCTCGACGACCTACAGTTCCTCACAGGCCGACGCGAGATGCAGGCCGAGCTGCTGCGCCTGTTCACGACGATGCAGGAGTCCGACCGGCAGATCGTCTGCGCCTGCGACCGTCCGCCGTCGGAGATCGCGGATGTCGATGAACGGTTGATCTCGCGGCTGGCGGGCGGCTTGGTGGTGGACGTAGGGTTGCCGGAGTTCGAGGCGCGGGTGGCGATCCTGCGCGCGGCGATCGCCGAGCGCGAGCTGGCGGTGCCCGACGCGGCGATCACGCGGCTGGCGGAGCGGGGCATCAGCAGCGTGCGGGAGCTGCAGGGCCTGCTCAACCAGTGGGTCGCGCAGGAGGCGATGGGCGGTCGCAAGATGCCGACGCCGATGCCGGGCAACGTCGACGCGCTGCGCCCGAGCGGCGAGTTCCTCTCGTTCCTCTCGGACGTGGCGGCGGTGGTGCAGGAGCAGGTGGAGACCTGGCAGGTACGCCTGCGCGAGACGATCGCCTACTGGAAGGGCGAGGGGTATCGCACGGCGGTGCTCGAGCGGGCGCTGTCGTTGCCGCAGGAACCTGACGTCGTGGGCCTGATCACGGTGTACGTGCAGGCGGTGGAGCACCTGCGCACGCTGGAGCGCGAGGCGACGGCGGTGGACGCGGCGCTCGGCGGGCACGAGCTGTTCCGCGATCCCGAGCGCCTGGCCGAGGCGGAGGAGTACGTCGAGAAGGCGCTGGCCGGCGAGATGCCGCCGGGCGGTCCGAACCCGGCGTTCACGCGCGAAGGCTTCGACGTGGGTGCGGCGAACCAGCTGGCGGTGCACGCCGCCGACGCGGTGATCGCGCAGCCGGGCACGCGGTACAATCCGCTGCTCATCACCGGACCGAGCGGCGTGGGCAAGACGCACCTCGTGCACGCGATCGGCAACGCCATCGCCCTGCGCAGCGAGGGCACGGTGGCGGTGGCCTGCGTGCACGCGCAGGCACTGGTGGACGAGCTCATCGGCGCGATCCAGCAGGGCACGGTGGAACGCTGGCGTTCGCGCTACCGCGCGGCGGGTGCGCTGGTGATCGACGACATCCAGTTCCTCGCCGGCAAGGAGCGCACGCAGGACGAGTTCTTCTTCGTTTTCAACGCGCTGATCGAGGACGGCAAGCAGATAATCCTCTCGAGCGACCGCGCGCCGGGTGAGATTCCCGATCTCGCGGCGCGGCTGCGTTCGCGCTTCGAGGGCGGGCTGATCGCCGAGATCCAGCCGCCGGACCGTCCGCTGCGCGAGAAGCTGGCGGCGCGGTTCCTCGCCGGGCTCGGACGCGCGGCGCCGCCGGAGCTGCTTGACGTCATCTGCGACCCGACGGTGCGCAGCGTCCGCGAGCTGATCGGCGTGGTGAACCGGCTCGCCGCGGCGGCGGATGCGCTGGGCCAGCCGCTCGACGGCAGGAGCTGGGCTTGGGCGCCGCGGCCAGCGCGACGATCGCGCCGCCGGCGGCCGCGGCGAGCGCCGGCGACCGCACCTTCCTCGACCGCGAGCGCGTGGTCTGGGAATGGGCGGACCTGAGCGGACGCGTCATCGAGGAGCTCCGCTAGATGGCCATCAAGGGCTCCCTCAAGGAAGCGTCGCTGCCGGACGTGCTGCAGCTGCTCGCGATGGGCAAGAAGACCGGCTGCCTGTCGGTGACGCATCGCTCGAACTTCGGCTCGATCTATTTCGACAAGGGAAAGATCAGCTACGCGAGCATCGTCAACCGTCGCGACCGGCTGGGCGACATCCTCGTGAAGGGCGGCGTGCTCGCGCAGGAGCAGCTCGACGAGGCGATCGCGCTGCAGGCCAAGGCGCGCGGCCAGCGCCTCGGCGACCTGCTCGTCGCGCAGGGGATGATCACGCGCGACCAGCTGCACGCGCAGATCCGGGTGCAGATCGAGGAAGCCGTGTACTTCCTCTTCACCTGGGCCGAGGGGACGTTCAACTTCGAGGCGGAGATCCGTCCCGACGAGCAGGACTTCCTCGTGGCGATCAATCCCGAGTCGCTGCTGCTCGAGGGCGCGCGCCGGGTGGACGAGTGGTCGCTGATCGAGAAGAAGATCCCGTCGTTCGACGTGGTCTTCGAGCTCGACCGCCGCCGGCTCGCCGAGAGCCAGCCGCAGCTGACGACGGAGCAGCAGACGCTGTTGCCGCTGATTGACGGCCGTCTCGACGTCGCGGGCCTGGTGGACGCGAGCGGACTCGTGGAGTTCGAGGTGGGCAAGGCGCTGTTCGGGCTGGCGACGGCCGGCTTCCTGCATCGCGTGGGGCGCTCGAAGGCGCCGGACGACGTCGCGCTGGACGTGAAGGTCGAGGAGCACCGCAATCTCGGCGTGGCGTTCTTCCGCGCGGGGATGCTCGACGAGGCGGTGCGGGAGTTCCGCCGTGTGACGGAGCTGCGGCCGGAGGACCTCGGCGCGCGCTTCCAGCTTGGCGTGGCGCACCTGCGGCTGGGGAAGTGGAGCGAGGCGCTGACGCACCTCGAGGCGGCGGCGCGGCAGCGCGGGGCCAAGGCATCGGTGCACCACAACCTCGCGCTGGCGCTGGAACGCCTCGGGCGCGAGGACGAAGCCACGGCTGCCCTGGAGACGGCGCTGGAGCGCGGCGGCGACCAGGAGCCTCGCGTGCATCTCTCGCTGGGCGTGCTGGCGTTGCGGCGCGGCGACTTCGCCGGCGCCGACGCGCACTTTATGCGCGCGCGGCCGCTGTTCGGCACGCGACCGCCGAGCGCGGTGTGGTTCCACAGCGCGTCGCTGGCGGCGGCGCTGGCCGGCCAGCTGGAGAAGACGGTCGCGCTGCTGCAGGAGGGCACGGAAGCGCATCCGCACGCAGCGGCGCTGCACAACAACCTCGCGGTCGCGCTGATGGCGCTGGGGCGCTACGAGGAGGCGCAGCACGCCGTGCAGCGCGGATTGCAGGAGGATCCCGGCTTGGCGCCGCTGCACCGCAATCTCGGCGACCTGCAGCTCGCGCAGGGCGATCGCGGCGCCGCGATGGAAGCCTACGCGCACGCCGTGCGGCATCACGAGACGCTCGGGCCGGAGGTCTGGGCCCGGCTCGGTGCGCTGCGCGCCGAGGCCGGCGACGCCGCCGCGGCGAAGCTGGCGTTCGAGCAGGCGCTGGTGCTGGATCCCCAGCACGAGGGCGCGCGCACACAGCTGCAGGCCCTCGCCGGGGGATGACGATGGCGGCCGAGGGAGACGAGGCCGCCTTCCGGGCGCTGCTGGAGCAAGTGGCGCGGGAACGGGGCTTTGCCTGCGCGAACTACAAGGACGGCTGCCTGCGGCGTCGCGTCGCGGTGCGGATGCGCGCGCGCGGGAGCACGGACTTCGCGGCGTACGCGGCCTTGCTGCAGCGCGATCCCACGGAGTACGAGCGGCTGATGGACACGCTCACGATCAACGTGACGCGGCTCTACCGCGACGCCGACGTGTGGACGACGGTGGCCGACGCGGTGCTGCCGGCGCTGTGGCCGCACACGGCGGATGGGATGAGCGTGTGGAGCGCGGGCTGCGCCTCGGGCGAGGAGCTGTTCACGCTGGCGGCGCTGCTGCACCGGCACGCCGAGCGCACGGGGACGCTGGCGCGCCTGCGCGACACGCAGGTGCTGGGCAGCGACATCGACGCGGCGTCGCTGCGTGCGGCGCGCGCGGGGCAGTTCGCCGAGGCGGCGTTCAAGGAGATGCCGCCGGCGCTGCGCGACCGATACTTCACGGGCGTGGGGACGCGCACGGCGGTGCCGGAGCTGCAAGCCCTCGTGCGCGTGGAACGGCGCGACCTGCTGATGGATCCGCCGCCGCCGATGCGCTTCGACCTCATCAGCTGCCGCAACTTGCTCATCTATATCGATCGCGACGGTCAGGAGAAGATCTTCCGTCGCTTCCACGCGGCGTTGGCGCCGCACGGCCTGCTCGTGCTCGGCAAGGTGGAGACGATGCTCGGGCCGGCGCGCTCGCTGTTCGCGCCGGTGCATCCGCGGCAGCGCATCTTCCGGAAGCTGCCGTGAGCACGCAGCACGTGCGCATCGCGCGGATCGCGGCGGCCCAGGGGCAGGGGCGCCTCGTCGCGGTGGGGTTGGGCTCCTGCGTGGTGGTGACGCTCTACGACCGGGAGCGGCGCGTGGGCGGGATGGCGCACATCCTGCTGCCCGATCCCAGCGCCGCGCGCGACGATTCGAACCCGGCGCGCTTCGCGACCTCGGCGGTGCCGATGCTGCGCGACCTGGTGAAGCGCACCGGGGCGACAGGGCCGCTGGAGGCGAAGCTGGTGGTGGCGCCGCGCTGTTCGGGGCGCTGCTCGGCAGCGGCGGCCAGCAGATGGGCGAGCGCAACATCGCGGCGGCGCGGCGGGCACTGGTCGGGCTGGGCATCACGATCGTCGCCAGCGAGACGGGCGGTACCAGCGGGCGCACCGCGGAGTTCGACGTGGCGACCGGCCGGCTCGAGGTGCGCAGCGTGCGCGGAGGCATCCGTGTCCTCTGAGCTGCGCGTGCTGGTGGTCGACGACAGCGCCCTGCTCGGCGCGGTGGTAGCCGGGTTGATCGAGGACTTCGGCGGGTATCGCGTCGTGGGCACGGCGCGCGACGGCGAGGAAGCGCTGCGGCTGGTGCACGCGCTCGATCCGGACATCGTGACGCTGGACATCGAGATGCCCGGCGTGGATGGCCTGCACGCGCTGGGCTACATAATGAGCGAGTGCCCGCGGCCGGTGGTGATGGTGAGCGGCGCGACGCGTCGCGGCGACGTGGACCTCACGATCCGGGCGTTCGAGCTCGGTGCGGTGGAGTTCGTGCGCAAGCCGGACGAGCGCTCGCACGACGGCTGGCTGGGCGTGGCGCCGCGGCTGCGCGAGGCCTTGAAGGCGGCGGCGCAGGCGAACACCGACCTGCCCCTGCTGGTGCGCCCGCGGGTGCCGGGTGTGAAGGCGGCGCGGCGCCTGCACGCGGCGACGGAGGTGGTGGCGGTCGCGTCGTCGACCGGTGGCCCGCGCGCGCTCGCCGAGCTGGTGTCGGGGCTGGATGCGGCGATGGAGGCCGCGGTGGTGATCGTGCAGCATATGCCGGCGGGATTCACCGCCGGTCTCGCGAGGCGGCTCGAGACGCAGTCGGGCGAGCCGCTGCTCGCGGGCACCGTGTACGTGGCACCGGGCGGGCGACACCTGGTGCTTGAGCGCGACGGCGACACGGCGCGGCTGCAGTGCGTCGACACCGCAGCCGAGCACGGCGTGCGGCCGGCGGCCGATCCGCTGTTCCGTGCCGCGGCGAATGCGTTCGGCCCGCGCGCCCTTGGCGTGGTGCTCACCGGAATGGGACGCGACGGCAGTGATGGCCTGCGGGCCATCTTGCGCGCCGGCGGCCGCGGCCTGGTGCAGGACCGCGGCACGAGCGCGGTATACGGGATGCCGCAGCAAGCCCGCGGCGTGCTCGCGGCGGATCGCGAGTTCCCGCTCGGGGCGATGGCGGCTGCGATCGCGCGCGAGGCGTCGGCGATGCGAGGCGAGAAGTGAGCGCGACGGGCGGCGACGCGACGATGGCGCACGTCGTGTCGCGCGTGCTCGTGGTGCGCGTCGGGGCGGAGCAGGTCGCGCTGCCGCTGCAGGCCGTGCGCGAGTTGGTGGACGCGCCGGTGATCACGCCGGTGCCGCTGGCGCCGACGGCGCTGCGCGGGCACTGTGCGCTGCGCGGCCAGCACCTGCCCGTGCTCGATCTCGGTGCCTTGCTCGGGATCGCCCGCGAGCCTGCCGAGGTGGCGATCGCCCTCGTCGCCGACGACGGGAGCTTCGCGCTGGGCGTGGACGATGCATTGGACGTGTGGGAGCCGGAATCGGCGAACCTGCGTCCGTTGCCGCGCGGCCGCGATGGCCGCCGGCTGCTGCGGGGCGTGTTGCATCGCGAGACGGAAGTGGCCGGGCTCGTGGACCACACTGCGCTCTGGGCCGTCGCCGTGGCTACCTTACGAGCGGAATCTCCCCAATGATGACCACACGCACCGACACCCGCCGATCCCTCGTGACCTACCGTGTGGCCGGCGAGCTGCTCGCGCTCGACGTCGGCCACGTGGAGCGCGTGCTGCGCTACACGCCGCCGCGCCTGTTGCCGAACTCGGCGTCGTGGCTGCGCGGCGTGATCGCTGTCGGCGAACATCTCGTGCCCGTGCTCGACCTGCGCGAACGGCTCGGGCTCGAGGCCGCGGTCACGGACGAAGCCAGCCGCATCCTCGTGCTGGCGCTCGAGAGCGGCCGCGTGGGTTTCGTGGTCGACGCCGTGGACGACGTCGTCGCGGTGGACGCCGCGGCCGTGGAGCCGGCGCCTGCGGTGTATCGCGGGCTCGCGCGCGACTTCGTGCAGGGACTCGTGCGGCGCGACGAGCGGCTGTTCGTCCTGCTCGACGCCGAACATCTCGTGACATCCCAGGAACGGCTGGCCCTGCTGGCCGCCGTCGAGGACATCCAGTATGGCCGATGAGACCCTGACCGCGTTCCGCGCCCAGTACGCGGCGATCGACGCCAAGCTCGACGCCGGACTCGCCGCCGCCGAGCGCGCGCAGGCAAAGGCCGACATCGTCGGCCTGTTCAAGGCACTCGAGGCGCAGATCGCGGACCTGAGCCAGCTCAAGGACGACGTCAAGCTCCTGGTGGACAAGTGGAAGGCGCAGCAGGCGGTCAGTGGCGTGCAGGCGCCGGAGTTCCAGGGCGAGAAGCCGGTGGTGCACGCCGACCACATCGGCGCGAGCACGTTCATCGAGAAGGGCTGGAGCCGGCTCTCGCTCGGCGACTACGAGGGCGCCGAGAAGGCGCTCACGCGGGCGATCGAGCTGTCGCCGGGCGATCCGCAGAGCGAGGCCCTGCTGGGTTGGGCGCAGATGCTCCAGGACAAGTACGACGACGCGCTGATGAACTTCCAGAAGGTGCTGATGCGCGAGCCGGCGAACGCGTTGGCGCGCATCAACGTGGGGTACATCTGCCTCAAGAAGAAGATCTTCGGCGAGGCGATCGAGCACCTGTCGAAGGCGATCCGCCTCGACAACGACCGCAAGGCGACGCTGTACGCGCATTTCTACCTCGGCTTGGTGTACCTCGAGCGCGAGATGTACGAGGACGCGCAGACGTTCTTCCAGAAGACGCTGAACCTCGGGCCCAACCTCATCGAGGCGTACTACGAGCTGGGGCGTGCGTACTGGTTCAACGACGAGCGCGAGGAGGCCCGCGCGACGTGGGCGAAGGGCCACGCGACGAACAAGTTCAATCCCTGGGGCAAGAAGTGCGCGGAGACGCTGGCGTTGGTGGACGGCGGCGGCGAGCTGTCGCGCGGGTGATCGCCCGGCGCGCGAAGCGCGCGGTCGCGCGGGCGGTCGGTGCAGTGGCGATCGCTGCGCTGGCGATCGCTGCGGCGGGGGGAGGCGGTGCGCCGCTGC
>DAOMNV010000086.1:0-7751 GCA_035444005.1 Gemmatimonadaceae bacterium
GTTCGTCTCGGCGTCGAGCACGAGGCGCAGCGCCTGCACCTGCGAGGCGCTGAGCTGGGCGGGCTGGCCGTCCTCGCCACGCACGAGGCCCGTCTCGGAGAGGAACTGCAGGCCGCGCTGCAGCACGCGCGTGTAGGCGCTGGGCTTGGAGCGCTTGGCCAGCGAGGCCACAGCCTCGAGGCGACCGCCCTTGTGGAACTCATCCATAAAGACGCGGCCCGCCGACTCCGCGCGGCGGAAGGCCAGCCACTTAGCCAGCATCACCGACCACGAGAGCAGCGAGAGGACGACGAGCACGACGAGCACGACCTTCGTCTCGTCGCTGGCGTTGAGGATCAGCTCGAAGCGCGTCGAGGGAATCGCGGACTTGATCTGGAGGAGGAGCATCAGCGGGACGCGAACCATTCAAAGGTGTGGGCGAGGCCCTGCTCGAGGCCGACCTCGGGGGTCCAACCGAGCACCTGGCCTGCCTTGGCGATACTCACGACGGAACGGCGTTGTTCCCCGGGACGCGGCGGCGCGTGCTGCAGCGTGGCCTCGCGGCCGGAGGCGTGCATCAGGGCCTGCGCGAGCTCGAGGACGGAGGTCTCGCGCCCGGTGCCGAGGTTGATGCCGCGTTCGTCCACGCGCCCGGCGGGAATGGCGGCGCGCTTGGCGGCGAGGACGTGCGCCCGCGCGACGTCGCCGACGTAGACGTAGTCGCGCGTCTGGCCGCCGTCGCCGAAGACCGTGAGCGGCTGGCCGGCGAGGATGCGCTGGCAGAAGATCGCCACCACGCCGGCCTCGCCGTGCGGGTCCTGCCGCGGGCCGAACACATTGGCGAAGCGCAGGGCGATGTAGTCGAGCCCGTGCACGCGCGCGTAGTAGGCGAGGTAGAGCTCGACGGCGAACTTGGCGATGCCGTAGGGGCTCTCGGGGTTCTTCTCGTAGGTCTCGAGGTTCGGCGGCTCGACGAAGTCGCCGTAGACCGCCCCGCCGGTCGACGCAAAGATCATTCGCGTCGCGCGGCCACTGGCCTTGATCCCTTCGATCAGGTTGAGCGACCCGCGGATGTTGACCTCCACATCGAAGCCCGGATCGGCCACGGACTTGCGCACGTCGATCTGCGCAGCGAGGTGGCAGAGGAGGTCAAATTGCCCGTCACGCAGCAGCGCGTGGGCCTCCGGGGCGCGAACGTCGGCTTCCACGAACTCGGCGCCCGCAGGCACCTGGGCGCGGTTGCCGCTGGAGAGATTATCAAGGACCGTCACGCTCCAGCCATCGGCGAGGAGCGCATCGGTGACGTGGGAGCCGATGAAGCCGGCTCCCCCGGTAACGAGGGCGCGTTTGATGGTCATCCCCCAAAGGTAGCGATTGGGAGACGCCGTTCCCACCGCCAGGTCAGGGCATCTTCCCCGTCACGCGCGCAGCCATCCCCGTCACGATGCCGCCGTCGGTCTGCGACATGATGATCGCGCTCGCGCCCCAGGGCGTCACGCGCGTCACCTGCGCCACCGCGATGTCCTGCGGCGGCAGCTGCGAGCCGTCGACGGCCTTTCCACCCGGCACCGAGAGCGTAAGCTGGTCGCCCGGCACGAGGCCGTCGCTGGCCTTCGCCGCGAAGATGATCTGGTGGCCCACCGGCGGCAGCACCGGCTCGCCGTACATATAGGCGATCTTCGTGGCCACGCCGAACTCGACGCGCGCGGGGTAGGTGCCCGGCGCGATGTCCAGCGTATCCATCGGCATCACCGCCTGGCCGGCGAAGATGTCTTCGAACTTCGCCACCACCGTGCCGCGGGCGCGGCCGTCGGCGGCCGTGGTCGTCACGCGCACGATGCCCGTCGGGATCACGACGCGGCCCTGCCCTTCGACCGTCGGGCCGTAGCGGAAGAGCAGCACGCGCACGTCAGGCGCGGCCTCGACACCCTGCGGCATCGAGAGCCACACGTCCTCCATATACTGCACCGGACGCTGCGTGTTGGTGATGCCGATGCCGTCGGTGGAGCTGCCTTCGATGAGGCGGCCCGCGCCCGCGACGCCGCTGGCGTCCCACATAAACGGTGCCTGCAGGTAATCGCCGACGCGCACGGCGGCGGCCGGTTCCTGGATGCGTAGCGACTGCCGCTCCCCGCGCACGACGCGGAAGCGGTCGGGATTGAAGATCGTCATCGAGGGCGGCGTGTACGCCGGCACCTCGGCGCCCGTCGAGTCCATCCGCAGCGTGTCCATCGGCGCTTCGGCCACGGCGGCCGTATCCGCCGGCGTGCCAGGCGTCGCCGCCACGTCACCCGAGATGATGATGACCTGGTCCGGATAGATCAGGTTCGGGTCCTGGATCGTCGACTGGTTGCGCCGGTAGATCTCGGGCCAGCGGAACGGGTCGCCCAGGTACTGCTGGGCGAGGTCCCACAGGGTATCACCCCGCTTGACGGTGTGCGTCTGCGGCGCGCCCTGGGCCATCGCCACGGCGGGAGACAGCGCCAGGCCAGCGAGGACGGTCGTAAGCAGCAGTCGGGAGCGGGTCATATTCGGATCTCGCGTCTAGACAGGGGTTCCAGAGGAGGACGAACCGACCCCTAATCTGCAACAACCCCAATGGGGCGAGCGACAAGCAGGGGCCGAGGAATACGAGGATTGGAGGAGCGAGGGGGAGGAGCGAAGGGGAGGATCGAGGGGGAGGCCCGTAGGCCTGAGGGGGATGTTGGACTCTGTCCTATAGGCCTGCCCTCCTCTCCCTCGTTCCTCCCTCCTCTCCCTCGCTCCTCGTATCCTCGTATTCCTCGCCCCCTCGCCTCAGCTCAGAACGGGAGGTCGTCGTCCCCGTCCATCGCCTCCGGGAAGTCCGAGAAGCCGCTGTCGGCCTTGCCGCCGGCCGCCTTGGCTGCCGGGCGGGACGACTCGAAGCCGCCCTCGCCGCCGCGGCCGCCGCCGAGGAGCAGGATCTCGCGCACGTTGATCTCCGTCACGTAGCGCGTCTGCTTGTCCTTGTCCTCGTACTGGCGGTACTGGATCTCGCCTTCCACATACAGCTTGTCGCCCTTCTTCACGTAGCGCTCGATCACGTCGGCGAGGCCGGTGCCACGGCCCTTCGCGTTCCACGCGACGCACTTGTGCCACTCGGTCTTCTCCTGCTTCTCGCCGGACGCGGACGTCCACTGACGGCCGGTGGCAAGGGAGAACTGCGCGACCTTGCTGCCATTGGGGGTGGTGCGGATCTCCGGATCGGCGCCAAGGTTGCCGATCAGGGTGACCTTGTTCAGACTGCGGCTCACGGGGCCTCCTGGTATGGGTCGGTCGGGAGCGGCAATCTCAGGGCCACGTCCGACAAAGATGCAATCGCGATGCTGCGGCTAGGGGCTAAACTTCGCGTGTTGCGACTGCGGACGGAAGACTGAAGACGGATGACGGATGACGGATGACGGCTGACGACCGCGCTACCGCGACGGGCCGGGGCTGCGGCGCATCACGATCGCGTCTTCCACTGGCTTCGCATAGTACGCCTTGCGACGGCCGACTTCCTCGAATCCCTCGTCCGCGTACAGCTTGCGGGCGGCGGAGTTCGACACGCGCACTTCCAGGTAGACCGTCGTGCGCTGCAGCCCGCCGACGGTTTCGATGAAATCGCGCAGCAGTTCGCGGCCGATGCCCTGCCCCTGACGCTCCGGCGCCACGGCGAAGTTCGCCAGCTCGGCCTCCTCATCGATGCGACGCCCCACCCAGTAGCCGACCACGTCGCCGCCCACTTCCGCCACCCAGCAGTCCGAACGCGAGCCGTCGCAGAGCTCGACAAACGAGTGCGCGGGCCAGGGATCGGGGAAGCACGCACGCTCGATCTCAAAGAGACGCCCGGCGTCGTCCGGCTTCGGGGCGCGGATGAGGATTGCGCCGTCGGCCGTCACGCGAGCGGCCTCCCGTGCGCCGCCTCCCACTTCACCTGCGCTTCGGCGAGGCGCCCGTACATCGGCTCCCAACGCGCGAGGTCGACTGGCCCCGCGGCAATGGCGAGGGCGGCGCAGGCGACGGCATTCCGCGCGTGCAGCGCAGTCGCGACATCACCCGCGAGCGGCGCGGCCTGCGACGGAACCGTGGCGTCCGCTGCAAGCGGCGTGGCCTGCAGCGCAGCGGCGCGTGCGTCGACCTCCGCGGCGGGCCAGAGCCCCAACTGCTCCACGCGCTGCACCCTGCCGTCGGCGTCCCGTTCGACGAGCGCCGCATAGCGCTCGCCGCGCAGCGCATCGAGCGTCACGACCGTGCGCGCGCCGCCAGCCGTCAGCGCAAGCGACGGCACGGCGTACATCGGAATGTCGCGTGCCTGCGCAATGCCCTTGGCAATCGCGCCGACGACGCGCAGCGCGGTGAAGCTACCCGGCCCCGCCCCGACGACCAGCTGCCGCAGATCGGCCAGCGTCGCACCCGCGCGCGCGAGCGTGTCCTGCACCGCGGGAAAGAACCGCTCCTCCGCCGCACTGCGCATCACCACGTCCGCCTCGACGACGAGCACGCCGTCGCGCAGCACGGCAATCGTGCCGTTGCCTGCGGCGGCGTCCATCACGAGCGTCACCCCGGGCAGCGTCACGCGTCGCTCCCGCCCACGCGCAGCGCGCGCAGGTCCTCGCGGCCGGCGACGTGCGCGAGCGCGAGGCGCTGCGCCGTCTCGGGTAGCGAGTGGCCGGCGTGCTCCGGCCACTCGACGAGTACGATCCCGCCGCCGGCGATGGCCTCGTCCCAGCCGAGCTGCGGCAGCTGCGCTTCGTCACGCAGGCGGTAGAGATCGAAGTGATGCACGCTGCCGCGCGGCGCCGCGTACTCGTGCACGAGCGCGTAGGTTGGGCTGGTCACGGGCTCGCGGATGCCGAGCCCTTCGGCGATGGCCTGCACGAGGGTGGTCTTGCCGGCGCCGAGCTCGCCCGAGAGTGCGACCACGGCGGGCGGCTGCAGCGCGGCGCCGAACGCGCGGCCCCAATCGCGCAGCGCGTCGAGCGTGAGCTCAGCGACGGGCACGGCCGCGCGGCGAGGCAGCGTCGCCCATCGCCGCCTTGAGGTCGAAGAGTTCGTCGCGCAGGCGCGCGGCGGTCTCGAAGTCGAGGTTCTTGGCCGCCGCACGCATCTCCTCCTCGAGCTTCTGCACGAGCCCCGGCAAGTCGTCGGTGCCGTAGGCGCGCTGCGCCTCGGCCACCTTCTTCTGCTTCTTGCCGCGCGTGCGCGCGTCGTCGCGGGCCTCGCTGCCCTCGCGGGCATCGGCCACGCGCGTCGAGAAGCGCACCTGGTCGAGCGACTTCTGCACGCCCGCCGGGACGATGCCGTGCTCCTTGTTGAACGCCTCCTGCACCGCACGGCGCCGCGAGGTCTCGTCGAGGCATCGCTGCATCGAGCCGGTGATGCGGTCGGCGTAGAAGATGGCGCGGCCGTCCACGTGCCGCGCCGCACGTCCGACGGTCTGGATCAGCGAGCGGTCCGAGCGCAGGAAGCCTTCCTGGTCGGCGTCGAGGATCGCCACCAGCGAGACTTCGGGCAGGTCGAGACCTTCGCGCAGCAGGTTGATGCCGATGAGCACGTCGAACTCACCGAGCCGCAGGCCGCGCACGATCTCCATCCGCTCGATCGTATCGATGTCGGCGTGCATATAGCGCACGCGCACGCCCACCTGCGCCAGATAGTCCGACAGGTCCTCCGCCATCCGCTTGGTCAGCGTCGTGACGAGCACGCGCTCGCCCTTACGTTCGCGGAGGCGGATCTCGTGCAGCAGATCGTCGACCTGCCCCTTCACCGGACGGATCTCGATGATCGGGTCGACGAGGCCGGTGGGGCGGATGATCTGCTCGACGACGGCGCCTTCGCTGAGCTTGAGCTCGAGGTCGCCCGGCGTCGCGCTGACGTTGATGGCCCGCGGCGTGAGGCCGAGGAACTCGTCGAACATCAGCGGGCGGTTGTCGAGCGCGCTGGGTAGGCGGAAGCCGTATTCGACCAGCGTCGTCTTGCGCGCGCGGTCGCCGTTGAACATTCCGCCGATCTGCGAGAGCGTCACGTGCGACTCGTCGACCACGACGAGGAAGTCGTCGGGGAAGTAGTCGAAGAGCACGGCCGGCCGCGCACCCGGCGGACGTCCGGCGATGATGCGCGAGTAGTTCTCGATCCCCGGGCAGGTGCCGATCTCGAGCAGCATCTCGATGTCGAAGTTCGTGCGGCTTTCCAGACGCTGCGCCTCGAGCAGCTTGCCCGCCTCCTTCAGCACCTTGAGGCGCTCGACCAGCTCCGCGCGGATCTCCTGCACCGCGCGCTTGATCGTCGGGCGATCGGTGACGAAGTGCTTGGCCGGATAGATGGCCGTGCGTTGCAGCGAGGCGATCGTGTGGCCGGTGAGCGGATCGATCTTGCTGATCTTCTCGATCTCGTCGCCGAACATCTCGATGCGCACGCCCTGCTCCTCGTACGCGGGCAGGATCTCCACCGTGTCGCCGCGCACGCGGAAGGTGCCGCGCTCGAAGGCCACGTCGTTGCGGCCGTACTGGATCGCGACCAGCGCCTTCAGGATGTCGTCGCGGGCGATCGTCTGCCCGACGTGCATCTGCACCATGTTCGCGCGGTACGTCTCGGGATCGCCGAGGCCGTAGATCGCCGAGACGGTGGCGACGATGATGACGTCATCGCGCTCCATCAGCGACGAGGTCGCGCGCAGGCGCAGCCGGTCGATGTCCTCGTTGATCGACGAGTCCTTCTCGATGTACGTGTCCGACGCCGGCACGTACGCTTCCGGCTGGAAGTAGTCGTAGTACGAGACGAAGTACTCGACCGCATTGTTCGGGAAGAAACCCTTGATCTCGCCGTAGAGCTGCGCGGCGAGCGTCTTGTTGTGCGAGAGCACGAGCGCGGGACGTCCCCATTCCTTGATGACGTTCGCCATCGTCATCGTCTTGCCCGACCCCGTGACGCCGAGCAGCGTCTGGAAGCGGTCGCCGCGCCGCAAGCCGGCGACCAGCTCCGCGATGGCGCGGGGTTGGTCGCCGGCGGGGGCGAAGGGGGCTTGGAGGTCGAAGGCGGCCATACTGGGAGACGTGAGACGTGAGATGTGAGACGTGAGAGGTGAGCGCAATCCGCAAGTCTCACGTCTCAAGTCTCACGTCTCACGTCTCACCCCTCACATCCCCGGAAACAGCGCCCGCTGCCACGGGATCCCCGCGAGGATCACGACCATCGTGATCACCGCGAAGGTCAGGCCGAGCTTGTGCCGGGCGGCGTCGGTGGCGCGGTTCTTGGCGACGAGGCTGCCGATGGTGACGAGGATCGCGGCCAGCACCATCAGCGTGGGATGCTCGACGACGACCTGGCGCAGGGCGCGGTCGGACATCGTGGCCTCCATATCGCGCATCGCGGCGTGCACGATGGGGCTGTTCATCAGCAGCAGCAGGCCGATGAGGACCTGGAGGTGCACGGCGCCCATAAACATCGCCAGCGCCTTGCGTGCGGCGGCGAAGGGCGTGCTGCCGCCGAGTCCCTGGGCGCTGCGCACGATGGCGAGCAGGCCAAGCAGGAGGACGACCGAACGGAGGAGATTGTGCGTGTGAAGGAGGGCGGCGTGCATTCGATTCCCGCGTTCAGGGTTATCCGAGCAATATAGCCTTCGGCTTTCGTGTGTCGGTGTCGCGTTGTGGCGGCTTGCGTGCGTCGGTTGGGCGCGGCGGCGGCTTTCGTGTGCCGGCCGGGCGCAGCCCGCGCCCTGCGGGACCTGACCTCTTCGCGCACGGTCCCTTCGGGCGCGGACTGCACCCTCC
>DAOMNV010000087.1:0-7639 GCA_035444005.1 Gemmatimonadaceae bacterium
GCCGGCGTGCAGTCGGGCGACCAAGTCGTCGTGGACCGTCGCTCCTGGGTGGATCGCAACTCCGGACCCGCGCTCTCGGCTTTCGTCGGCCTGGCAGGCATCGTCGTGACGCTGATCGTGACACGCTGAGCGCGCCGCGGCTCACCAGCCGCGCCAGCGCAGACCGAGCTCGAGGTTCCAGACGTCGCGGCCGGGTTCGAGCCCGCGGTTCATGATCAACGAGGGCGCGGCGCTCAACGTGAGCTCGCGCGCGCCCACGAAGCGCGATTCTTCCCAGCGCAGGCCCCACAAGGCCTCGGCCTGCCGCGTGCCGGGGCTGGCGTCCGTGCGCTGCCAGTCGAGACGCAGTTGGCGCTCGAGGCCGATCGTGCGCCGGCCGGCCGCGGTGTAGCGCTCGTAGCTGATCGTCGCGCCGCTGCCGCCATATGCCACGGGTGAGCCGAGGATCTGCCCACGGTTCGTCAGGCCCTGACGCGCACGGCCGTGGGTGTACGGCGCGATCGGGCGCTGCAGCCCGCGGTCGCCACGCTCGCTGTGTGAGGTCTCGCCGTTGATCAACTCGGCCCGCAACACGCGCAGCTCGCCGTCAGCGGCACGGCGCGCGTGTGCGAATCCCAGCAAGAGCACCGCGAGGTCTTCGGGCTCGGTGGCTGCCCAGCGCAGGTTGCCGGAGAAATCCTCACGGCCCAGTTCGGCATAGGCCTCGAAGCCGCTTGCCACCGGCGCAATCCGCACGAAGGCGCTCGCGTACTGGTTCTCGCTGTTCTGGTTGGGCGTCGCGCCGGTCTGCGGGTCGCTGATTGCCGTTTGGAAGGGCCGCAGGATCTGCGCCAACGATGGCCCGCCCGTGGGCCAAGCCACCTGCATCACGCGCGTCGCACCGATCTCGAGGGCAGGGAGCAGCCGCGGGCGGAAGCTGCCCACGAAGCCACTCGTGAAGCGGTCGCGCTCGCCGCTCAGCACGGGTGAGTACTCGCTCTGCTCGAGGCGCCCACCAATCAACCGCGCTTCGACGTCGCCAATCCAAATCCCCAGCGGGCGCGAGGTCCCCACAAAGGCGTGGGCGAATCCGCCCGCGTTGGGACTCATCACCACGCTGTGCTCGCGCCCCGGCCCCCAGTTGAGCCGCGCGGAGCTGAGCCCTGCCGTCACCCCAAACGCCTCGGCCCTGATGAAGCTCTCGCCGAGGTCCACGCGCGAGTAGCGCTCGCTGCCAAAACGCTGCGGCGCGTCGATGTTGTTGGCGAAGCGCGGGTCGGCGTAGACACCCACGCCCGGACGCACCGTGGGCATCAGCGCGAAGCCCGCGTTGTCGGTCGTGAACAGCACCGGCGCCAACTGCACACGCAGCCACTTCCACGAGGCCGCCACGCCGGCAAAGGCGTGCACGGTGCTGCCGCGTCCGGCCCAGATGGGGCCGTCGTTGCGGCTCAGCGGCAGCGCGGAGTGGTACGTGAGCCCCAGTTCCGGCGTGATCACCTGCAGCGAGGCCGCAGTGAACTGCAGCGTGCCCCGCGCGGGGCCGTAGCGGGCCCTCCACGGCCCAATCTCCGCCGCCCGAGACTGAAGTGCTTGCCCACTCGCGCTGCCGAACGGTTGGAGCAGGGAAGGCAGCGTGCTCGAATCGGTCAGCGCCAGTGCACGCAGGTACAGCGCTTCGTCGCCGCCTGCAGCGATGGCGCCGGCGGCATTGCGGCCCGCGCCACCCTGCGCGGCGAGCGCCGGGGCAACGACGAGCAGCAGCGCACACACGCACACCGCGCAGCGCCGCAACAGCAGCGCGAACTGCGCCGCACGTCGTCTTGATTTGCCCCAAACCATACGGGTAAGGTTACGCATCGTGCCCCTGCCTAAGCCACCCCGTCACCTCGCCCGCGTCGCGGCACTCGCCGCGCTTCTCGCGACCGCGCTGCCGGGCCTCGCCACCGCGCAGCTAGGCAGCGCCGCCCCCACGCGCAGTCTCGCCGGCATCCCGCTCCTGCCGCTCACGCGCCCCGGTGGCGAGCAGGACGCCCGCGAACGCCTCGCCCAGCTCACCGCCGCCGCCGAGATCGCCGGCTACGCCCAGCGCACGCTCGCCACCCGCGCCACTACCGCGCTCGGCGATTCCTCGGGCCTCGCGATCATCGCGCCCGAGCTCTTCTATTCCAATAACTCCGGGCATCCCTGGGGCTGGAACGACGGCGCCCTCCGCGCCGGTGTGGGCAACAACGTCCGGCTCGCCGGCGGCTTCATCGTGCGCGAAGGCCGCGTCACCGCGATGCTCGTGCCGCAACTCGTCGCCGAGCAGAACGGCTTCGTCCCTGTCTATCCGTACAACGACAACCAGCAGCCGCCGCGCAGTCCCTGGGCCCACCCCTACCACGGTCCGCCGGAGAGCATCGATCTCCCCCTGCGCTACGGCGACCGCGCGCGCAGCGCAATCGACGCCGAGTTCCGGCTTGCCGTGGATCTGCCCGCCCAACTGCGCGCCGGCGTCTCCCGCGAGCATCGCTGGTGGGGGCCTTCCGTGCGCAATCCGTTGTTGCTCGGCGCATCGGCGCCGCCGGTCACGCAACTGTTCGTCGAGTCGCGCGAGCCCTGGCGCACGCGCGTCGGCGAGTTCGACGCCACGCTGCTGCTCGGCGCTTTGAGCGAAGGCGAGTTCTTTGACTTCGACGACGCAAACGACACGCGCCAACTCTCCACCGCCGCCATCACCTGGCGGCCCGCGACGGGTGCCGCCTCGCTGCTGCCGGAGATTGGCGTGAGCCGCGCGGTGATGCGCGCCCGTGCGCCGCGCATCACCGGGCTGTTCGATTTCCTCGCCGACGTCGGCCGGCCGTTTTCCGATTCCACCGACGTGCCTCGCGGCACGGACCAGATCTCCACCCTGTGGATGCGCTGGGTGGTGCCCGAGTCGCGCCTCGACGCCTGGATGGAGCTCGCGCGCTACGAGCAGCCCATCAACCTGCGCGACTTCCTCGTGAACCCGGGGCACACGATCGGCTACACGGTCGGCTTCGCCTGGGCGCCGGACTTCCGTGGCGGCACGCTGCTGCTGCAGAGCGAGATGAGCTTCGCCGAGCCCTCGCCGTCGGTGCGCGTACGGCCGGTGGGCTCGTCCTACGCCAGCCCCAGCGTGTTGCAGGGCTGGACGCACCACGGCCAGATGCTCGGCCCCGGCATGGGCCCCGCCGCCAGCACGCAGTGGGGCACGCTCGACTGGCGCGGCCCGCAGTGGCGCATGGGGCTCGACCTCGGCCGCATCCGCCGCGACAACAACGTGCTCTACACCGGCGTGCTCCCGTACCCCTCGCGCCCCGACACCCAGCTCTGGGCCACGTTGCGCCTCGGCAGGCGTATCGGTCCTGTCGATGTACTGCTAGAGTACAGCGACGCCGCGCGGCTCTACTACCTCTGGCGGGCCTACGACCTGCCGCTCGAGGAAGGGGGCTGGGCCGGCGTCGACATCCCCAATCGCACGTTCGCCCTGACCATCTCGCCGTGACGCTGCTCAAGCGCCTGCTCGCCTGGCGGCCCCTCCCCTGGGGACTCGCCGCATCGCTCGTCGTCCTCGTGATGGCCTGGACCTTCACGGCCACGCCGCGCTACCGCAGCTCCGCGCTGCTGCAGCTCACGCCGCAGACGCCCGCCGCGCCCATGGCCGACGCGCTCTCCGCGCTGCCCGGCGCCGGCCTCCTCGGACTCGGCCGCGATGGCCTCGAGACCGAGATGGGCCTGCTGCAGTCGCGCCGCGTGCTCGATGCCGTCATCGATTCGCTCGTGCTCACCGTGCGCCGCGAGGATCCCGCCACCGGGCGTGACTCGCTGGTGACGCTCACGCGCATCGACGGGGCCGAGGTCGAGGGGCTGCTGCATCTGCGCCGCGAGGCGAGTGGGCGCTATGCGATCGATGGCAGCGAGCTCAAGCCTGCGCTCACCCTGCCGCAGAGCATTGCCGTGGGTGAGCCAGTCGCGATCGGCAATGTGTCGCTCACGCTTGCGCCCACTGAACAAGAGCGGATTACGCTGCGTTTCTCCCCGCGCTATGTGGCCCGCCGCGGTTTGGAATCCCGCCTCGACCTGATGCGCCCCAGCACCGGCGCGCAGCTCATCCGCGTCTCGCTCGACGACGCCGACCCGCGCATCGCCGCGCGTGCGCTCGAACGCTTGCTCGCCGAGTACCTGCAGTATTCCAGCGGCACCGCCGGCAGCGACGCCCGCGCCACCGTGCACGGTTTGCGCCTTGCGCTCGATTCCACCAGCCGCGCCCTCGCCGCCGCCGACGCCCAGCTCCGCAGCTTCCAGGAGCGCACCGGCCTCGTCGTCCCCGAGGAGCAGGCCGCGATGCAGGTGCAGCGCTACGCCTTGCTGCGCACGCAGTTCGACGCGCTCGAGGTCGAGCGCCGCAGCCTCGTCGAGTTGCTCGCCTTGGTCGCCCAGCGCGCCGAGGAACGCGGGCCTTCGGCGTATCGCCAGTTGGCCACGTTCCCCAACCTCATCAGCAACGGCGCCATCCAGGACCTGCTCACCGCCCTCACCGAGCTCGAGAACGACCGCTCCGCGCTGCGCCTGCTGCGCAGCGAGCAGAACAGCGACGTGCGGCAGTTGACCGCGCGCATTAATGAGATCGAGGATCAACTGCGGCGGCTTGGTGCCGAGTACCTCGAGGGCATCACGCGGCAGGCCGCGTCGGTGGAGACGGCGCTCGCCGAGATCGACCGCGAGCTCGGTCTCCTGCCCGAGCGCCAGGTCGCGCTGCTCAAGCTCCTGCGCGAGCAGAAGATCGCCAGCGAGGCCTATGTGGCCATCGAGCGGCAGTTGCGCGCCACGGAGCTGATGGAGGCCGTGCGCCGCGAGACCGTGCGCGTCGTCGATGCGCCCGTGGCCGCCGATGTGGACGATCCGCAGTTCCCCAAGCCGGCGGTGCATCTGGTGCTGGCGTTGGTGTTGGCGGCGGCCGTGGCGGCCGCAGTTGTCGCGCTGCGGGGGGCGTTGCTCGCGGCGGGTTGACTAGGGCAGGCGCCGTACGCGCAAAGTCGCAGCGCGCGTCGTGTTGCGCGTGACGTTGAGTCCGCTCGTCACGTAGGCCTGGCCCTCGACGTCGTCGATCTCGAAACCCGGCTCCGCGCGCAGCGCCACGCCGTAGCTCGCGCAGAGCAGGTCGGGGATCGTCGCCACGCCGCTGGCGTTCGTGCGCACGGGAACAAGGGCCCGCTGGCCGGTGAATGCGAACACCGGATAGTCCGCGACGGTCGCGTCGGTCTCGTCGCGCACGGTCACCGCGATCGTCCCGCGGCAGCGCGGCAGCACCAGCGTCTGCCGGTCGACGTGGCCGGCGTCCATAAACATCCCCTCGGCGTACACGTCCGGCGCGCCCGGGCCGCCGATCGCCTCCGGCACCTTCACCGCCACGCCGAAGATGCCAAAGGGGATGTCCGTCGCCCGCACCGCGCCGGTGTCGTCCGTGACCAAGACGCCGAGCGGTCCGGTGGATTGATAGAAGATCACCGGAATATCCGGCAGCCGATGCCCCTCATCGTCTTCGACGATCACCTCGGACGTACCCGGCCCCACGCGCAGCAGCGTCAGGTTCACGTCCTGCGTGTCGCCGCCGTCGATCGCGATCGGCACCACGCCATTGCCTGGGTCCGCACCCGGCGTGATCCAGTTGAGGCCGCGCACGGGATCCTCCAAGACCGCGAACATCCCATAAGTAGCCCGCGGCAGCTCGCGGACCACCGCGCGGCCCGTTGCGTCCGTGGTCGCGTAGCCGTAGTGCCGCGTGCCCGTGTACACGATGATCCGCACGTCCGGTATCGGCTGGCCCTGCCGCCCACTCACCTGCACGGCGATGTTGCCCGTGATCGGCGTGTCGGTGACGAGGCCCGAGCAGGCGCCGGCGACGAGCGCTGCGGCAAGCAGCAGGGCGCCGCCCAGCAGTTTCGCGCCCTGCATCACCCCGTCGCGGTGAAGTCGATGCTTGATCACGCGGGTATCGCTCCATTTACCGTGACGCCCGCGTCGACGCTCCGCACGCGGCGCTGCAGCTCCGTCGCCCACACCAGCGCGATGAGGATCCACAGCGCCGGCTGCACCATCCCTTGATACGTGATCCCGTACAGCACGAAGCCGATCACCAGCCCGCGCAGCGCGCCCGCCCGCCGCCAGGTCGCGAAGAGAATCGCCAGGTACGTCAGCAGCGCGAACACGCCCGACTCCACCCACAGTTGCAGATAGACCGTGTGGAAGTTGCCGTGCTTGAGCCCCGGGAAGATGTCCTGCAGCAGCCGGTGCGAGCTGCCGTAGCCTGCGCCGAGCAGCGTGCGCGGGACGTCGCGCGTGGCTTCGTCGAGCCCGCGCAGCATCAGGTGCGCGTGCGACTGCGCCGAGGCCTCGCTGGGGTCGAAACGCTCGGCCAGCGGCGCCAGCGCCCGCGCCGTCGCGGCGCGCAGCGGCTCGTGCAGCAGCGCCGCCGTGCCCGCCGCGAATGCGAGACTGCCCGCCGCCAGCGCGAGGCGCGCGCCGCGGCCCAGCACGTCGACGCGCGGCAGGAGCAGCACTGCCGGCAAGGCCGCCAGTGCCGTCGAGCGCGAGAGCGTCAGCGCCACCAACACGCCCGCCAGCGCCAGCCAGGCGCGGCGGTACGGCAGCGACGGCCCCGCCAACCAAATCAGCGCCGCCTGCACCAAAATCGTGCCGCCCGCGCCGTTGATGTCGTAGCTCAGCCCCGTGAGCCGCGGAAAGATCCCGTAGCTATGTGCGCCCAGCAGCAGCCGCAGCGGCCCCAGCGTCACCTCCTCCGGCAGCGCCCCGACGAACTGCGCCAATTGCAGCCCGTCGGCGAGCAGCGCCAGCGCCAGCCCCCACTGCGCGCCGCGCGCGAGCAGCAGCGTGCGGTCGTCGCGATCGCTCATCAGCCACAGCGCCAACGCCGAGCCGAGCGTGATGCCGCCGAGGAGGATGAGGCGGCTGACGGAGAGCGGGACGTCGCCGGAGCGGAAGACGGAGACGGCGGCGAGGCTGAGCAGGCCGAGGAGCAGGGCAAGGAAGCGCCACTGCGCAGGCGAGGGGCGGGGCAGCGCGCCCGCGCGGCGGCGGCGCAGCCATTCGAGCCAGACGAGGGCGGCGGTGAGGGGATAGAAGGGCAGCACGCCGAAGGGCGCAGCGCCGCCCGCCAAATCCAGGCGGTCGGCGCCGAGCGTCGCGATCCAGAGGGCGATCAGCATTGGCGTCACGCCCGCAAAATGCTCGCGTGTTGGGTTGGCTCGCAACGCGGGCGTGCCTTGGCATCTGCGCGTGTCGCCGCGGTGCGGGCATTTGTGCGCGTCGCCGCGGTGCGGGCATTCGCGCGCGTCGCCGCGGCCCGGCGACGTCCTGCGGGGCCTGACCGCTTCGCGCACGGCCCCTTCGGACGCCGCCGGGCCTCGGCTCCCTCGGCAATTGCTCGGGGGCTGGCCGGTGGGGGCCGATGCCCGCGCGCGGCCGCACGGCCGCACGGCCGCGGGGCTACGCCGCGTTGCGGCAGCAGCTCGCGGGCTTCGGCTCGCGGGCCTCGGCGCGCGGCGCGTAGCTCGCAACGCGACCTCGGCGTGAAGAGCCTGGCAATCGCTGCCGACTCGGCTCAGGGCTGGGAGCACCGCACGCCCGAAGGGGC
>DAOMNV010000088.1:0-7516 GCA_035444005.1 Gemmatimonadaceae bacterium
CAAGGAGCTCGGGCATTACGACGAGGCCTTCGGCAACACGCCGCAGGGCGCCGACGGCGACCTGAGCGCGTACTCGTTCCATATGGCGGACCAGGGCACGGACGCGATGGAGCGCGAGAAGGCGTTCCTCTTCGCGTCGAAGGAAGGCCGCTTCCTGTGGCACGTGGACCAAGCGCTGCGCCGGCTGTACCGCACGCCCGACGAGTTCGGGAAGTGCCACAACTGCGGCGGCGAAGTGGGCTTCGACCGTCTCGATGCACTGCCGCACGCGCGGTACTGCATCGACTGCAAGCAGCGTGAGGAAGATGGGAAGAAGTGATCCGGGGGGCCTCGGCCCCGCCGCCGCGCTGTCCATCACGGGCGGCATCGTGCTCGCGGATGCGTTCACGAAGCTGCTCGCGGTGGACCGGCTGGCGCCGGTGCACACGCCGCACCCGGTGATCGGGGAGTGGCTGCGCTGGACGCTGGTCTACAACCCGGGTGCGGCGTTCGGCCTGCACCTGGGGCCGTGGTCGCGCTGGATCTTCATCGTGCTCACGTTCGTGGCGTTGGCGGTGCTGTGGTCGATGTACCGGCAGAGCGAGCCGGCGGCGCGCGTGAAGGTGGTCGCGCTGGCGACGATCGCCGGCGGCGCGATCGGCAATCTCGTGGACCGGGTGCGCTCGTCGCGCGGCGTGGTCGACTTCATCGACGTCGGCGTGGGCGGCTGGCGCTGGCCGACGTTCAACATCGCGGACATCGCGGTGAGCTGCGGCGCGATCGTGCTGGCGGTGATCCTCTGGCGCGAGGACGTGGCGGCGGAGCGGGCCGCGAAGGCGGCGCGGATCTCGGACGCGACGCTCGCCGCGGACGAACGCGGCGCGTCCTGAGATGACGGAGCCGCTGGGGCCGGGGCGGCATCAGTTCACGCTCGACGCCGCGGACGCCGGCGAGCGCTTGGACCTCGTCGTGGCGCGGCGCACGGGCAGCTCGCGCACGCAGGCCGCAACGCACATCGCGACGGGCCGCGTGACGGTGGATGGCCGCGTCGAGCGCGCAAGCTTCAAGCCCGAGGGCGGCGAGATCGTCGTCGTGGAGATTCCCGTACCGCCGGGCCGCGACGTGGTGCCGGAGCAGATTCCGATCCGCGTCGTGTACGAGGATGCGGATCTGGTCGTGGTCGACAAGGCGGCGGGAATGGTGGTGCATCCGGCGCCGGGCAACTGGAGCGGCACACTGGTGAACGCGCTGCTTGGGCGCGGCGAGGCGTTGGCCGAGGGCGGCGGGCCGGAGCGCGCGGGCTTGGTGCATCGTCTCGACAAGGAGACGAGCGGGTTGCTCGTCGTCGCGAAGAGCGACCGCGCGCACAAGTCGCTGTCCGGGCAGATCGCCGCGCGCACGGTGAAACGGCGCTATGCCGGCCTCGCGTGGGGGCATCTCGACACGGAGCGCGTGACGGTGGACAAGCCGTTGGCGCGCGACCCGAACGACCGCACGCGGATGGCGGTGCGGGCCGAGGGTCGCAGCGCGCGCACGGACTTCGTGCGCCTGGCGCGCTTCGACAGCGTGGACCTGCTGCGCGCGGAGCTGCACACGGGGCGCACGCACCAGATCCGCGTGCATCTCTCGAGCATCGGGCATCCGGTGGTGGGCGACGATACCTACGGCGGGGGCGGGGGTCGCAAGCTGCTGGACCTGCCACCGAAGCGGCACTTCCTGCACGCGGCGTGGCTGGTGTTCACGCATCCGGTGAGCGGGGCGCGGATGGACCTGCGCGCGGAGCTGCCGGAGGACCTGCGGAAGTCGCTGGCGCGGGCGGCCGGCGACCCGGGGTTGTTTGCCCGGCCTGACGCGCTGGAGTACTTTGGCTTCTATAGTGAATCTCAGTGACCTGAGCTCGGCGGATGCCGGCGACGCGGAGATCGAGGAGTCCGCGGACGCGCACCGGTACCTCGTGGCGGAGGCCGCGGGGCAGCGGGTTGCCGTGCCGTTGGGCCAGGCGCGGGAAATCATTGGAGCGCGGGCTGTGACCAGACTGCCCGGTGCGCCGTCTTGGATTGCTGGGCTCGTGAACCTCCGGGGCACGGTCCTGACGGTACTGGATGTGTCGCAGCGACTGGGCGGCGCCGCCAGTGCGGGTCCGGTGTTGGTGGTGGAGCTCGGGGACCGGAAGTTCGGGCTTCGGGTGGAACGGGTGGACGGCGTGTCGCGCACGTCGACGGCGGAGGAAGCCGTGGACGAGGCGCGGTCGGCGGGCGGCGCGGTGCGCGGGCTCGTGGCGACCGGGACGACGCCGGCGTTGGTACTCGACTTGGAGGCCCTGCAACGCGCGGCGATCGCCGAGGCGTGAGCGCAGGGCCCGCACGACTCAAGCGGAACGGGGAGGGGAACGCGTGGCTCCGACGGTGCTGATCTGCGACGATGCGATCTTCATGCGCACGATGGTGGGTGACATCCTGACGCAAGCGGGCTTCGAGATCGTCGGCGAGGCGGAGACGGGCACGCAGGCGGTCGAGCGCTACAAGGCGCTGCGCCCGGACCTCGTGACGATGGACATCGTGATGCCGGACATGGGCGGCATCGACGCGGTGCGGGAGATCACCAAGTTCGACCCGAACGCGAAGGTGCTGATGTGCAGCGCGATGGGCCAGCAGTCGCTGGTCGTCGAGGCGATCCAGGCCGGGGCGAAGGACTTCGTGGTGAAGCCCTTCCAGCCGAGCCGCGTCCTGGAGGCGGTGCAGCGGGTCCTGGGCTGATCGCCCGGCCGCGCCCTGCGCCCCGCCGGTCCGCCTGATGGATCCGTCGCGTTACGCCGAGTTGTTCCGCACCGAGAGCCGCGAGCAGCTCTCGGCGCTGAACCGCGCCTTGCTGGCGATCGAGCAGGGGGACGACCCCGCCGAGCCGGTGGCGGCGATCTTCCGTGGCGTCCACACGATCAAGGGAATGAGCGCGACGATGGGCTACACGGCCGTCGCCGAGTTCTCGCACGAGCTGGAGTCGTTGCTGGCGAAGGTGCGTGATGGCGAGCAGGCGGTGAGCGCGGAGCTGATGGACGCGCTGTTCGCGGCGGCGGACGCGCTGGAGGACGGCGTGGAGCACTCGCGCGAGGGCGTGGCGATGACGGCGGCGATGCAGCAGGCGCTGGAGCGGCTGCACGACATCGCGGGCGGTCGCTCGACGGCGGAGTTCCGCGTGATGCGCGCGAGCGGCGTGGTGAAGCTCCCCGCCGAGGCGCTGGATCCGCTCGAGGGCGAGGGCACGCTGGTGCACGTGGTGCAGGAGCCGACGGCGGCGCTGCCCGGCGTGCGGGCCTTTATGGCGGTGCAGCGCCTGCGGGCGCTGGGCGAGATCCTCGCCTGCGTACCGTCGGCGGATGTGCTGCAGGCGGCGACGAAGGCGCAGACCTTCAGCGTCAGGCTCAAGACCACGGCTGGCGCGGCTGAGCTCGAGCACGCGGTGCGCGGCGCGGGCGAGGTGCTGAGCGTCGTAGTGGAGGAGCGCGTGGGCCGCACGGCGGAGATGCCGATCGCCGAGGCGCCGTGGGCGAGTGCGGCCGCGCCGATCGGCGAGGCCCCGTCGGCGATGCTCGAGCCGGAGAGCGCACGCGAGGACACGAGCGTACCGGAGATCGGCTCGCGGCAGCGCGCAGCGACGCCGGTGAAGCCGTTGCACCCGATGCGCCGGGCGAGCGACGTGCTGAACGCCGGCGATGCGCTGGGGCCTGCCGAGCGCGGCGTCGCGCCGCGGGCGCGGCACGTGCGCATCGAGTTGGCGCGGTTGGACGCGCTGCTCGATCTCGTGGGCGAGCTGGTGATCGTGCGTGGCCGCTTGCAGGCGCTGGTCGGGCAGCAGGGCGATTCGGCGCTACGCGAGACGATGGACGAGGCGACGCGGCTGATCGGCGACCTGCAGTCGGAGATTATGACGAGCCGGCTGGTGCCGGTGGGGCAGGTGTTCGACCGATTCCCGCGCTTGGTCCGTGACGTGGCGCGGTCGCTGGGCAAGGACGTGCTGTTCTCGATCGAGGGCAAGGAGATCGAGCTTGACCGCTCGGTGCTGGACGAGATCGGCGAGCCGGTGGTGCACCTGCTGCGCAACGCAGTGGACCACGGGCTGGAGGCGCCGGCCGTGCGCGAGGCGGCGGGCAAGCCGCGCGCGGGCCGGCTCACGCTCTCGGCGCAGCGCGACCGCAACGCCGTCGTGATCACGGTGGCGGACGACGGCAAGGGCATCGACCGTCGCCGCGTGCTGGCGCGGGCGCTGCAGCTGGGCCTGGTGCCGGCGGGCACCGAGCGGCTGGACGACGACGGCCTGCTGCGCTGCATCGCGCATCCGGGCTTCACGACCAGCGACCAGGTGACGGCGGTGAGCGGGCGCGGCGTGGGCGTGGACGCGGTGATCAGCCGCGTGCGGGCCCTGGGCGGCTCGGTGGAGCTCCGCTCGGCGGAAGGCGAGGGCACGCGGCTGGCGCTGCGCCTGCCGGTGACGCTGGCGATCGTGCGGGCGCTGCTGGCCCGCGTGGGCGCGGAGCGCTACGCGCTGCCGTTGACGCACGTGCGCGAGACGCTGGAGCGTCGCACGGCGACGGTGCGGCCGGTGCAGGGGCGCGAGATGCTGCTGCTGCGGGATGAAGTGTTGCCGCTGCTGCGGTTGCGCGAGGTGGTGCAGTTGCCCGGCGCGGATCGCGGGGACGAGGAGATCGTGGTGATCGAACGCGGGGAGCGACGGGCGGCGCTGGTCGTCGACGAGCTCACCGCGCAGGAAGACATCGTGGTGAAGGCCTTCGACGGGGCACGGGAGGGACTCGCGCTGTTCAGCGGCGCGACGATCCTCGCCGACGGGGCCCCGGCGCTCATCGTGGACGTGGGGAGCCTGCTGTGACGACATCGTCGGACGACGTGCGGAACCTCTCGCGGGCGGCGCTGGACGCGCTGCGCGAGGTGGCGAACATCGGTGCGGGCCACGCGGCCACCGCGCTCTCGCAGATCACGGGGCAGCGGATAATGATCTCGGTGCCGCAGATCAACGTGACGGCGATCGAGGACGTGCCGAACCAGATCGGCGCGGCGGAGGAGCCGGTGGCGGCGGTGGCCATCCGCGTGGAGGGCGACATCACGGGCCTCACGCTACTGGTGTTCCCGCAGCCGACCGCCAAGCGGATCGCCTCGCTGATGATGGGCGGGCGCGCCGTCGCGCAGTTCGGCGCGATCGAGGAGAGCGCGCTCAAGGAGGCGGGCAACATCCTTTCGGCGGCGTATCTCAACGCGCTCGCCGAGTTCCTCGGGATGCGCATCCTCAATTCGCCGCCGCAACTGGCGGTGGATATGAGCGATGCGGTGCTGTCGTCGACGTACGTGGAGACGTCCGGCGGGGCGTCGCACGTGTTCTGCGTGGAGAGCGAGTTCCAGCTCCAGGACGATGCGGCACCGTTGCGCGGGTTCTTCCTGCTGCTGCCGGACCCGCCGTCGCTACGCGCGATGCTCACGGCGATCCGGGTCGCGTGAACCGTCCGCCCACCGCCTCGATGTCGGCGCGGGACCGCGAGGTCCTGCGCGGCTTCGCGCGCCGCATCGACCCGGCCGATGCGGGTGCGCACAACAACCTCGGCGTGCTCTACTACACGAAGGGGCTGTTCGAGGAGGCGGTGGACGCGTTCACGCAGGCGTTGGAACTCGACCCCAAGATGCAGGTGGCGCAGCGCAACCTGGAGATCGCGTACTTCAACACGGGCTATTACGACCGTCGGGTGGCGGAGCTGCGCGAGCGGCTGCGCCAGAAGGCGGACGACCGCGACGCGCGCTGGGAGCTTGGCCGCGCCTTCGCGCTGCTGGGCCAGCCGGAAGACGCGATTCCCGAATTCCAGGCGCTGCTGGCGCTGCGGCCGGGCGACGTAGGCACGATGATCCAGCTCGGTCTCGCGGAGAAGGCGGCGGGACGATTGGGCGTGGCCCTGAGCTGGTTCCGCACGGCGCTGGCGCGCGACCCGCAGAGTGGCCTGCTGCACTTCTACGTCGGTGAGGTGCTCTACAACCAGGGCGCCTTCGAGGACGCGCTGGCGTCGCTGCAGCGCAGCATCCAGCTCAACCCCGACCATCCGGACGCGCATTTCGTGCTGTCGTTCGTGCTCGGCGATATGGGCCGGCACGACGAGGCGCAGAAGGCGTCGAAGCGCGCGGTGCAGCTGAACCCGGCGCTGTCGCGCGCGCAGGCCAACCTCTCGCTCGACGAGTACGACCCGAAGCGCTACGAGCAGCTCGTGCCGGGCCGTCAGGCGCGGAAGTCGGAGCAGCAGATGCGCATCGCCGAAGGCGAGCCGCTGGCGCACTTCACGCTCGGCAACGCGTTCCGGCAGCAGGGCCTGCACGCCGAGGCGATGCGCGAGTACGGGCTGGCGCTCTCGGTGGGCGAGGACCGCACGCTGGTGGTGCAGGCGATGGCCGAGCTGCACCTGATCCGCAAGGAGCCGCAGGCGGCGATCCCGCTGTACGACGAGTTGCTTGCCGCGGGCGCGGACTCGCCGAAGCTGTGGAACGAGCGTGGCGTCGCGCTGCACCAGACGGGCGAGCACGCGGCGGCGGCGGAGAGCTACCGCCGGGCACTCGGGGCGGATGGACGGTATGCCATCGCGCGCAACAACCTCGCGGTGGCGCTGTTCCACGCGGGGGAGCCGGAGAGTGCCGTCGACGAGTTCCGCGAGGCGCTGCAGACCTCGCCGGGCTTCACGAAGGCGCGGCTGAACCTCGCGCTGCTGCTCGTGCGGGCGAAGCGATACCAATTGGCGCTCGAGGCGTACCGACAGGTGCTCGAGCACGACGCCGACGCGGCGATGGCGTGGAACGGCGTGGGCCTCGTGCTGGCCGAGTTGCGGCGCTTCGACGAAGCGCGCACGGCCTACGCGCGGGCGATCCAGGTCAAGCCGGCCTATGCCGAGGCGCACTACAACCTGAGCTTCTCGCTTTCCAACCTCGGAGACTACGCCGGGGCGCTGCGCGAGACGAAGCGCGCGCTGGAGATCGACCCGTACTACACGCCGCAGACCTTCCAGCTGGCGATCGACCTCGAGTACGCGGACGCCGACCTCACGGTGGTGCCGGACCTCGGGGGCGAGAAGCGCCTGAGCGGTGGCGTCGAGACGTTCACGTTCGACACGGGCCTGCTGGATTCGATCTTCAAGCAACTCGAGCCGGCGCCCGACGCCGTCGCGGCGGAGCCGGTGCCCGACGGCGATCCCTACGCGCTGGCGGAGGACTTCCTCTCGAAGGGCCTCGTGGACCGCGCGATGGCGGAGGTCCGTCGCGCGATGCAGCGCGGCGCGGATGCGGCGCGCGGCGACGTGCTGCTCGGTGAGGCCTTCGGCCGGCAAGGTGCCTGGGGGGACGCGCTGGAGCGCTTCGAGGCGGCGCGGCGCACGCGTGCCGACGACGCCGAGGCGCTTCGTGGCGAGACGCAGGCGTTGCTGATGCTCGGGCGCGGCAGTGATGCGGCCGAGCCGGCGGCCTTGCTGCTGGCGGCCGCACCTCAGGACGTGGACGCCCTG
>DAOMNV010000089.1:0-4392 GCA_035444005.1 Gemmatimonadaceae bacterium
GCCGAGGGCGCGATGGACGCCGGCAATATGCTCAAGCCGATGCTCGCGCGCGGCGAGCTGCGCGTCGTCGGCGCGACCACGCTCGACGAGTACCGCAAGCACGTCGAGAAGGATCCGGCGCTCGAGCGTCGCTTCCAGCCCGTGTTCGTCGGCGAGCCGACGGTCGAGAGCACGATTGCCATCCTGCGCGGCCTGAAGGAACGCTACGAGTCGCACCACGGCGTGCGCATCACCGACGGCGCCGTCGTCGCCGCGGCCACGCTGTCCAACCGCTACATCGGCGACCGCTTCCTGCCCGACAAGGCCATCGACCTGATGGACGAGGCCGCGTCGCGGATGCGCATCGAGATCGACTCGCTGCCGCAGGAGATCGACGAGGTCGAACGCAAGGTCGTGCAGCTCGAGATCGAACGGCAGGCGCTGGCCAAGGAGAAGGATGCTGCCAGCGTCGAGCGTCGCACGACGATCGAGCAGCAGCTCGCGCAGCTCAAGGAGCAGAGCGCGGGAATGAAGGCGCAGTGGCAGCTCGAGAAGGACGCCCTCGGCGAGGTCGGTCGCATCAAGACGAAGATCGACGAGTCGCGCACGCAGGTCGAGCAGGCCACGCGCAGCGGCGACCTGCAGAAGGCCGCCGAGATCCAGTACGGGCAGATCCCCAAGCTCGAGCAGGAGCTGAAGGCCGTCGAGGCGCGGCTGGCCGAGCAGGCCGGCAAGGCGCGGTATCTCAAGGAGGAAGTCACGGCCGACGACATCGCCGAGATCGTCGCCCGCTGGACGGGCATTCCCGTCACGCGGATGCTCGAGGGCGAGCGCGAGCGTCTGGCCAAGCTCGACCGCGAACTCGCCAAGCGCGTGATCGGCCAGGACGAAGCGGTGCAGGCGGTCGCGAACGCCGTGCGTCGTTCGCGCGCCGGCTTGCAGGATCCCAACCGTCCGATCGGCTCGTTCATCTTCCTCGGCCCCACCGGTGTGGGCAAGACGGAGACGGCACGCGCGCTGGCCGAGTTCCTGTTTGACGATGAGCACGCGATGGTGCGCATCGATATGTCCGAGTATATGGAGAAGCACGCCGTCTCGCGCTTGATCGGCGCGCCGCCGGGCTACGTGGGCTACGACGAGGGCGGCCAGCTCACGGAGGCCGTGCGTCGGCGCCCGTACAGCGTGGTCCTCTTCGACGAGATCGAGAAGGCGCACCCGGACGTGTTCAACATCTTGCTGCAGATCCTCGACGACGGGCGCCTCACGGATTCGCAGGGCCGCACGGTGGACTTCCGCAACGTCGTCATCATTATGACGAGCAACGTCGGCTCGAGCTGGATCCTCGAGAACGCCGGTGGCGACTGGGCCGTCGTCGAAACGCAGGTGACGGCCGCGCTGCGCCAGCAGTTCAAGCCGGAGTTCCTCAACCGCGTCGACGACATCGTGATCTTCCGTCCGCTGGGTGAGGCGCAGATCGGGCACATCGTCGAGCTGCAGCTCGCGCGCACGGCCAAGCTGCTCGCCGACCGCAAGATCACGCTGGAGCTCACGCCTGAAGCCAAAGCCTTCGTCGCCCACGAGGGCTACGAGCCGGCCTTCGGTGCCCGCCCGCTCAAGCGCGCGATCCAGCGGCTGGTGCAGAATCCGCTCGCGCTCGAGCTGCTCGAGGGCAAGTTTCACGACGGGGACCACATTCGCGCGACGGTGCAGGGCGACGCGCTCGTGTTCGAGCGCGTCGCGTGAGGGTTGGGGACGTTCGCGTGTCGTGGCTGCGGGCGCCGCTGGTCGGCGCCGTGGCGTGGGGCGCCGTCGCCTGTGCCGGCGGTGGAGACAGCCCAGCGGGCCCGACTATGCCGCCCCCCGTGCCCCCGCCGCCGGCCCCGGTCTATGACGCCACTGCCTGGGTGACGGCCAGCGACGGGACCATCCCGGTGGTCATCGTCGCGCCGCACGGCGGCGACCTCAATCCGGACTCCTTGCCGTTTCGCAGCTGCAGCGGCTGCGTCACGGGCAACGACCTCAACACGCAGGCGCTGGCCATCGAGATCGCCGATGAGTTCGAACGGCGCATCGGTCGCCGGCCGTTCCTCGTAATCAACCGCCTGCATCGCAACCGCTTCGACGGGAATCGCGAGCAGGCCGAGGCCACCGACAGCTACGCACCGCTCTTTCCGGTGTGGGATCACTGGCAGGCAAGCATCGATTCCGCCCGCGTGCGCGCAGCGCGCGTGCATCCGCGCGCGATCCTCATCGACCTGCACGGCCACGGCCACGCCATCCCGCGCATCGAACTCGGCTACCTCCTCAGCGCATCGCAGCTGCGGCTTACGGACGCCGGTCTCCTCGCGCACATCGGCAACAGCAGCGTCGCGCGCCTGCATCAATTGAAGGCGGCCGGCGACACCGGTGCGATGTTCATTCGCGGGCCGCGGTCCCTCGGCTCGCGGCTCGTCGCGCTCGGCGTGCCGGCGGTGCCCTCGGACGACACCCCGGCGCCGCTCGTGGGTGAGGAGTACTTCAGCGGCGCCTACAACACCCAGCGACACGGTTCGCGCGGCGGCGGCGCGGTCGACGCCATCCAGGTCGAATGCCACTACACCGGTATCCGCGACACTGCGGCCTCCCGCGAAGCCTTCGCCGCGAAGCTCGTGACCGCGTTGCTCGGGATGCTCGACGACTACTACGGCTGGACGCCGCCCTCCCTATGACGATGCCTCCGCCGGGACCCGTGACCTTCGCCTCGCGCGCTGACGAAGACTCCTATTGGATGGGGCAAGCCTTGGCTGAGGCGGAGAAGGCCGCCCGCGCCGGTGAGGTGCCCGTGGGTGCGGTGCTCGTCCACAACGGCCAGGTGATGGCACGCGCCGGCAACGCGATGGTCGGCAGCGAGGACGCCACCCAGCACGCCGAGATGCGGGCGATTCGGGCCGGGGCGTACGCGATCGGTGATGCCCGGCTGCCCACGGCCACCCTTTACGTCACGCTCGAGCCCTGCGCGATGTGCGCCGGGGCCATAATCCACACCCGCATCGGCCGCGTGGTCTTCGGCGCCTGGGACGACAAAGCCGGGATGGTTGGCAGTGTCCACGACCTGCTGCGGCATCCAAAACTCAACCATCGGCCCGAGGTGCAGGGTGGGGTGCGCGACGTCGAGTGCGCGGAGCTGCTTACGGCATTCTTTCGGGCGAAGCGCGTCGACTAGCGAGTGCTGCGCTCGGGTCACTTGGCCGTCGTGCGAGCATCCAGAGTTCCGCGCACCTGTGTCGGCATCCGGTCGACACCGGACGCTGCACCCGCCGAGCCGTAGCGCAATCCGTCATTGCTTCACGCGACTGCGCGGCGAGTGAGCGGTACCGGTTGAACACCGCCCCACCCTCGACTAAGTTCCCCTGTCTGTTGGACAGGTGGCCGAGTGGCTGAAGGCACCGGTCTCGAAAACCGGCATACCGGCAACGGTATCGAGAGTTCGAATCTCTCCCTGTCCGTGTAGCACCCGACGCGCTGGCTCTGCCGGCGCGTCGTCGTTTGCGGGGGTGCGGGGCAGGCGGCCCGCGCTTCCTTCCCGGGACAGGTGGCCGAGTGGTTTAAGGCGCACGCCTGGAAAGCGTGTATACGTTAATAGCGTATCGCGGGTTCGAATCCCGCCCTGTCCGTCGTGACCGACCCGTTGCGCGGCCGTCCTCGAATCGAGGCCGGCCGCGCAAACCTTATGGGGACATCCGGTGTCTACTCCAGTGAACGCAGGAGACTCCCTATGACCACCATCGTGAAGCGCAGCTCTGAATCCCGCATCGAACTGTTCGACGGCAACGGCCGCCTGATCGGTACCATCTCCCGCCCGATCGACGCCGAGGTGCTCGGCCCGGGCCGCGAGAAGGTGTATCTGGCCCGCCGTCCGCTGCCGCGCAGCGATCGCCCGTCGCGCGACCACGCGGCCTGAGCCACCGCGGCGTGCGGCGCGAATTCGCGCACGCGCGCCGCTCCCGTCCGCGCGCGCCTGCGCGCATATTTCGGGGCGATGCCCTCCGCCCCAGTCACGCTGCTCAACGCGCGCGCCGTCGCGCGCACGATCTCCCGCATCGCCGACGAGATCCTCGAGCGCAATGACGGTACCGACCGTCTCCTCCTCGTCGGCATCCAGCGCCGCGGCGTGCAGATCGCCCAGCGCATCGCCGCCGTCATCAAGGACCGCGAGGGCGTGGACATCCCGCTCGGCGCCCTCGACATCACGCTCTACCGCGACGACCTGCAGACCGTCGGCCCGCGGCCCGTCGTCGGGCAGACGCACCTGCCGAAGGCCATCGACGGCCAGGTGGTCGTGATCGTCGACGACGTGCTCTTCACGGGCCGCACGATCCGCGCCGCCCTCGACGAACTCGCCGATTTCGGCCGCCCGTCGCGCATTATGCTCGC
>DAOMNV010000089.1:4419-7268 GCA_035444005.1 Gemmatimonadaceae bacterium
TCCACGCCGACGTCGTCGGCCAGACGGTCACCGTGCCGCCGGGCGGGCGCGTCGACGTCTTCGTGCCCGAGCTCGACGGCAAGGACGAAGTCGCGATGGTTGGAGGCGCCGCGTGAGCCTCCTCGGCAAGGACCTCGTCGGGCTCGCCGGCCTCTCGCGCGAACAGATCACCACCATCCTCGACGTCGCCGAGCCGCTGCGCGAAGTCTCCGAGCGGGCGATCAAGAAGGTTCCGACCCTCCGCGGGATGACGGTCGTGAACCTTTTTTTCGAGGCCTCGACGCGCACGCGCATCTCCTTCGAATTCGCCGAGAAGCGGATGAGCGCCGATACGGTCAACGTCGCGGCGTCGGGCTCCAGCGTCTCGAAGGGTGAGACCCTCGTCGATACCGCCCGCAACCTCGAGGCGATGAAGATCGATATGGTCGTCATCCGCCACGGATCCTCGGGCGCGGCGCGCTTCCTGGCCGAACGCATCGAGAGCAACGTCATCAACGCCGGCGACGGCACGCACGAGCATCCCACGCAGGGCCTGCTCGACCTGCTCACGCTGCGCCAGCGCTTCGGCTCGCTCGAAGGCAAGCGCGTCTGCATCTGCGGCGACGTGCTGCACTCGCGCGTGGCCCGCAGCAACATCTGGGGCTTGAAGGCCCTCGGCGCCGAGGTCGGCGTCTGCGGCCCGCGCTCGCTGCTGCCCAACGCGATCGGCGAGATGGGCGTGCAGGTCTTCAGCCGCATCGAGCAGGCCATCGAGTGGGCCGACGCGCTCAACGTGCTGCGCCTGCAACTCGAGCGGATGCAGGCCGGTTACATCCCGTCGCTGCGCGAGTACAACCGCGTCTTCGGCGTCACGCGTGCGCGGCTGGAGAAGGCCCCGCGCGACCTTCTCATCCTCCACCCTGGGCCGATGAATCGCGGCGTCGAGATCGACTCCGACGTCGCCGATGGCCCGCACTCCGTGATCCTCGACCAAGTGACCAACGGCGTGGCCGTGCGTATGGCCGTGCTCTATCTCCTCGCCGGCCAGAAGGCCGCCCTCGCCGACGTCGCCAAGGGAGGTGCCGCGTGAGCGCGCTCCTCGTGAAGGGCGGCCGCATCATCGATCCGTCGCAGGACCTCGACGCGGTCGGCGACGTGTTGCTCGTCGACGGCAAGGTCGCGCAGTGCGGCGGCACCATCGCCGCGCCGGCCGGCGCGCAGGTCGTCGACGCCAAGGGCCTCGTCGTCACGCCGGGACTCATCGACGTACACGTGCACCTGCGCGAGCCGGGCCGCGAGGACGTCGAGACCGTGGCCACGGGCGCGCACGCGGCCGTCGCGGGCGGATTCACCGCGATTTGCTCGATGCCCAACACCAAGCCCGTCACCGACAATCAGGCGACCGTGGGCTTCGTGAAGCGTCAGGGCGAGGCCGCCGGTTTCGCGCGCGTCTATCCCATCGGTGCGATCTCAGTCGGCCAGCAGGGCGAGACGCTGGCCGAGTTCGGCGAGATGGTGGCCGCCGGCGCCGTCGCGTTCTCCGACGACGGCAAGCCGGTCGAGAACACGCAGCTGATGCGCACCGCGATGGAGTACGCGCTCACCTTCAACGTGCCGATCGTCGAGCACTGCGAGGTGATGTCGCTGGCCCACGGCGGCTCGATGAACGAAGGCATCGTCTCCGCGCGCCTCGGCTTGAAGGGCATTCCCGCCGAAGCCGAGGAGATCGACGTCGCCCGCCGCATCCTGCTCGCCAAGCGCACCGGCGGCCACGTGCACCTCTGCCACCTGAGCACCAAGGGTTCGGTCGACCTCGTGCGCTGGGGCAAGGCACAGGGCATCAACGTCACGTCGGAAGTCTGCTCGCACCACATCTCCCTCACGGAAGAGGCGGTCGAGGGCTACAACACGAACGCGAAGATGAATCCGCCGCTGCGCACGAAGGCGGACGTCGAGGCGCTGCAGCAGGGCCTGAAGGACGGCACGATCGACCTCCTCGTGACCGACCACGCCCCGCACCACTACGACGAGAAGGAACGCGAGTTCGCCGACGCGCCAAACGGCATCGTCGGCCTCGAGACCGCGCTCGGCGTCAACATCACGTATCTCGTCGAGACGGGCATCCTGACGCTGGGCGAGATGGTCAACCGGATGAGCTGCCTCGCCGCCAAGATCTGGCACCTGCCGGGCGGTACCCTGGCCCCGGGCAGCATCGCCGACGTGACGATTCTCGATCCCAAGAAGCAGTGGGTCGTGGACCCCACGAAGTTCAAGTCCAAGGGTCGCAATACGCCCTATGGCGGGCACTCGCTCACGGGGCAGGCAATCTGTACCATCGTAGGCGGGAAGATCGTCCATCAGGTGTCGTGACCCCGAACCCTGACTCGATGAAGAAGGCCGATTCCTCACGGTTGGAAACGCTCGAGGCGTTGATCGCCGAGAAGCGCCGCCAGGAGACGTTCCTCGCGAAGCTCGAGGAGCGTCGCGCGGGCACGCCCGAGCACGTCTTCAACCGTCTGCGCGACGAGTACCTCACGAAGCTCACCGACGCCCAGGTGAAGGCCGCCGCCGAGGCGGAGACGTTGTCGGGCGGTCTCGAGGATGACGACGCCGCACTGGCGGAAGTCGAGGCGCGGCTCGCGACGCTCGAGGAGGAGCGCATCGAGATGCAGCTCCGCGCCGAGGTCGAGGAGTGGGACGCGAAGGAGACGCAGAAGAAGCTCACGGCGATGACGGCGTCGATCTCGATGGCCGAGAAGGAGCGCGACGCCAGGAAGGCCGTGGCGGAGCGCACGCGTGCGCTGCTCGCCGAGGCCCGCGGTGGCACGCCGGCGGCGCCGCAGGCGGCCGTGCCGGGCTCCGGTGCGCCG
>DAOMNV010000090.1:0-7248 GCA_035444005.1 Gemmatimonadaceae bacterium
CCGCTCCCGCGCCTGCGGCCGCTCCCGCGCCTGCGGCCGCTCCCGCGCCTGCGGCGGCTCCCGCGCCTGCCGCGGCACCAGCGCCGATTCCGCCGGTCGCAGCCGAACCACCTTCCGCCCCGCGTCCGGGCCGCGCCCCGCTGGCGACGCTCGAGATCAAGGCCGAGGGGCCGCTCAAGGGCACGAAGTTCGATCTCCACTCGGCGCTGACCAACATCGGGCGCGGCGAGCACAACGACATCGCGATCCGCGACGAGTCCATCTCGGATTCGCACGCCAAGATCCAGAAGCGCGCTGACGGCTGGTGGGTGGTGGACCAAGGGTCGACCAACGGCACCTACGTCGGCGGCCGGCGCGTGCAGGGTGAGCAGAAGCTCGAGGGCGCGCCCGATATCCGCTTCGGCGGCATCAAGATGACCTTCAAGCCCGTCGCGCAGGCGGGCGAGGCAGGCGGATCCACGCGCGCCATCGCCGCCGTCGATGCGGAGGCGCTGCGTCGCAGCGTCGCCGCGAAGACGCCGGCGATGGCCAAGCCGCCTGTTGCGAAGGCGACCGAAGCCAAGAAGAAGGCCGGCTGCGGGGCCGTCATCGCGCTCTTCCTCAGCCTTGCCGGCGCTGGCGTCGGCTTCCTGGCGTTCCTCCTGACTACGGTACGCTGACCGCAATGCAGATTCACGTTGGCGCCGGGACGGACACCGGGCGTATCCGAACGGGCAACGAAGACAACTTCTTCGCCGAGGCAGACGAGCGCCGCGGCGTGTTCGTCGTCGCGGACGGGATGGGGGGCCACGCCGCCGGCGAGGTCGCCAGCGAGATGGCCGTCACGATCGTCTCGCGCAACCTCCTCGGCCTCGCCTCCGTGCGCGACACCGGCGCGGCGGAGCTCGTGGGCAAGGCGCTGCAGGAAGCCAACCGCGCGATCTTCGACCGGATGCTCGCCGAGTCGGACAAGCAGGGAATGGGCACGACGGCCTCGGTGATGGTGCTCTCCGACCACGGCTACCTGATCGGGCAGATCGGCGACTCGCGCGTGTATCTCTACCGCGACGGCGCGCTCATCCAGATCACCAAGGACCACTCCTACGTGCAGGAGCAGGTCGACGCCGGCCTGCTCACGCCGGAGCAGGCGCGCTACCACCCGTACAGCAACGTCATCACGCGTTGCGTCGGCGCGAGTGACGAGGTCGAGGCCGACATCTACTCGGGCGACGTGCGCGTCGGCGATGTGTTCCTGCTTTGTTCGGACGGCCTCACCGGAATGGTGGATGACCGCCGGCTTGCCCAGCTGCTGATGGCGCGTTCGGGTCCCGGGCGCATCGTGGATTCGTTGATCGCCGAGGCCAACGGGCGCGGCGGACTCGACAACATCACGGCGATCGTCATCCAGGTACTCACGCTGGATATCGGCGATGGCTGAGCAGCCCGAATCCGTGGGTGGGCTGGCCGAGCTATACCTCGGCAACATCCTCTACGCGCTGGAGCGCTGTGCGCTCGCGATGGCGGAGGAAGGGCGGGGCGCCGACGCGAAGTTCTATCGCGGGATCGGCAAGTTGCTGGCCGAGGCGCACGGGAAGGCGAAGCAGGCAGCGACCGAGCCGACCAGCTAACGGCCAACCGCGGTTACCACGGAGACACAGAGGCACGGAGACAACGAACGCGACTCAGCTACGATTGCTGGGTCGCGCTTTGTTGTCGTCTCAGTGACTCCGTGTCTCCGTGGTGATTGTCAGTCGTTCAACACAGCCAGCACGTCCGTCAAGGCGACCGCGCGCCGCTCCGCGGTGAACACCCGCAGCCACCGCGCCGACTGATACAGCTGCTCGCCGAGGATCGGCAGGTTCAGCGTCCCAGCAAGCCCGGCATCGGTGAGCCGATGCACGCTGCCGTCCTTGGCCTCCAGCGGCAGGTCGAGGCCGAGCATCCGCTCCTTGCGCGGGAAGTCGAGCAGCAGCTCGCCCGCCCGGAGCCCGAGCGCGCTCGCCAATGCGTCCTCGGCCGCGCGGATGCGCGGGCGGTCGTCGGCGAGCCATTCGAGGTCGTACTCGGCCAGCGCGAAGGCGGGCGCTTCCAGCGCGCGCTTGTAGAGCCGGCGCTCGCGGATTGCGCCGAGCAGCGGGCGTCCGGGGCGGTCGAGGGCGTGCAGCAGGCCCTCGTCGGTGAATGAGGCCAGGCGCAGGGCATCCAGCGATCCGTCCAGCAGCGCGTCCTCGACGAGGCGCTTGTACATCGCCGTCGCGCTGCGCACGGCGTGGTGCCAGTACACGTTGCGGTACATCTGGTACTTGGCGAAGAGCAGGGACTCCAGCGCGCTGAGTCCGCGTTCCTTGAGCCCGACGGCGCGGCGCCCGGTGGTCGGGTCGGTCACCAGGGTCAGCGCGTGGCGCAGGCGGTCGACGTCCACCTCGCCGTAGGAGACGCCGCAGTTCATCGCGTCGCGCTTGAGGTAGTCGATCTTGTCGAGGTCGATGCTGCCGGAGATGAGGCCCTGCAGCGGCTCGGCGCTCTCGCCGCGGACCAGCGCGAGGATGCGCTCGGGAGCGTCCGCCGCGAACTCAGCGCGCAGGATGTCGCCGACCGGCCCCTCGGCGATGAGCGGGCCGGCCACGGTTTCGTGGTGCGGCACGCCGAGCTCCTCGAGGGCGTGCGAGAACGGGTAGTGGCCGATGTCGTGCAGCAGTGCCGCCGCGACGACGATGCGGCCGTCGAGCTCCCGAAACCCGTCGCCGCCGCCGCTCTCGCGGAGGATGCGCACCGTCTCCTGGGCGAGGTGGTAGGCGCCGAGGGCGTGCTCGAAGCGCGAGTGCGTGGCGCCGGGGTACACGAGGTGCGCGAGCCCGAGCTGGCGCACGTAGCGCAGGCGCTGGAAGGGCGGGGCATCGAGCAGGCGCAGGTAGGCGCCGTCGATGCGGATGTTGTTCCAGAGGGGATCGCGGAGCGTTGGCATTCCGGGAATGAATATATCTGTAGTAGCCACAATGGGTTACACGGTTTGCGGCGCTTGGTGTTAATATTCGCCGCAAAATCTGCGGTGAAAGGTTGTTTTATTCGCCGCAACCGGCAATATTCTCCGCATAATCTGCGGTGAATATGACCTACATCCATACTAACCCCGAGTGGCCGCGCCTGACCTGGGACATCGAGTCCTTGGCTGGGCAGCTGTCTGGCGTGCGGCATCGCCAGGGGCTCCTGGTGGGCCGAGTGGCCGCGCTGGGGCTCGAGAGTCGGCAGGAGTCGCAGCTCGCCGCGCTCACCGCCGATGTGGTGAAGTCCTCGGCCATCGAAGGCGAGCAGCTTCCGCCCGACGAAGTGCGCTCGTCGATCGCGCGTCGGCTCGGCATCGCGGTTGGTGGACTGTCAGCGGCCAGCCGTACCGTGGATGGCGTGGTGCAGATGATGCTCGATGCGACGCAGCGTTACGAGCAGCCGCTCACGGCGCCGCGGCTGTTTGAATGGCATCTTGCGCTGTTCCCGGCCGGGCACAGCGCGCGCAGTCGTCTCACCATCGGCGCCTGGCGCAGCGACGCGAACGGTCCGATGCAGGTGGTGTCGGGATCGTTGGCCGAGCCGCGGGTGCACTTCGAGGCGCCGGCGGCTGCGTGTGTGCCGCGCGAGATGGAGCAGTTCTTCGACTGGATGAACGCGCCGTCGGTGTTGGATCCCGTGCTGCGCGCCGCGGTGGCGCACTTCTGGTTCGTGACCATCCATCCCTTCGACGATGGCAACGGGCGCATCGCGCGGGCGATCGCCGACCTGGCATTGGCGCGTGCGGATGGGCGGCGGGAGCGCTACTACAGTATGTCGGCGCAGATCGAGGCTGAGCGCAGCGAGTACTACCGGCAGTTGGAACGGGCGCAGCGCGGTGGCGTGGACATCACGTCGTGGATCCAGTGGTTTCTTGGCTGCCTCGACCGCTCGTTTACCCGCGCGGAGGCCGCGATGGAGCGTGTGCTGCGCGACGCGCGTGTGTGGGAGCGGGTGAATGCGCGGGGGCCGAACGATCGTCAGCGGCTGGTGCTGACGCGGATGCTCGGGGACTGGGAGGGCTGGTTGACGACGTCGAAATACGCGACGTTGGCGAAGTGCTCGAGTGATACGGCGCTGCGGGATGTGAAGGAACTGGTGGCTTGGGGCGTTCTTGCACAGAACGAGAAAGGTGGGCGGAGTGTGAGTTATCGGCTTGTGCACGCAATCACTGCGACGGCCTGATCGCGAATTCCGCGACGGGCCCGGCGGGACGTGAAAGGGGGCCGAGACAATCGTCTCGGCCCCCTTCCGTCATCCGTCTTCCGTCCAGTTAGCCCTTCGGCCCAGCGCCAAGGATATCCGCCGAGACCGCCGCGCCGAACTTCTTGATGTTCTCCTGGAACATCCCGGCCAGCTTCTTGGCCTGCGCGTCGTACTCGGCGCCGTCCTTCCAGGTGTTGCGCGGGTTGAGGACGTCGGCCGGCACGCCATCGACCGCCTTCGGCAGGTGCAGGCCGAAGATGGGGTCGGTGACGGTCTCGATCGCGTCGAGCTTGCCGGCCAGCGCCGCACGCACCATCGCGCGGGTGTAGCCCAGCTTCATCCGCGAGCCGACGCCGTAGGGGCCGCCGCTCCAGCCGGTGTTCACGAGCCAGACCTTGGCATCGTGCTGCTTGAGCAGCTCGCCGAGCATCTCGGCGTACTTGGTCGGGTGCCACACGAGGAACACGGCGCCGAAGCAGGCGGAGAACGTGGCCTGCGGCTCGGTCACGCCGCGCTCGGTGCCGGCCAGCTTGGCCGTGTAGCCCGAGAGGAAGTAGTACATCGCCTGCTCGGGCGTGAGCTTGGCGATCGGGGGCAGCACGCCGAAGGCGTCGGCCGTGAGGAACACGACGTTCTTCGGATGGCCGCCGCGGCCGCTGGGCACGTGGTTGCGGATGTAGTGCAGCGGGTACGAGGCGCGGGTGTTCTCGGTGATGGACTGGTTCGCGAAGTCCACCTTCTTCGTGCCCGGCTCGAGCACCACGTTCTCGAGGATCGTACCGAACATCTCGGTGGTCGCGAAGATGTCGGGCTCCTGCTCCTTCGAGAGGTTGATGACCTTGGCGTAGCAGCCGCCCTCGAAGTTGAACACGCCGTGCTCGCTCCAGCCGTGCTCGTCGTCGCCGATGAGGCCGCGCTCGGGGTCGGCCGAGAGCGTGGTCTTGCCGGTGCCGGAGAGGCCGAAGAACAGCGCGGTGTCGCCGTCGTTGCCGATGTTCGCCGAGCAGTGCATCGAGAGGACGCCCTGCTTGGGGAGCATATAGTTCATCACCGTGAACATCGACTTCTTGAGCTCGCCCGCGTAGCGCGTGCCGCCGATGAGGATGGTGCGCTTGGCGAGGTTGAGCACGATGAACGTGCCCGTGCGCGTGCCGTGCTTGGCGGGGTCGGCCTGGAACTCCGGCGCGTGCAGGATCGAGAAGTTCGGCGCGAAGCTGGCCAGCTCCGAGACGTCCGGGCGGATGAACATATTCCGCACGAAATTCGCGTGCCAGGCGTTCGGCGTGACGTAGCGGCAGGAGAGGCGGTAGGCCGCGTCGGCGCCGCAGTAGAGGTCCTGCACGAACAGCTCGCCCTGCTGGTTCAGGTAGGCCTGCACGTCGGCGAGCAGCGTCTCGTAGTGCGCCTCGCTGATCGGCTGGTTCACCTTGCCCCAGTCGACGTCCTGCTCGCTGCTCGGCTCCTTCACGACGAACTTGTCGTTGGGCGAGCGGCCGGTGTGCGGCTTGGTGACGGCGACGAAGGGCCCCATATGGGCCAGCTCGCCCTCACCCTTGCGGATGGCGGCCTGCACGAGGTCGGGTGCCTCGAGGTTCCAGTGGAGCGTACCAGCGGGCTTGAGGCCCTGGGCGCCGAGTCCGGTCGAGCTCTCGCGCACGGGAGCGGAAGCAGAGGTCATTGGAAGGTCAGGTGGTGGGACGGGAGCGCTGCTGCGCGTCGATGACGGCAACGGCGGCCATATTGACGATCTCCTGCACGTCGGCGCCCTGCTCCAATACGTGGACCGGGTGCTGCATACCGACGAGGATGGGGCCGATCGCCGTGGCCCCGCCCAGCTGCGTAAGCAATTTATACGAGATGTTCCCCGCGCTGAGATTGGGGAAGATCAGGACGTTCGCGGCGTCCTTGAGCGCCGCGAACGGGAACCGCGTGTTGAGGATCTCGGCGCTGAACGCCGTGTCCGCCTGCATCTCGCCGTCGACGACCAGCGAGGGGTCGCGTAGGCGCAGCATCGAGACCGCCTCGGCCACCTTCTGCGCCTCGGGGTGCTTCACCGAGCCGAAGTTGGAGAACGAGAGCATCGCGATGCGCGGCGAGATGCCGAAGGTGCGGGCCAGCCCGGCCGCGCTCCAGGCGATCTGCGCCAGCTGCTCGGCCGTCGGTTCGATGTTCACCGTCGTGTCGCCGAAGAAGACGACGTGCTTCTCGAACACGAGCATGTACAGGCCGCTCACCAAGCCGTGGCGGCGGTCCGTGCCGATGATCTCCAGCGCCGGCCGGATCGTCTCCGGATAGTGCTTCCCGAGACCGCCGACGAGCGCGTCGGCATCGCCCATCGCGACCATCACCGAGCCGAAGCTCGTCGCGCGCGTGATGCGCTGCCCGGCCTCGACGAGCGAGAGTCCCTTGCGCTGGCGCTTCTGCCAGAGGTGCTGCGCGTAGCGCTCGCGGTTGGCGCTGGTGCCCGGCTCCTCGACCTGGATCATGTCCAGCGAGACGCCGAGTTCCTCGGCCGTCGCGCGCACGCGGTCCTTGCGCCCGAGCAGGATGGGGACCGCGATGCCGTCGTCGGCGAGGATCTGCGCCGCGCGGATGATCTTCGGATCCTCACCCTCGGGGAACACGACGCGCTTCGGCTCGCGCTGGGCCCGCGTGGCGAGGCCGCGCATGATGCCGCGGGCGCGGCCAAGGCGCGCCTCGAGCTGGTCGCGGTAGGTCTCGAGCTCGATGAACTCGCGGGCCACGCCGCTGGCCACCGCCGCCCAGGCCACCGCCGGCGCTACCGTCAGCAGCGCGCGCGGGTCGAAGGGGAAGGGGATCAGGTACTCGGGGCCGAACTTCACGTTCGTGAGGCCGTAGAGCGCGCTCACCGACTCCGGCACGTCTTCCTTGGCGAGCTGCGCGAGGGCGCGCGTCGCCGCCATCTTCATCTCCTCGTTGATCTCCGTCGCCCGCGCGTCGAGCGCGCCGCGGAAGATGAACGGGAAGCCGAGGACGTTGTTGACCTGGTTCGGATAGTCG
>DAOMNV010000091.1:0-620 GCA_035444005.1 Gemmatimonadaceae bacterium
GCGCGTTCGCGCGCGTGTTCACCGTGCCGGGCAACCACGACGTGGCCTGGTGGTGGAAGCCCGTCGGCCTCGGCGTGGAGGCGCCGTTGCTCGCGGGATACCGCCGGTGGATCGACCGTGAGCTCGAACCCACGCTGCAGCTGCCGGGCGTGACGGTCGTCGGGCTCAACTCCTGCCACGGCGTACGCACCTACACGCTGACGACGCGCGCGCGCGATCTCTCGGTCGTCGGCGCGATCCGCCCCGAGCAGTGGGCCAAGGCCAAGCGTGCGTTCGACGCCGCACCGGCCGGCGACCTCAAGGTGCTCGTGTTCCACCACAACCTGCTGCGCGGCGATCTCTCGCGGCGCTGGGGCCTGGTGAACAAGGCCGACGGCATCGGTGAGGCGCTCGAGACCGGCGCCGACCTCGTGCTGAACGGCCACGACCACCAGACGCGCATCGAGGCCATCGAGCTGATGGGGCGGCGGATGGTCGTCTCGCACAGCACCAGCTTCTGCGAGCGCACGCGCGGCGGATTGCCGGCGGCGTTCCAGGAGATCGACGTCGAGCCGACACGGATCGTCGTGCGCGCCTGCGTGTGGGATGCCGACGCGCGGGACTTCGCGCCGCGCAACGAT
>DAOMNV010000091.1:651-7245 GCA_035444005.1 Gemmatimonadaceae bacterium
GCGCGCGCACGACGACCAGCTCGGCCTGTTCCTTTCGCCGCCGCCCGTCGAAGGCAGCCGCGAGAGCGTCATGGCGGTGCAACCGGCGCCCGTCGACGACGATCTCGACGCGGCGGCCGTCGCCGAGCAGGAGGAAGAGGACGCGGAGGACGCGGCGCGCGCCGCGGATGTCCTGCTCGGCACGCTCAAGGGCATGGGTCTGCAGCACATCCGCTCGCTGGTGCTCACGCGCAACCGCAGCGTGGTCGTCTCCCTGAAGGGCTACGAGCTGCGCCTGCACGAGGGCTTCTGCACGGCCCCGCGCGAGATGCACGCGCAGATCGTGCGCTTCGTGATGGCCAAGAAGCCCTGGGAACGGCAGACGGCGCGGCAAGCGATCCTCGCGTATCCGCTGCCCAAGCACACGAAGCCGCCGCGGGCCCCGGAGCGCACCCACGTGGAGGACGAGCCGCTGGCCGAGCGTTTGGCGGAGTGGCACACGCGGCTCAACGGCGAGCGGTTCGCGGCGCAGCTGAAGCAGATCCCGATCCGCGTGTCGCGCCGGATGGTACGGCGGCTCGGACACTACGCGCCGGGCGTCGAAGGCGGTGGGGCGGAGATCGCGATCAGCGCGCGGCACCTGCGGCGCGACGGATTCGCGAGCGCCGTGGAGACGCTGCTGCACGAGATGGTGCACCAGTGGCAGCACGAGAACGGGCTGCCGATCGACCACGGGCTCGACTTCCGACGGAAGTGCCGCGAGGTCGGGGCGGTGCCGCGGGCTAAGCGCCCGGCCTGAGACCTTTCCACGCGCGGAGTGGCCACGACGTGATGCCAGTGTCGTCCTCGATGCTCCGTGCGATCTTGTGCAGCGTGGCGGTGACGGCGGCGGCGACTTCCGCCGCGGCGCAGCAGCGCGTGCTCGGGACGGTGCTGCAGCCGGATTCGATCACGCCTGCGGCCCAGGTGCTCGTCGAATGGCGTTCGCGGCACAGCGCACCGCAGCGGTTGCTGACGGACCGTGCCGGACGCTTCGTGCTGGTGCTGCCGAGCGCTGATAGCGTGTACCTGCGGATCCTGCGTCCCGGGTATCGGCCGCAGGAGCTCGCTGGACTCGCCATCGCCGCCGGCGCCACGGTGAGCACGCGCGTCGTGCTCGCGGATCGTCCCGTGGTCCTCAGCAGCGTGCGCGTCCAAGGCGAGTCGGCGTGCGCGGGACGCAGCGATGCGGCGGCGTGGACGTTGCTGGAGCAGGCGCGCACGGCCATTCTCGCGGCCGAGCTCGCCGAACGCGACCCCCAACTCAGCATCTCGGCGGTGGCCTTCGAGGGGGATGCAACGCCCGGAGGAGCCATCGTCCTGCGTGACTCGAGCATCCACAGATCCGGACGTCTCGCCGAACCATCACGGGCCCAGCGCGATTCGATCTTTCGCTTTGGGTACGTGAGGCGCACGTCCGACACCTCGGTGTATCACGCGCCGACGCCGGATGTGTTGGTCGATGAGCGATTCCGCGTGCGCTATTGCGTGGCGCTCGTCGCCAGGGATTCCACGCCAGACGGGTTGGTCGGGGTGCGCTTTCAGCCGGTGCGTCGCCCGGGCCCCGGCATCGCTGACGTGTTCGGTACGTTTTGGCTCGATGCGAATCGCTACCTGCTGTCGCGCGTGGAGTTCGAGTACGTCAACGTGCCGCCGCATCACTACACACCGGGCCTCGGTGGCTATCTCGAGTTCGCGGTGCTCGGGACGGGACACTGGCTCTTGCGAGAGTGGCTATTCCGGATGCCGAACCTCGTCTGGGTGCGCGGCGAACGGCAGAGCCTCCAGAGACCGGACGGGAGCTATCCGCTGGACCGTAGCGGCGCGCCCATTCGCTGGGCGACTCCGGACCGAGGCGCGCGCGGACTCTGGGCGCAGGGGCGCATAGTCTACGATGTGCGCGTGGCGGGTGAATCGGTGTACAGCGACACCACGGCCGCGCAGCTGACTGCGCGGATCATTCCGCCGCGTTAGGCTGACGCGGGTGCGCCGCCCGCCGCTCCGGTCGACGGCGCGACTTCCCGAAGCAGCGCAGCCAACATCGCCTTGGCGAGTTCCTCCTCGCCCATAAACACCTCGACGCGCGGCTCGTGCCGCAGCTCCTCGGCTTCCTTGTCGCCGTGCGTGCGCACGATGACCGGCAGCTCCGGCCGCAGCTTGTGCGCGATGTCCATGATCGCCTTCACGCCGACGGTGTCGGGTGTGGCGATCACCAGCGCGCGGGCGCGCGTGACGTGCGCCTGGATGAGCACTTCCGGTTCCGTGGCGTCGCCGGCCACCGCGGGGATGCCCTCGGCGCGCAGACGCGCCACGATCTCGCGGTTCTGCTCGGCGACGACGAAGGTGAGGCCCTGGGCCTTCAGCGCCTGGCCGATGCGCCGGCCGACGCGGCCGTAGCCGATGATGAGCAGGTGGCCGGTGAGCTTCGCCGGCGTGAACGAGTGCGGCAGCTCGGCGAGGCGGTCGTTGGGGCGCGCCATATAGCGGGCGAGCCGCGAGCGCTTGAGGATCCACTGCCGCGCCGGCTCGATGGCCGAGAACACCAGCGGGTTCAGCGCGATCGAGATGACCGACCCCGCGAGGATCAGGTTCTGGCCCTCGAGCGTCAGCAGGCCGAGCGAGACGCCCATGCCGGCGAGGATGAACGAGAACTCGCCGATCTGCGCCAGCGAGGCCGAGACGGTGAGCGCCGTGTTGAGCGGATAGCGGAAGATCAGCACCAGCCCGAAGGCGGCGATCGACTTGCCGATGATGATGATGAAGATGACGGTAAGGATGCGCAGCGGTTCTTCCCAGAGCAGCGCCGGGTTGAACAGCATCCCGACGGAGACGAAGAACAGCACGGCGAAGGCGTCGCGGAAGGGCAGGGACTCGTCGGCGGCGCGGTGGGAGAACTCCGATTCGCGCATCACCATCCCGGCGAAGAACGCGCCGAGCGCGTAGCTGACGCCGAAGATCACGCCGGCGGCGTAGGCGATGCCGACGCCGGCGGCCATCACGGCCAGCGTGAAGAGCTCGCGCGAGCCGGTGCCGGCGATGCGCAGCAGCAGCCAGGGGAAGAGACGGCGTCCGACGACGAACATCAGCACGACGAAGAGCACCACGCTGCCCATCGTGAGTGACAAGGTCTTCGCCAGCGACTCGCCGCCGCCGGTCGCGGCGCCGTCGGCGCCGAGCGCCGCGGCGAGCGGCGGCATCATCACGAGCGCCACCACCATCGCGATGTCTTCCATCACCAGCCAGCCCACGGCGATGCGCCCGGTGAGCGTCTCGAGGGCCCCGCGGGCCTCGAGCGCGCGCAGCAGCACGACCGTCGAGGCGCAGGAGAGCGACAGGCCGAAGACCACCGACGCACCGGCATCCCAGTGCCACCAGTAGTGCGCCACCACCGCGCCGAGGAGCGTCGCCACGCCAATCTGCAGGACTGCGCCGGGCACGGCGATGCGCCGCACGGAGAGCAGGTCTTCCAGCGAGAGGTGCATCCCGACGCCGAACATCAGGAGCATCACGCCGATCTCGGCGAGCTGTTGGATCAGCTCGAGGTCCCCCGTGAAGCCGGGGGTGAACGGCCCCATCACCACGCCCGCGACGAGATAGCCCACCAGCGCCGGCATCCGCAGGCGCACGGCGATGTAGCCGAGGATCAGGGCCAGGACGAAGGCCCCGGCGATGGTCGAGATCAGGGAGACGCTATGGGGCATCGGCGCGCGGTGGGAGTCGCTCGGTTCAGATATCGTGCTTCCTATTAGAAAGTATCTGCGCTACGACACCCGCGGCACCCGTTTTCGCTAGATTTCCCAGACTCTTTTCCCCACGCACCGATGGCCTCCGATCTCGACGCCCAGCCCCTCCTCGCCTCGCCGCAGCTCAAGCCACGCGACGGCGACCTCTTCAACATCGATGCCGCGCTCACCGAAGAGGAGCGCGCCGTGCGCGACTCCGTGCGCGCCTTCGTCGACGAGAAGGTCCTGCCGATCATCGGCCAGTGCTACGTGGACGGCCGCTTCCCCCGGGAGTTGATCGCCGAGATGGGCGCCAACGGCTACCTCGGAGCGAACCTGCCCGAGGAGTACGGCTGCGCCGGCCTGAGCAACGTGATGTACGGGCTCATCAACCAGGAGCTGGAGCGCGGCGACTCGGGCATCCGCTCCTTCGCGTCGGTGCAGGGCTCGCTGGTGATGTATCCCATCTATGCCTTCGGCAGCGAAGAGCAGAAGAAGCACTACCTGCCGAGGATGGCGAAGGGCGAGATCATCGGCTGCTTCGGGCTCACCGAGCCCGACTACGGCTCGAACCCCGCCGGGATGATCACGCGCGCCAAGGAGCAGAAGGACGGTTCGTGGATTCTCAATGGCGCGAAGATGTGGATCACGAACGGCTCGACCGCGCAGGTCGCGATCGTCTGGGCCAAGACCGAGGACGGCGACGACGCCGGCAAGAGCATCCGCGGCTTCGTCGTGCCGACGGACACGACGGGCTTCAGGGCCAACGGACAGAAGGGCAAGCTTTCGCTGCGCGCCTCGGACACCAGCGAGCTGGTGTTCGACAACGTGCACCTGCCGGCCGATGCGATCCTCCCGAAGAGCGGCGGCCTCAAGAGCCCATTGATGTGCTTGACGCAGGCGCGCTACGGCATCAGCTGGGGCGCGATCGGCGCGGCCATCGCCTGCTACGAGGAAGCGCTCAGCTACTCCAAGGAGCGCGTGATGTTCGGGCGCCCGATCGGCGGCTTCCAGATCCAGCAGGTGCGCCTCGCCGACATGCTCACCGAGATCGTGAAGGCGCAGCTCGTGTCGCTCCACCTCGGCCGGATGAAGGACGCCGGCACGTTCACGCCGCAGCAGGTGTCGTTCGCGAAGCGCAACAACGTGAATATGGCCACGGACGTGGCGCGCGAGGCGCGCCGGCTGTTGGGCGGCAACGGCATCGTGGCCGAGTATGCGTCGATGCGGCATATGGCCAACCTCGAGAGCGTGTACACCTACGAGGGCACGCACGACATCCATTCGCTCATCCTCGGGCAGGCGGTGACGGGGATGAACGCGTTCGGGGGCTGAGCGGGGTTCGCGGGCCGCGTCGGGGGTAGGTCCGACACGGCCGCCAAATGAACGGGGTGAGGCCAAGCGTCAGCAGCACCAGCGGCCACGGCCGCCCGCGCCAGATGGCGTAGTTCGCCAGCATCTCCGACCAGGTCTGGCCGCCGAGCACGCCGACCACGATCTCGTACTTGATGGTGAGCGTGACGAGCAGCAGGCTCATCTGCCAAAGCGCCCGGTCCGGCGTCGACGCGGCGATGCGGAACACGGCGCCCGTCACCAGCAGGATGATCGCGATCCCGAGCGCCGCGCTGAGCAGCTCGGCAGCGGGCGCGTCGAGCACGCGCTTGAGGGCGAACTCGCGCAGGGCGCCGTTGAGGGGCATCAGCACGGCGAGCAGGAGCCAGGCGCCAAGGAGTCTGCGGTAGGACACGGGACCGTCCGGGAGATGACACCTCGAGGATGCACCGGCCGGTGACGGTGCGCCGTCGGGCGGATTCCCCGTCGTCGGTACGGGAAGTCCGCGCCGTCTTGCGCGATGCGGGCCGCGACCGTACTGTATGGCAACACTAACACACCGGCAATGGCCACGAACCGCCTCCGCACGCCTGCCGTCGCAGCCTTCCTGACACTCTCGCTCGCCGCCTGCGGCGAGCCCTCGGCGACGCCCGGCGGCCCGCCCGAGTGGGCACTCGACGCCACGCCGGTCCTGTCGGTGGGCGACGTGGAGGACAGCGACTCTGCCGTGTTCGGTCGCATTACGGATGTGCGACTGCTTCCGGGCGGCGCGCTCGCCGTCGCGGATGGCGGCGCCGCCGCGGTGCTGCTGTTCGATGCCGCGGGTGCGCCGATCGGCAAGCGCGGGCGTCGCGGGCGCGGACCGGGTGAGTTCGCGGGGCAGATCTCGTTGGCGCGCCTCGCCGACGATGCGGTGGCGGTGTGGGATCCGTCGCAGTCGCGCTGGTCGGCGGTGCAGATTGGCGACGAGGAGATCCCGCTGCTGCCCGATTCGCTCGGGGACGCGGCGTGGACGCACGCGGGCGTGATCGTGCTCGGCGAGGGCTTGGTGCCCGCCTGGGCGCCGCCGGTGCTCCGCGCGCTGGCGGATTCGTTTCCCGCGACGAAGCTCGCCTTCATCGACGAGACCGCGCTGCTCTGGGTGAACCGCGACGCGGCGCTGCGCGACTGGGTGGCGTACGCCGGCAGCGAAGCGGTCGGGCGCCTGTCGCTGCCGCCGCACTTCAAGCCGATGCAGTTCCGCGCCGATCGCGTGGCGGGCCTGCTCGCGGACTCCGTCGGGCTCGAGCGCGTCGTGGTCTACCGATTCGCGCGGCCGGCGGGCGTGGTGCCGGTACGCGAGGCCGCGGCGGCGGCGCCGGCGGACTCGGGGCAGCGTGCGACGTTGATGTCGGCGATGCGGATGGCCGTCGTCGCGCAGGAGATGCATTTCGCGACCACGGGCGGCTACACGGCGCGCGTGGACTCGTTGAGCCTGGAGATGCCCTCAGGTACCCGATTGAACGTCATCGACGCGGACAAT
>DAOMNV010000092.1:0-2628 GCA_035444005.1 Gemmatimonadaceae bacterium
CAGCGCTCGTACGCACTGGCGCACAGGGCGGTCGCGGAGCTCGCCGGGCTGGATCCCGCGCGTGGCCTCGGCCTGCTGTTCGGGCACTGGCAGCGGGAGGGCAGCTTCGAGCGGGCGCTGCGGCGAGCGCACGGGCTGAGCTCGGCGGATTTCGAGCAGTACTGGAAGCGTCGCGTTCGTAGACAGTTCGGCGTGCTGGCCTTGGCGGCCGACCTGACGGTCCTGACGCTGGTTCTGACCGTGCTGCTGGGCCCGATGTGGTGGCAACGTCGCCAGCGGTTGCGGCGTAAGCTGGAACGGATGCGTGAGGAGGACCGCCGGCGGGACGAGGCGGAGCGCGCCAGTGCGCTTGCGGCGCTGCTGGGGGAGTCCGAGGGGCCGAATGACGGCCGGATTAAGGGTTAATGAACAAGTCCGATGCTTGGTTGACAGTGTTTCTGGCCGTCCATAGACTCCGCTCCCTATGTCAGAGCGTGTAGAGAAGGCCGGCGGGACCTGGTCCAAGCCGTTGGTGTGGTGGGGATTGTCCGCTGCCAGTCTGGTGGTGGGCTACGCCGACCTCTGGCGGGGCGGCGACACCGTGGCACCGATCCTATTGGTGCTCGGCTATTGCGTGCTCATTCCCATCGCCATCCTGAAGTGACGCGCGCTGGTGCGTCGGGAACCGAAGCGCCGGGCGAATAGCTCAGTTGGTTAGAGCACCTGCCTTACACGCAGGGTGTCGGGGGTTCGAGTCCCTCTTCGCCCATTTTCGTTGATTTGCAGAAGGCCGGGAACCCGCGGAACCGTGGGCCGGTCGGTGGGATAGGAAGACCAACTCCTTGTGAGGATTTGACTGTGACGGTTCGGCTTCAACTCCGTCCCCTGGCCGCTGCGGCGGCACTTCTCGCGGTTGCGACCGCCTCGGCTGATGCCCAGGCGAATCGGCGCCCGCCGCGTCCGGACACGCCTTTCCTGACCGTGCAGGTCTTCCGTTCGGCGGACAAGATCGCAGGCCCCCAGGCCTCCGACGCGCTCCGTGACGAACTGATCCGCACCTACCCGGGTCCCGTGCTCTGGGTCATCGAGAAGGAGCGCCTGATCGAGCTGCTCGAGCAGTCGGGCTATCCGTCGAACGAGCAGCTGGCCCGCTCCGACGAGAACGCGCTGGCCAAGTTCCAGCGTGCCGACGAGTACGTCCGTGGTGCCGTGACGCAGGAGCCCGACGGCCAGTGGCGCGTTGACGCCGAGCTGGTGCTGACGCGCGACCTGACGCTGGTGCAGCCGATCGCATCGGCCCGCGGCAACCGCCCGGACCGTGCGGCGCGTGCGCTGATGCGCGGGCTGAACGCCGCGCGCGACCAGCTGCCGTACGAGAAGCGTTGTATGGAGCACGCGCGCAGCCAGCGCTACGCGCAGGCGATCGCCGAGGCGGACAAGGCCATCGCGGACTATCCGAACGCGACGCTCGTGCGCTACTGCAAGCTCGAGGTGATCCGCGCGCAGGACGCGCCGGCCGACCAGCAGACGGCGCTGGCCGAGGAGATCCTCGCGATCGACCCGAACTCGCGCAAGGCGCTGGCCGTCGCGGCCGACGCCTACCAGGCGGCTGGCAACACCGAGAAGGCCAACGAGTATCTCGTGCGCCTGCTCGCCGCCGAGCCGAACAACGCCTCGCTGGCCCAGCGCGTGGTGGACGCCCTGGCGGCGAGCCGCCAGTACGACGTCGCCAAGCGCATCGTGGAGCAGGCCGTGCAGAACAACCCGGGCGATCTCGGGCTGCTGCGCCTGCGCTTCCTGATCCTTGCCGCCTCGGGTGACTTCAAGCCGGCGATCGCGGCGGGTGAGGAGCTCGTGCAGCTCGACACCGCGGCGGGCGACATCCAGTTCTGGACGCGCCTCACGGCGCTGTATCTCTCCGATTCCAACGCGACCGGCGCGGTGACGGCCGCGACGCGCGGCACGACCAAGTTCCCGCAGGACGCCTCGCTGTGGCAGCTGCGCTCGCAGGCCGAGCGCACCACCGGCGACGTCGCCGCGTCGATTAACTCGGCCAAGAAGGCCCTGGAGATCAATCCGTTCCAGCCCAACGGCTGGCTGCAGGTGGCGCAGGCGTATATGAACCTGCAGCAGAACGACAGTGCGCTCGTCGCGCTGCACCAGGCCACGGTGGCCGGTGACGGTGCGGATCCGATCGCGACGCTCATCTCGAGCATCGGCAACGGCGTGCGCGTGCGCGGCGACTCGGCGAAGGACATGGATATGCTGCGCGAAGCCCGGGTGCTGATGAATCGCGCTGACAGCGTGGCGATGTTGGCCGACGAAGTCGGTCCGCCGGACGCCCGTCGCCAGCGTGCGCCGGCCGGTCAGGAGACGAAGGCCCGCGTGAAGTTCCTCGTCGGCGTCACGAACGTGCAGCTTGGCTTCGTCCTCGCGACGAACGCTGGCCAGCAGCGCAGCTGCGATCTGGCGAAGGAAGCGGATGAGGCACTCGTCAACGCGATGATTGCGCTGCCGCAGGGTGCGGCGTTCAATCAGCAGACGGCCGTCCAGCTGCTCCAGTCGATTCCGGAGATGCAGGCCTACGTCACGCAGATCACTGGCCAGCTCTGCAGGCAGTAATCCGGGTCCGCCCGAAACACGAAGCCC
>DAOMNV010000092.1:2638-7213 GCA_035444005.1 Gemmatimonadaceae bacterium
GGGCTTCGTCGTTTGCCGCCACGCGACGGCTGCGGCACTACGGTCGAGGCCACCGCAGTGCCATCTTTCACCACGTGACGACTCCCGCGCATCCTTCCCTCGGTGCCCACGACAGCGACTGGCACGCGCCCGTGCTGGTGGCCGAGGTCTGCGATGCGCTGGCGGCTTGCCCGGCGGTGCTCGACGGCACGCTCGGCGGCGGTGGGCACAGCGAGGCGCTGCTCGAGCGCGGGCATCGCGTGACGGGGCTCGACCGCGATGCCTCGGCGCTGGCCATCGCCAGTGCACGGCTCGCGCGGTTTGCGGAATCGGGCCAGTTCCGCGCGGTGCAGGGCAATCACGACGCCATCGACGACGTGGCTGAGTTGGCGGGGGTGCGCTTCGACGGCATCCTGCTCGACCTCGGCGTGAGTTCGCGCCAGCTCGACGACGATGCGCGGGGCTTCTCGTTCCGGCCCGGTGTCGCGCTGGATATGCGGATGGACGCCGACGCGCCGATGACCGCCGCCGACTGGCTCAACGAGAGCGACGAAGCCGAGCTGACGCGCGTGTTCAAGGAAGCGGGCGACGAGCCCAAGGCCCGGCGCCTCGCGCGCGAGATCCTGCACCGGCGCGAGCGGCAAGCGTTCGCCACCAGCGACGAGCTCGTGGGCGCGATCCGCGCGGTGCTCGGCCCGCGTTCGGGGCCGGCTGACTTTGCGCGGCTGTTCCAGGCGGTGCGCATCGCGGTGAACGACGAGCTGGGCGGACTCAGCCGCGGCCTTGCCGCGCTGCGGGAGCGCCTCGTGCCAGGCGGCAGGCTGGCGGTGATCGCGTATCACTCCGGCGAGGACCGCGTGGCGAAGCACCTGTTCCGCGAGTGGAGCACGGCCTGCACCTGTCCGCCGCGGCAGCCGAAGTGCACCTGCGGCGGCGTGGCGTTGGGCGAGACGCTGACGCGCAAGCCGGTCCTCGCGGGTGAGGCGGAGCTCGCCGCGAACCCGCGGGCCCGCAGTGCGCACCTGCGCGTGTGGCGGCGCGTCGGGGGCGAGGCGGTCGGTGGCGCCGGCGCGTCGACGGCGGAGGGGCGCTGAGCGATGCGTGGCCGCACGGTGATCTTTCTCGCGCTGCTTGGTTTCTTTGTGGTGGCGACAGGCGTCATATGGAGACGGAGCCTGGGCATCGCGCAGGCGAACCAACTCCGTGAACTCGACGAGCGGCGGTCGGCCCTCGAAGCGCAGGAGGCGGCCCTTGAGGGCGCCATCCGCGACGCCTCGAGCCGGGCGAAGCTCGCGCCGATCGCCGAACAACGCCTAGGAATGCGCATACCGCCCGAGAGTCTCGTGATCATCATCCCGCGCCCCGAGCGGGCGACGCCGCCGCAGTGATCAAGCTCAGCCGCGTGGGCGTCGTGCACGGCGCCTTCGTGTGCTTCGCGGCGGCGCTGATCGGGCGCGCCGCGTGGGTGCAGCTCGGGCAGTCGGAGGAGTGGCGGAGTCGCGCGCGCGGCCAGCAGGTGGCCAGCGCCGAGGTGCCCGCGGTCCGCGGGGCGATCCTCGATGCCTCGGGCCGCGTGCTGGTGGAGAGCCGCGCCGTCGTGCGCCTCGCCGTCGCGCCCAACGAGGTGCGCGACCCGCAATCCCTCGCCGAGGCGCTGCGCCGCGCGCGCGTGCCCGACGAGTTCGTGCGCCGCGCCATCGACCGCAACCGCAAGTGGGTGGAGCTGCCGGGCCAGTACCTGAGCACCGACGTCGCGAGCGCGATGGCGATGCGCGGCGTGCACGCGACGGCGTCGATCGAGCGCGTCGCGCCGCCGACGGACGGCCTGCGCCGCCTGCTCGGCGGTTTCGATGCCCGTGGCAACGCCGTGGGCGGCGTGGAAGCGGCGTTGGATTCGCTGCTGCGCGGCCAGTCGGGGCGCCGCGCGCTGCTGCGCGACGGGCGCGGGCGCCGGATGGAGACGCCGGAGGAGCGGAGCAACGCGCCGGTCAACGGCCACTCCGTGGTGCTCACGCTCAACCAAGGCCTGCAGGACATCGCCGAACGCGCGCTGGCGCAGGCGGTGTCGCAGATGGACGCCAGCGGCGGCGATATCGTCATCCTCGACCCGCACACGGGCGAACTGCGCGCGCTGGCCAGCCGGCGGCAGGGGGCGGCGACGACGGGCGCGACCGCGCTGACCGAGCCGTACGAGCCGGGCTCGACGATCAAGCCGTTCATCGCCGCGGCTTTGCTCGAGCGCGGCCGCGTGCAGATGCACGACTCCGTGCCGACGTACAACGGCGTGTGGCGCATCGGGCGCCGCACGATCAGCGACGTGCACAAGGCGAAGGCGATGAGCTTCGCCGAGGTGATCCTGCAGTCGTCGAACATCGGCATCGTGCAGTTCGCCGAGCGGCTGACGCCGCGCGAGCAGTACGAGACGCTGCGCGACGCGGGCTTCGGGACGGCGTCGGGCCTGCCGTATCCCAGCGAGTCGCCGGGCCGGCTGTATCCGGTGGGGCAGTGGTCCGGCACCTCGCAGGCGTCGCTGGCGATGGGCTACGAGCTCAGCGTGACGCCGGTGCAGTTGGCCGCCGCGTACGCGAGCTTCGCCAACGGCGGGCTGCTGGTGGAACCGCAGTTGGTGCAGGAGATCCGCGGGCCCGACGGTCGCACGGTGTGGCGCGCCGAGCGCCGCGTCGTGCGGCGGATGATGAGCGAGGCGACATCCTTCGCGATGCGCGACCTGCTGCGCGACGTGGTGCAGGGCGGCACGGCGACTAGCGCGAACCTCGCGACCTTCGAGGTCGCCGGCAAGTCGGGCACGGCGCGCCGCACCTCCGCCGACGGACGCGGCTACGAGGCCGGCGCGTACACGGCGAGCTTCGTGGGATTGTTTCCCGCGGACGATCCGCAGTACGTGATCCTCGTGAAGCTCGATAACCCGAAGGCCGGTTCCTACTACGGCGGCCGAGTCGCGGCGCCGGTGAGCAAGGTGGTGCTCGAGGCGGCGATCGCCGCGCGGGATGCTTCGCTGAATCGCACGCAACTCGCCGAGGCGCCCAAGCGCCGCTCGTTGGATTCGGGCCGCGCGGCCGACAGCGTGCGTGCGCTGGCCGAGGCGGACGCAGAGGCCGAACGTGCGGCGCCGGCGTACGTCGTGGAGCTGGGCAGCACGGCCGAGGCCGCGCAGCCGGTGGTGACGACGCGGCCCGTGCCCGACGTGCGCGGCCTGCCCACGCGCCGTGCCGTGCGCGAGCTGCATCGGGCGGGATTCCGCGTGCAGGTGGTCAGTGGTGTAGGCGTGCAACCGGCACCGGGCACGATGCTGCGATCGGGTTCGCTGGTGCGGCTGGGGAGCGAGCGATGAGCGAAGTGGCCACCGCGGCGCTGCGCGAGGCGCTCGCGCGCGAGGGCTTGCTGGTCGGGACGCAGGGGACGCTGCCGGAGACGATCGCGGCGATCAGCGATGACAGCCGCCGCGCCGGGCCTGACAGTTGCTTCGTCGCGGTGCGTGGCGCGCTGCGTGACGGCCACGACTTCCTGCCGCAGGTGGAGGCAGCCGGTGCCGCGATGGCGATCGTCGCGGAGGGCGCGACGACGGCGCTGCCCGCGTTCATCGTGCGGGAGACGCGAGCCGCCGCCGCGGCGGCGGCCGCGGCGTTCTACGGCGAACCCGCGCAGGCGCTGCAACTCGTCGGCGTGACGGGCACGAACGGCAAGACGACGACCGTCGGCCTGCTGCGGCACCTGCTCGATGCGCCGGAGACGCCGTCGGCGAGCATCGGCACGCTCGGCGTGCTGCTCGACGTGTCGCTGAAAGTGCTGCCCGCACCGCCCGCCGAGTGCACGCTGCGCTTCGATGTGGACGAAGCGACGGCGATCCGGCGCCTGAACGAATGGGGCGGCCAGCCGCTGCCGATATCGGCCAGCGCATGGTGCGACGGCGTGCTGCTGTTGCGGCTGTCGGGCGCGCCGGCGGGCCTCGCTGCGGCGCGCACGCGCCTCGGTGGCGACAGGGTCGATGACGCCGCAGCCGCTGCCGCCTGGGCGGATGTGCGCGAGCAGCAGCATGCGTTCTTCGGGCTGCACGACGATGTCGCGCTGTGGCGCATCGCCGTGCCGCCGACCACGCCGCCGCTCGGCCTCGGGCGCACGCTGATCGAGTGGCACGGCGGGCAGCGCTGGCTCGTCGCGGGCTGCGATGCCCCGACCGTTGCGCGCATCCGCGACACCGCATCGGCCGCCGGCGGCCACGCGACGCGCTTTCGCGGCGGCGACCGGCGCGTGCCGGCCTTCCATCCGCTGCCGCCGGTGCTCGCCGCGTTGAATGCGCGGCTGAAGCAGGCGTTCGATCCGGCGGGCATTTTCAACGTGCCCGCACGCGCCGAGGCCCGATGAAGACCCAGCTCGCCGACTGGATCCGCGACAGCCCCGATGGCGCCGAGGCCGACGCCATCCTGCGCAAGTGCGTGCACTGCGGCTTCTGCACCGCGACCTGCCCCACTTACCAGTTGCTGGGCGAGGAGCGCGACGGTCCGCGCGGCCGCATCTACCTGATGAAGCAGATGATGGAAGGCGCCGAAGCGACGCGTTCCACGCAGCTGCATCTCG
>DAOMNV010000093.1:0-6729 GCA_035444005.1 Gemmatimonadaceae bacterium
CGCCGGGCTGCATCCGGTGCTCGCCATCCAGGCGATGCGGCGCATCGCGACGGCAGCCGAGCAGGCGCCGGTGGCGCGCGGGCAGGGCATCGACCGCCTGCAGCCGGGCCAGGCGACCACCGAGGAGACGATCGCCTCGGCCAGCGTCACCGCCGTGCGACTGCTGGGCGCGCACACCATCGTCGTGTTCACGAAGAGCGGCTTCTCCGCCCGCATCGTCGCGGCGCGGCGGCCGAACGTGCGCATCGTCGTGCTCACCGACAACCACCGGACGTATCGCCAACTGGCGATGACCTGGGGCGTCACGCCCTTCCTCGTGCCGCACTGCGAGAACTACGAGCAGATGGCGGCGCTGGCCCGCGAGCTGCTGCTGCGTCACGGCATCGCCGTCGCCGGCGAGCGCATCGTCATCACGGCCGGCGTGCCTTTCGATGTGCCGGGCACGACGAACCAGCTGAAGGTGGAGACGGTGTGAAGCTGACCTTCCTCGGGACGGGCACGAGCTTCGGCGTGCCGCAGATCGGCTGCAGCTGCGCCGTGTGCCGTTCCGAGGACCCGCGGGACAAGCGGACGCGCGTCGGGGCCGTCGTCGAGGACGCCGGCCTGCGCCTGCTGCTCGACACGCCGCCCGAGCTGCGCCTGCAGCTGATCGCCGCGCAGGTGGACCGCGTGGACGCGGTGCTGTATACGCACGAGCACGCCGACCACACGCACGGCATCGACGACGTGCGGGCCATCTCCGTGCGGCGCGACGGCGCACTGCCGATGTACGGGCCCAAGGAGACGCTGCAGTCGCTGCAGGAACGCTTTCCGTACATCTTCGACGCCGCGATGAAGCCGCTGCCGGGCACGAGCAAGCCGGAGGGCTTCGCGCATCCGCTCGAGCCGGGCGTCACGGTGCGCATCGGCCACCTCGACGTCACGCCGGTGGCGCTGCCGCACGGCCGCATCCGCGTGTTCGGGTATCGCATCGGGCCCCTGGCCTACGTGACCGACGCCAAGGAACTGCCCGACGACGCCGTCGCGGTGCTGCGCGGGGCCGAGGTGCTGGTGCTCAACGCGCTCTTCCGCACCTCGCATCCGACGCATCTCTCGCTGGGCGAGGCGGTGGACGCCGCCGCCCGCATCGGCGCGCGGCAGACCTTCTTCACGCACCTCACGCACGAGACCGCGCACGCCGCGCTCGAGGCCGCCCTCCCGGAGGGCATCGCCCCGGCCTACGACGGACTCTCGGTGGAGTTCTAGACGATGGCGATCCATCTCGACGTCAGTGGAATGCTGCGCCGCGCCGTGCCCGACGGCCCGGACGCCGCCGCGCTCGATGCCCTCGCGCCGCGCCTCGCACAGGCGGCCGCGACCTTCGCCGCGATGCAGCAGCGCGGACTGCTCGGTTTCCGCGAGCTCGAGGCGCACGCCGCCGAACGCGCCCGCGTGCTCGACTGGGCCGCCAGCGCGCGCCGCGGCCTCGACGACGTCGTGGTGCTCGGCATCGGTGGATCGGCGCTCGGCACCGTGTGTATGCGCACGGCGCTGCTGCCGCGCGACTGGAACGCCCGCAGCGCCGCGCAGCGCGATGGCCGGCCGCGCCTGCACGTGCTCGATAACGTCGATCCGCGCAGCGTCACCGGCTTGCTGGAGCAGCTCGACCTCGCCCGCACGCGCATCCTCGTCGTGTCCAAGTCGGGCAGCACGGCCGAGACGATGGCGCAGTACCTGCTGCTGCGCGCGCGCCTGACCGAGGCCGGGCTGCCGGCGCGTGGACACTTCGCATTCATCACGGATCCGGAGAAGGGCGCACTGCGCCGCGTCGCGGCATCCGAGGGCATTCCGGCCTTCGAGGTACCCCCCAACGTGGGCGGACGTTTCAGCGCACTGAGCCCGGTCGGCACGCTGCCGGCCGCGCTGCTGGGCCTCGACGTGCAGGGGTTGATCGACGGCGCCACGGCGATGCGCGACCGTTGCACCTCGCCGACGTTGCGCGAGAATCCGGCGCTGGCCTTCGCCGCGTTGCAGTGGCAGGCGCAGGAGACGGCGGGGCGGGGCGCGCACGTGCTGATGCCATACAGCGACGCGCTGCGAGACCTCGGGCCTTGGTTCGTGCAGCTCTGGGCGGAGTCGCTGGGCAAGCGCCAGCCGGACGGCCGGCACGTCGGCCCGACGCCGATTGCCGCCGTGGGCGCGACGGACCAGCACGCGCAAGTCCAGCTGTTTATGGAGGGCCCTCGCGACAAGACGGTGACCTTCGTCGATGTCGAGTCGCACCCCGACGACCTCGAGATCCCGCACGGCGATGGTGCCCCGGCCGAGTTGGCCTACCTGCGGGGCCATAGCTTCGGTGAGCTGCTGCGCGCCGAGTGCTGGGCGACCGCCGGCGCCCTCGCCCGCGGCGGGCGCCCGACGATGACGCTGCGCGTCTCGCAGGTGGATGCCTGGCACCTCGGGGGGCTGTGGATGTTCTTCGAGCTCGCGACGGTCTATGCGGGAGCGCTCTACGGCGTCGATCCGCTCGACCAGCCTGGCGTCGAGCTCGGCAAGCAGCTCACGTACTACCAGTTCGGGCATCCCGAGTGGCAGCAGATGCGCGAGGTTTGGGAGTCGCTGCCGGCGTCCGATCCGCACTGGGTGCTCTGAGGTGAACCGTCGTTGCTTCCCACCCGAAATCGGGCGAGATTAGACGGCTGGACGGGCCGAGCGCCCGCCCCCTCCGATGCCGGTCGATCCGCGCGCCGTCCGATGGCCGCGCCCCACATCATCCTGACTCCACTTCGATGTCAAAGGTCCCTGCCTCCGTCGTCCAGACCCTCGGCGCCGCCGCAGCCATTGCCGACGGCACGTTCACGCTCAAGGACGAGTCCGCGCTCGCCGGCCCGATGATGGACGCGCTCGTGCGCCTCGCCGTCTTCGGGAGCGCCGAGGAGCAGGACTGGGCCCGCTGGGCCATCTGGGAGGCCGGCCGCGCCGTCGGCACGTACTCGGCCTCGATCCACGACTTCTATATGGCCCGCGGCCGCGGCGACGTGCCGCCGGTGACCGTGCCGGCCATCAACGTCCGCGGCGCCGCGTACGACACCGCCCGCGCGATCTTCCGCACCGCGCAGAAGCTCAAGGGCGGCGCGTTCATCCTCGAGATCGCCCGCTCGGAGATCGCCTACACCGAGCAACGTCCGTCGGAGTACGTGGCCGTGATGCTCGCCGCAGCCCTGCGCGAAGGCCACCGCGGACCGGTGTTCATCCAGGGCGACCATTTCCAGGTCAACGCCAAGAAATACAAGGTCGACGCCAAGGCCGAGGTCGGCGCGGTGAAGCAGCTCGCGCTCGAGGCCGTCACGGCGGGCTTCTACAACATCGACATCGACACGTCCACGCTGGTGGACCTCGCGCACGAGACGCTCGATGCGCAGCAGCGCCTCAACTTTGAGACGGCCGTCGAGCTCACGCGCTACGTGCGCGGGCTGGAGCCCAAGGGCGTGACGATCTCGCTCGGCGGCGAGATCGGCGAGGTCGGCACGGAGAACTCGACCGTGCCGGAACTCGAGGCGTTTATGGACGGCTACAACCGCACGCTCGCGGCGCAGGCCAAGGGAATGGTGGGGCTGAGCAAGATCTCCGTGCAGTCGGGGACGTCGCACGGCGGCGTGGTGCTCGCCGACGGCTCGATCGCCGACGTCGCGCTGGACTTCAAGACGCTCGAGGATCTCTCGCGCGTCTCGCGTGAGAAGTACGGCCTCTCGGGCGCGGTGCAGCACGGCGCCTCGACCTTGCCGGACAGCGCGTTCTATCACTTCCCGCGCACGGAGACGGCGGAGATCCACCTCGCCACCGGCTTCCAGAATATGCTGTACGACCACCTGCCGGCCGCGCTGCGCGAGGAGATCTACGGCTGGCTGCGCACGAACGCCGCCGAGGAGCGCAAGGCGGGCGACACGGACGAGCAGTTCTTCTACAAGACGCGGAAGAAGGCCCTCGGGCCCTTCAAGCGGCAGCTCTGGGACCTCCCGGCCGATGTGAAGGCGAAGCTTGCATTAGCGTACGATGAAAAGTTCACCTTCCTCTTCGAGAACCTCGCCGTGGGTGGAACAGCGGACGCGGTGCGGCGGTACGTGAAGGGGCCGGCCATCGAGCGCCCCGCCCCCGGGGCCGCTCCCGCCGTCGAGGCGGCGCCGGACGATCCGGACGCGGGCGAATAGTCCCGCCCGGGCACTCCCCCACTGAGGTAACCATCTATGCGAAAGATCCTTGCGCTCACCGCCGTGGCCGTGCTGGCGACGGCCTGCGTGTCGAAGACCGAATATGACCGCCAGCTCGCGCAGGCCGCGGCGCTGTCGGCCGAGAAGGACTCGCTGCTCTCCGAAGTCGTCGCGACCTCGGCGTTCATCTCCGAGGTGAACGGCGAGATCGACAAGGTGCGCAGCGGCCAGCCGGTGCAGTCGCGCGACGGCGAGATGGAGACGCTGTCGCCCACCGAGGCCCGCGCGCAGCTCGTCGGCCGCGTGCAGGATCTCACCAACCGCGTGCGCCAGGCCGAGGAGCGGATGGCCCAGAGCCGCCGCCGCATCGCCGCGCTCACCGCCGGCAACGAGGACCTGACCAAGCGCTTCGACTCCACCGTCGCGGCCTTCCAGACCCTCGTCGACCAGCAGAAGCAGGAGATCGCCGGCCTCGTCGAGCAGGTGACGGCGCTGACGGCCCAGAACGCGCAGCTGCGCGAGCAGAACACGCAGCTGGCCGCCGAGGGCGAGGCGCTGCGCTCGGACCGCGACGCGCTCGTCGTGGAGCAGAACACGGTGTACTGGGTGGCAGGCACCCAGAGCGACCTCATCACGCGGGGCGTGATCGAGCGCCGCGGCGGGATGCTCGGCATCGGCCGCACGACGGTCATCTCGCGGACGCTCGACGCCGACGAATTCACGGCGGCGGACCGTCGCGACCTGCGCGAGCTCGCCCTGCCGGATCCCGAGAAGACGTACCGGATCGTGTCGCCGAACGACCTCGCGGGCTTGGAAGCGGCGCCTGCCGATGGCAAGTTCAAGGGGACGATCCGCATCGCCGACCCGACCGCCTTCTGGCGCACCTCGCGCTTCTTGGTCCTGGTCGAGAGCTAAGCTGAACCCCGCACGGGGAGGAAGAAATGGCCGAACGTGACGAACCTGCAGTGGTGATCGAACGGCGTGGCGGAGGTGCCGGCAGCGGCCTCGCCCTCTTCCTCCTCGGTGCGGCGCTCGGCGCCGGCGCGGCGCTGCTCTTGGCGCCGCAGTCCGGCGACGAGACCCGTGCGCAGCTGCGCCGCAGCGCGCGGCGCGTGAAGCGCAAGGCGCGCAATATCGCGGACTCCGGGCGCGACCTCGTCGACGACTTGCAGCGCCAGGGCAAGGCAGCGGCGCGCGATGCGCGCTCCGCGCTCGAGGAACGGCTCGCGCGCCATCGCGAAGCCGTCGACGACGAGGACGACGGCGTCTGATCAGTCTCGGCCTCGGGGTCCTGCGCCGCGTCTGGCGCGACGTCCTCCGCGACAACGTCAGTTTCCTCGCCGGCGGGGTGGCCTTCAACATCCTCCTCGCCGGCGTGCCGTTCCTGCTGATGCTCGCCGCGGGATTGGGCTACCTGCTCGGGGAGTCGCCTGACGGCGCGACGCGCATCGTGGAAGGCGTGCTGCTGCGCGTACTGCCCGCGCAGGCGGGCGTGAGCGGCTCGATGCTCGATCCCGTGCTCGAGGACGTGGCGCGCACCCGCGCAGTCTTCGGCATCTCCGGTGCCGCCGGTTTCCTCTGGTTCTCCACGCGGCTCTTCGGCTCGCTGCGTAGCGTCATCGGCTTCGTGTTCGCGCACGGTCGCGACCGACCCGTGCTGCGCGGCATCGCCTGGGACCTCACGCTGTCCCTGATGATGATGGCGCTGCTCGTCATCTGGATCGCGCTCACGAGCTTCCTCACGATTTCCAGCGGCCGCATCGGCGGCGCGCTCATCGAGCTCGGCGTGCGCGAGGACGTCCTCGGCGGCGTCGAGCTGCTGCTTGGCCGCGTGCTGGCCGTGCTGGTCGTCGCCGCGCTGTTCGGCTCGCTCTACCGCTGGCTGCCCAAGCGGCGGACGCCGTGGATCCCCACGCTCGCCGGCGGGGCCACCGCGGCCCTGCTCTTCGAGATCGCGCGTTGGCTCTTTGGCCTCGCGATCGCGAACTTCCCGCCCGCCTCGATCTACTCCGGCAGCATCGGCGCGCTGGTCGTCGTCGTGTTCTGGACCTACTACGCCGCGCTCGTGTTCGTGCTTGGCGCGGAAGTCGCCAGCGCCACCGATGCCGAACTCAGCGCCGACGCCCTCGACGTCGAGTAGCGTCCGTCTTCAGTACTCCTTCTTCCGTCTCGAATGATCGACCTCCGCTCCGACACCGTCACCAAGCCCTCGGCCGCGATGCGCCAGGCGATGGCCAACGCCGAAGTCGGCGACGACGTCCTCGATGGCGACCCGACCGTGCTGCGCCTCGAGCGCCGCGTCGCCGAGTTGTTGGGCAAGGACCGCGGCTTGTTCTTCCCGACCGGCACGATGGCCAACCAGGCGGCGCTGTGGTTGCTCGGCGAGCGCGGCACGGAGGTGTATTGCCACGAGGACTCCCACATCGTGAATTGGGAGATCGCCGGCACCGCGGGCTTGATCGGCCTGTAGCCGCGGCAGGTGGGCGGAGCGCCGGTGCTCGAGCCCGAGGCGCTGCGCGAGAAGCTGCGGCCGGCCTCGCCG
>DAOMNV010000094.1:0-6676 GCA_035444005.1 Gemmatimonadaceae bacterium
ATGAGCGTGCACAAGTCGCAGGGCAGCGAGTGCGATACGGTGGTCGTCGTGCTGCCGGAGCGCGAGTTGGAGGTGCTCTCGCGCGAGTTGCTCTATACGGCCGTGACGCGCGCGCGCCACCAGGTGCTCGTCGTGGGCAGCGAGGCGATGCTGCGAGCGGCGGTGGAGCGCAGCGCGCGGCGGGCGTCGGGGCTCAGCCTGCGGCTATAGCACGCCCGCCGTCGGCAACGCCACGCCGCAGCCCTTGCAGAACTTCGCATCGAGATCGTGCCCGTCGCGGCCGCAGCCGGGGCAGGTTACCGCGCGCGGCACGCGCGCCTGCGCGCGCTGCAGCTCCATCGTCACGATGCCGGTGGGCACGGCGATGATGCCGTAGCCGAGGATCATCAGCGCGCTGGCGAGGAGGCGGCCGAGCGTGGTGGCGGGCGAGATGTCGCCGTAGCCGACGGTGGTCATCGTGACGATGGCCCAGTACATCGCCGTCGGGATGCTCGTGAAGCCGTGCTCGGGACCTTCGACGAGGTACATCAACGAGCCGATCACGCTCACGGCGGTGAGGATCGTGAACATGAACACGACGATCTTGTAGCGCGCGGCGGCGAGGGCCTGCGAGAGGATGCTGGCCTCGGAGACGTACTGCGTGAGCTTGAGGATGCGGAAGATGCGCAGCACGCGCAGCACGCGGATGACGCCGAGGAAGCGGCCTTCGGGGAGGATGAGGCCGATCCAGGTGGGCAGCAGCGCGAGCAGGTCGATGACGCCGTAGAAGCTGCGCGCATAGCGCAGGCGGTCGGCGGCGCACCAGAGCCGGGCGGCGTACTCGATGGTGAAGAGGACGGTGAAGGTCCACTCGAGCACGTACAGCGCGTGGTGCGCGCGCGGCGACAGACTGGGGAGACTGTCGAGCAGCATCGTCGCGACGCTGCCGAGGATGGCGACGATCAGCGCGATGTCGAAGGTCTTGCCGGCCTTCGTGTCGTGATCGAAGATGACGCGACGCCAGTAGGCGCGTGCGGGCGGCGTGTGGGAGTCGTTCACGGGACGATGACCTGGAAGCCCATCGCGTGGGCGGCGGTGGCGAGGCGGCGGTCGTAGGTGGCGAGGGGTACGCGCCGCAGTCCGCCGTTCACGTGTTGGAGCGTCGCAAGATGGATCGCGTCGAGTGTCCGCAGTCCAGCGGGAATCTCACGATACAGCAGATCGACCGATGCACGATCGATCTCCACGAACATCATTCGGCTCGTGATGAGGTCGACGGCCTGTTGATGCCGGGCGCTGTCGCCGTGTCGCGCCACCCGGACCCGAGTCTCGAGATCGGTCAGGCGGCTGGCGACGATGCGCGACGTCCAGAACGTCTCGGGCGGGCGGCGGCTCTCGGAAAGCACCGCAGCGACCGCCACGGATGAATCCGCGTAGATCATACGCGGTCCTCGCGGTCCTCATCCAGTTCCCGCATCAACTGCTCGAACGGCACCAAGGGATAATCGCGCACGAGCTCGAAGGGCGTCCCAGGCGGCAGCTTCGCCGGCGTGATGATTCCCTTCCGCACCTGTTCCGCCCACCACGGATCGTCCATCAGCGGATCCTTCCAAGGCGTGGGCGCGCGTAACTCCGCCACCACGTCCCCGCGATCGGAGATCAACACGACCTCGCCGGCCTTCACCAGCCGGAGGTACTCACTGAGCTTGTTCTTGAGCTCCTTGATGCCAACGACTTTCATAGCATCAAAGTAGCTACCGGTAGCTACTTCGGCTACGGGGCCGCGTCCTGCCTCGGATCGGTCGATCATTCCATAGGCTAGGTCGAAGAACGCCCCCCGTCGCAATCATTACATTCTGCCAATGCGCCGATTCCTTGCCCTGCTGATCCTGCCGGCGGCCCTCGCCGCGCAGGCTCCCGCAACGCCCGCTGCCGCGCCAGCCGCGAGCACCGCCCCCCGCCTGCTCCCCGCGCCGCGCGAACTCGTCGCCCACGACGGCTCCGCACTCTTCCGCGCGCCGATCTCCATCGCGCCGGGCACGGAGCGCGACGACGTGCAGGCCGCCGAGGACTTCGCCGCCGATATGCGCGAGCGGGGATTCCAGGCCGCGGTGCACGCGAGCTCGCGCGGCTGGCACGTGACGATGCTGCGCAACGGATCCGAGGCGGCGCGCCGCGTGCTCGAGCGGCACGCGCTGCGCTTCGACGCGGCGATGCGCGACGAGGGGTACATCCTCGTCACGGATACTGCGGGCGCGACGATCATCGCGCATACCGCGGCCGGTGGGTACTACGCACTGCAGACGCTCAAGCAGTTGTTCACGGGCGCGGGCAACGCGGCGCGATTGCATCGCGTGACGATCCGCGACTGGCCGGCGATGCGCTGGCGCGGCGCGCAGGACGACATCTCGCGCGGGCCGATGCCGACGCTGGAGTACCAGAAGCGGCAGGTGCGTCTGCTCGCGAGCTACAAGGTCAACACCTTCACGCTGTACTTCGAGCACACGCTGCAGTTCGCGTCGCAGCCGGTGATCGCGCCGCCGGGTGGTTCGATGAGCCGCGAAGACGTGGCCGAACTCGTGGCCTACGCGCGGCGGCACCACGTGACGGTGATCCCGCAGCAGCAGACCTTCGGGCACCTGCATCACGCGCTCAAGCTGGAGCTCTACGCGGACCTCGCGGAGACGCCGCACGGACACGTGCTGGCGCCGGGACAGCCGGGCACGCTGGAGTTCACGCGCGGGATCTTCGCCGAGATCGACTCGATGTTCCCGTCGCCGTTCGTACACCTCGGCGCCGACGAGACCTTCGAGCTCGGCGCGGGCCGCACGAAGCCGATGGTCGCCGACTCGGGCTTGGGCGCGGTCTACATCAACTACCTGAAGGCGATCGTCGAGACGGTGCGCCGGCCGGGCAAGCGCTACCTGTTCTGGGGCGACATCGCGATGAACTCGCCGGAGTTGGTGAGTCGCCTGCCGAAGGATCTCATTGCGGTAGGCTGGGACTACTGGTCGCGCTCGAACTTCGACCGCTGCCTGAAGCCGTTCCGCGATGCGGGGATGGAGACCTGGGTGGCGCCGGGCGTGAGCAACTGGAACGGCGTGTATCCCAACAGCAACACGGCGCTGCCGAACATCCAAGGCTTCATTCGCGACGGGCAGCGTGCCGGTGCGACGGGCGTGATCAACACGACTTGGGACGACTGGGGCGACGCGATTTTCGAGCAGAACTGGTACGGGCTGGTGTTCGGCGCGGCGGCGGCGTGGCAGCCGGGCGAGTCGAGCATCCCGAACTTCCAGGCGGCGTACGGCCTCACCTTCCACGGCGACACGCTGGGCGCGATCGACCGCGCGCAGCAGCACCTGATGGCGGCACACGCGGCGATGATGCGCAGCCGCGCGGGCGAGGCGCAGAGCTACCTGTTCTTCCTCGATCCCTGGAGCGAGGAAGGCGTGATCGAGACGCTGCGCCTGCGGCCATTCATCGCCGAGGTGCGCGTGCACGCGGAGCGCGCGCTGGTGGAGATCGCCAGGGCGCGCACGCAGCGGCACCTGCGCGAGCTGAGCGCCGTCGACGCGATGGAGCTCGGCGCGCGGCGCATCGACTGGATGGGGATGAAGTTCCAAATCGCCGATGAGGTGGCGCAGGGCGTGTACGCCCTGGCCACGCTCGACACGGTGACGTGGAAGGAGCTGGCCGAGTTCACGGGGATCAACGGCAAGCTGCAGGACATGCGCGACGGCTGGGTGCTGACGCGGGAGCTGTTCGAGCGCAGCTGGGCGTACGAGAACCGTCCGTACTGGCTGGGCAACAACCTCGCGCGCTACGACGTCGAGACGCAGCGCTGGGTGCAGCGGATCAACGAGATGGACGCGGCGCGGCGGAAGTTCACGCGCGAGCGCGTGCTGCCCGACCCGCGGGCCCTGGGCGTGCCGTCCGCGCTGGCACGCCCGAGCCCGGCGCCTGCGGGACGCTGACTAGCGCCGGCGGGCCTTGGACTTGGTCTTCTCGAGGGCGCGCTTGACGGCGCGCTCGACGGAGTCGATGCACTTGTCGAAGGCGGCGCGCGGTTCGTGCTCGACGACCTCGACCATCACGCTTTCGTGGCGCGAGATGACGACCTTGATGGCGCAGCGGTCGGCTGGGGCGCCCTTCTTGGGGCCGTTGAGGTCCTCGAAGCGCACGGTGATGCGCTCGATGGCGTTGGCGTACTTGCCGAGCTTGAAGCCGGCGCGCTTGGCGACGTACTCGCGCAGTTCGGCGTCGACCTCGACGTCCTTGGCGCGGACGGCGAGCGGCGTCTCGGGGGCGTTGGTGCGGCCGCGCTCGGCGCGGGGCTTGGCATTGGCGGCGACGCCGATGGGCGCGCGGCGGGTGCTGCGGTTGGAACGTGACATCACGGCGTCCTTGGAGGAGTGCGTGTGAACGGCAGACTCCCGAAATCTCGCCAAATGCGCGACGCAATCCAACGCCTCCGCGGGGGCCGCCGTATGTTATACGCCCCACAAGGGGCGGACCCCACAACCCACCATTTCCTATGCGTGTGACACGGTTCCTTTCCGCGCTCGGCGCGACGGCGGCCCTGGCCGCGGCGTCGCTCCCGGCGCAGTCGATCGACCAGTCGGTGATCGACGGCCTGCGGTGGCGGAACATCGGCCCGGCGAACATGTCCGGCCGCATCTCCGACATCGAGGGCATTCCCTCGCCCAGCAAGACGTTCTTCGTGGCTGCGGCCGCGGGCGGCGTGTGGAAGACCACGAACGGCGGCGTGACCTTCCGTCCGGTCTTCGACAACTACGGCGTCGCGTCGCTTGGCGACCTGGCGATCGCGCCGAGCGACACGAACGTGATCTACCTCGGGACGGGCGAGCCCAACTCGCGCAACTCGATCTCGCCGGGCGGCGGCGTGTTCAAGTCCACGGACGGCGGGTTGACGTGGACGTACATGGGCCTGAAGGAAACGGAGCACATCGGGCGCATCGTGGTGCATCCGACGAACCCGAACGTGGCGTGGGTCGCCGCACTGGGTGCCGCGTGGCGCACGAACCGCGAGCGCGGTCTCTACAAGACCACCGACGGCGGCCAGACCTGGCAGCTGAAGAAGTTCATCAACGACACGACCGGCTTCGTCGACGTGGATCTCCACCCGACGAATCCGAACATCCTCTTCGCGACGAGCTATCACCGGCTGCGCCAGCCGTACTACCTGCAGTCGGGCGGCCGCGGCTCGGCGCTGTGGCGTTCCGAGGACGGTGGTGAGACGTGGACGGAGGTCTCGGGCGGCGGGTTCCCGACGACGATGAAGGGCCGTATGGAGATCGCGATCGCGCCGAGCGACGCGAACGTGGTGTACGCGATGGTCGAGGCGGACACGGCGCCGAACCCGCGGCCGCGCGCCGGCGCGGCGGCGCAGGCCAAGGTGAGCGGCCTGTATCGGTCGGCCGACGGCGGCCGGACCTGGGAGAAGACGGCGGACGACAACGTGCGTCCCTTCTATTACAGCCAGGTGCGCGTGCATCCGACGAATCCGAACCGCGTGTGGTTCAGCTCCACGCCGGTGAAGGTGTCGGACGAGGGCGGCAAGAACGCCCGCAACGCGACGATCGGGCTGCACGTGGACCATCACGCGCAGTGGATCGACCCGAAGGATCCGGACCGCCACATCGTCGGCAACGACGGCGGCATCGGCATCAGCTTCGACAACGGCGGCAACTACATCTTCCCGAACACGTTCGCGATCGGGCAGTTCTACAACGTCTCGTTCGATATGGCCGTGCCGTACAACGTCTGCGGCGGCCTGCAGGACAACGGTTCGTGGTGCGGCCCGTCGCGGCGGCGCCAGGGGCCGATCACGAACGCGATGTGGTTCACGTTCAACGGCGGTGACGGCTTCGTGACGGCGCAGGACCCGACGAACCCGGACATCATCTACGGCGAGTCGCAGGGCGGCAACATCGCGCGGTTCATCGTCTCGACGGGCACGAGCACGCGCCTGCAGAAGCCGAACTACCGCGAGCGGTATATGAAGTGGGAGGACTCGATCATGGTCGTGCGCGGCGATACGGCGCGCCCGATGAGCGCGGCGCTGCGCCGCCAGATCGAGGGGATGCGGGCGCAGCAGAAGGCGGATTCGATCGGCGACAGCCCGCGCTGGAACTGGAACACGCCGTTCTTCCTCTCGCCGCACAACCCGAGCATCGTGTACATCGGCGCGAACCGCGTCTATAAGTCGCTGCAGCGCGGCGACAATATGTACCCGATCTCCGGCGACCTGTCGTACGCGGACACGATGAAGCTGCGCATCTCGACGCAGACGACGGGCGGCATCACGCTCGACGCGACGGGTGCGGAGACCTTCGGCACGATCGTCTCGCTGAACGAGTCGCCGGTGAAGGCCGGCAAGCTGTACGCCGGCACGGATGACGGCCGCCTGTGGATGACGGAGAACGACGGCGGTGCGTGGACGGAACTGACGTCGCGCGTGCCGGGCGTGCCGGCGGGTACGTACGTGTCGCGCATCGAGCCGTCGCGGCACGACGTGAACCGCGTGTACGTGACCTTCGACAACCACCGGCGCGGCGACTTCACGCCGTATGTGTTCGTGTCGGACGACAACGGCCGCACGTTCCGGTCGATCGCCGGTGGCCTGCCGCGCGGCGGCGTGGACTTCGTGCACGTCGTGCGCGAGGACGTGAAG
>DAOMNV010000095.1:0-3043 GCA_035444005.1 Gemmatimonadaceae bacterium
TCCCAGCCCGGCGCAGGTGATCCCAGCCCGGCGCAGGTGATCCCAGCCCGGCGCAGGTGATCCCAGCCCGGCGCAGGTGATCCCAGCCCGGCGCACCAGAACCCAGAGCGCACAAGAAGCACGGAAGTAGTTAGAGTTACGCCCAGATGAGCACCTGGGCCGTAATGCTGCACTACCAGCGCGAGCAGATTGCCGCGCGCTGCCTCGAGGCGCTGCTCGCCAGTGCGCCCGAGCCGCCGCGCGTGCTTCTCGTCGACGCCTGCAGTCCCGACGGAAGCGGCGAGCGCCTGCGCGCGCGATTCCCCAGGGTCGACTACCTCGGCCTCCGCGAAAACCTCGGCTACGCCGGCGGCAACAACGCCGGCATCGCGTATGCGCTTGAGCGCGGCGCCACCAAGGTCCTCGTCCTCAACGACGACGCCGAGGTCTTTCCAGACACCATCGCGCAGCTCGAGGCCGCCCTCGACGCCGATCCCCAGGCCTCCCTCGCCGCCCCGACGATCTACTTCGAACGTCCCGGCGGCCCCATCTTCTGGGCCGGCGGCGAATTTGACGTCAAGCGCGCCCTAGGCACCCCGCAGCCGACGGCAGCGCCCTCTCACGTCACCCGTCACCCGTCTCCCGTCTCATTTGTCAGCGGCTGCGTATTACTCATCCGCAAAGAATCCCTCGAACGCAGCCAAGCATTCGCCGCCGACTACTGGAGCTACGGCGAAGACGTCGAGCTGAGCCTCCGCCATCGCCGGGACGGCTGGCGGCTGCTCTGGGTGCCGACGGCCCAGGCCGTGCATCACACCGCGTATCCCGAGCCCGAGGCCCCGGCGTGGAAGATCCGCCTGCGCGACCGCAACCGGCGGCGGATGGTGCGCGCGCACTATGGGGCGGGTGACCGCCTGCGCTTCGCGCTGTGGTTTTATCCGACGCGCGTGCTACGCGCACTCGAATACGTCGCCCGCGGCGACTGGGCGCGGCTCCGGGCCCTCTGGCAGGGCGCGACGGAGCGGTGAATGATGGGCCCAGCAGGATTCGAACCTGCGCGCGTCGGATTATGAGTCCGCTGCTCTAACCGCTGAGCTATGAGCCCCTTAGGGCATAAAGTATGCCAGAGGGAGGAGGAATACGAGGAGGCGAGGAGCGAGGGGGAGGAGTGAGGGGCGCGGAGCGAAGCGGAAGTCCGAGTCCAGAAGCCTCGCCCTTCACGGTCTCCCACCTCGCCGCTCGACGCTCGCTCCTCTCCCTCGCTCCCCGCTCCTCGTATTCCTCCCATCCTCTTCCTTTCTATTTCGCGCCCATTATCTTTCGCGTCTCGCAAGGATGGGGGCGCGTAGCTCAGCTGGTTAGAGCGCTGCTTTCACACAGCAGAGGTCGGGGGTTCGAGTCCCTCCGCGCCCATCACAAACGACGCTCGGCGTGACCTCAGGGTCCCGTCGGGCGTTTTTTGGTTACGCGGGAGTGACCTAGCTCTCTTGACACCCTGTGAGCGGAGCCCCAACTTCTGCCGTGATACCTTCTCCGCATTCCCGGAGAGGGCTCCCCACGCCCCCTAGCTCCTTGCCGGAGACATTGATGCGCCCACTTGCCGCTCTCGCCCTGGTCCTCGCGTTCGCCCTGCCGTCCGCGCTCGTCGCGCAGGACGGCCTGCCGCCGCTCAGCAAGCTCGAGGTGCCGACGGTGGAGTACCTCGAGGCGCGGATGGGCCGCGCCCAGCCCGGTGTGGCGGCGTCCTCCCCGGTGGGCTTCGGCCCCAACCAGGGTGACATCTTCGTCGGCCTGGGCTACCAGGCCTCGACCGGCGTGAACGGCGCGCAGGACGGTGCCATCTCCGTCGGCGGCGGCTTCCTCAACAGCGGCGACATCGTCGGCATCGAGGCCGTGCTGACCTCGCTCTCGACGATCCGCTCGGGCTTCGGCTCGCGGATGGTCGGCGCGGTGAAGGTCCACAAGGTCGTGCAGGACTGGGGCCTCGGCCTCGGCGTCGAGGGCTTCTACCTCAACGGCAACGACTTCGACACCAAGCCCTCGGTCTACGTCGCCGCGACGCGCGGATTCGCCGTGAACCAGGGGTCGGAGTACTTCACGAACGGCACGATCAACTTCGGCCTCGGCAACGGCCGCTTCCAGCAGGCCGAGGACTTCCGCGACGGCAAGAACGGCGTCTGGTTCTTCGCCTCCAGCTCGATCCGCATCAACTACTTCTCGTCGGCGATCATCGACTACACCGGTGCGCAGGTCAACCTCGCGCTCTCGTTCTCGCCGCTGAAGAACATCCCGCTCGTGCTCACGCCGTCGCTCAACGACGTCGGTGGCGCCGTCGGTGACCGCGCGCGCCTCGCGCTCGGTGCCGGTATGTCCTGGAAGTACTAAGTCCTCGCGATCCTACAGGAGCACCAACATATGAAGATGATTTCTCGCACGATCGCGGGCCTCGGCTTGGTGGCGGCTTTCGCCAGCGTCGGTCAGGCGCAGTATCTCACGGATGCCGGCTCGCCGATGGGCTCCGGCGCCGGTGTCACCGGTTCCGTCGTCAACTTCGTCGGCGGCGTGAACGCCGCGACGGTGTCGCGCGTCTCGGCGGCGCTGTCCAACCGCGGCAGCAGCCCGGCCGCTGGCGCGCTCAACGCCGTCGGCCAGGCGCTCGCCGGCAACCCGACCGCGCTCAGCTCGATCCTCTCCGGCGTCACGGGTGGCGGCGCGCTCGCGCAGGCCCTCGCCGCGCTCGGCAACACCCCGTCGCCGGCAGCGGCGGTCGACGCCATCCGCGCGTTCAATGCGGCCGTCGACGGCGGTGCCCAGCCCGGGAGCCCGGCGTACATTGCGCTTCAAGGCGCGCAGTTCTCCCTGACGATCCTCGGCGCCCGTCCGGCGCGGTGATGCTGCGCATCACCGTCGCATCGTTCGTCCTGCTCGGCGCCGTCTCCGGCGCCGCGCAGGCGCAGTACCTCACCGACGCCGGATCGCCGCTTGGCGCCGGCGCGGCTTTGCCATTCTCGGACGCCGGCTTTCCTTCGGTGATCGGCGCCGTCGCGCGCGGCGCGGGCGCAGC
>DAOMNV010000095.1:3053-6532 GCA_035444005.1 Gemmatimonadaceae bacterium
GCGATCGCGCGATCGATCCTGCGCGCCTCGAGTTCGCCCAACGCTGCCGGTGCGCGCGCGAACCTCATCGCCGCACTCGGCGGCAACGCCGGCCCGCTCGCTGCCGCGATGGGCGGTTCCGCCCAGGCCACCGCGCTCGCGCAGGCCATCGCCGCGCTCGGACCCAACCCCAGCGCAAGCAGCGTCATCAACGCGATCCAGGCGTACAACGCCTACCTCGACGCCATCGCGGGCACCAGCGTCAGTGCGACGTCGACCGCGAACGCCGCCGCCGTGCAGGAGCTGTTGGAGAAGCTCGGCGCGATGCGCGTCGCCGCCGGCCGCTAGCGCGCTGCGTAGCTAGCCGACTGCAGCGCTAGCGGTCCGCCACGACAAGACCAAGACTCAGCGACAGGATCGGCGAGCTCGCGCCCGCCACGATGCCGTCGTAGTAGCGCAGCTCGAAGATCAGGTCGCGCCGCGGCGTCAGCGGCGACTGATAGCCCAGGCCCAGCACGTAGCCCGTGCCGCGGTCGTCGCGCTCGTCGCACCAGGTCGACGGCTGTCCCGACGCCCCGCAGACCACGCGCCAACTTGCCACCGGCCCGCCCAGCGCGTACGCGCCCGCCAGCGCCCCGTTCACGAGCCGCCCGCGCAGCAGCGCCGCGAGCTCGAGACTGTTCTCCGAGACCTTGTAGCGGCTCAGCCCGTCGTCGCGCTGCGCGCGCATCTGCGAGCCGATCAGCTCCGCCTGCCACCCGAACGCGCCCCACTGATCGCGCGCGTAGTGCAGGCGCCCCTCGAAGCCGCGGCGATCGCGGTCCGTCGCCGTCGGGCGCTCGTCGGTGAGCGAGCGAAAGCCGAGTGAGGCGCCGAGTTGGGCGTGCGCGGGGGCGGCGGTGAGGCTGAGGGCGATCAGGGCGGCGAGTAGGGTTCGGGGCATCTTGTATAGGACGGATGACGGATGACGGATGATGGATGACGGATGACGGATGACGGATGACGGATGACGGATGATGGGCGACGGGCGACGGAAAGTTCACGTGTGCCACAGATGCGGGCACTCCTCAATATGCTCCTTCGCTTCGCAATCGACTCCACGCATCGCGCGGCGAGAGAATTGGGAGCGGCGCGCGAGCGGCGAGGACCAAGAGATCCTGGTCGCCGGACACGAGAAGGTCCGCCTCGCCGGCGACGGTGGACGCCAACACCCAGGCGTCATCGGCATTCCGCACCTTCAGGGAGAGCAGGGCCGCCGGCTTGGGGATGACCGTCTGGTCGCGCAGCAGCTGCTCGATTGGATCGACCTGCGTCGGCGTCGCCTTGAAGCGCTTGATGAGCACGCGCCGGAGCTCGACCAAGTTGACCTCCCCGGTCAGGACCTCGTGCTCCGCGAGGAGCAGCCGCATCAGGTCGGCACAGAGGCCGCGGGCTGCGAACGCGCAGATGAGCACGTTCGTGTCGAGGAACACCCTCACGAGACGTCGGCGAAGACGTCCTCGTCGGTGAGGAACCCTTGGGCCTCGGCCAGCGGCAGCATCGCGCGACGGGCCTGCTCGAACCGCGCGAGCGCGAGCTGACGGCGCAGGGCGTCGCGCACGAGCTCGCTACGGCTGCGCCCGAGCTGCCGGCTCAGACGGTTGAGCTCGCGCTCGAGTTTGGCGTCGAGTCGGATAGTGACGGAGGCAGACTTCACGTAAGACAATGTAGTGCACACGCCGCCGTGCGGCAAGCACGCGACGCGCAGACGCCTCCTACGCGTCGTCGTACGCCGCGAGCACTTCCGCCGGCGTGACCACCGCCGCGCCGGCCTTGCCGACCTGGATACCCGCGGCGTAGTTCGCGACGATCGAGGCTTCGAGCGCGCTACCGCCCACGGCAAGGATCGCCGCGAGGTAGGCGGTCACGGTATCACCCGCGCCGACGACGTCGAAGACTTCGCGTGCCGTGGTTGGGATGCGCTCGACGCGGGTTGCCCCTCCTCTCCTCTCTCCTCCTCCCTCTGGCCTCCCTCTCGCTCCGCGCTCCTTCCCCTCGCTCCTCGCTCCTCCTTCATCCTCGGCCCCTCTCGACACCAAAGCCATTCCACGCTCACTCAGCGTGAGCAGAAGATGCGCTGCATCGAGCCGCGCCAACACATCAGGAAGCGCGTCGGGATTGCCCACGTCCACCGCCGCCCCCAGCGCCCCCTCGAGCTCGCGCCGGTTCGGCTTGAACACCGTGCAGCCGCGATACTCGAAGAAGTTGCGGAACTTCGGATCCACCACCACCGGGATGCGCTTCGCGCGCGCCGCGTCGATCGCCGCGCGGATCACCTGCGGCACCAGCACGCCCTTGTTGTAGTCCTCGAGGATCAGCGCGTCCGCGCCCGCCACCGCGCGCGCGACGGCATCAAGCACCCGCGTGACTTCGTCGCCCGAGAGATCCGCGTCGACTTCCTCGTCCACCCGCACCACCTGTTGATTGCGCGCGACCACGCGCGTCTTCGTCGTCGTCGGGCGATCGCAGTCCACCAGGCCGCGCGGCTCCGCACCCTGCGCGGCCAGCATCTCGCGCAGTTGCGCACCCGCCGCATCGCGACCCACTGCCGCGACGAGTTCGCAGCGCGCGCCCACCGCCAGCGCGTTCTGCGCCACGTTCGCCGCGCCCCCGAGTGCGTACTTGCGCTCGCGCACGCGCACCACCGGCACCGGCGCCTCCGGTGAGATGCGCTCGACCTCGCCCTTCAGGTACAGGTCGAGCATCGCGTCACCCACCACGGCGATGCGCGGCGGCGTGTTGGTGATCGCGCCGAGCAACTGCTGCAGGCGGTCGCGGGAGAGGCGAGATTTGGGCATCCCTAAACTTGGCGCGACGGCCCGCGCCCGGACAACTTCCCACGATGCATCCGCGGCCCGCCCGCTCCACGCTCGTCGCCGTGTTCGCGCTGGCGATACTCGGCATTTCGGTGTCTGGGCCGCTGGCACGACTCTCCGCGTCGCCGCCCCTCGCGATCGCGGTGTGGCGACTGCTGCTCTCGATGCTGATCGTCGCGGTGCCGCTGGTGGCGACGGGGAGCTGGCGCGAACTCCGCGCGTTGAGCGGCGGGGACGTCGCGATTGCGCTTGGCGCGGGCGCGTTCCTCGCGTTGCACTTCTGGAGCTGGATTGCGTCGCTGGGAATGACGAGCGTGGCGGCGAGCGTGCTGCTGGTGAACCTGCATCCGGTGGTGATCGTGGCGGGCTCGGCGCTCTGGCTGCGCGAGCGACCGACGCGGACGCAGCTGCTCGGCATCGCGATTGCGCTGCTCGGGGCGGCGGTCGTGGCGTTCGCCGGCTCGCCGACTCACGGCTCCATGCGGGTCGCCGGCTCGCTGACTCACGGCTCCGTGCGGGTCGCCGACTCGCTGACTCACGGCTCCGTCCGGGTCGCCGAGCGCGACCACGCCCTGCGGGACCTGACCTCTTCGCGCACGGTCCCTTCGGGCGCGGTCGCACTCGGCTCCGGGGCGGGACTCGCGG
>DAOMNV010000096.1:0-6093 GCA_035444005.1 Gemmatimonadaceae bacterium
CGTTGGCCATCGTCTGGTCGACGTTCAGGCGCACCGAGTTACGCGTGTAGCCGCGGAGGAAACGCACCGCGCCTTCCTGGCGGAACTGATTGCCCGACGCGAAGAAGTTCGTGCGGCCGATGCGGCCCGTCGCGTCCAGCGTGCTGTTGTAGGTCTGCCCGTTCGTCAGGTACGCACGGACCGGGTTGTACGTGTTCGGGTACTTGCCGACCTGGTAGGTGCCGCGGCCACGCGCCTGGTCCAGCACGATGCCGATGCCGGCGTCGTTCGTGAACAGCTTCGGCGCCAGCGCGAAGTCACCGCCCTGGTCGTTGATGCGGAAGGCCTCGGCCTCGATGTCGACCGTGCGCGAGCAGGTCGGCTGGTTCGACTCCGTCACGCAGAAGCGCTGATAATCCTTGTCCATCAGCATCATGTGCGTGCGCGGGTACTGGTACTCGTTCTCGATGTTCGACGTACCGTACTCGAACTGGCCGCGGAAGCGGACGCCTTCGCCAGAGTTACGGCCCGAGCGGGTCGTGATCTGGATGACGCCGTTACCGGCGCGCGAGCCGTAGAGCGACGAGGCCGCGGCGCCCTTCACGACTTCGATGCTCTCGATGTCCTGGGGGTTCACGTCCTGCAGGCCGCCCTGCGAGATCACGCCGTCGATGATGTACAGCGGGTCCTGGCCACGGCCAGACGCGTTGATCGACTGGGGGCCACGGAGAATCACCGCCGGAGCGGAACCCGGGCGACCCGACGACGACACGATGTTCGCGCCCGGCACCTTGCCCTGGATCTGCGAGAGCGGGTTCGCACCCGGAACCGGCATATCCTCGGCGGTCACCTGCGCCACCGTGAACGGAAGCTTCTTCACTTCCGTCGCGCCCGTCACGCCGGTCACGACGACCTGGCTCAGGCGGTTGACGTCCTGCTTGAGGACGAAGTCGTGCGACTGCGAACCACCCTCAAGGGTGATCGTCTTCTGATCCGGTACATAACCAAACGACCGCACGCGGAGCACCACCTGCTGGCCGCGCACGCGCGCGCCAGGAATTGCGATGGTGTACCGTCCCTCTTCGTTCGTTCCAACAGAGATCGCAAGCGCCTCGATCGTGATGTTGGCTCCGAAGAGCGGCTGTCCACCCTCTGCCGTGACTCGGCCAGTGACCGTCGCGGCATTCTGAGCCGCTGCGGTCTCCGCCGAACCCACGGAGAGGAGCAGCCCGAGGATGGAGGCTCCAAGCCTCCGCATCCCGTTCCGTCCCAGCATGAGCATACCTCGTGAAGGGGTTTCACTACGCGTGCGGCGCGTGCGGATCACACTCACCGCCGAACCAACTACTGCGCGACTGCCTAGGCAATCGCAGGTACAACAACCACGGGGAACAAAGGAACATCCCCCCGTAAAAGGGGGTAGGCCGACCGCTTAGGGTAACGCGACCGTCACGTGTGGCGCAAGTCACCATTCCAATCCGGTCACAAGCCACGCCAAAAAGAACCCGAAGACGCTCGCGTCGCTTTGAGCGGCGCTGCCCCCCTTACCCAGCCTCCGTGCGGCGCGTCACAAACCCATTTTATGCGTCGCTGACGGCCCAGCCGAGCACTATCCTTATAGTATGCGCTTCCCCCACCTGATCGTGGCCACCGCACTCGTGGCCGGCACACTCGGCTGCGATGCCGCCGCTGCCTCCGACGCCGAGCGCGAGAGCGCCGCATCGCCCGCCCTCGCCGCCACGGCGACCGCAGCCACCGATTCCCTCCGCGACGCCCTCATCGCCCGAGCCGATCTCGGCCGCATCGCCGGCCGCGACTCAGCCGCCGTCTGGCTCGTCGTCGTCTCCGACTTCCAGTGCCCCTTCTGCAAGCGCTGGCACGAAGAAACCCAGCCGCGGATCGAAGCCAACTACGTGCGCAGCGGCAAGGTGCGCATCGCCTACATCAACCTGCCCATCTCCACGCATCGCAACGCGCAGCCTGCGCACGAAGCCGCGATGTGCGCCGCCGAGCAGGGCGCGTTCTGGCCCGTGGCCGACGCGCTCTTCGCCACGCAGAACGACTGGAAGAGCAAGTTCGATGTCGTGCCGTACTTCGATTCGCTCGCGACGCGCCACACATCCGACGACGCGCGATTCCGCCGATGCATCTCGGACGGACACACGCGCGCGCTCATCAGCACCGACGTGGCGCGCGTCACGCGGATGGGCATCGGCTCCACGCCGAGTTTCATCGTCGGCAACCGGTTGATCGTCGGCGCGCAGCCCTACGCGGCATTCGCCGAAGTCCTCGACGCCGCGCTCGCCGCGCCGCGCTGAGGCCGAGTCGGCGTCACGCCCGAGCTTCCACTCCACGCCCACTCCCACGCGTGCATCCCGCCCTCCGCTGGCCCTATCGCGGCCTGAGCGCCGCCGCCGAGTGGGCCGCGTGGCTGCCGCTGCCGGGCCAGGGCAAGCTCGCGCGATCGCTGCGCCACCGCCGCGATGCGCTGCAGCCCTTCCGCGAGTTCGCACGCACGCACCGCGACCCCGCACGGCCGCTGCTCTGGCTCCACGCGCCGTCCGTCGGCGAGGGCCTGCAGGCGAAGCCGATCATCCAGCTGCTGCGCGAGCGGCGGCCGGACCTGCAACTGGTCTACACACACTTCTCTCCAAGCGCGGAGGCGTTCGCGCGCGGGCTCGACGTCGATCTCGCCGCATACCTGCCCTTCGACCGTCCGCAGAACGCCGAGGCCCTGCTCGACGCCCTGCGTCCGCGCGCACTCATCTATAGCAAGCTGGATGTGTGGCCCGTGCTCACCGAGCGCGCCGCCGCCCGTGGCGTGCGGCTCGGGATGGTATCGGCGACGCTCGCCTCGGGGTCCGGACGCAGCGGTGCCGTCGCGCAGGCCCTGCTGCGCAACGCCTACGCCGCCTTCGATGCGGTCGGCGCGATCGACCCCGACGACGCCGACCGCCTCGTCGCACTCGGCGTGCACCGCGACCGTATCCACGTCACCGGCGACACGCGCTACGATCAAGTCGCCGCGCGCGCGCGGCAGGTCGCGTCGGCGCTGCTCGCGCCGCTGCGGAGCACGCGCCCCACGCTCGTCGCCGGATCCACGTGGCCCGCCGACGACGCCGTGCTCCTGCCCGCCTGGCGTGCACTGCGCGCCGCGGTGCCCGACGCGCGCCTGCTGATCGCGCCGCACGAGCCCACCGAGGCGCACCTCGCGCCCATCCGCCGTTGGGCGCAGGAGTCGGGCCTCGCGCTCGCGACGCTCGACGCCGCCACCGCCGCCGACGACGTCGTCCTCGTCGATCGCGTCGGTGTGCTCGGCGATCTCTACGCGCTCGCGACGGCGGCATTCGTCGGCGGTGGATTCCACGCCGCCGGCCTGCATTCGGTGCTCGAGCCGGCGAGTTTCGCCGCGCCCGTGCTCTTTGGCCCGCGACATCAGGGCAGCCGCGACGCGCGCTTGCTCTACGAGGCGCGAGGTGGCGAGCCCGTACGCGACGTGCCCGAGCTCGTGCGCGCGCTGCGCATCCTCTTCACCGAGCCCGACACCCGCGCACGTGCCGGCGACGCCGCACTCGGCGTCGTGCGCGATGGCGTCGGGGCGGCCGAGCGGAGCTACAAGCTCGTTGAAGGACTGCTGACGTAAGACGGCGGGCGGAAGGGGCGCTCACCGACGTGAACGCGGGGAGCGAATCGCTCGATTCGCTCCCCGCTTGCCTGCACCTTCCGTCTTCCGTCTTTACCGCAGGCCGCGCGGCAACCACACGAAGCTGACGCCCACGGCGTCGCCGTTGCCGAGCGTGGCGGCGAGCCGCACCTGCATCTGCTCGTTGATCTCGAAGCTGCCGCCGATGTCGATGTCGATGTTCGTGTCCGTGTCGCTGAAGCTGCCGACCTTCACGCGATCGAACGACAGGCGCGGGTGCACGAAGGGCGTGATGGCGAACTTGCCTTCGAGCGGGAAGCGATGACCGATGGCGACGCCGACCGGCACGCGGAACACGTTGTAGTCGTCACCGACGGTGAGGCCGAGGCCGGCGCCGAAGACCATATCGAAGGGCACGTCGCTCGAGGCGCGCATCATCTGGTAGTGAAACGAGCCACCGATGATCAGCGCACCGTCGCCGCTCGCCGGGCCGTCGCCATCGGCGAGGCCGAGGTCGGCGGTGAACTGCGTGCGCTGGTTGCCCAGCCCTTCGCGCCACTGGAACAGCAGCGCCGAGCCGCCATCGAAGTCGGCGAGACCGAAGTTGTATTCGCGCTCGGCGACGCGCGTGGGCTGGAACGCGGGATAGAAGCCGGCCTGCGCGGCGAGCGACAGCGGCAGGATTGCGAGGGCGACGACAGCGAGGGAGAGCTTACGCATAGGATGTGAATGGAATCGGGAGAAAGTTCGGCGCGGCACGATGGCGCGCGCAGCCAACTCATAGACGCATAACCCACTGCGCGGGTTTCGTTCCTTCAGTGACTGCCGCGACGCGTCGCTGCGTCACACCAACGGTAGCCACAGAGGCACGGAGACACGGAGACTACCGAGGGGGTCCGCACCGATGATTCGGTTGCGGACCCCCCAGAAAGGCCGTTCCTGCAGTTGCAGTCTCCGTGCCTCTGTGTCTCCGTGGTGAACAGCAGTTACAGCTTCGCGGCTTTCTCCGTCACGACACGCACCACGTTGTCGACGACCTGCATAAACCCGCCCTCGACGCTGAAGCGCTGCGCGCCGTCGCCGATGCGGAGTTCGCCCTTGCCCAGCACGGTCACCATCGGCGCGTGGTTATCGAGGATGCCGACCTCGCCGTCGAAGGCGGGCGCGACCAACTGGCGCGCCTCGCCTTCGAACAACGTCGCTTCGGGGCTGATGACCGAGATCTTGAGCATCCGGATCAGCCCTGGAGGGCCTTGGCGTTCTCGACGACGTCGTCGATGCCGCCGGCCATGAAGAAGGCCTGCTCCGGCAGGTGGTCGAACTCGCCGGCGACGAGGCGCTCGAACGAGCTGATCGTCTCCTCGAGCTTCACGAACTTGCCCGGGCGGCCCGTGAACTGCTCGGCCACCGCGAACGGCTGCGACATGAAGCGCTGGATGCGGCGCGCACGGCCGACAATCTTCTTGTCGTCTTCCGAGAGCTCGTCCATGCCGAGGATCGCGATGATGTCCTGGAGTTCCTTGTAGCGCTGGAGGATGCGCTGCACCGCCGTCGCCGCCTTGTAGTGGCGCTCGCCGACGAACTGCGGATCGAGGATGCGCGAGCCCGAGGCCAGCGGGTCCACGGCCGGGTAGATGCCGAGCTCCGTGATGGCGCGCGAGAGCACGACCGTCGCGTCGAGGTGGGCGAAGGCCGTCGCCGGCGCCGGGTCCGTGATGTCGTCGGCGGGCACGTAAATGGCCTGCACCGAGGTGATCGAGCCGTCGCGCGTCGAGGTGATGCGCTCCTGCAGCTCGCCCATCTCCGTCGCCAGCGTCGGCTGGTAACCCACGGCGCTGGGCATACGGCCGAGCAGCGCGGACACCTCCGAACCGGCCTGCGTGAAGCGGAAGATGTTGTCGATGAAGACGAGCACGTCCGCCTTCTCCTTGTCGCGGAAGTACTCGGCGACCGTCAGGCCGGCGAGACCCACGCGGAGGCGCGCACCCGGCGGCTCGTTCATCTGGCCGTAGATCAGCGCGACCTTGTCGAGGATGTTCGCTTCCTTGAACTCGAGGTAGAGATCGTTGCCTTCGCGCGTGCGCTCACCCACGCCGCAGAACACGGACTTACCGCCGTGCGCCTTCGCGACGTTGTTGATGAGCTCCTGGATGACGACGGTCTTGCCCACGCCGGCGCCGCCGAAGAGACCGATCTTACCACCCTTCACGAACGGGGCGATGAGGTCGATGACCTTGATGCCCGTCTCGAAGATCTCAGTCTTGGGCTCGAGGGCGACGAAGTCCGGGCGCTTGCGGTGGATCGGCCAGCGCTCGACCGAGGCCGGGATGTCGGCGCCCATATCGACGGGCTCGCCGAGCACGTTGAGGATGCGGCCGAGGGCGGCCTCGCCCACCGGCACCGCGATGGCGGCGCCCGTGTCGCGGGCGTCCATCCCGCGCGTGATGCCGTCGGTGGAGCTCATCGCGACG
>DAOMNV010000097.1:0-5669 GCA_035444005.1 Gemmatimonadaceae bacterium
GGGTCGGGGGCCGGGCGCTCGGCGGCGGCCGGATGCCCCGCGAGCGGTTGGGTGAGCGCGAATGTGATGATTGCCGCAGCGGCCGCGGCCCAGGCGGTGGCGCTCTCGCGCAGGCGTGGCGCGATCCAAGTGATCACGAACGCGCTCGCGAGGGCGAGCCACCATGCGCGGCCCCAGTCTGCGCGGAACAGCAGGGCGGAGAGTGTCGGGGCGGTGGGACCGACGTCGCTGCCGAAGACCGCCGCGTGCTGTGCGGCGAGTCGCGCAAACGTCGTGACGACGGCGGCGATGCCGAAGGCATCCACCACCGCTGGGAGTTTCGCGTCCACGGCTCGGCGGAGGAGCGTCGCGTCCGGGCCGGCGTAGCGCGGCATCACGATGAGGCGGAGTGAGAGCGCCCCGAGCAATCCGATGGTCGCGAGGGACAGAGCCGCCCGAATGGCGACATACACCGTCGACTCAACGCCGAAGACGCTGTCCATAGCGAGCTGCCGTGTCGAACGGGCTGCCGTTCCTCAGTAGGGCGGCGCGTGGCCCGCGTGCGCGGCGGACGCGTCGCCGGCCAGCACCTCGAACTCGAAGGTTCCGCGCACGGGGTGACCGTCCGCCCCGGTGACCTGCCAACGCACCGTGTAACGGCCGGGTGCGAGCGTGGCGCTGACGCCGGCGACGACGGTGTTGGCGTCGCCGGTGGCCAAGCGCAGCGAGTCGAGCGGAATCGGGCGATCGCCGCGCAGCAAGGTGACGCGGGTCAGCGCGAGGTCAAGTGACTCGTTGAACGTGAGCGACAGGGTTCGGGGCGCGGCGACGCGGCTGTCAGCCGACGGGGTGGTACGGACCAGACGCGGATGGGCGCGCGCGGCCTGCAGCGGGGTCGCGAGCGAAAGCCCGAGGGCGAGGAGCAGGGCGGCAGGGCGAAGACGCATCGATGCCTACTGGTTGAAGTTGTTTTACGCTCTGTAAAATACTGGCGACGGCGCACCGTGGCAAGATGCCGCCGTCACTGGCGCGGCGCGCGGGAGCTATGCGCCAGCGCCTTACGACCCGAGACGCCGACTGATCTCGTGCGGGCACTCCGCGGATGCGCCGCTGTCGGTGGTCAGCCCGCGGCAGAACAGGTGCGTGAGCGGGTTCGCGCCGGGGTGGTCGCAGTGCGCCGGTGCGTGGCTCGCGTGCGTCCCGGGCTCGCTCAGCGGATGGAGCACCATGATGCCGGATCCCCACGCCAGCACGAGCGCCACGGCGGCGGCGGCCAGCGATCGGGTGGAAGTGTGGGAGACGGCTGCGGGAGCTTCGCCGGCGAGCCGGCGGATGCGACGCGGGAGGAGGTCGGCGCGCTGAAAGCCGACCGTGCCCGGTGCGGGATCGTGGCTGCCTCCGCCCAGCTTGAGCACGGCGGCTGCCAAGGGAAGCGCGAGTTGCGCCGCCACCGCATCGTCAGCGGTGATTTCGATCTCGTCTTCCAAGTCGGCGGCGAGGCGGCGCAGCACGGGGAGCCAGAACAGCAATGATGCCAGCGCGCGCAGGGCGAAGAGCCGCAGGGGGTCGCGGCGTCGGAGATGGACCCCTTCGTGCGCGAGCACGGCGGTGAGCTCGTCCGCACTGAGTCGCTCGGAGAGATCGGCGGCCACGATGACGCGCGGGGTAAACCAACCCGAGGTGAGCGCAGGCATCGGCAAGCCGCGCACGAGACGCACGTACCGTGGATTGAGTCCTGCCGCCAGCGCCGCCCGCCCGGTCGGCGACTCCGCACTGACGCGCGCCTGCGGCAAGTCGCGCATCACACGGTGGTGCCGCCAGAGCACGCGACCGCGCTCGAGCACGGCGAACAGCACGCCGGCGTAGAGCAACCAGTGCGCCACGTCGTGCACCGGTTCGAGCAGCTGGTGTAGCGCGACGAGGCAGAACATCGCGAGATGATGCTGGTCGGCCGAGAGCCAAGGCACGGCGCCAAGCACGTGGTGCCCGACGACCGGCGCGATTCCGAGCAGCAGCGCCGCGACGATGGCAAACAGCAGCGCGCGCCGCCGACGTTCTTCTCGGCGAATGAGCGGCGGTCGCACGCCGCCGAGCGCCGGTGGCACGCGGCTAACCGTCCTGCTCGCGGAGGCGGCGGCGGATGAGGCGCGCCAGCTCCTCAAGCTGCTCAGGATCGCGTTCCGCCAGCACCTCCACGATGCTCGCCGTCACCGCTTCCGTCCCCAGCGACAGGATGCCTTCGACCGCGCGTCGAGACGCCTGCGACACATAGGCCGACTCGTCCACGCGTGCACTGAAGTGCAAGCGGCCATCCACGCGGGCGCGCCGAAGGAGTCCCTTGCGCACCAAGCGGTTGAGCACCGTCGTGCTCGTGAGCGGCGACACGGGATGTTCCTCGCGCAGCCGCTCGTGGATCTCGCGGGCGGTCAGGGGGCGGTCCGCGTCCCAGCAGAGGCGCATGAGCCGCGATTCGAGTTCACCCAAGACGAGGCCGACACCGTTCCCCGAGAGTTTCATCGTCTCAGGGAGGCGCGGTGACTTGGGCGACAGGATGCGGCGTTTACGCGGCGTCATATCTGCAGTCTAGCAGGGCCGGCGACCGGTGAGCAAGCGGCACCACTCGTAGCATCGTTCATCGCATCGCTCAGGGCATCGGTGGGTCGTTGGGGCGGCGCGGGCGGCTGGCCGTGTGGGTCAGGCGGACCACCCAACGATTTCCCCGACGTTCCAGGATGGCGGTACCGCGTCCGACGACGTCAACCTTTTGGTTGGGCGTGTCCGCGGTAAGCGCGTAGCGAAACGTGGCCCAAGCGAGGTCGCCGGCGACGCGCGCCTCGATCTCGAACGGGCGGTACCGGAAGTTCTGGAACTCCTTGAGCTCTGGAGCGAGATGGTTGTCCCGGTAGTCGCGCCACCCGCGGTTGATGCCGGCGCCCTCGATGACGAGCAGGCTGTCGCCCGCGTAGAGCGAATCCAGCGCGGCCAGGTCGCCGCGCTCGGCGGCCGCGAAGAGCGCCCGGACAGCCTGCGTCACCGCGGCGGTGGACGTCGCGGCGTGATCGGCATGGGCGTGCGTCTGGGCCGAGATCGGAAGCGAGACGAGAAGGACCATCGAGGCGAGAGCGAGACGGCGAGCGACGCGTGAGCGCATGGGGCGTCCAGGGAAGCGGGAGCGTGGGAACGTGAACGGGCGGCAGTGAGTTTACAATGAGTAAACTGTCAGCGCACGTCCGCCCGCGCCAGTGGTCGAAGGTACTTTACATCCCGTAAAGCTTTGCTTATCCATTCGGCTGCCGCGTGTCCGCGTCGTCGCGACCCGTCACTCCGACTTTGCGTCCCGAATCTGCGCCCAGTGCCTGACCCACTTCGCCCTGCTCCGTTGTCGCGCCGCCGGTTCCTCGGCGCCAGTGCTACCGTCGGCGCCGCCGTCGGCGCCGCGGCCGCGTTGCCCCGCGCATTGCGTGCCGCCGCGCTCGACGCCGCCCCATTGTCCCCGGGCCTCCCCCCGCTCGCTCCCGCCCCGAACGGCGTACGCCGCTACGAGCTGACCATCGCGGAGACCGTCGTGCGCCTCGATGGACGGAACGCGCGCGCGACGACGATCAACGGCACGGTGCCGGGGCCGGTGTTGCGGTTCCGGGAAGGCGAAGAGGCCGTGATTCGCGTACACAACACGCTCGACGAAGACACGTCCATCCACTGGCACGGCATCATCCTCCCGCCCGAGATGGATGGCGTACCGGGGCTCAGCTTTCCCGGCATCCGCCCTGGCGAGACCTTCGAGTATCGCTTCGCCGTGAACCAAGCGGGTACCTACTGGTACCACAGCCACTCGGGCCTGCAAGAGCAGTTGGGGCACTACGGCGCGTTGATCATCGAGCCAGCCGAACGGACTGGACCGGCGTACGATCGCGAGCACGTGGTGATGCTCTCGGACTGGACCTTCGAGAATCCGTACCGCGTGCTGTCGCGCCTCAAGAAGCAGCCCGACGCGTACAACTATCAGCGCCGCACGGTGGCGGACTTTTTCCGCGACGTCGCGCGCGATGGATTTTCCGCGACCGTGAGCGACCGCTGGATGTGGGCCGGAATGCGGATGAATCCGACCGACATCGCGGACGTCACCGGCGCGACGTACAGCTACCTGCTCAACGGCCAGGTGGCCGAGGCGCCGTGGACGGCGCAGTTCGCGCCGGGCGAGCGGGTGCTGTTGCGCGTCATCAATGCGGCGGCGGGTTCGTACTTCGACCTGCGCATCCCCGGTGTCCCGATGACGGTCGTCCAGGTGAGCGGGCAGCCGGTTGAGCCCGTCGAGACGGACGAGTTCCGCATCGCCATCGCCGAGACGTACGACGTCATCGTGCAGCTCCCTGAGGATCGGGCCTACACGCTCTACGCCGAAGCGATGGATCGCAGCGGATTCACCGCCGCGTCGTTGGCTCCGCGTGAGGGACTGCAGGCGGCGTTGCCGCCGCGCCGCCGCCGGCCGCTCCTGACGATGGCCGATATGGGGATGGACCATTCCGCGATGGGGGGAATGGACCACGGCGCTGACGATCACGCGGCGATGGGCCACGAGATGCCAGAGACCGCCCCGGCCACCGCAGCCACCGCAGCCACCGCAGCCGCGGACGACGAACACGCCGGGCACGATATGGGGGCGATGACACCCTCGACGGCGCTGCGCGCACCCGGAACGCTGCCCGCGGAGACCGCGCACGGCACGGACACGCACGGGGTCGGCAACGCGATGGTCCCGATGAGCACCAAGAGCCGTCTGGAGGAACCCGGCAGCGGACTCGGTGCCGATGGGCGACGCGTCTTGCTCTACTCGCAGCTGCGATCAGCGGCGCCGTATCCCGAGTTCCGCGCACCGACGCGCGAGATCGAGATCCATCTCACCGGCAATATGGAACGCTTCACGTGGGGCATTGACGGAGTGCCGTACGACGAGGCGGCGCCTATCGAATTCACCTTCGGGGAGCGGCTCCGACTCACGATGGTGAACGACACGATGATGAATCATCCGATGCATCTGCACGGGATGTGGATGGAGCTCGAGAACGGCCAGGGGGAGCGAAGCCCTCGCATTCACACGGTGAACGTCAAGCCCGCCGAGCGCGTCTCGCTGCTGGTGACGGCGGACGCTCCCGGGCGCTGGGCGTTCCACTGCCACGTGCTCTACCACATGGAGGTCGGGATGTTTCGCGAGGTGCGCGTGAGTGCACCGACGGGGCACGAGGGGCATCACGATGCTGCATAAGCGTCCTCTGCGAGCTGCTGTCGCATCGCTCGGTGCGCTCGTGGCCAGCTGCCTGCTCGCCGCGCCTGCCGAGGCGCAGGATCCTCCGCGGGCGCCGCACGAGGCGCCGCATGAGGCGCCGCACGGTATGGGTTGGGGGCGAGAGACGTTCGTTCTCACAGAAGTGCTCGAGTACGACCCTGCCGGCGCGGAGCGTCCGCTGCTGTTCGACGTGATCGCGTGGACGGGTGGGGCCAGCCGCCGGCTCTGGTTCAAGGCGGACGGCAGTATGGCGACGGTCGAACGCGCGTCGCACGGCGAGTATCAACTGCTCTACGGATGGATGCTGAGTCCGTGGTGGGACGTGCAAGTCGGCGCACGCGCCGATTTGCGCCGCGCCGCAGGCAGCCGCGCGACGCGCGCGGGGAGCCGTGATCGGACTGCAAGG
>DAOMNV010000098.1:0-5455 GCA_035444005.1 Gemmatimonadaceae bacterium
GACCGCGGCGAACACCAGCACCACGGCCAGGAGCGCGCCGGCCATGGCGTCCAGGAACTCCTTCAGCGCACGCTCGTCGCCGCGCGAGGCCTCGACGAACCACGCGAGCCGGTCCGGCGGCGCGCGCTGCAGGCGCAGGCGACCGCCGACGACGCCGATCGGCTGCGTCCAGTCGCTGCCGAACTCCTGCGCGGCGATCGCATTGCGGATGCCGCTGACCTCGGCCACCTCGCCGAGCTGCCGCCAGTCGTCGATGCCGGTGGCCCGCAGCGACCATCCCGAGGCACTGCGCCACTCGAGCGATCCTTGCCCCTTCCAGCGATGGTCGGCGAAGCCGTATCGACCCTGCGCCGCGGCCGTGAGGCCGCCGCCGAGGCGCTGCGAGAGGCCGGCGCCGAGGGCGAGGCCCTCGACGCGATCGCTGCGGACGAAGTCGGAAATTCGCCCCGCCATCAGGTTCCCGGAGCGCACGCGGCGCAGCGCCGACTCCTGCACGAGACGCCGCGCCTCGTCCTGCACGGCGCGCACCTCGTCGGCGTCGAGGGCGCGCACGTCTTCGGGCAGTGCGTCGAGCACCTCGCCGGTGAAGGACGGATGGCGCCGCAGTTCGTCGGGCGGACCGGCCTCGACGATCTCCGGCCCGCGGAAGACGCGCGCGTCGGGCGACTGGTTCGTCTCGACGCAGCAGATTTCCCAGCGGCCGCGGATGATGCCCTTGGCGGGAAAATCCATCCAGCTGGCCGAGCGCCGGATCTCGATCTCCTGGCGTCGCGGTAGCCAGAAGCGTCCGTCGACGAGTCCGTTCTCGAGAATCACGGAGACGTCCTCGAGCTGGCGGTCGCGCAGTGCGGCGCGGGTGAACGAGAAGGTCATCCGCACGACGCTGCCGCTGCTGCGGTCGAGGTAGACGGCACCGACGGCCGCGGGACGGCGTGGGTCCTTGGGCCGCACGCGGACCATCATCACGTCGATGCTCAAGCCGCCGCCGCGGATGGCCAGCGAGTCGTCGATCGCGTAGTCGTAGGTGGCGGGGCCGCTGGGACTGAGCGGGTGGACGACGTCCAGCACCTCGTCCCCGTCGCCGAGCCGGATGATGTCGGGGAAGTTGTTCTGGATGATGCCGAGGTGGTCGCGATGGTACTGCATATCGCTGGGGAGCAGCAGCGTGTCGCGACGGCCGACGATGCGTTGCTTGCTGCGATCGGGCGCGCTCCAATAGACTTCGAGCGCAAGCTGGTCCGACTTCACGACGATGGGTCGCGAAAGGGCACCGTCGCCGAACTGGGCGAGGAAGGTGACGGTCCCGGTGGCCTGGGCGCTGTAGTCGCGCAGGGCGGTGTCGGCCAGCTGCAGTCCGCGACGCTCGGTGGCGGCGCGGACCAGCGCCATCGTCCGCGCGTCGTTCCACTGTTGCTGCGCAGCGAGCGACGCGGACCCGAACACGACGCAGGCCGACGCGGCGATGACCGCGCACAGGATTCGCATATGGGGATTATCGCGGAAGCGACGGGTGGGAACAACCGCGGGCGGGCGCGCAGCGGCGCGACTCGGGTGGAGGGCGGCGCGTGAGCGACTTCGCGGCGTTCGCGGCGCGGGCGCGTGCCGGCGGCCTCGTGCCTGTGTGGCGCGACACGCTGCTCGACGGCGACACGGCCGTGGGCGCGTTCCACCGGTTGCGGGAGGGGCCGTTCGCCTTCCTGCTGGAATCGGCGCCCGCGGGCAGCGAGACCTGGGCGCGGTATTCGTTCTTCGGGACCGCGCCGCGCGGCGCGTGGCGCCTCACCGACGGCGTGGTCGAAGACTGGTCGCCCGAGGGCGGCTGGCAGGGCGCGCGGCGGCCCGACGACCCCTTCGCCGACCTGCGCGCGGCGCTGACGCGGCATCCGGTGGTGGAGGTGCCGGAGCTCGGCCCGTTCTGGGGCGGCGCGGTGGGGTTCTTCGGCTACGACGTGGTGCGGCACATCGAGCGCCTGCCCGACGCCCCGCCGCGCGGGATTCCCTGCCCCGACGCGCTGTTCGTGTTTACGAGTAGCCTGGTCATCGTGGACAACCTCCGCGCGCAGGCCCGCGTGGTGGCCGCGGCCGTGGTCCCCGCAGGCGCGGACGACGCGACGCTGCGCGCGCTCTACGACGCCGCGCAAGCGGAGATCGCCGCGACGATCGCCCGGATGCGCAGCGGTCCATCGTTGCCGCCGCTGGAGCTCGATGCTTCGCGGCCGGCGGCGACCGGCGTCTCGAACACCTCGCGCGAACGCTTCCTCGATGGCGTGGCGCGGATCAAGGAACACATCCTCGCCGGCGACGTGTTCCAGTGCCTGCTGGCGCGGCGCATCAGCGTGCCGCGGGACTTCGACGGCACCTCGCTCTACCGTGCGATCCGCGTGCTGAATCCCTCGCCGTATATGTTCCACCTCGTGCTCGAGGACCTCGAGCTCGTGGGCAGCTCGCCGGAACTGCTCGTGCGGGTCGCCGACGGCCGGGTGACGGTACGGCCGATCGCCGGCACGCGGCCGCGCGGCGCGACGCCCGCCGAGGACGCCGAGCGTGCGGCCGCGCTGCTCGCCGATCCCAAGGAACGCGCCGAGCACATTATGCTCGTGGACCTCGGCCGCAACGATGTGGGCCGCGTGGCGCAGTACGGTACGGTGACCGTGCCCGACCTGATGGTGGTGGAGCGCTATTCGCACGTGCTGCACCTCGTCAGTTCGGTCGAAGGGCTGCTGCGTGATGCCACGTCGTCGCTGGCGGTGTTCAAGGCAGTGTTCCCCGCGGGGACGATGACCGGTGCACCGAAGGTGCGGGCGATGGAGATCATCGACACGCTGGAGCCGGAGCGGCGCGGCCCGTACGCGGGCGCGGTGGGCCACATCGGCTGGGGCGACACGCGAATGGACCTCTGCATCACCATCCGCACCTGCGTGCTCGCGGGCGACGAGGCCAACGTTCAGGCGGGCGCAGGCATCGTGGCCGATTCCGACCCCGCGGCGGAATGGGCGGAAACCGAGGCGAAAGCGCGCGCGATGCTGACGGCCATCGGCCGCGTGCGCCATATTTAGGCTATGCATTTTCGCCTGATCGGCGTCGGCAACGACTTTCGCTTCGAGCTGATCGGTGCCGGACCGCACCACGTGGGCCGCGCCGTCACGAATGAGTGTGCGGTGGTCGATCCAACCGTCTCGCGCCAGCACGCGGAACTGCGGCTGACGGCGAACGGGATCGATTTGCGCGACCTCGGCTCGAGCAACGGCACCTTCGTGAATGGCGTGCGCATCGAGAGCGGCAACGCGACGCCCGGTGCGGAGGTCACGTTCGGCAAGGTCGTCTTCCGCCTCGAGCAGGTGGAGGCACCGAAGCCCGCCCCCGCAGCTGCGGTCGCCCCGACGGCGCCGCCCAAGCCGTCCGCGGCGACGATCGTGCGGCAGATCCCGAAGACAGGCGAGTTCGGCGTGCTGATCGGCGATTCGGGCTCGATCAACAAGCAGCTTGCCGGCGAGACCGACCCCGCCGAGAAGGACCGTCGCAAACTGGCGATCCTGCTCGAGGTGGCGAAGGGCCTCACCAAGGCGACGGACGTGCACGGCTTGCTGGTGAAGATCGCCGAGTACGCATTCCAGACGCTGGAAGCGGACCGTTGCGCGATCCTGCTCACCGACCGTGACGGCCACCTGCACCCGCAGATCTCACGCGATCGCCGCGGCGAGGCGGCCAGCGGCGACGTGCCGCAGTCGATCGTCACGCAGGCGGTGGTCGACAAAGTCGCCATCCTCACCGACGATGCCGGCGACGACCAGCGCTTCACGGGCCAGTCGATCGTGCTGCAGAAGGTGCGCTCGGCGCTCTGCGCGCCGTTGATCGGCAGCGAGGGCCGGCCGCTGGGCGTGCTCTACGTCGACAACTTCTCGCTCAAGCGCTTCGGCGAGACGGACCTCGACTTCCTCATCGCGTTCTCGGGCATCGCGGCCGTGGCGTTGGAGAACGGGCAGTTCGCCGAGCGCATCAAGGCCGAGATGCTGGCGCGCAGCAACTTCGAGCGCTTCTTCACGCCGCACCTGGCGGCGCGCATCGCGTCGAGCCCGGACGCGGTGAAGCTCGGCGGCGACAAGCGGCGGGTGGCCGTGCTGTTCTCCGACATCCGCGGGTTCACGGCGCTCTCCGAGACGATGAGCGCCGACTCGATGGCCAAGCTGCTCACCGAGTACTTCACGGAGATGGTGGAGTGCGTGTTCCGCCACGGTGGCACGCTCGACAAGTTCATCGGCGACGCGGTGATGGCGCAGTGGGGCGCGCCGATCGGCGAGCCGGACGATTGCGACCGCGCGATGATGGCGGCGATGGATATGATGGACGAGCTGGACCGACTCAACGCGCGCTGGCAGACGGAAGGGCGCCCGACGCTGCAGATCGGCATCGGACTCAACGTGGGCGAGGTGTTCGCCGGCAACATCGGATCGGACCGTCGCCTCGAGTACACCGTCATCGGCGATCCGGTGAACATCTCGAGCCGGCTCTGCGGCGCCGCGGCGGCGGGCGAGATCCTCGTCAGCGAGGACCTCCGCGCATCGCTGGGCAACCCGCCGCCGATGGAGGCGTTGCCGCCGATGGAGCTCAAGGGCAAGAGCCAGGCGCTTCCCGTGTTCCGCGTCCGTCGGTGAAGGACGCAGGGCCCAGCGCACCGTCCGGCTACACGCGCCTCGTCGTGCGCGATGCGACGGTGATCGCGCGGCACGATGCGGTCGCCGGCGTGGAGGAAGCGCTGCGCGAGACGCGCACGCTGCACTGCTGGGCGGCGACCGTGCCTGGCGCAAAGCCGTTCCAGGGACGGGCGACCGCGTGGGGGACCACGCTGCCTCGCGGCGGCCCGGCGGTGGTGGTGCGTCACGCGCGCCACGGCGGCATCTTCGCCGCCATCACCGGCGACCGTTTCCTGTGGCCGGGCCGCGCACCCTGGGAGCTCGAGGCCAGCGAACGCCTGCGCGCGGCCGGCGTTCCGACGCCAGCGGTGGTGGCCTATGCGCTCTACCCTGCGGGCCCCGGCTTCTGCCGCTGCGACGTCGCGACGGCGCGGCTGCCCGACGGCGGCGACCTCCCGGTGGTCTGGGCAACGGCATCGGTCGGCGATCGCGACGCGATGCTCACGGCCGTTGCTGCGCTGGTGCGCGCGCTCGGCCTCGTGCACGCGCAGCACGAGGACCTCAACGCGAAGAACGTGTACCTCACGCGCGAAGGCGCAGGCTTCCGGGCCTTCGCGCTGGACGTCGACCGCGTGCGCTTCCTCGCGCGAGGCGATGCCCGCGCGACATCGCTGAACCTCGCGCGCTTGCTGCGCTCCCTGCGCAAGCTGCGCGAGCGCGCAGGGCTCGACATCGACGACGACGCGCTGGCCCTGCTCGAGCGCCGCACGCTCGGCCGGCCGAGCGGCGAGGTGTCGGCGTGACGCGACGCGTGCCGATGGACC
>DAOMNV010000099.1:0-5441 GCA_035444005.1 Gemmatimonadaceae bacterium
CCGAAGAAGAAAGAGGCGTGACGCCGCCTGACGAGCAGGAACCGGGCGCGCCGGAGGCTGGCGCGCCCGTGACGCCGGGGCCCGCGAAGCTTCGCGACCCGCTGCCGATTCGAAAGATCGACTACCTCGGGCCGATGGCCGCCGCCGGCGGCTGGCGGCCGGATACGGCGTTTCCGGAGGTCGCGTTCAGCGGTCGCTCGAACGTCGGGAAGAGCTCGCTGATCAACGCCTTGGTGCGTCGGAAGGCGCTGGCCCGCGTGTCGAAGACGCCGGGGCGCACGCGCGAGATCCATTTCTTCGGCATCAACGACGCGTTCACGCTGGTGGACCTGCCGGGCTATGGCTACGCGAAGATCTCGAAGCAGCGGCAGGCCGAGTGGAAGCCGCTGATCGAGGGGTACCTTCGCGGCGCGCCGGCGCTGCGCGGCGTGGTGCAGTTGCTCGACGTGAGGCGCGACCCGACGGACGACGACCTGCAGATGTTCGACCTGCTGGCGGACATCGGCTTGCCGACGCTGGTCTGCGTGACCAAGGTCGACAAGCTGTCGAAGGGCGCCGCGGTGCAGGCCGTGGAGGCGCTGGCGCTGCGATTGGGGCTGGATCCGGCGCAGGTGATCCCGTTCTCGGCCGTCAGCGGCGCGGGGCGGGACGAGTTGGCGGAGGCGGTGATGTCGCTGGTGACTGCTGACCCCGCTGCGGCCGATGAGGCATAACTTCGTTCACCACGGAGACACGGAGGCACGGAGACTGCAACTGCAGGAACGGACGTTTCTTGTGGCCTGCGCAGCGAAATGTCGGCACGTGTTCGAATCGCTCCCTCAGGGAGTCTCCGTGCCTCCGTGTCTCCGTGGTGATTGCCGTTCATTGCTGAGGTAACAGCGAAATGCCAAGAATCCCCCTGCAGAAACTGCCCGCGCGGGCGACGGAGAAGGTCGAGGATGCGTGGATCGCGCAGCTGAGCGAGCGGATTGCGGATCCGGCGACGGACCGTGCCCTGCTCTGCCGCGACACGCTGCTGGAGTTGGCGTACCCGCAGTACCTAGGCCGCTACGAGCAGACGATGGCCGACCTGAAGACGCCGCTGGGGACGCAGCTGGCGCTGGCGGCGCTCGACCCGCGTAACGTGACGCTGGAGCCTGAGTACTACGGCGACTGCGACCAGGAGCGGTTCCAGCGGGTCAAGCCGCTACTCTGGCTGTGGTATTCGTTCGACCGTCTGCCGATCGGCGGGCAGGCGGTGCAGCTGGGCGTGAAGCTCCGCCGCGCGCTGGCGCCGCACATCTTCAAGCGCGTGGGCAAGAACTTCAAGTGCTTCCAGCACGTGGAGTTCTCGTTCGGCTACAATATGGAAGTCGGCGACGACGTGGTGGTGCACCGGCACGTGCTGCTGGATGACCGCGGGGGCATCCGGATGGGGAATCGGGTGTCGATCTCGGACTACGCGAACATCTACTCGCACACGCACAGCATCGTCGATCAGGTGGACGTGACGAACGTGCTGACGATCCTCGACGACGACGTGCGCATTACCTACCACGCGACGGTGCTGGCGGGCGTGCACGTGAAGGAGAACGGAATGGTCGGCGCGGTGGCGGTGGCGACGAAGAACGTGCGGCCGTTCCACGTGAACGTGGGGATTCCGGCGAAGTCGGTGCGGGTGAAGCCGAACGCGCCGGCGGAGCGCGTGTCGCTGGCGACGGATCGCGCGGACGACTGAACGGCGGGTTACGCCACGCCGGCGCGAAGGACGACAACTGCTTACTGCGTTCACCACGGAGACACAGAGGCACGGAGAACGGCAGAGAATGCTATTGGGGGTCCGCGCCGAAGTGTCGGTGCGGACCCCTAAGAACAGCAGTTGCAGTTGCAGCCTCCGTGCCTCCGTGCCTCCGTGGTGAACGCAGTTGCCGTTCAACCCGCGGTTCGTGGTGAACGCCGTTACCGCAGCGGCACGTCCAGCACGTCGTGGAGCTCGGGCGTGCGCAGCAGCGCGTACGCGTCATCGAGGTGGCGACGCTCGTGGGGCCAGGCGTAGCGGCGCCGCGCCTGCGAGACGGTGAGCCAGGCGTGCTTATCGTGCTCCTCGCCGCGCACGACGCTCGCGTCGGGGGCGACGACCGCGGCGAAGACGGCCGCGAGCTGTACGCTGGCCTTGGGCACGAGGTAGAACGGATGCATCGTGACGCTGAGCAGGCGCGCGGGCTTGAGGCCCGTCTCCTCGAACAGCTCGCGCACGGCGGCATCGGGCAGCGACTCCCCGTCCATCACGTTGCCGTGCACCATCTCCCAGGAGCCCGGGCAGCGCGTACCCGCGCGGCGGCGCAGGGCGAGGGCCTGCCAGCCGCGCTCGACGGGGCGGAAGGCGAGGACGTCCACGATGCGGACTTCGATCGGGATCGCGCTCATCGGACGGTGCGGATCTCGGCGCGCGACGCGGTCACGACGACTTGGTCTTGCGGTCGATCAACGAGTGGATGCGCGCCGAGAGGGCGCGGGCGCGGAATGGCTTCGTGAGATAGTCGCTGGCGCCGTACTCGAAGACGCGCACCTCGCTGTCCTCGTCGCCCTTGGCGGTGAGGACGATGACCGGCAGCTTGGCCGTGGCCGGCCGCGCGCGCAGATGGCTGAGCACGCCGTAGCCGTCGAGGCGCGGGAGGTTGAGGTCGAGCACGACGAGATCGGGCGCGAGGCGGTCGATCTCGTCGAGCGCGACGACGCCGTCGTTCGCCTCGTAGACCACGAAGCCCTCGCGCTCGAGCAGGTCCTTCATCACGCGGCGGAGGGCTTCCTCGTCCTCGACGAGCAGCACGCGCTTGGCGGCCGGTCGCTTGACGGCTTCGTCGCCGACGAGCTCGAAGGAATCGGCGCTGAAGGTGTTGGGTGCGGCGTGCCGCGTGCCGCTGCGCCGCGCGCGCGCGCTCGGCGCTGACGGCGCTTCGTCGTCGTCGATGACGGGTGCCGACGACGACATCCGGATCGGGTTGCCGAGCGGCGGCTTGACCGGCGTGACCTCATCGGTGTTGATGCGGGCGCTGGCGCCGCTCTTGCTGCTGCCCTCCTGCGGCGCCTCGAGCACGCGCAGCAGTTCCTCGATGGTGGTCTCGCCCTTGCGCACGTGGGCGACGGCGGATTCCCAGAGCGAGCGCATCCCGCCCTCGCGGGCGGCGTCGTTGATGCGGTCCACGCTCTCGTTGCCGGCGATGCGGCGCTCGACCTCTTCCGTCACCTGCAGCACTTCCTCGATGGCGAGGCGGCCACGGTAGCCGGTCATCGAGCACTCGGGGCAACCGACGGCGCGGTACAGCGTGCCCTGGACGGGGAAGTACTTCTGCATCCGATCCGGCACCTGGCCCACGGCGAGTTCGCGGCAGGAGTTGCACAGCCGGCGCATCAGGCGCTGGGCGACAACGCCCTTGAGCGCCGCGGCGATCTTGTAGCTCTCGATGCCGATGTCCACGAGGCGCGTCACGGCGCTGGCGGCGTCGTTGGTATGCAGCGTCGAGAGCACCAGGTGGCCGGTGAGCGAGGCCTGCACGGCGATGTTCGCCGTCTCCTTGTCGCGGATCTCGCCGACGAGGATGACGTCCGGGTCCTGGCGGAGGATCGAGCGCAGCGCCGCGGGGAACGTGAGGCCGGCCTTCTCGTTGATCTGCACCTGCACGATGCCCTGCAGGCGATACTCGACCGGGTCCTCGACGGTCACGATGTTCACGCCGCGGGCCTGCACGCTGCGGAGCATCGAGTAGAGCGTCGTCGTCTTGCCGGAACCCGTGGGGCCGGTGACGAGCACGACGCCCTCGCGGGCCTGCAGCAGCTCGTGGATGCGCGTGAGCTCGTCGGGCAACAGCCCCAGCGAATCCAGCGAGAGGATGGTGCTGCGCTGGTCGAGCACGCGGATGACGACCTTCTCGCCCTGCGACGCCGGCAGCGTCGAGACGCGGAGGTCCACGCGGCTGCCGGAGATGGCGACGCGCGCGCGGCCGTCCTGCGGACGCAGGCGGTCGGCGATGTCGAGCTGCGCCATAATCTTGACGCGACTCACGAGCGGGATGCCCGCCGCCTTCGGCAGCACCATTGCCTGCCGCAGCACGCCGTCGATGCGATAGCGCACGGCGACGCCCGCTTCCTCGGGCTCCAGGTGGATGTCCGACGCGCGGCTCTGGATGCCCTCGGCGATGATGCGGTCCACCAGCTGGATGACGGGACGCTCGCCGGCGCGCGACGAGGCGATGTCGATGTCGGCTTCGTCGATCGACTCGTCGACGGTCTCGACGTCGTAGCTGCCCTCGACCCTCTCGAGGATCTTCTCGATCACGTTCTCGGGTCGATAGACCTCCTCGATACGCTCGATGATCTTCTTCGGCGTCGCGATGCTCATCCGCACCGTGCGGCCGAGCGCAAAGGCCAGCGTTCGCTCGCAGTCCAGGTCCAGCGGGTCGGAGGTGGCGATGTCCAAGATCGAATCGGAAATCGCAAGCGGCAGCACGTGGAACTTGCGGGCCAACGCCTCGGGCACGAGCTCGCGCGCCTGCTGCGACACGCTCCCGAGATCGGCGATGCGCATCCGGAAGCGCGCGGCGACGGCCTTCACGACAGCCTCGTCCGTCAGCCAGCCGCGACGGACGACGTCCTCCCAGAGACTTTCGGGCGGCGCGGCGCGCAGGGCCTCAACCTGTTCGGGTTTGAGTAACCCCTCCAGGGTGGCCCACATCCACTCGTCGCGCATTGGCTTGGCGCTACTGCCCATCCACGCTCCTCAGGGTGACAGGTCCCGCGACACTGTCACAAAGATACCTATGGGGCACGGGTCGGCTACCACCCAGCCGTCGCCGACACCATCGCAATCACAACACGGGCCACAGCGCCCGGCTCACGTCCACGGAAAACGTCCAGCCGCCATCGCGCAGCCCGCGCGCGACGTCCACCCGCAACAGGTCGAAGAACCCGATGCCGCCGAGCCCGATCGCAGGGTACCAGCCCTGCGCCCCGTCGCTCGCCCGGTCGACCCACACCGCGTGCGCATACGGCGCGAGCACGAGGGTGCCGGGCACCCGGCCGAAGCGGCCGAGGTCGAGCGGTACGAAGGGGATACGCCGCTGCAGCTCGACTCGCTGACTCCAGCCGGAGCGCGCCGCGAAACGGTGGAACTCGTAGCCCGGTCCGGACTCGGGGCCGCCGAAACGGGCGAGATCCTGCTCCGGCACCACGCCGGCCGAGACCGCCGCGCCGATGCCGCGCAGTCGCAGCCGGAAGTCACCGAGCTGCCAGGCGCCCTCGGCGTCCAAGCGGCTTCGCAGGAGTTTCCCTGACGCAGCCCCGGCGCGTTCCGTCCAGCGCGAGGCGTCGACGCCAAGTTCCCAGCGCCAGTCGGCGACGCTGGAGCCGCGGATGCTCGAGGCGCTGCCGGTGCGGCGCACCGCCGAGTACGAGGAGATGCCGGC
>DAOMNV010000100.1:0-5433 GCA_035444005.1 Gemmatimonadaceae bacterium
GGGCCATCGGCGCGTCGAGCAACAGCGCGGCCACCAGCGTGGCGCCGAATGCGCGCAGCGCGACGAGGCCACGCGGCAGCGGCCGCGCTCCCAAGTAGCCAAGCGTCGCGACCGCGACGCCGAGCAGCAGGGCGAAGGCCCAAGTCAGCACGAAGGAAGTCTAGTACTGCCGCTCAGTTGCCGAGCGCGCGGACGATGCCCGCTGGCTGCTCGAGCGCGAAGCTCACGCCGTCGCGCACGGCCTCGAACTGCGCGAGCGCCGTGCCCGTGAGCGCCGGCCCGGCTTCGGCCGTCGCCAGCGCGCGGCGCGGATCGCGGTGCTGGCCATTGATCAGCACCTCGAAGTGCAGGTGCGGGGCCGTCGAGAGGCCCGTCGAGCCCACGTAGGCGATTGTCTCGCCGATCGACACGCGCGCGCCGCGGCGAATGCCCTGCGCGAAGCCGCGCAGGTGCGCGTAGCGCGTCACCATCCCGTTCACGTGGCGCAGCTCGACGACGTTGCCATAGCCGCCGCGTACGCCGGCAAAGAGCACCGTGGCGTCGCCGATGGCGCGCACGGGCGTGCCGGCGTTGGCGGCGTAGTCCATTCCCTGGTGCTGGCGCATCGTGCCGAGGATCGGGTGCCGGCGGCGCCCGAAATTGCTGGAAATGCGACGGAACGAGAGCGGCGCGCGCAGGAAGGCCGCGGCCAACGAGCGGCCGCGCTCGTCGTAGTAGCGGACGCGGCCATCGGGCTGGACCATCCGGAAGGCCTGGATCTCGGTGCCGGCGCGCTGCAGGCCGGCGGCGATCACCGTGCCGACCTTCATCGTGCCGTCCGGCGCGATGTGGCGCTCGAAGAGCGCGCGCACCTGGTCACCCTGCTGCAGTTCGCGCGACATATCGATCTTGTACTCGTAGATGTCGGCGATCGCCCACGCGAGTTCGTCGCGCGAGCGGCCGACGAGCAGCGAGTCGGCACCTTCGTTGATGGCCTGGTACAGGTGCTCGCGCACCGTCCCGCGGAGCATCACGGTGTCGACGGTCCAGGGGAGGATCTCTTCCGTGGCCGCCCAGGAGTCGCCGGTGCGGGCGACGCGCATAATGCGGTCCACCGCGAGGCGGAAGCGGATCTCCTGCGGGCGGCTATCGGTGGTGTCGCCGCGCAGCTCCACGGGCATCCCGGCCGGGATGCGGCGCGGGTTGAGCGGCGTGGCGCGCACGACGTTCGTGGCTTCGGTGTTCGTCAGGCCGCGCCGCGCGAGCAGCGCGGTCAGCGTCTCGCCGCGGCCGAGCGTGTCGTGCTGGGTCCAGGGCTGCAGGTCCGGCTCCGCGAGCTGGCCGAAAAGCACGCTGGGGTCGCCGAACTGCGGCGTGGGCAGGCGCAGCGCGGCGATCGCGAGACCCGCGACCACCGCGCCAAACAGGAGCCGCGTCGCGCGCGGGCTCAATCCATCTGTCTCCGAATGAACGTCGGGATCTCAAGGTCGCTGAGATCCTCGAGCGGCCGGGCCGTCGAGGGGCGTGGCTTGGCCGACGGCACCGCGTTGCCCGCCGCGACGACGCCTGGCGTCACCGGACGCGGCGCACGCGCCGCAGGGTCGAGCGGGATGACCGGCGTGTCGCCCGAGCTCGCGCGGCTCCCGATGACCGGCGGCTGCGACGCAGCGCGGCGACTGAAGCCCGTGGCGATCACCGTCACGCGCACCTCGCCCTGCATCGCCGGCTCCGTCACGGAGCCGAAGATGATCTCGGCGTCCTCGCCGACGGCTTCCTTCACCGCGTCGGAGACCGTGTAGACGTCGCCGAGGCTCATCTCCTCGCCGCCGGAGATGTTGATCAGCACGCCGCGCGCGCCGGCGATGGAGACGTTGTCGAGCAGCGGGCTTTCAATGGCCATCTTCACTGCGTCCAGCGCGCCGTTCTCGCCGCGACCGACGCCGGTGCCCATAATGGCCGAGCCGCCGTCCTTCATCACGGTGCGCACGTCGGCGAAGTCCACGTTCACGAGACCGGCCTTCGTGATCACGCCGGAGATGCCGCCCGTCGCGTGCAACAGCACCTCGTCGGCCTTCTTGAGCGCGTCCTGGAAGGGGATGCCCTTGCCCACCACGGCGAGCAGCCGCTCGTTGGGCACGACGATCATCGTGTCCACGTGCTTGGCCATCTCGGTGATGCCCTCGTCGGCCTGGCGCATCCGCTTGCGGCCTTCGAAGAGGAAGGGCTTGGTGACGATGCCGACGGTGAGGGAGCCCTGCTCGCGGGCGAGCTCGCAGACGACCGGCGCGGCACCGGTACCGGTGCCGCCGCCCATCCCGCAGGTCACGAACACGAGGTCCGCTCCGGCGATCGCGCGGGCGACCTCGTCGCGGTTCTCCTCGATCGCCTGACGCCCGATTTCCGGGCGGGCGCCGGCGCCGAGGCCACGCGTGAGCTTCTTGCCGATCTGGATCTTCACGTCCGACTTCGAATTGAGCAGCGCCTGGGCGTCGGTGTTCACGGAGATGAACTCCACGCCGTCGAGCTGCTCCTCGATCATCCGGTTCACCGCGTTGCCGCCGCCGCCGCCGACGCCGACGACCTTCATCTTGGCGTGCTGGGCGTTCTGTTCTTCGAATTCGAAGAGGGACATAGTCAGGCCTGGGGCAGATGACGGATGACGGACATTCGGTCGGCGCGCACCGACCACGGAGAGGCTCGGAAATATAGCGCGCCAAGAGACGGGCTTACAGGCGATGGACGAGCCAAGCGGGTGCGGGGAAACGTCTTGGGACGATCCCGGAATCCACTCCCGCGTCGCCATTCACACATTTGTGATGGCAGACTCGACGACCTTCACCACGGAGACACGGAGACACGGAGGCTTCACGGAGATCTGCAGCACCAAATGCCAAGGGGGTCCACACCGATCCATCGGTACGGACCCCCAAGAGCGCTTCCTGTCGTTGCAGTCTCCGTGACTCCGTGTCTCCGTGGTGAAGCCGTTCAGGAGTTCAGAACCAATCCTGCAACCAGGTCTTGAACCGCTGCGCCATCGAGTCCATCGACGGCGCCGAGCCGCTGAGACTGAGTCGCCGGCCCTTGCCCTGCCCGCCGATCGCCACGCGGTGCGCGCCGTACTGCACGAGGCCCGTCACCACGGAGAAGCGCGGGCTCTGGATGCTGTCGGCGAGGCCACCGAGCAGCTCGCCCGGCGCACCGACGCGGGCCCCGAGGCCGAACACGTCCGCCGCCAGCAGGTCCGTGCCCGGCTGTGCCGCCGCTCCGCCCGTCACCACCACGCCCGCCGCCAGCTTGCTCACGAGGTGATGCTCCTCGAGGTCCCGCAGGACCATCTCGAAGATCTCCTGCGTGCGCTGGTGGATGATGTGCGCCAAGAGCTCGCGCGGGATCTCGCGATCGCCCTGCGCGCCCGTGCTCGGCAGCTTGATCGTCTCACCCGTGTTCTTCACGATCGGCTCGTAGGCCGCGCCGTACTGCTCCTTCAGGCGCTCGGCGTCCAGGGCCGTCACGCCGAGGCCGTGGACGATGTCGCTCGTCACGTTCAGGCCGCCGAACGCAATCGTGCCGAGATGGCGGATCTTGCCCTCGTGGAACACCGCGAGGTCCGTCGTGCCCGCGCCGATCTCCACCAGCGCGACGCCGAGTTCCTTCTCCTCCTCGGTGAGCACGCTGAGCGCCGAGGCCAGCGGCTCGAGCACGAGCTCGCCCACGCGGTATCCCGCGCGCTCAACCGCCTTGCGGAGGTTCATCGCCGGCGAGGAGCCGATCGTGACGAGGTACATCTCCGTCTCGAGCCGCGTGCCGATCATGCCGACCGGGTCGCGCACGCCCTGGTTCTTGTCCACCGTGTATTCCTGCGGGATCGCGTGGATGAGCTCGCGGTCCTGCGGGATCGGTTGCGCGCGGGCGACGGCGTTCGCGCGGTCCACGTCGGCGCGCGTGATCTCGTGGCCCGTCACCGACGCGATGCCCTTGGAGGTCATCGCCTGCACGTGCTCGCCGGCGATGCCGGCATAGACGCTCTCGACGCGCGCACCGGCCATCCGCTCGGCGTCCTGCATCGCCTTGGTGATGGAACGCTGCGTCTCTTCGATGTCGGCGACCACGCCCTTGCGCAGGCCCGTGGTGCGGGCCTGGCCGACGCCGAGGATGTTGACGGTGGGATGCTTCGGCAGGTCCCCCACGACCTCTGCGATCACCGCAGTGGTCTTGGCGGATCCGATGTCGAGGCCGGCGACGAGACGGTCGAGGTTCATGGGCTCTGCTGGAGACGGACGATCACCTGGTCACGGAAGCGCAGGTCAAGTTCGCGCGGACGCCAGTTGCGGCGCGTCGCATCGAGCTCCACCGGAAGCACCTCGGCCAATCGCGCGGCATTCACCACGCTGTCGGCGAGGATGCGGAACTCGGGGAGCTCGAGTACGATCTCCCCGCGTCCGCTGCGGCGCGCCTCGCTCACGCGAGCGAACAGCGCCGGCTCCTCGGCCTGCGTCTCCGCCAGGAGGCGAAGCAACAGGGAATCCTTGCGCGCGAGCACCGGGAGGTCCACGTCCATCCGCGTGGGATCCACCGGCAGCGAGTCCCCGTCGGCATCGGTGACGACGAGGCCGCGCGGCGTGCTCACCAACGCCACCGGCGGATTCTCCGTCACCACGACGACGAGGGTCCCGGGGAGCTTTCGCTTGATGCGCACTGCGCGCACCTGGCTGTGTTCCGCGACCCGCGCTTCGAGGGGGGAGACGTCGTCCCAGACGGACGCGAGCGTGTCCACCCTCAACCGCGAAACGATTTCGTCGGGCGTGGCGTAACGCAGGCCTTCGATCTCGACGCGCCGCACGCGGAAGAAATCCATCGTGCGCAAGACGGCCCGTCCCCAGAATGGGGAAGACAGGACCGCGAGAAGAAATGTGATGCGCGAAACCCGCCGCAGCACCCGCCGCCACTTGGGCAGCTCCGGTGCGCTCGCCGCACCGACGGGGCCGCGGGCGTCGTCCACGCTAGCCGCCGAGCAGGGCGATGAGCTCGGGGCCGGTCTTGGTCACGTCCCCCGCCCCGATGGTGATGACGATGTCGCCGTCCTGCACCGTGTCCTTGAGCGCAGCGGCGAGGTCGCCGCGCGGCCCCATCCAGCGCGGCGGCAGGCCGCGGCGCTGCATCGCATCGGCGATCAACTGGCTGCTCACGCCTTCGATGGGCTTCTCGCGCGCCGGATAGATGTCGGCGAGGAAGACAAGGTCCGCCGAGGCCAGCGCGTCGCCGAAGTCGGCGGCGAAGTCGCGGGTGCGCGAGAACAGATGGGGCTGGAACGCCGCCACGACGCGGCGGTTCGGGAAGGCCTCGCGCGCCGCAGTGAGCGTGGCGCGCAGTTCCGTCGGGTGATGCGCGTAGTCGTCGACCACCTCGACGCCGATGTGATCGCCTTTCAGGAGGCCGAGAATGAGGCCGCCGCAG
>DAOMNV010000101.1:0-5234 GCA_035444005.1 Gemmatimonadaceae bacterium
CCGCTCGTCATGACGACCCCGGTCTTCGTCTACCGCAAGGACCTGCTCGACGCGGCGGGCATCGCGCGCAAGGTGCGGGCGATGCGCGAGTCCGAGGCCCTCGCGGGGTGAGTACGCGGCTCGGCATCGTCGGGCACCTGGGCTACGAGGGACTCGAGGACATCCTCGGGTTCCTCGCCCGCGAGGCACCGGCGATGGGCTACACGCTCGCGTACGAGGGCGACCTCGCCAGCGTGGCGCCGGCAGGGGCCACGCGGCTCGGGCACCCGAGCCAGGTCGACGCGCTGATCACGCTGGGCGGCGACGGCACGCTGATCCGCGCCGCGCGATTCCTCGGTGGCGCCGACGTGCCGATCTTCGGCGTGAACCTCGGCAAGCTTGGCTTCCTCACGACCTGCCAGGGCGAGGACTTTCCCGAGGCCTTCCGGCGCTTCGCCGCCGGCGAGCACCACGTGCAGGCGCGCATGGCGCTGGAGGCGCGCACGTGGACGCCAAGCGGCGCGCTGGGCATCCAGTTGCGTGCGCTAAACGACGTGGTCGTGCACAAGGGCGGCTATGCGCGCGTGCTCAAGATGCGGCTTTCCGCCGGTGACGAGCCGATCGCGCGGCTGGCGGCCGACGGCGTCGTGGTGGCGACGCCGACGGGCTCCACGGCCTACTCGCTCTCGGCCGGTGGCCCGGTGGTGGTGCCGACGCTGCATTCGTTGATCGTGACGCCGGTGGCGGCGCACACGCTGGCCATCCGCCCGACGATCTTCCCGCCGGAGACCACGCTGCGCATCACGATGGACGACGAGCAGGACGAGGTGCTGCTGACGGCGGACGGGCAGGTGGGCATCGCCATCCCGCCGGGGCATCTGCTCACGGTGCAGCGCAGCCCGCGGCCGGTGAAGCTCGTGCGCTTCGCCGACGTGACCTTCTTCACGCGACTGCGCCACAAGCTGGGCTGGGGCGGTCCGCCCGCGCGTGACGGTTAAGTTTCGCGATGCGGGTCGCAACGGCGTGATGTCGTGCGACCGCTGCCCACCGCCCAGCGTGCACGGATGCTGACCGAACTCCGGATCAAGAACCTCGCGATCATCGACGCCGTGACGCTGCCGCTGGCGCCGGGGTTCAACGTGCTGACGGGCGAGACGGGCGCGGGCAAGAGCATCATCGTCGGCGCGCTGGGCCTGCTGATCGGCGAGCGCGCCTCGAGCGACCTCGTGCGCACCGGCGCCGACAAGGCGACCGTCGAGGGTGTCTTCGATCTGCACGACCGCCGCGACCTGCTCAGCGCGCTCGACGAGCGCGGCATCGAATGCGAGGACGGCCTGCTCGTGCTCAAGCGCGAGGTCTCGGCCGGCGCGGGACGCGCGCGGGCCTGGGTCAACGGTTCGCCGGTCACGGCCGGCGTGCTCGCCGAGATCGGCCGCAGCTTGGTGAACGTGCACGGGCAGCACGAGGCGCAGGCGCTGCTCGAGGCCGAGGCGCAGCGGCACATCCTCGATGCCTTCGGTGAGGCCGAGCGCGAGGTGCAGACGGTGGCGGAGGCCTGGCGCGAGGCGGAGGCGGCGCGGCAGGCGGTGGCTTCGCTCGAGCAGCGTCGCGACGAGGCCAGCAAGCGCGCCGACTGGCTCTCGCACGTGGCCAAGGAGATCGGCGAGGCGCAGCTGCAGGACGGCGAGCAGGAACGCCTCGACGACGAAGCGCGGCGACTCACGCACGCCGAGGAGCTGCAGCAGTTGGTCGGAGAGCTCACGGCCACGCTGGAGAGCGACGCCGAGACGATGCGCGCGCTGGGGCACCTGCAGAAGCCGCTGGCCGCATTGCAGAAGATCGATCCCGGCACGGCGCGGCTGCAGGAGCTCTACGACAATGCCTGGTACGCGCTGGAGGAGCTCGCGCGCGAGTCGCAGGCCTACGCCGAGACCGTGGAGCACGATCCGGCGCGGCTCAATGAGGTGGAGTCGCGCCGCGACCTGCTGTTCCGCCTGATGAAGAAGTACGGCGGCAGCCTCGAGGCGGTGGTCCGCACCGGCCGCGAGGCGCGGGCCGAGCTCGACCTGCTCGATACGGCGACGCTCGATATGCGCGGGCTCGAGCAGCGCGTGCAGGACACCGAGGCCGCGCTCGCGCGCGCCGCGCAGGCGCTCAGCAACAAGCGCCTGAAGGCGGCGACGGCGATGGCGAAGGCCGTCGAAGCGCGGCTGCCGGACCTCGGGATGCCCGACGGGCGCTTCCTCGTGCACCTCGCGCCGCGCGAGACGATCGCCGCCTCCGGCGCGGAAGACGTGGAGTTCCGCGTCGCGCTCAACCTCGGCCACGAGGCGCGCGCGCTGGCCCGCGTGGCCTCAGGCGGCGAACTCGCCCGCGTGATGCTCGCGCTCAAGACCATCCTCGCGCGGCTCGACAACGTGCCGACGCTGATCTTCGACGAAGTGGACGCCGGCATCGGCGGGCGCACGGGCCTGATGGTGGGCGACGCGATGCGCGACGTCGCCGCGCACCATCAGGTGTTCGCCATCACGCACTTGCCGCAGATCGCCGCGCGGGCGCACCACCACATCGTCGTGCAGAAGGCCGCCAAGGGCGGCGTGACGACGTCCGACGTGGGCGTGGTGGTCGAGGCCGCGCGCGTGGACGAGATCGCACGGATGCTCGGCGGCGACGCCGAGAGCGTGACCAGCCGCGAACACGCGCGCGAGCTGTTGGCGATCGCCGCGGCGACGGCGGTGGGCGCCGCGAGCCGGCGGCTCAGCGGCCGAAGAGGCGCGTGTAGACGCGGAGCTGCACGCGGTCTTCCCAGCGGCGCGGGACGATGCCGCGGCTGGAGCCGATCGACTGTTCGTGCGTGTAGAGCAACTCCAGCGGCAGGCGCGCGATGCCGCGCGACGCGGATCCCACCGTCGAATAGCTGAAGGTCCAGGCCCAACGATGCTCGTTGGCGTCGCTGGGCGTCTGGATGCCGCCGTCGCCGTAGTTGATCGTCGCGCCGGGGATGATGATCATCGCGGCGGGATCGATGGCACGCACGCCATCCTCACCGCGGCTGCGGAAGCGCCACTCGCCGCCCACGCCGAGGTAGTCGTTGAACTGCCAGCGCGGCGCGATGCGGACTTCGTACATATCGGCCGGCGTGATGGCGACGCGCGTGGAGCGGAACGGATTGACCAGCTCGTCGCCGCGGCTCACCGGTAGCCGCAGCGTGCGCTCGTGCTCGGCGCCGCGCGCCCAGCCGAGCGAGACGGTCGCCCAGAAGCGCACGTTGACGATGATGTCGGTGAGCGAGTGCAGCGCGATGGCGTCGTGCCCGCTGCCCGTGCCGAGGTCGATGATGTTGTCCGGCAGGTCGAAGTTGCCGCCACCGAGCCGGTACGTGAGCGCCACGCTCTGGCGCAGGCCGAATCGATCGGCGGCCAGTCGCGCGGAGTCACCGTCGAATGCATCGAAGAGCTTCACCGTGACGCCGAGATCGACGTCACCGAGGTCCTGGCGAGCGGAGCGGCGCAGGGGTTCCGTCTCGAAGCCCAACGGGGCGGGGTCGGTGTAGAAGCCCGCGAGCTCGTCCGCGGGAATCGGCGCCTGCGCGCCGAGTGGCAGTCCCGTGCCGCTGACGGCGATCGGTGCGCCCCAGCGCGTGTAGTCGCTGCGCAGCGCGGTGGCGACGCCACCGATGGCCGACTCGAGCGCCGAACCCGCCAGCGGAACGTAGCGACGGCCCGGGCCGATGCCGTCGGCGCCGTAGATGCTCGCGAGCGCACCGGCGAGCTGGCTGGCGCGGGCGATCGCGGCGTCGACCTGCACGGCCTCGGCGAGGATCGTCGCGCACTCGGGATGCGCGCCCGCGTTGTTGACGCAGTCGTCGCGGCGGGCCGTCAGCGCGCTGGCGGCGGCATCGTAGGCATCGACGATCGTGCGGTTCGCCGCGAAGACACCGGTGCCGAAGAGCCCGGGGCTCAGGCCGGCGCTGGCGCTTGATGCATCGAGGCCCAACGACGCCTCGGCGCGCGCGCGCACGAAGGGCGCCCGCGCGCGCAGCGTGATGCGGTCGCTGAGGCCGTACTCGAATCCGAGCCGAGTGACGGCGAGGCGTTGCCGCAGGTCGAGCTGTGCGTCGCCGAGCGACGGGTTCTCGACGGCGAGGTCGAGTGCGATGAGGTCGCCCTGCAACGAGATCAGGCCCGGCACGCGCCGGAACGTGAGCGGTCCGCCGAGTCCGGCGCCGAGTGGTTGCGACTCACCGTCGGCCCAGCGTCCGCGCAGCAGGATGCTTTCGGATTCGAGCGAGGTCCGCAACGTACCGCGGCGCAGCGTGGTGGCGTCGGGCGAGGGGCCGAGCACGCGCTGTGCGGCGAGCGGCGTCGCCGCGGAGATGCCGAATGCGGCGATGCCGAGGATCACGCGCGCCGCCGTGGAGAGGCGAGCGCGGCGGTTCGCGAGGCGCGCGAAGGGCAAGGGGACTCGGGAAAGTGGGCGCATAGTGGAGAGACCGGGTAATTTACCCCGCAGTCCCCAGAACCCGATATGACACCAGCTTCGACGCCCGACTCCACGCTCGCTCCGCTCCCAGCCGTCCAGTGGCAGGTGACCGGCAATCATTGGCTCTCGCTGCCGTGCATCCATCCGCACGACGGCGCGATCCACGCCGTGGGGCTGCTGCATCGCGGGGCACGCTCGGCGGTGGAGTTTGCGGGGGCGGAGGGCTTCGTGGACGGCACGGGGCCGGCGCTGGCGCGGCCGGTCATCCGCGTGGACGGGGCCGCGGTGGAGCTCGCGCGTGCGGGCATCGCCTGGGAACGGGCGCTGCACTGGCTGCCGACGTTCACGAGCATCGCCGGCGATCTCGTCGTGCGCGGGACGGTGTTCGCGCCCTTCGGCCAGGACGCCGACATCGCCGGTGCGGTGTACACGCTGGCCTTCGAGAACCGCGGCAAGCGACCGGTACAGTTGGAAGTCGGGCTCGAGGGGCAGCTCGGGCATCGGCAGTTGCGCGTGCGCACGCCGCGGCCCGCCGAGGACGCGCACCGCGTGCGCGAGGCGGCGGCCGGCGTGGTGATCCTCGACGGCGTGGCGGTGCCGGGCATCGCCGCGCTGGCGCTGGCCGCCGACGGTGACGCGCGCGTCGCGCTGGGTGAGGGTGCGGCGCCGACCTACGCGATCACGCGCACGCTGACGCTCGGGGCGGGCGAGCGCACCGAGCAGGCGTTCTACATCGCGGCCGGGCCCGAGCGCGACGGCGCCGAGGCGACGGT
>DAOMNV010000102.1:0-4887 GCA_035444005.1 Gemmatimonadaceae bacterium
CGAACGGCACCGCCGTGATGAGCGCGCCGATCACGATCAGACTGCGCCAGCGCCCCCGGAACGTCCCGAGCTCTCCGCGCGCCGCCACCCACACGAGCAACAAGGCCGCGGCGATCGCCACCCGCACCTCGACCAGCGCGATCGGCCCGAACTCCGGCACCGCGATGCGGATGAACAGGAACGCGGCGCCCCACAGGGCGCCAAGCAGGACAAGGTCCAAGGTGTCGCGGCGGTGCACACGGGAATTCTAGCGGCCGCGCCGCCGCCAGTAGGCAACGGTCTCGTGACTTTTCGTGCCCCACGGGGTATCGTCTATGCCCGGAGGCCCCCGTGACGCCTGTTCCGCTGGATTTCCGTTCGCTGTTGGTCATCGCCGGTCTCGCGGTATCGACGTCGCTCGCGACCGCGGCGGCCGCACAGGATCGTCCATCGACGGATGCCGTGCCCGGCGCCATCGCCGGCATCGTGCGCGACGAGAACGGCCGCCCGATCGCCGGGGCCCGCGTCAGCATCGAGGCCCTCGCCACGCAGACAAGCACCGACTCCACCGGCCGCTTCGTGCTAGGCGGACTGCAGGCGCGCAACGTCACCGTCGTCTTCCGCCACCTCGGCTACCGCCCTGCCGTCGCGACCCTCGAGGTCCCCGCGGGCCAGACGCTCAACCTCGGCATCTCGCTCGTGCCGCTGGCCGAGGAACTGACCGCCGTCGTCGTGCGGGCCGCCATCCTCAATCAGGTCGCCGGAACGGTCATCAACGAGGCCAACGTTCCGATTCCCGACGTCACCGTCGACATCCTCGGCTTGAACCGGAAAATCACGACCAGCGATGCAGGACGCTTCCTGCTGACCGATCTCGCGCCCGGCTCGTACATAATGCAGTTCCGCGCACCCGGGTACCGCGTGTCGCAGTACGCGCTGCGGATGATCCCGCAGATCGACCGCGACATCACCATCAAGCTGCGGCCCATCACGCCGGGCGATCGCTTCACCGCCGAGATGGCGGCTCAGGTCGCGCTCGAGACGAACCAGCGCATCGGGTTTCGCGGGGCGTTCTCGATGGTCATCGGCCGCGAGGAACTCGAGCGCTGGGACACCGCACCGCTCGGCGTTGCGCTGAACGGCAGCGCCGCGGGCAATATGATGCGCAACGTGCCGCAGGCCTGCGTGCTCATCAACGGCTTCGAGGCGCTCACGGCGCAGACCGCGGGCTCTGGCTTCATCAGCGCGCAGGCGAGCAGCGGCAATCCGACGTCGATCAACCCACGCGGCAGCGCGAGCAGCGCCCCCGCGGAGTTCTCGACGGGAGCGACCGGTGGATGGCTCAACCACTTCCGCGCCAACGAGGTGGAGATGGTCGAGCTCTATGAGCGGGGCCACGAGAACTCGCGCACGATGTGTCAGCGATTCCCGCCCAGCAGTGGCTGTGCTTGCCCGCCGGATCCGGCCGGCATCGTCATCTGGCTCAAGCGCTGAGCCGCTGCCGAGCGACTACGGATCGACGACGAAGCGCACGGAGTCCGTGGCGAAGTCCACCGTGATCACGACCCACGTGCTGCCGGCACCGACGGCCGTCACGCCGTAGGATCCCGCCGCATTCGGCGTGACGTTCGGCGCGATCACGCCCGGATTGCGCGAAATCACCGTCGCGCGGGCCATCGCGTGCTGCAGGCCGCTCAGCGTGTGGCCGTTGGCGTCGGTCGCACTGCTGGCGATGGATGCGTTCGCGCCGATGCCCAGCGGCGTGGCGTCGCAGGCACCGCTGGCACAGGAGAGCGTCAGCGTGCGGGCGCGTTGCCCCACCACGATGTTGCGCCCGACGACGATCGCACTGTTGAAGCGCGCGCCGATGGACGTGGTGACGAACTCCGCGCTGAGATTCGCGCTCAGCACGAACTCGCCGTCGGCAAGCGGGATCACCAGGGTGCTCGGCGGCGGCGGTGCCGGCGGCACGCTGCCGAAACGCGGGTCGATCGCCTCCCAACGGATGCTGAGATCGTCAATGTTCAACGGCGGATCGCGCTCGATGACCGCCGTGAACCGCGCCCCGCGCGCATCCAGCGTGTCGGGCACGCCCACGAGCCGCATCTCGTACGGCGACCCGGGATCGAAGGGATTGCTGCGATCGAAGGGCGGCTCCAGGCTGCAGCCGAGTGCCGCCAGCGCGAAGGCGAGGGCAAGACGTCGCATCATCGGAACCCCACGCTGAGTCCGATACCGTTGGGCACGGCCCGTGCCGCCACGCGAAGGCCGCGCGGTGCACCGAAGTCCTGCACCTCGGCCACGCGCCGCTTGTGCAGCCATTCCTTCACCACGCCCTCCACCGCCGCGTACGTCCAGAGCGAGATGGCGCCGATCGTCACGGCATTGCCGACGTTGCGCGAGAGTTCCGCGCGACGGAAGTCGGCGGCCGCCGGCGTGCTCGTCGAGCCCGTGTTGTTGAGGTAGTCGTCGTAGGCGCTGCGCGAGTACGCGTGCAGGGCCTGTGCCGCGGCGAAGGCACCGAGCGTCGAGAGCAGCAACGTCTGCCCGTAGGCGCGGCGGCCCGGGGTGAGCAACTGCCCGCCGCCTGGCACGACGCCGGCCACGGCCAGCAGCGGCAACGACACCGTCGTGCACCGCGCCGCGGGACGCGCGCGCGCGATGATCCGGTTCATCTCCTCCGGCGCGCTGGCCGCCATCGTCAGGCAGGGATAGAACTCGAGCACGTCCGTGAGCAGCGCCGTCGCGTCTTCGTCGTAGCCGTAGGCCACGAAGGTCGCCGCGCCAAGTACCATCCCGTCGCGCACCTCGCGCTGCCGCGGCAGCGGCAGCCGCGCGAGGCGCCCCAGCACGGTGGACGTCGCGAGTCCCCAGTCGCCGGCACGGTACTGTGCGTGCGCACGCCGCAGCACCGTGTCCCGAGGCTCGGCGAACTCGAGCCGCAGCGAATCCAGCGGCTTCGTGCCGTCGTGCCCAAGCTGGCGCGCGCGCCACGGCTGGAATTGCGCCCACACCGCGCGAGCGAGTTCGGGCGGAACGCGCAGGATGTCCGGCGCTTCGTCACCGGGGCTCCACACGAGCAACGAAAGATCCGCCGTGCGGCCGTCATCATACGGGGCGAACGCATCCACCGGAACGTACAGGCGCACCTGCCGCGTCTCGTCCTCGACGACCGCGTTGACCGCGTGCTTGCGCACGGGCGCACTGCCCGTCATCACGGCGGGAATCAGTTCTCCATCTCGCCGCAGCTCGGCGGCCTTCGCGTCGTAGACGGGGTTGTAGCTCGGCGGCACGCCAAACACCGCGCCGCGCGTGATCGCCGCGAAGCGCGCCATCTGGCCGCGCGCGCAGTCCATCCGCACCGGATCGGCCGGCAGGATCGTGAACGCCACCGTCGGGCGTGCGGCGGTCGCCGAATCGAACGCCGTCCACGGACGCATCGCAGCCGCCGAGTCGACGATCGCATCCGGATATCCGAGTGCCGCCTGGCAGCCCCGCGCTTGGCGCACCACCAAGCTGTCCGGTGCGAGCACGTCGAGCGCCATCGGCGTCACGACGAGCACCTGGTACCGCTGGCCGAAGAGCAGGAACGACGACCCGAAGCGCCCGTGCTCACGCACCTCGTCGCGCCAGTGGCGAAACGCCGTATCGCGGGGGCTCGCCGTGAGCGTGGAATCCGGCGCGGCGGGCGCAGGCTCCACATCCTGCGCTGCCAGAGGAGCCGCGACGGCCAGCACGGCCAGCGCAATCCTTCCCCGCAGTAGACGCAAGACAGCGACGGCGCGAGATCGCATAGTCGATTCTACCCCGCCAAACCCGCGGCCGTCAGGGAGCCCAGGCGGTGAGCACGCCGAGAAGTACCAGCGTGGCAGCGGCGCCCACGGCGAACGCGCTCGACATCGATCGCCACGGATGCTTCCAGGCCCGCGGCCACAGCATCGAGAATGCCGCCGCCCCGAGTCCGACGCCGATTGCGCCAGCCGCGTTCCGCAGGGCTCCGAAGGCCCACTGCGAGACCGGGATTCCCATCAGCGTGCGCCCCGTCGCCGCGAAGTCCGGCGAGTGTCGCAGCAGGACCTGCCATCCCGCCCACTCGAGCCCGATGCTCACGACCAGTGCACCGGCGCTGGCCCACAGCACCACGCGACGCGCGGCATCGAGGTCCGCCATCGCATTGCGCGTGGACCCTCCAGTCGCAGCGTCGACACTCGCCGATGCACGTGCCGATGCGCGTGCCGACGCGACGATCGCCGCCTCCTGCGCGAAGCCGCCTTGCGCACCGCGCGGCGATGCCTTGAGATCCTGCGGACCTGGGTCTGTCATCAGTCGTCCTACGCCGGGCGGCGCGACTGCGGTTTCAGGGCACGGCGGTACATCCGCACCGCCTTCGTGTCGTCGTCATACGTGCGCACGCCGACTGCCTCGTAACCCATCGCCACGTGAAAGGCATCCGAGACGGCATTCGGCGGGCGCAGGTTCACCTCGAGCGCGATGCAGGGCCAACGGTCCGCTGCACGCGCGTGCAGGTCGTCGTAGAGGGCGCGACCCACGCCCCGCCGATGCGCGCGCGGCTGGACGGCAACGCGATCGAGGTAGAGGAAGTCCGCGTAGCGCTCGGCGAACCACGCGTAGTTCTCGCTCCAGTACGCGCGCCCCGACGGGATGCAAAGGACGAAGCCGAGTATGCCATCCGCATCCTCGGCAACCGTGTAGTGCGCGCTCATCGCGACGATCTGCGCCAGCGTGTCCGCCGTGAGCGCGTTCACGTGCGGCACGCTCGCGTTGTTGAGGGCCAGCACCGCCGCCGCATCGGCGGCGGTGCCAGGCCTCAGCGTGAATTCGCTCACGCGGCGGCCGCCTCCGTGTGGTCGTCGTCCATCACCACGTCGTCGTCGGCCACCGGCCCGC
>DAOMNV010000103.1:0-4538 GCA_035444005.1 Gemmatimonadaceae bacterium
GCCCCGCACCCTGGTCCCACGAACATACCGTCGAATCGACATAGAAGGCACGGAGTCACGGAGAACGGCAGAGCGACTGAAGGGGGCCCGTACCGAATCTTCGGTCCGGGCCCCCTTCAGCATTCTCGCAGTGGCAGTCTCCGTGCCTCTGTGTCTCCGTGGTGACCCGCAGTTAAGCCTGCGCGTACTCCTCGATCGGCGGGCACGAGCAGACCAAGTTACGGTCGCCGTACGCCGACTCCACGCGGCTCACCGCCGGCCAGAACTTCCGCTCGCGCACCCACGGCAGCGGATACGCCGCCCGCTCGCGCGAGTAGCCGCGCGCCCACGCATCGCTCACCACCACGTCCTGCGTGTGCGGCGCGTGCACCAGCGGGTTGTCCTCGCGCGAGAGCACGCCGCGCTCGACGTCGCGGATCTCCTCGCGGATCGAGATCAGCGCCTCGATGAAGCGGTCCAGCTCGGCCTTCGACTCGCTCTCCGTCGGCTCCACCATCAGCGTGCCCGCCACCGGGAAGCTCACCGTCGGCGCGTGGAAGCCGTAGTCCATCAGGCGCTTCGCGATGTCCTCCACCTCGATGCCCGCCGCCGCCTTCAGCGGACGCGTGTCGAGGATGCACTCATGCGCCACATGGCCGTTCTTGCCGCGGTACAGCACCTCATAGTGCCCCTTCAGCTTCGCGGCGATGTAGTTGGCGTTGAGGATCGCCACCTTCGTCGCCTCCGTGAGCCCCTCGCCGCCCATCATGTCGATGTACATCATCGAGATCGGCAGGATGCTCGCCGAACCCCACGGCGCCGAGCTCACCGCCCCGATGCGCGTCTCCTTCGGCTCGAGGCCCACCACCGAGTGGCCCGGCAGGTACGGCGCGAGGTGCGCCACCACGCCGATCGGGCCCATGCCCGGGCCGCCGCCACCGTGCGGGATGCAGAAGGTCTTGTGCAGGTTCAGGTGGCAGACGTCCGCGCCGATGTCGCCCGGACGGCTCAGGCCGACCATCGCGTTCATGTTCGCGCCGTCCAGGTACACCTGGCCGCCGTGCTCGTGGATGATCGCGCAGATGTCCTTGATGCTCTCCTCGAACACGCCGTGCGTGCTCGGATACGTCACCATCAGCGCGGCGAGGTTCGCCGAGTGCTGCTCGGCCTTCGCCCGCAGGTCGGCCACGTCGATGTTGCCGTTGGCGTCCGTCGCGCAGACCACCACCTGCATGCCGGCCATCACCGCCGACGCCGGGTTCGTGCCGTGCGCCGACTGCGGGATGAGGCACACCGTGCGGTGACCCTGCCCGCGCGCGCGATGGTACGCGCGGATCGTCAGCAGCCCGGCGTACTCACCCTGCGAACCGGCGTTGGGCTGCAGCGACACCGCCGCAAAGCCCGTGATCTCGGCCAGCGCCCTCTCCAACCGCGTGAACATCGAGTGGTAGCCCATCGCCTGCTCGGCCGGCGCGAACGGGTGGATGCCGCCCACCTCACGCCACGTGATCGGATACATCTCGGCGCTGGCGTTCAGCTTCATCGTGCAGCTTCCCAGCGGGATCATCGAGTGCGTCAGCGACAGGTCGCGCGACTCGAGCTTGCGCATGAAGCGCAGCATCTCCGTCTCCGAGTGGTACGCGGAGAACATCGGATGCGTGAGGAACTCGCTCGTGCGACGCACGCGCTCGTCGTAGCGGGCGTCCACCGACTTCGCGAGGGCTTCGAGATCGAGGCCGTGCGGCTGGCCGAGGTTGAACGAGGTGAGCAGGTCGCTCACGTCGGCCACCGTCGTGTTCTCGCCCATCGACACGCCAAGGCGCTTCTTGTCGACGACGCGCAGGTTGATGCCGAGCTTGCCGGCCGCCTTCACGATCTTCCGGAGGTTGCCGCCCACCGGCACCGTGACGGTATCGAACACGATGCCCGCCTCGGGCTCGATGCCGAGCTTGCGCAGGCCCGCCGCGAAGAGCTCCGCGCGGTGATGCACGCGCGTCGCGATGCGCGTCAGGCCCTCGGGGCCGTGCCACACCGCGTACATCGCCGCCATCACCGCCAGCAGTACCTGCGCCGTGCAGACGTTCGACGTCGCCTTCTCGCGCCGGATGTGCTGCTCGCGCGTCTGCAGCGCCATCCGCAGCGCGGCCTTGCCCGTCGCGTCGCGCGAGACGCCGATGATGCGCCCGGGAATCATCCGCTTGTAGTCGTCCTTGGTGGCGAAGAAGCCCGCGTGCGGGCCGCCGAAACCGTACGGCACGCCGAAGCGCTGCGAGTTGCCGACGGCCACGTCCGCGCCCCACTCGCCCGGCGGCGCCAGCAACGTCAGCGCCAGCAGGTCCGTCGCGACGATCACCAGCCCGCCCGCGGCGTGCACCCGCTCGGCGAGCTCGCGGTAGTCCTCCACCTGGCCAGTCGTCGTCGGATACTGCAGCAGCACACCGGCGACCTTCTTGTTCGGCTTCATCTTCGCGACGTCCATCACCTTCACCGTCACGCCACGCGCCTCGGCGCGGGCCGTCACCACCTCGATCGTCTGCGGATGGCAGTCCTTGGCCACGAGGAAGGTGTCGCGGTCGTCCTTGCCGACGATCCCGTGCACCATCGTCATCGCCTCGGCCGCCGCCGTGCCCTCGTCGAGCAGCGAGGCGTTGGCGATCGGCAGGCCGGTCAGGTCGCTCACCACCGTCTGGTAGGCCAGCAGCGCCTCGAGACGCCCCTGCGCGATCTCCGCCTGGTACGGCGTGTACGCCGTGTACCACCCCGGGTTCTCGAGGATGTTGCGCTGGATCACCGCCGGCACGTGCGTGTCGTAGTAGCCCATCCCGATGAACGAGCGACGCACGTCGTTGGCGTTCATCTCGGCGCGGAAGGCGGCCAGCGCCTCCTGCTCGGACTGCGCCGGCGGCAGCGCCAACGGGCGGCGCAGGCGGATGTTGTCGGGCACGGTCGCATCGATGAAGGCGTCGAGCGAGCTGTAGCCGAGTTCCTTGAGCATCGCGGCCTGGTCGGTCTCGGAGGGACCGATGTGGCGGCGGACGAACGTGTCGGGCGCGGGAGAAGCGGACACTGGGGGGACTCCTCAGAGGGCCGTGGGCCCTGGGTCACCGGGAAGGGATCCTGCAGGACGATCGCCGCCGGCTGGAGGTCGGGGCGAGACGGGAAATTTAGTCGAGCCCGCCGGTTTGTGCGTACATTGGACCCAACCCGGCTTTTCGCTTCCGTCTTCCGTCATCCGTCCCCATGGCTTCCACGCGAATTGAAGTCGCCAAGTCCGGCATCAGCTTCGGCTCCGCCCTGGCCATCGCCATCAGCTGGTCCGTGAACAAGTCCGTGCTCTGGGCCATCATCCACGGCATCTTCAGCTGGCTGTACGTCATCTACTACATGATCGTCCGCTGACCGTGGCGCTGCCCGCGCGCTGGCGCCTGCTGGTCGACCCCGCCGGCGATGGCGCGGAAAATATGGCGGTCGACCACGCGCTGCTCGACCGCGCCGCGCGAAGCGACGATGCCGTCTTCCGCATCTACGGCTGGGCGCGGCCCACGCTCTCGCTGGGGATGCACGAGAAGGCACGTTTGGATCCCGCGGTCGTGCAGGCGCGTGGCATCGACGTCGTGCGTCGCCCCACCGGCGGGCGCGCCCTGCTGCACCACCGCGAAGTCACCTACAGCGTGACGGCGCCCGCCCACGAGTCCTCGCTGCGGGCGAGCTATGCCGCCATCAACGCGATCCTGCTCGACGCCCTGCGCCGCCTCGGCGTCCCGGCCAGCGAAGCCGAGCGCCGCGGACGCCCGCTCGCGCCCGACGGCGCGGCCTGCTTCGCCGAGCCCAACGTCGGCGAACTCGTCGTCGACGGCCGCAAGCTCGTCGGCTCCGCCCAGCGCCGCGACGAGCACGCCTACCTGCAGCATGGCTCGATCCTCCTCGCCGACGACCAGCCGCTGGTCGCCGCGCTGCGCGGCGGCGCGCCGCCGCCTCCCGCGGCCACGCTCAACGCCACGCTCGGGCGCGACGTCACCTACAGTGAGGTGAGCGATGCCCTGCAGGCGGCGCTGCATGCCGCCGTCGCCACGGACACGCGCCCTCCCCGCATCGTCGAGGCCCTCGACCGCAGCGAGATCGAGGCCGATGTCGCCCGGCACCTGCTCACGTATCGCGATCCGCGGTGGACGTTTCGCCGCTAGTCCGGTAACCTTTCGGACGTCGCACTCCCCCTGACCTCACGCCCGTGCGCCGTCTCGTCCCTGCCCTGTTCCTCGCGCTCGCCGCCTGCGGCGACGCCAGCTCCCGCGCTCCGCTCGGCGGCACCGTCGTCGTCGCCGCGGCGGCCGATGCCGATGCGCTGCTGCCGCCGCTGGTGCGCACCTCGCAGGGACGTCTCGCCTCGGAGCTGCTGTTCGATCGCCTCGTCGAGATCGGCCCGTCGCTCAACACCGTCGGCGATGCGGACTTCCAGCCGCGCCTCGCCACGCGCTGGAGCTGGAGCGACGATTCGCTCGCCATCAGCTTCGACCTCGACCCCGACGCCCGCTGGCACGACGGCCAGCCGCTGCGCGCCG
>DAOMNV010000104.1:0-2231 GCA_035444005.1 Gemmatimonadaceae bacterium
GAGTTCTATGTCGCCGCACGCCGGCGGTTCCCGAAGGAAGGCAAGGTCATCGTCACCGCGGTCGGCGAGGAGAAGGTCGTGAGCAACGACATCTTCCGCGACCAGGTCACGCTGCGCACCGCCGAGGGCGAGATGCGCACGATCCCGCTCGCCCAGCTCCGCAAGGAGACCGCGCCCGGTGTCGTGCCCTCCGACGACGATGCCGCAGCCGGCGGCTCGCTCCTCGCGCTGCAGCGGGCCAAGGGCGACGACGCGGACGACACGGACGACGCGACCGAGACTCGGCCCCTGATGCAGCGGAAGGCGCCGACGTCCGACGACGACGCGGCGCAAGACGCCGAAGACTCGGACGACGACGGCGATGCCTCCGTCGGCAGCGAAGCGCCGGAAACAGCCGCCGCCGCCGAGCCCAAGCGCCGTCGCCGACGCGGTCGCCGTGGCGGCCGACGCGGACGCGGCCCCGGCGGCGCGCCCAACGCCCCCCAGAACCCGACGAACTGACGTGGCCCGCTTCTACCTCACCTGCGCGATCGATTACGCCAACGGCGAGCCGCACCTCGGCCACGCCCTGGAGAAGATCGGCGCCGACGCGATCTGCCGCTTCCATCGCCAGATGGGCCACGACGTCTGGTTCCTCATCGGCATGGACGAGCACGGGCAGAAGGTCGCGCAGACCGCCGAGAAGGCCGGCCTGGCGCCCAAGGCCTTCGTCGACGAGATCGCCGCGAAGTTCGTCGCCATGTGGGAGCACCTCGGCATCGCGCACGACCAGTTCATGCGCACCTCCGCCGCCGAGCACCACGCCGCGGTGAAGGACCTGCTCGAACGCATCTTCGCCCACAGCCCCGACGACTTCTACGAGCGAAGCTACACCGGCATGTACTGCGTCGGCTGCGAGAGCTTCAAGCAGCCCGCCGACATCGTCGACGGCAAGTGCGCGCTGCATCCCACGCGCTCGCTCGAGGAAGTCACCGAGCGCAACTGGTTCTTCCGCCTCACCAAGTACGCACCGGCCCTCAAGGCGCACTTCGCCGCGCATCCCGAGTTCCTCCAGCCCGCCTCGCGCCGCAATGAGATCCTCGCCCTGCTCGACGAAGGGCTCGAGGACGTCTCCGCCAGCCGCGCGCGCTTCGACTGGGGCGTGCCCTTCCCGCGCCCGCTCAGCGACGGCGAGACGCAGACCACCTACGTGTGGTTCGACGCGCTGCCCAATTACTGGACCGCGCAGTTCTTCCCGGGTTCGAAGGCCAGTTGGCCGGCTAGCGTGCACGTCGTCGGCAAGGACATCACGCGGTTCCATACCGTGATTTGGCCGGCCATGCTCATGGCCGCCGGACTGCCGCTGCCCGAGCGCGTCTGGGCCCACGGCTTCATCTCGCTCGGCGGCGAACGCTTCTCAAAGAGCGCCGGCGTGAAGCTCGAGCTGCGAGAGGCCGCCGATCGCTTCGGCCCGGACGCCTTCCGCTACTACCTGCTGCGGGACATCCCCTTCGACGGCGACGGCTCGTTCCGCTGGGAACGCGTCGAAGCCGTCTACACGGCCGAGCTCGCCAACGGGCTCGGCAACCTTGCGAGCCGTACGATCGCCATGGTCGAGAAGTACTGCGATGGCCTCGTGCCCGCCGGGGCCTTCGGCGCCACCGACCTCGCCGATCGTGCCGACCTCGCCGCGGCCCGTGCCGCGGTCGACGGCTCGCGCGGCTACCTCGTGCACGAAGCACTCGACGCCGTGTTCCGCACCGTCACCCGCGCCAATCTCGCCATCCAGGAAGCCAAGCCCTGGGTGCTGGCCAAGGACCCCGCGCAGCGGCCGGAGCTGGAGCGCGTGCTGGCCGCGCTCATGCGCCAGCTCGCCCGCCAGGCCGTGTACCTCGCCCCGGTGATGCCGATCAAGGCCCAGGCCCTCTGGGAAGCGCTTGGAGGCCCTGGGAGCGTCCACGAGACCACGTTCGAGCAGGCCGACCACCTCGACTGCAGCGGCTGGCACGTCGCAAAGGGCGAGGGTCTGTTTCCGCGGCCGGAACCCCCGAAGGCCCCGTAGAAAAATCGGCGTATCTTCGGGTGGATGGCTGGGCGGAAGCCCCCTAGATTTCCCACGATGTCGTCGAAACGCCGCTGGACCGTCGTCCTCGTCCCCCCGCGCAACGAAGCCGCCCGCACGCTTGAGGTGCCGGCGTGGACGTTCCGTGCGCTCAAGTGGGCGGCGGCACTGTCGGTGCTGTTGGTCGCCT
>DAOMNV010000104.1:2241-4449 GCA_035444005.1 Gemmatimonadaceae bacterium
TCAACATGTTCGTCGCCGCGGTTGCCGGCATCCTCATCCCGCTTCTTCTCGACCGTGTCGGCGCTGACCCTGCCGTCGCCTCGGCGGTCTTCGTCCTCTTCTCCCCCTGGGGCACCCCCGGCGCGCGCCTCGTCGCCGCGGAGAACCGCGCGCTCCAGCAGGAGATCGCCCTCGTCGAGAAGCGCTTCGCCGAGCTCGACGACACGCTGCGCCAGATCGCCGTGCGTGAGGAGCAGATGCGCATGCTCGCGGGCCTGCCGGTCGAGCCGAAGCGTGCCGGCGGGCCTGAACTGGTGGCCGCCAACGACGACGGCGCGGCGCGCATCGTCGGGCCGGCAACGGCCTCCATCACCGACATCGCGTCGGTGGCGCGGCGGCGTCCGTTCGCCGGGCGCCTGGGCTGGAGCGCGCGCCCCGACGTCGAGGGGCTGATCTCCCGCGCCTCGAGCCTCGCCAGCGGCTTCCGTGACGTGTCGGATTCGCTCGAGGCCAACTACCGGCGCTTCGCCAATATGCCGAGCATCCTGCCGACGGCCGGGTGGCTCTCCAGCCAGTTCACGCGCAGCCGCTTCCATCCGATCCTGCACGAGAACCGGCCGCACGAGGGCATCGACGTCACGGCGCCCACGGGTACGCCGATCGTCGCGCCGGCGGCGGGCAAGGTCGTGCGTGCAGGCATGGAAGGCGGCTTCGGGCTCGTCGTCGAGATCGACCACGGCAACGGCATCCGCACCAAGTTCGCGCATTGCTCGCGCGTCGCCGTGCGCGTGGGCCAGCAGGTGACGCGCAACCAGTTTATCGCGGCCGTGGGTTCCACCGGCCTCTCGACGGCGCCGCACCTGCACTACGAGATCCACGTGAACGGCAAGCCGGTGGATCCGCTCACCTACGTCCTGCCCGACGCCGCGCCCTAGTTCGGCGGAGAGTTCGGGCGGCGTTCCGCCCGGCGCAGGTGTGGGGGCAGTTCGTCCGCGTTGTAGCGATCGCCATTCATACGCGTGTAGACGACGATCGCGCCGTTGATCGCGCGGTTCCCGTACATCACCGCCGACTCCGAAGGCGTCAGCACCGCCAGGAAGTAGATGTCTTCCGGCAGGATGTACGCCTCGCTGCCGATGATCTGGCCGTCGAGCACGTAGGTGACGCACTGGTTCGTGCGCATCGAGCGCACGCAGTCACGCGGGTAGCGCGGCATCTGGACGTTGCGCGGCCCCAGCGAGCGCAGCAGTTCCGTGAGGTCGCGGGCACGGCTGCGGTGCTGTGCGATCACCTCGGGTTGGTACACGTTCCAGCCGCGCCGCTCCGCCTCGGCCAGCCGCTGCGTGTTCAGCGAGGCCATGCCGGTCACGGTCACGGCGTCCGTCTCGACCGCGACTTCCTCGAGCTGGAACGCCATGTTCACCGTGTCCTCCGTGACGCGGAGGAGCTCCGTGTCGGCCGCCCGGAAGCCCACGCGTCGCGCATGCACGCTGAAGGCCATGCGCTGCCTCAGCCGAACGGTGAAGGTCCCGCTTTCGCTGGTATAGACTCGCGCAAGCTCGACGCCGATGCTGTCGCGGACCACGACCTCGGCGCTGGGGATCGGCAGGGAGGTGTCCAGCGTGCGCACGGTGCCGCGGAGCACCTGCGCCTCGGCGATTTTCGCCGGCCAGGCGGTCAACAGCGTAGCCGCAGCCAGCACTCCGAGGGTGGAGCGAATCGCGGCGCCGCGTGGGCGCCGAGGGGGGCGGGCGGCCTGGTGCATCGTGTGTCCCTGCCTCTAGTGTGACGCCTGCCGCGCCGGGGCGCAAGGATGTCCAGCTTCCCGCAATGCGACAGCGGCCGCCAGCCCGAGGGCTGACGGCCGCTGTTGACCTGCAGTGTAGCGATTACGGCGCGATCGTGCGGGCCGGCGAGCGGTCGACGGTCACGAGGACGGACGGACGCGTGTTGGCCACGCCGGTCGAGGCCGGCGAACCCGCCGTCTTGCGCGGGAACACCCACATCGTGAGCACCGAGCCGTTGATGTTCGTGCCACCGGCGGCTTCGAAGTCCGCGCTCTCCGCGAGACCGTTCGGCGTGGTGACGCGAATACCGAGCGTCGTGAACGCCCCTGGATTCGTGAGGCGCAGGCCTCGGTTGTTGCCCAGCGCTCGCGCAGTGTACGCCTGACTCGCCGTCCCGATGTTGGCTGCGGCGCCGCTGCCCAGCAGCGTGCCGAGCTCACCG
>DAOMNV010000105.1:0-4407 GCA_035444005.1 Gemmatimonadaceae bacterium
CCGGGCTCGCCCCGCACCCTGGTCCCACGAACATACCGTCGAATCGACATAGAAGACACTGAGGCACGGAGGCTGCAACACCGAGGAGTGAGTAGGGGGTCCGTACCGACACTTCGGCGCGGACCCCCTAGGCTGTTGACTGTCCTTGCAGTCTCTGTGTCTCCGTGTCTCCGTGGTGACGCAGTTCGGATTACACCGCCGCCGGCGCGCAGTGTTTGTCGAAGGCCGACTTGAGGTCTTCGGCGATCACCTCCGGCGACCGCCCCTCGATCTGCCAGCGCTCCACCATATGCACCAGCTTGCCGTCCTTGAGCAGCCCGATGCTCGGCGAGCTTGGCGCGTAGCCCGTGAAGTAGCCGCGGGCCTGGCGCGTGGCGTCGGCGTCGTTGCCGGCGAAGACCGTGAACTTGTGGTCCGGCGTGACCGCGTGCTGCAGGGCCATCCCGACCGCCGGGCGCATATTGCGCGCCGCGCAGCCGCAGATCGAGTTCACGATCAGCAGCTGGGTGCCCTTCCGCTGGGTCAGGGCCTCGTCGACGGCCGCGGCCGTCTTGAGCTCCTCGACGCCGTACTGGGTGATCTCGGCGCGCATGGGCGCCACGAAGCGTTCGTCGTACATCATACCGTCTCTCCGGAGGGGGCTGGTGAGGCCTATTCGCGGCTCAGGGCGAGCAACGCCGCCTGAGGCACCACGAGGTAGCGCTCGTTCTCGAACGTGATTTCTACGGCCGCCTTGCGAAAGAACAGGGCATAGTCGCCGACCTGCGCCTGCATCGGGATGTGCCGCGTTTCCTTCTGGCCGGTGATGCGCCAGGGCTCGTCGAGGTGGTCCGTGACTTCCGGCAGCGGCGTGCCCGGGCCCGTGGCGACGATCCGCCCGCCCTGCACCGCCTGGCTGTCCACCGCCGTCGCCGGCAGGTAGAGGCCCACCTTCGAGCGCTCCTCACCCTCCTCGACCCGGATGAGGACGCGGTCGCCGACGACGATCAGTTCCTTCTTGCCTTTGCGCATACGCCTCAGAAACTCACTTCACGAGGAAAAGGTTCGACTGGCGGCGCAGCGCCCAGCGCGTACGGCCGTCAGGGCCGACGATGGCATCTTCCTCCTGCGCCATCCGCACCGGCTGACCACCCCACTCGGGCACCGGCGTCGTCACCTGCAGCTCGATCGAGTACCACATATTCGGGATCACCAGGGGCTCGCCCTGCGGCCCCGTGCCGTCCTGCGCGTCCCAGCGACCGATCAGCGCACCCGCGCCGTGCCCGTGCATCCCGATCGGGTGCGAGTACAGCGTGCCGTTGAGCCCCTCGGCGCGCATCCGCGCCAACGCGGCCGCAAGGATCGCGTTGCCGCTGCGCCCGGCTCGCAGCTCCTCCATCGTGATGTCCTGCAGGCGGTTCGCGTTGCGCAGGGCCTGCTGCAGCCCGGCCGGCGGCTGCGTCTCGCCCGGCAGCAGCACATAGGCGTTGTGCTGCGTGTCGGTGTTGAGGCCCAGCGCCGTGATGCCGACGTCGCAGTGCAGCACGTCGCCGCGCTGGATCACGGGGTCTTCGCCCAACTGCGCCGCACTCACGCCGCGCCGCTGCACGCTGATGCTCGGCTGGAACCAGGTCCCCAGGCCGAGGTCGTTCACCTGCTGGCGCCACCACCAGACGAGATCGCTGGTCTTCGTCACGCCAGGCGTGATGGCCTCGTCGGAGAACATCCGCTGCGTGAGCGTCCACACCAGTTCCTGCAGCCGCGAATAGAACTCGGCCTCGGCCGGCAGCCGCGTGGCGATGAAATCCAGCGCCAGCGCGTCGTTGCTGACGAAGCGCGAGGCCCAGGCGGCGCCGAGGGCCTCGCTCATCCCGTCGCGCTCGCCGGCGGTGAGTCCGTCGGAGAAGGCGAAGTTGCGCGACACGTTGATGGCGATGCGCCGCGGGTTGCGCTCCTCGAGCACGGACTTGAGCGCGTTCCACTGCTCGGCGCCCACCAACTCCGCCTGCCTCGCCTCGGCGCCGGCGTCCACGGCGGCCATCGCGCGGCGCGCATCGTAAAGCCCGCCCTGCGAGGTGCCGCCAAGCGCGATGCGCTCCACGCAGGAGCCGTCGCCGGGATCCGTGCGGCCGCTCGCCGCGCAGCGGTCGAAGAACACGTAGATCGTCCGCCGCCGTGCCGCGAAGGTCTCCGGCGCCACCAGCGACGAGAACATCGGGTCGTGGTTGTACTCCCGCATCGGGATCACCCAGGCATCCACGCCGTGCCGGCGCATCACCGCGGGAAGCACGGTCGTGAGGCGCTCAGATAGCCAAGCCTGTTGGAGCTGCGCCTGCTCGCGCAGCGTGCCGAACGGGCGCTGCTGCGCGTGCAGCTCGGACGGCAGACGGAAGACGGAAGCGAGCAACGCCAACAGCAGCCATCCGCGCAGCCCGCCGCCTGCTCCGTGTCTCCGTGTCTCCGTGGTGAAGCCGTTGCCTTCTCGACTCATTGATGCGTCACCTCTCGCCCCTTCAGCAGGAGCAGTCGAACCACCGTGGAAACCAGCGCCAGCACCAGCGCAAAGAGCGAGATGCCCGCGAAGCGGAAGAACAGCGTGCGCAGCGACGTCACCTGCCAGTCCTCGAACGTCGCCTGCATCGAGCCCACGACCTCGAGCCCGAGGTACGTCAGCGCCAGCGAGACGAGGATCTCCGTCGCCGCCTCGGCCAGCGCGAACAGCGGCGCGCGCCACCACCAGGCGCGGGTCGGGAAGTTGCCGAGGTGCAGCGTGGCCATCAGGAACAGGAACATCGCGCCGCCGATGAACGTGCCGGCGATCCACAGCCACGAATCGCTCCAGCCGAAGGTCAGCACCAGCGCGCGGTAGCTGCGCAGGCCCGCGCCCGTGAGCACGGCCATCGCCACGAGCGACAGCGAAAGCTTGCGCCAGAAGCCGGGCTCCTCGAGGTCCTTGATGGACATCATCACGGTGGAGCGCAGCAGCGGCATCGGCGGACCTCCGGCTCAGCTCAGCGGGTGGCGATGCATTCGATCTCGACGCGCGCGCCGAGGGCGAGGCCGGAGGTGCCAAAGGCCGAGCGTGCCGGCAGGCGTCCCGCGGGGAAGAACTCGCGGTAGACGACGTTCATCCGGTCCCACTCGGCCATATCGGCCATCATCACCGTACACTTCGCGACCTTGTCCATCGACGAGCCGACGGCCTCGACGGTGCGCTTGATGTTCTCGAGCGTCTGCCGCGTCTCGGCCTCGATGCCGCCGACCTTGAGGCCGCCGTTGGCGCTGGCGTCGGTGCCGATCTGTCCGGAGAGGAAGATCACGTCGCCGACGCGCACGGCGGGCGAGAAGGGTCGCGTCGGCGCGCCGAAGGGCGTGAGGTACTCGATGTCGGCGCTGCGCGGCGCGGCGGCGGCGCTGTCGCCGCCCTGGCGCAGCGCGAGGAACAGGCCGGCGGCGAAGGCGACGCCGCTGAGGGCAAAGATGGCCAGATGGCGCGGTTGGATCATCTGAAGACGTGCCCGATGCGGGACCAGCGGATGTCGGTCAGGAACGGCAATGGCCGGTCGGAGTCGTCGGCGTTCCACGAGTAGTACACGAACAGCGGCTTGCCGCGCACGTTCTCGCGCGGGACGATGCCCCAGTAGCGCGAGTCCTTCGACTCGTAGCGGTTGTCGCCCATCATCCAATAGTACCCGTCGGGGATGACGAGCGGGCCCCAGTCGTCGAGGGTGGGCCGCGCGGGCGCCGCACCGAAGCGCGAGGAGTCGAGCGCGATGCGCCGCTGCCACTCGAAGAGCGGATGCCACTCGCCGCCGGAGGCGCCGGAGCGGTCGGCCGTCTGGAAGCCGAGGCGCTGCGGCACGCCGTCGACGTGGACGACGCCGTCGCGCGAGTAGATCGTGTCGCCGGGCATCCCGATGAGCCGCTTGACGAGGATCGGCGTCGGATCCTCGGGCTGGTCGACCTGCAGCGGCGAGACGAAGACGACGATGTCGCCGCGCTGCGGTTCGGCGTAGCCCGGCAGGTTCACCTTCGTGAACGGCACGTGCGGGCCATAGCGCAGCTTGTTCACGAAGAGCCAGTCGCCGATGAGCATCGACGGGATCATCGAGCCCGAGGGAATGCGATAGGCCTCGATGAGGAAGGTGCGGAGGAGGACGAAGATCGCCAGCGTCGCGGCGATGGACTTGAATCCTTCCCAGAACTTCTTCGCGTCGAACTTCGCGCCGCCGCCCGCGCGGGCCGCGGCGACGACGTTCTTGGGGGCGGCCGAGCTGCCGCGCTTCTTGCTTGCCATACGGGGAATCTCGCCCGAGGCGGGCCCGAAAACGAGAGGGGCGCGCCTCGCAGCGCGCCCGTCCGATTTCACAGATGGGGAGAAATCAGGCGACGGTTTCCTCGCCTTCCGGCTTCTTCTCCCGGACGATT
>DAOMNV010000106.1:0-4347 GCA_035444005.1 Gemmatimonadaceae bacterium
CTGGCCTTGGTGACGGCGCCAGATCCGGCGCATCACGCGTGGCTGTTCAGCGAGGCGCGGCACCTCGCGCTGCGCAACCATCCGAGCATCCCGACGACCTACCACTTCTGGCAGCAGCACCAGGGCAGCCGTCGCGGGCCGGGCTACCTGCGCCGCTGGATCACCGGCGAGACGCTGTGGCACCGCCTGCGGCGCACCACCGAGCGCGAGACCGTGCCGGTGACGCTGCGCATGCTGCGCGCGATCGGCTCGACGCTGGCCTACCTGCACGACTCCGGCGGCCAACACGGCGCGGTGTCGCCGGGCTCGGTGTACTTCACGCCCACCGGCCGCGTGTGGTTGCTGGGCTGGCAGTGGGCCGTGCCCGTCGAGGAACGGCCGGTAGGCATCGCGCCGGACCCGACCTGGTGCCCCTACGCGCCGGAGTGGAACGGCGACTGGCGTCCGACGCCGGCCTCCGACCAGTGGCAGCTCGGTGCCTTGGCCTTCGCGATGCTCACCGGCGAGGTGCCCGTAGCCGGCGCCACGCCGCCGATCCGCATTGCCCGGCCCGACACGCCGGCCACCGTCGCCGAGCTCGTGGACCAGATGCTCGCCGAGAAGCCGGAGGATCGCTTTTCGTCGGTGGCGGGGATGCTGCGGCGCATCGAGCGCATCTCGGGTACGTCCTCGCTGGCGTTCCCGGGCGCCGAGCAAGCCAGCGGCGAGCATCCGGCGCTGAGCGAGGAGGACCGTCTGCGCTGGGCCACGGGCGATGACTACGAAGTGCTCTCGCCGCTGGGGCAGGGCACCTACGGCTCCGTATGGCGCGTGCGCGACCTCTCGCTGGAGCGCGAGGTCGCGCTCAAGATGTTGCATCCCACCGTCGCGCGAAACGCGACGGCCGTTGGCCGCTTCCGCCGCGAGGCGCAACTCGCCGCGCAGCTGCAGCATCCGGCGATCGTGCCGATCTTCGCCTGGGACAACAAGGGCGACGTGAACTGGTACATAATGGAGCTCGAGGAGGAAGGCTCCGTGGCGGACTTGGTGGCGCGCAGCGGGCCGCGGCCGTTCTCCGAAGTGGCGCCGCAGGTCGACGCCGTGCTCGACGGCCTCGCCGTCGCGCACAACGCGGGCATCATCCACCGCGACCTCAAGCCCGAGAACATCCTCATCGACCGCTACCGCCGCTGGCGCATCGCCGACTTCGGCATCGCCAACGCGCTGGGCTCGCAGGCGATGGGCGCGTCGGGCACGCCGAGCTTCGCCGCGCCCGAACAGCTGCTGGGCGAGGAGCAGGGCGTGGCGACGGACCTCTTTGCCGTGGCGGGCATCGTGATCTTCGCGCTTAGCGGCAAGGTGCCGTTCGCCGGCGGCGATGGGCGCTCGATCCTCGCGGCGCAGCTGGCCGGCCGAGCGGATCTCTCGGAGTTTCCCGACGATCTCGCCGACTGGTTGCAGCGCGCGCTGAACCCGGATCCGGCGCGGCGCTTTCCCGACGCGGAGACGATGCGCGCGGCCTGGCGTGACGTCGTGCGACGCGTGACGCGCGAGGAGCGCCGCGCGAATTCGCGCATCGGGCGCCTGCTGCGGCAGCTCGGCGCCGCCTTCCGCGACCGGCCGCGCGGGCGTTAGACGCGGGCGCTAAGTACGCCCGCTGCGTCGAGCGGCGGGCTCAGCCCGCGTCGAGCGCGGTGCGTAGCGCGAGCAGCACTTCGCGCGCGGTGAACGGCTTCTGCAGGAAGGCATAGCGCGCGGCGCCAAGGTCGGCGCGCAGCGCGGCGTCGTCGGTGTAGCCCGACATCAGCACCACACGCACCTCCGGGCGCGACTGCGCGAGGCGCTGCACCAGCTCCTTGCCGCCGATGCCGGGCATCATCACGTCGGAGAGCAGCAAGTGGATGCTGCGGGTTTCGGCGTCGGCCAAGCGCAGGGCCTCGCCGCCGTTGGAGGCTTCGAGCACGTCGTAGCCCGCGGCGCGCAGGATGCGCGAGAGCGCCGAGCGGATCGCCGGTTCGTCCTCGGCGAGCAGGATGCGCTCGTTGCCGCCCGCGACGTCGATGCCGCGCACCGGCGTGGACTTTCGCTCACGGTCGCCTCGGGTGCCTGCCGACTGCGGCAGCGTGACGCGGAACGTCGAGCCCTGGCTCGGCACGCTGGTGACGTCGATCTGTCCGCCCGCCTCGCGCACGATGGCGTAGGACGTCGCGAGGCCGAGGCCCGTGCCGCGGCCCGGCGGCTTGGTGGTGAAGAAGGGTTCGAAGAGGCGTTCCAGCGTGCTCGGCTCCATCCCCGTGCCGCTGTCCACGACCTCGAGGATCGCGGACGGCCGGCCGTCTTCGGCTTTCGGGCCGACGCGCGTGCGGATCTCGAGGCGTCCGCCCTCGGGCATCGCGTCCACGCCGTTGATGGCGAGGTTCATCACCACCTGCTCGAGCTGGCCGGCATCGATGCGCACGATGAGCGCTTCTTCCTCGAGATCGAGGGCGAGTTCGACGGAGGGCGGCACGAGCCGACGCAGGATCAGCTGCATCCCGAGGATGACTTCGCGCACGTCCACGTCGCGCGGGATGATCACGTCGCGGCGGGCGAAGGCGAGCAGTTGGCGCGCGAGGCTGGCCGCGCGATCGGCCGCCGCGCGGATCGCGTCGACTTCCTCGCGGCCCTCGCCACGCTCCTCGAGCTCGAAGCTCAGCACCTCGGCGTAGCTCTGGATCACCGTCAGCACGTTGTTGAAATCGTGCGCGATGCCGCCGGCGAGGCGGCCCACGGCCTCGAGCTTCTGTGCCTGGCGGAGCTGCTGCTCCGTCTGGTGCTGCTCGGTGACGTCCTGCACGATGCAGCCGACCCCCACCAGCGACTGCTGCGGGCCGGGGATGGGATAGTAGGTGACCACCCAGCGCCGCGTCGCGTTGGGGTTCGCCGGCGTCGTGCCCTCGACGGCGATGTTCGACGCGGCGATCCCCGTGGCCAGCACGCGGTCGAGGATCGGGCGGATGGTCGGCGCGAGCGCCGGGATCATCTCGTCGATCGACTTGCCGATGTGCGCCGCCGCCGGCGCGCCGTTGATCTGCGCCAGCGCCCGGTTGATGCGCAGGAAGCGGAAGCGGCGGTCGTAGAAGGCGATGCCGTACGGGGAGCTGTCGATCGCCGAGTCGAGGAATCGCGAGGTCTCCTCGAGCAGCGCCAGCGTCGAGTCGCGCTCGGCGACCTTCTCCTCCAGCGCGGCCGTCTGCTCCTCGAGCTGCCCGGCCTGTTCCTCGAGGACGACCGTCTGGTGCTCGAGTTCGGTGGCCTGCTCCTCGACGGTGCGCTGGCGTTCGGCGGCCTCGCGGGCCTTGATGCGCAAGCCGTCGGTGAGCCGGCGGACGGCGACGAAGGCCGCGGCGAGCGCGGCGAGCGAGACGAGGAACGTCGCCCAGAAGATCCGGCTCTGGTGGCGGAAGCGGTCGAGCCGGACGCGCCGTTCGTCGCTGACGAAGTCCTCGAAGGGATGCACCATCCGGTCGAAGGCCTGCGTGCCCTCGAAGGCCGCGCTGCGCGTGATCGGCGCGCCGGCCAGTGCGGGAGCGGCGAAGATGCGTTCCCAGGCGTCGAGGCCGGCGAGGATGCTGTCGACGCGGGCGACCTGCGTGGGGTTGTAGGCGACGGAATCGCGCAGGTCACGCAGCACGAGGCGGGCCGAGTCGGTGCGGGCGGCGGCGGCCTGCGCGCCTGCGCTGTCGACGTCCGGATTCAGGTACAGCGACCGAACGGCGGCCTCGGCGGACCACACGGCCTCTTGGGCCCCCGTGGCCATCCACAGGACGTTGCCCGAGTGCAGCACGCGACGGGTCGTCGAGCGCTCGACGATGAACGCCGCGAGGGTGAGCACGCCGATGAGCACCACCGCCCCGGCGGCGAGACGTCGCCACCGGTCGAGGGCCTGCACCAAGCTGTCGTTCGCGATGTCTGGGGCCGAGAGCGGCATCGGGGCACGGGTGCAGGGGTCTGCGGATTGTGCCGGATGCGACGCCGTTCGTCAACCGTCGGCGGCCGCGTCGGTCGCTACGTTTCGTACGATATGCGCCTCCCGCTCCTCCTGCCCTTCGTGTTCCTCGGCCTGCCGCTCGCGGCGCAGGGCCGCCCCGCCGGCGACCGCGCCCGCACCGACAGCATCCGCACCGACAGCATCCGCGCCGACAGCGCGCAGCGCCTCGCCGCGCAGCGCGTGACCGTGACTCGTGGAGACGCCGCGCTCGACCGCGTGCCCTGGGCAGTCGGCACGCAGCGCACGGAGCAGATCCGCCGCGCGCAGGCCACGGTGGGCATCGACGAGGCGCTGGCCAACATTCCGGGCGTGGTGGTCGCCAACCGCTATAACTTCGC
>DAOMNV010000107.1:0-4027 GCA_035444005.1 Gemmatimonadaceae bacterium
CGGCGCACGCGCCGATTTGCGCCGCGCCGCAGGCAGCCGCGCGACGCGCGCGGGAGCCGTGATCGGACTGCAAGGCCTGGCGCCGGGATGGTTCGAGCTCGAGCCATCGCTCTTCGTGACGAGCAGTGGCAACCTCGCGTTTGACCTCACGGCCTCCTACGATCTGTTCCTCACGCAGCGGCTGGTGCTGCAGCCGCGTCTCGAGTCCAGCGTGTCGCTGAAGGACGACGCGGAGTTCGGCGTCGGCCGCGGGTTGAGCAGCACGTCGTTTGGGCTGCGGACGCGCTACGAGATCCGCCGGGAGTTCGGGCCCTACGTCGGTGTCGTGTGGGAGCGGGGCTACGGCCGGAGCGCCGAGTTGGCACGCTTGGCAGGTGAGTCGGCTGGGGAAACGATGATCGTGGCGGGACTGCGTTTGTGGAGGTAACCCGGGAGGAGTGATGGACGAGAGCCAGAGTTCGAGTCACGGTTCGCACGGCGTTCACGGCGCGCCCGCGAATCACGATTCGCACGCAGGGCACGGTTCGCACGCAGGGCACGGTTCGCACGCAGGGCACGACGCGCACGATCGGCACAGCCCCGAGATGTTCCGCCAGAAGTTCTGGCTCTCGCTCGCACTGACGATCCCTGTCGTCGTGTGGTCGCAGCACATCCAAGACCTGCTTGGCTACACCGCACCGTCGTTTGCCGGTTCGACGCGCATTCCGGCGCTGCTCGGAATGGTCGTCTTCCTCTACGGCGGGCTGGTCTTCCTGCGCGGCGCGTGGGATGAGCTCCGCAGCCGCTTGCCCGGGATGATGACACTCATCTCGCTGGCCATCAGCGTGGCCATCGTGTTCTCGGCGGTGGTGGAGCTGGGGATCGTCGAGGCGGAATCGTTGTGGTGGGAATCGGCGACGCTCATCACGATTATGCTGCTGGGGCATTGGATTGAGATGCGGTCGATCTCCGAGGCTAGCGGCGCGCTGCAGGCCTTGGCGAAGATGATTCCCGATATGGCGCACCGTGTCGTCGATGGCGGTGAGGAGGATGTCACCGTCGCGCAGCTGCGCACGGGTGACACCCTGCTGGTGCGGCCGGGCGAGAACATTCCCGCGGATGGTATCGTCCGCAAGGGACGCAGCAGCGTCAACGAGGCGATGATCACGGGCGAGTCGCGTCCGGTGACGAAGGAGGAGGGTGCCGAGGTGATTGCCGGCACCATCAATGGCACGGGCTCGCTGCGCATCGAAGTGACGGGCACGGGTGACACGACGAAGCTCTCGGGAATCATGCGGCTGGTCTCGCAGGCCCAGCAGTCGAAGTCGCGGGTGCAGCATCTCGCGGACCGGGCCGCGCAGATCCTGACGATTGTCGCGATCCTCGCGGGGGTGGTGACCTTCGCGGTGTGGCAGTTCCTCGGTGCGCCGATTGACTTCGCGCTCACGCGCGTGGTGACCGTGCTGGTCATCTCGTGTCCGCACGCGCTCGGCCTCGCGGTCCCGCTCGTGGTCGCGATCTCCACGACGCTGGGCGTGCACGGCGGGCTGCTCGTGCGTGACCGCCGTGGGCTGGAAGAGGCGCGGTTGCTCGACACGGTCGTGTTCGACAAGACCGGCACGCTCACGCTTGGCGAATTCCGCGTGGTGGACATGGGCGTGCGCGCGGGCGCCACGGAGGACGAGGTGCTGGCGATTGCGGCGGCCATTGAGACCGAATCGGAGCATCCGATTGCGCGCGGCATCGTGCGGACGGCTGGGGACCGCGGGTTGCCGCTCCCGGCGGTGGAGGGATTCAACGCCATCCCCGGCCGCGGCGTCGAGGCAACGGTGGGTGGCGCGCGGTATCGGATTGGCGGACCGGCGTTGCTGGAGCAACTTGCGGCGGATGTGCCCGACGAATTGCGACGCGTCGCGGATCTCGCGTCGTCGCGCGGCCAGGCGGCGATCTACCTGTTGGCGGATCGCGCCGCCGTCGCGGTGTTCGTCGTGGCTGACGCGATTCGCGAGGAGAGTCGCGAGGCGATTGCCGCGCTCCACGCGGCGGGCATCGAGGTGGCGATGCTCACCGGTGACGCCGAGCCGGTGGCGAAGGCGGTCGCCGCCGAGTTGGGGATCGATACGGTGTTCGCACGCGTGCTGCCGGAGGACAAGGCGCGGCACGTTCAGGCGCTGCAGCGCCTGGGCAAGAAAGTCGCGATGGTGGGGGACGGCGTGAATGATGCGCCGGCCCTCGCGACGGCCGACATCGGCATCGCGATCGGCGCGGGCACCGACGTGGCGGTGGAGGCTGGGCACATCGTGCTCGTGCGGTCGGACCCGCGGGATGTCCCGCGGATCGTATCGCTCTCACGCGCGACGTATCGCAAGATGGTCCAGAATCTCTGGTGGGCTGCGGGCTACAACATCGTGGCGATTCCCCTGGCCGCTGGCGCGCTCTCGGCGTGGGGCATTCTGTTGACGCCGGCGTTGGGGGCGGTCTTGATGTCCTTGAGCACAATCGTCGTGGCGCTCAACGCGCAGTTGCTGCGGCGCGCGCGGCTGTGAGCGGTTGTCGTGCGGCGGGGCGCGCCATCAGATTTTACCCTACGTAAAATCAGGGCATTCTCGACGGGCGTCCGCGCCGGGCGGTGACAGCTTTCGGCCACTGCTCACGCACGGCTCACGACGGGCTGTGGCGAGGGGGCCGAAACACCCTGCTGCCGGAGGACTCGATGGTCCACAGTGATGTTCGCGTTCGAGTCGCCGCTCGCCTCGGCGCTGGAGTCGCTCGGCTCGTCCTCGTCACGGCGTTGGCCGCGGCGCCTAGCGCGGCGCAATCCGCGATGCTGCAACTCGGGTCGCTGTACGACACCGCGCGCCTGACGAGTCCGCGCATCCAGGCGGCGGAGGCACAGGCGCGGGCCCGTGCCGCGCAGGCGCTCACCGTGACGCGTCCGCCAGACCCTCGCGTCCAGCTCGGGTTGATGAACCGGGAACTCCCGGGATTCGCGCCGATGGATCCGTTGGGGATGTCGCAGCTGCAGGTGATGCAGATGCTGCCCACCGCCGGGAAACTTGGGCTGGCCGCAGAGGTGGCGCGCGTGCGCGCCACCGGCGTGGCGTTCCAGGCCGCTGAGGTCGCGTGGGAAGTCCGCGCCGGAGTCGCGGCAGCGTTCTACGAGCTCTACCGCGTCGAGCGCGCTGTCGGCATCGCCTTCGAGACGCGGCGGCTGATGGAGAATGTCGCCGGCGTCGCGGAGGCGATGTATCGGGTCGGTGAGGCGCCGCAGGCCGACGTACTGAAGGCGCGGGTCGAAGTCGCGCGGATGAGTGAGGAGATCGTGGTGATGCAGGCGATGCGTCAGGTCGCGCTTGCGCGACTGGGCGGGTTACTCGACCGCGCGTTCGGAGACTCGACACCGCCCGCGGTCCTGCCGGCGTTTCCGGCGCAACTGCCGTCGCAGCCCGAGCTCGAGGCGATGGCCCTGCAGGGTCGTCCGATGCTGCGCGCGGGCGATGCGGAGGTGGCGGCGGCCGACGCGGCACGCACGCTCGCGAACCGTGAACTCATTCCCGATGTGGAACTGGGGTTTCAGTACGGCCAACGCGGTGGCGCGATGGGCACCGAGCGCATGGGCAGCCTGATGGTCGGGGCGTCGGTGCCAGTATTCGCCCGACGCCGACAGCTGCCGATGCGTGCGGAGGCGGAGGCGATGCGCGCGATGGCGGTGGCCGATCTCACGGCGATGCGCGCCGAGACCCGCGCACGCGTGGGCGCGGCCTACGCGGAATGGCAACGCGCGCGGAACCTGCAGGCGCTCTATCGCTCGACGGTGTTGCCGCAGGCCCGCGCTGCCGTGGATGCGGCGCTGGCGTCGTACCGCGTCGGCGGCGTGAACCTGATGACGCTGCTCGACAACCAAGCGACGGTGAATCGCTATGCACAGGAGTTGGCGGGGCTGGAAGCGATGGAAGGCATCGCGTTGGCGGAGCTCGAGATGCTGATGGGGCGTGAACTCTTTGACGCGCGACGCGGCGCCGATGGACCGGAGATTCGATGACTGTCG
>DAOMNV010000107.1:4037-4289 GCA_035444005.1 Gemmatimonadaceae bacterium
GAGACTGTGGCGCGCGTGCACTGGCGTGGCGTCGCCTTGGCCGCCGGGGTGCTGGCGGCGGCGGCTGGCGTGGCGTGGTGGGCAACTCGGCACGCGTCTGACCCCGCAGCCGCGGTGGGGCACGCGCACGGCGCGGGGGCCGCAGGGGCCGCGAGTGGTGCTGCGGGCCCCGTGATGCTCGATTCCGCACAGGCCGCACGGATCGGCGTCTCGTATGCGCGGGCCGAGCGTGGGGTGCTCGAGCGGGAGATT
>DAOMNV010000108.1:0-3973 GCA_035444005.1 Gemmatimonadaceae bacterium
CTCGGCAGCGAGCGCCGCGAGTTCGCGCTCGATGCGCTCGCGCTCCTCGCGCCCGGCCTGCGCGGCCTGCCAGCGCGGCGCCACGTCCGCGAACGCCGCGTCCGTCTCGACCGCCGCGCGCTCGGCATCCTCGTGCGCCTTGGTCGCCGCACGCAGCGTCTCGGTGGCCTGCGCGAGCTCGCGCAGAACGGTCTCGCGCTCCGGCAGCCCCGAGCGGAGCCCGGCGATCTCGCTCGTGAGCTCCTTGCGCCGCGCCGCACAGAGGTCCTGCGCCACACGCAGCTTCTCGTAGCCGAGCACGCGCGAGAGGAACTGCGCGCGCTCCGACGCCGAGAGCGACTGCATCACCGCGAGGTCCTTCTGCCCGGTGAAGTAGGTGTTGAAGAACTCCGTGCGCGACATCCCGAGGCGTCGCTGCAGCAGCTCGGCCACCGCCGTCACCGAGTTGGCGATCGGCTCGGCCGCGCCATCGAGGTAGAGCTCGGCCATCGAGAGGCCGCGCACGACGCGGTAACGATGGCCCGCCAGCTCGAAGTCCAGCTCCACGCGCACTGGCGAGCGCGCCGGCGCGCGCTGGAAGCGAATCGTCTCGTTGGTGCCGCGGAGGATCGATCCGCCGTAGAGCACCCAGGCGATCGCCTCGAGGATCGTCGACTTGCCCGCGCCGTTCGGCCCGATGATGCCCGTGAGCCCCGAGTCGAACTCGAGAGAGGTATCCGCGTGCTGGCGGAAGTTGGTGAGCTTGAGCCGTGTGATCCTCACGCGTCACTCCCCGGCAGCGCCGCCGGCGCCTCGCGCTCCTCGGCCTCCTCGAGATAACGCAGGCCCAGCGCCACGAAAGCGTCGCGGTCCACGCCAGCCGAGAGATTGCGGGCCCGCAGCGACTCGCGCAGCGTGTCGGCCAGCGAAGCCTTGCGGCCGGGCGCGCCGCTGCGTTCCACGCGCACCGCCTCCGGCTTGCGCACGTCGAGCTGGAAGTGCAGCGCGCGCTTCTGCAGCTCGCGCAGCGCCTTGTGGTCGAGTTCGCGCGCGACGTGCCGCGGCACGTCCTTGAGCACGAGGCGCACGACCTTGCCGTCAATGCCGTCGCCTAGCCGCGCCACCGATGCTTGGATCGCCGCGTCGAGCTCCGCCGCGGCGAGTCCGGCACCGGCGATCGGCGGCAGGTCCACGAAGGCACGCGAGACCGGCAGGGGATGGAAGGTCTGCTTCCCCGTCGCGAGGTCGCGCTCGATCATCCCCTTGCCGGGCAGCTTGGCCGCGCGCTCCGCCGCCAACTCACCCCAGGGATTCGTGCTCGTGTAGTCGAGCGCTCCCGAGTAGAACGCGTGCTCGGCCACCCGCGCGTACACGTGGTAATGGCCCAGTGCCACGTAGTCCCAGCCGGGCCCGCTCACGTCCTCGACCGGAATGCGCATCGCCGCGCGGTCGGGATGCTCGGCGCGCTCGGCCTGCGGCAGGATGCCCTGCACCTCGCCGTGCATCACGAGCACGTTGTACTTCGCCGCGGGGTCCGGCGTGAGCTCGACGCTGCCCGGCGGCAGGTCCGGCACGGCGAGCACGGAGAGTCCGAGCTCGTCGAACGTGAAGCGCCGCGCCTCGCGATCGGCGACGTAGATGCCGAGCGGCGCGGCGAAGAGCCGCAGGATGCAGATCGTCTCGGTCGAGCGCGGCATATCGTGGTTGCCGGCCGCGATGACGACCTTCGTCTCGGGCAGCGCCTGCACGAGGCGCGCGAACTGGTTGAAGGCGTGCAGGATCGCCGTGTTCGTCGGCCGCACGGTGTGGAACACGTCACCGCCGATCAGCACCACCTGCGGTGCCAAGGCGATGATGCGGTCCACGGCGCGCGTGAACGACGCCGCGACATCGGCTTCGCGCTGGTTGATGCCAGCGGAGGTGGACCGCTGGAACTGGCGGAAGCCGAGATGGAGATCGGAGAGGTGGACGAGACGCACGCTGCGGGGGAATCTACGGCAGGGTCGCGCGGGCGGGAGCCGCCCAGCGCTCAGCCGCCGTAGGGATCGTCCAGCGGCGGCCCGGCGCGCAGCGGCGTCGGCCCGCGGCGCGCCGGCTCCGCGCTGACGCGCTTCTTCAGCTGGGCCCGGAAGAACGCCTTCACGTCGTCCGGCTTGGTCTGCAGCGTGCGGTTGCGCGCCCGCAGGATGTCGTCCTCGCTTTCGCCGGCCAACGCGATGGAATCCTGCACCCAACTCAGCGTGATGCTCGGGTCGAGCCGCCGCAGCGCCTTGGTGATCGCCGCGTCGAGCGGCAGCTCCTCGGCCTGCGGGAACCGTTCCACGCCCTCGCGCCCCGTGAGCACCGCCGGCCGCGGGAAGCGCACGAAGATCGGCTGGCCGAAGTGCGGATGCCGCACCATCAGCTGGCCCTTCTCGAGCGTCGCCAGCCGCGCCTTCGTGGCCGGCGCCAGCGTCTGGTAGCCCGGCGTCGCGAGCTCGTCGGGATCCATCCGCCCGTACAGCGCCGTCCCGCTGTTGCCCACCACGCGGCGATGCACCTGCGAGCGGAACTGCTGCGCGCCGAAGAGCACGAGCCCCAGGTAGCGGCCGCGCTCGGCGATGTCGAGCAGCATCTTCCGCACGTAGGTGTCGGGGCCATCGGCCGGTGCGTACTTGTTGAGCTCGTCCACGAACACCACGACCTGCGACACGCCGAGCTGACGCTTCTCGAGATGCTCGCGCAGCTGCGAGACCACGCGCGCGAAGACGAGGTCCTGCGCGTCCTCCTCGAGGTTCGCGACGTCCACCACGTACACCGCGCGGTCGCGGAACTCGCCGAACGGCAGGTCACTGACGCTGCCGTCGTCCGTGACGAGGCCGCGGCAGCGCGTCGAGATGTTCGTGAGGCGATTGCGCACCTTGCGGATCGTCGCCACGTGATGCGTGCGCCACACGTCCGCGTTGCGCGATTCCATCGCGCGCAAGAGCGTCGAGAACCACTTCTCGAGATCGGAGAAGCTGCGCACCTCGACCGGCGCGTCGAACAGCGCGTCGCTGAAGGACTGGTCGAGCACGCGCTCCTTGATGAAGTCGATCAAGGCATCGGCCTTGGCGTCCACGTCATCCTTGTTGAGCAGCACCTCGGCGTACTGCAGCGTCTCGCGCAGGCCCCAGGTGAGCGGCTGCACGTTGTCCTGCAGCGCCTCGTTGCTGCGCAGCGTCGCGAGCTGGAAGCCCTTGGCCGTCCACGGCGCGAAGTACTGCACGTCCTTGAACGGCTCGGCCGGCACCTTGAGCGCCTCGTACATCGCCCGTTCGTCGTCGCTCAGTGACGAGGCCGGCTGGTCGAGGAAGCAGAGGTCGGGGCCCTTCACGTTGAAGCACACCGCGGCCACGCCGCCCTTGTCTGCCGGAAAGTGCGCGAAGATGCTGCCGAGCAACCATTCGACGGCGCTGGTCTTCGTCGCGAGGCCCGACACGCCGCTGATGCTCAGGTGTGCGGCTTCGGGGCCGAGCAGGAAGTCCGCGTCGAGATGCACCGCGGCCTGCGTGCCGCCCGCGCGATACATCCCCACGGGAATCCCGCGCTCGGCACCCGGCTGCAGATAGCTGTCCATCCGCAGCGCAAGCTGCACGTCCTGTTCCGTCGCGAGGTGCACCGTGCCCATCGGCACGGGCTGCAGCGGCTCCTCGGGCACGTGACGGAGCACGGCCGCGGTGTAGAGCCGGATCTCCGTGCGCTCCGTTGGCGCGATCGCGCTCGCGCCCGGCACGCCGTCGGCGCCGAGCACGTCGTGCAGCGGCGTCTGCAGGTCGGTGAAACCGAAGCCTTCCGTGACGACGCCGTACACGGTGGGCAGCACGCCAGCGATCGGGCGCTCCGACTCCACGCGCACGATCGTCCCGATGCCCACGGGGGCATCGAGCGCGGTCCAGAAGTGGAATTCGTGCGGCGTATTCGGCTTGCGCTCGGTGGCGACGACGCGGCCGAGGATCGGAGAGTCTGTCATTGC
>DAOMNV010000109.1:0-3829 GCA_035444005.1 Gemmatimonadaceae bacterium
CGCTCGAACTGCGCCGTGCCGTCGACGCTCACGCGGGCCGTATCGCCGTGCGTGTCCGCCAGGTCGCTGCGCACGCGTAACGGGACGGGTCGCGTCCACGGACGGCCGAAGCCGTTCTCGATGTGCACGCGCGGCTGCACGACCAGCATCACCGGCATCGACAGGCCCGGCTGTTCGGCCATCGCCGGCGTCGAGATGACCACGCGCGGTTGCAGCTTCTCCACGAAAGCGACGAACGCGGTCAGGGCGAGGATCGCTACCACGATGCCGGCGATGCGCGTGCGCTCCGACTGCCGGCCCCAGAACCCGAGCCCGCGCAGCACCGTCACCTCCCACTCCGGACGCCCAGACATCCGCGCGACGCGACGCGCCAACGCGCGGCCGCGGATGCCGGCCTCGCGGATCCACGGCGCACCCAACGCCGCGCGCCCGAGGCGCACGGCCATCGCCGCCGAGTCGTCGCGCCCGGCAATCAGCGCCAGCTGCTCGAGCACCGGCACGCTCAGCCGATCCGGATGCCGCCAGTACGCGAACAACAATTCGGCCGGCGACTCCACCTGCAGCGCCGACGGCGCGCGCCGCAGTTCGTCGGCCACCGTATCGTGCGCCAGTGCCCAGGTCACGTCGCGCGATTGCACCAGCCCCAAGGCCTCGAGCTGCCGCAGGCGACCGCGCAGGCCCTCGACGCTGGGCCCTGCGCCCGTCGCCGCCATCGTCCCGAGGAAGTCCCGCTCCTCCATCGGACGCCCCCAGGTGGCCAACACCTCGAGGGCGAGGCGCGCCAGTGGATCCACGCCCGCCAACAGCGCCGACGTGCCGGCCGTCTCCTCCGCCATCGCCAGCAAGGCCTCGGGGCGCTCGCTGGTCCACGCCCCGTCTTCCACGTGCAGCAAACGCGCCGCACCCAGCGAGCGCAGCATCGCCAGCACGACCTGCGGAACGCCGAGCGAGCGCCGCTCCAGCGCCCGCACCAGCTCGTCCATCCACGGCAACTCGGGCACCGTCGCCACGCTGCGCAGCAGCGCCGCAATGCCCTCGGCGTCCAGCGGCAACACCTCAATCACGCTCGCCGCGGCCAACGCGCTGCCGTCCGTCGCGTTACGCGACGTCGCGATCCGCAGCAATCGGCTCGTAGCGGCCGGCAACGCGCCCTCCAGCACCCGCCGCGACGCGGCATCGACGTGGTGCAGGTTGTCGAGCATCACGACCACGAGGCGCTCCTCGGACACCGACGTCACCAAGTCGCCCAGCGCCTCCTGCAAGCGCGCGATGCCATCCGCCCCGCGCACGGACACGCGATGCTCCACCGCACCCGGAAACCGCTCGGCCAGTTCCGGTACCACGCCGACCAGCCGTCCGGCCGAGCGGCCGGAGATGCCCAGCGCGCCGGGCAAGGCAGCCAGCGCACGCACGAGCTCCACGAGCGCCGCGTACTCCACGTCCTGCATCGCCTGCTGCACGTCGACGCGCACCACGCGCGCGCCGCGCAGCCGCAGTCGCGCCTCGAGTTCGTCGAGCACTCGCGTCTTACCCACGCCGGCGGGACCCGCGAGTACGACGCTGCGCGCCCGGCCGCCGCGAGCCACTTCCGCGTCGCGCGAGAGCTCGCCCAACAGCGCATCACGCCCGACCAACTGCTGTCCGACCATCGACAGCGCCATCGCCGGGCCCATCGGTGCCGCCGGCGCCTCGGAGGCCGCGCGTCGGGCCCGCGCGAGGCGCTCCGCCAAGGCCGGCGGCAACGAGACCTCCTGACTGGCCAGCCGCGCGCCGTGCGCACTCAACCGCTCCACGGCCTCCAGGCGCCCGCCCGTCGCGACCAGCGCGTCGAACAACAGCACCACGACCTCGGAGCGATCCGGAAAGTGGCGATCCAACTGGCGCGCCACCGCCAGCGCCGACTCACCTTCGCCCGCCGCGATCCGCGTCGGGATCACGCCCGCCGCCTGATCCAGCAACAAGCGCTCGAGCCGCAACCGTTCGGCGCGCATCCACCGCTCGAACTCCAGCGCCCCGCCCACGGGCAGGCCCTCGCAGAACGACCCGCCGAACGCCACGAGCATCGCGTCGAAGTCGCCGCGGCGCGACGCGTCGAGAAACACGGCGCGGTCGATCGACAGCGCGCCCGGACGCAGCGTGAGTTGCTCGCGCTCGCCGCCCAACACCTCGTCCCCGACGGCTTGGCGCAGCGCGTACACCGCCTGCCGCAGCGAGGCGCGCGAGCGCTCGGGCGACTCGTCGCCCCAGAGCAGGTCCGCCAGCTGCTCGCGCGTCGCGGCGCGGCCGTCGAGCGCCGCGAGATAGATCAGCAGCGCGAGCGGCTTGCCGCCCCGCAACACGGGCGTCCACCCAGCGTCAATCTCGCGTTCGAGCAGCGGCACGCCGAGGGTGCGCAGGCGCAACGGCGCGGTGGGGAGCGCGGTCATTGGTACAATGAATACACGCGCCTCGCGCCCCGCGTCAGCACCAACGTGAAACTGCCGTCAAGAAACGGCCTAGGCCGTTTTCCTGACGGCAGCGGAACCTCGCGACCGTGCCTCCCCCGACGCGCACGAGCTCGGCGCGCCGACCGCGCGATTACAGCCCGATGATCTGGTCCCGGCGCGTGCCCACGCTCACGTACTGCGCCGGACACTCCACGAGCTCCACGATGCGGTCCAGATACGCGCGCGCCTTCGCCGGCAGGTCGCTGAGCTTCCGCGCCTTCGACGTGTCGGCCTTCCAACCGTCGAACCACTCGTACACCGGCTCGATGCCATCGAGTTCGGCGATGTCGCCCGGGAACTCCGAGACCACCTCGCCGCCGATCTTGTAGCCCGTGCACAGCGCGATCTTCTCGAAGCCGTCGAGCACGTCGAGCTTCGTGATGGCGAGGCCCGTGAGACCGTTCACGCGCACCGCGTAGCGCACGACGACGGCATCGAACCAGCCGCAGCGCCGCGCGCGACCCGTCGTCGCACCGAACTCGTTGCCGACCTTGCGCAGTTCCTCACCCGTCGCGTCGGTGAGCTCGGTGGGCATCGGCCCGCCGCCCACGCGCGTCGTGTAGGCCTTCACCACGCCGATCACGCCGTCGATCGACCGCGGCCCGATGCCCACGCCGATCGCCGCGCCGCCGGCCGTCGTGCTCGAGCTGGTCACGAACGGATACGTGCCGTGGTCCACGTCGAGCAGCGAGCCCTGCGCGCCCTCGAGCAGCACGGCCGCGCCCTGCTTCTGCGCGCGGTGCACCGCGAGGCCCACGTCCTCGGCGATCGCCAGCAAGCGCGGCGCGATGCGCTCGAGCTCGGCGAGCGTGAACGCCGCATCCGCGCGCTTCGACGAGCCGAAGCCCGCGAGGATGTGGTTCGCGTAGTCGGTGCCCTTCTCCACGAGCGCCTTCAGGCGCGCGGGATTGCGCAGGTCGAGCACACGGATGCCGCGCCGCGCGACCTTGTCCTCGTACGCCGGTCCGATGCCGCGACCCGTCGTGCCGATCGCCTTGCTCGCCGCGCTCTCCTTGTCCACCAGCTTGTGGTAGGGCATCACGAGATGCGCGCGGTCGCTCAGGTACAGCCGCCCCGCGACGTCCACGCCGTTGGCCACCAGCGCGTCCACTTCCTCGAACATCCCTTCCGGATCCAGCACCACGCCGTTGCCGATTGCGCAGCGCACGCCCGCGTGCAGGATGCCACTGGGCACCTGGTGCAGCACCGTGGACTCGTCGCCCACGTGCACCGTGTGGCCGGCGTTGGCGCCGCCCTGGTAGCGCACCACCCAATCGGCGCGCTCGGCGAGCACGTCCACGAGCTTGCCCTTCCCCTCATCGCCCCACTGGGCACCCACCACC
>DAOMNV010000110.1:0-3471 GCA_035444005.1 Gemmatimonadaceae bacterium
CCAACTGATGCTCGCCGGCGCGGCGCTGCTCGCGCGCGACGCGCTGCCGCTGCTCGGCCTGCACAACGTCGCCAACGCGCTGACCGCGGCGCTCGCCGTGCACAGCGCGTTGCCCGAAGCACGCACAGCCGAGGGCCGCGCCAAGCTCGCGGCCGGGCTGCGGAGCTTCGTCGCGCCGCCGCACCGCTTGGAGCAGGTCGGCGAGTTCGGCGGCGTGCTGTGGATCAACGACTCCAAGGCGACGAACGTCGGCGCGTCGCGCGTGGCGATCGCCGGCATGGAGCGGCCGACCGTGCTGCTGCTGGGTGGGCGGCACAAGGGCGAGCCGTACTCGAACCTGCTCGACGTGATGCGTGGCCGCGTGAAGGCCGTCGTCGCGTACGGGGAAGCCGAGGATCTCGTCGTGGCCGATCTCGCGGGCCACGTGCCCGTGGAGCGGGGCGGATCGTCCTTCGATACGGTGCTCGCCACCGCCCGCGCCCTGGCCGCGCCGGGCGATGCGATCCTGCTGTCTCCCGCCTGTTCGAGCTACGACATGTTCAACAACTACGAGGAGCGCGGCGCGACCTTCCGCGCCAAGGCCGCCGAGGCCAAGGCGCCGCGGTGACCGCCGTCGGCGACGTGTTCTCGCCGTCGGGCACGGCCGGCACGCCCAGTCGCGGCGCGCGCAGCGTGAGCCGCGAACGCGTCCGCTGGCGCATGACGCTCGAGGCGCGGCTGCTCGTCGTCCTCACGGCGACGATCCTCGTGTTCGGCCTCACCACGCTCTACTCGGCGAGCTCGATCGTCGCCGTGCAGGAGGGCCGCGAGAGCTGGTTCTTCCTGTACCGGCAGTTGACGGGCGTGGCCGTGGGCATCGTCGCGCTGGCCGTGCTTGCCAAGTGGGACGCCGACCGCTGGCGCGACTACGCCTGGCCGCTGATCGGCCTCGCGATCTTCACGATGATGCTCACCGTGCTACCGGGCTTCGAGCGCTTCGCGCCGCGCATCAACGGCTCGCGGCGCTTCCTGCTCGGCGGGTCCATCCAGCCGTCGGAGTTCGCAAAGCTCGCGGTCGTGATCTGGACGGCGATGCTGATCGTGAAGAAGGGCGGGGAGGAGGGGCTGCGGAAGCTCACGAAGGGGCTGATGCCCTTCGGGATCATCCTCAGCGTGCTGAGTCTCTTCGCCGCGTTGCAGCCGGACTTCTCGGTGATCCTCTTCTACGCGCTCGTGATGGGCACCATGCTCTTCGCCGCGGGTGCGCGGATCGGGCACTTCGTGTTCCTCGGCGCCCTCGCGCTGCCGATCGTCTGGAGCGAGATCAACCGGCTCGAGTACATCATGCGCCGCCTCCTCGGCTTCGCCGGCGCGGCGGGAGCCGAGGCGCAGGTGAACTACCAGCTGGAGCAGTCGCTGATCGCCGTGGGCTCTGGCGGACTGTTCGGCGTGGGCTTCGGGCAGGGACGGCAGCAGTACGGATTCCTGCCGCTGCCGTACAACGACTTCATCGGCAGCAACATCGGCGAGGAGTGGGGCTTCCTCGGGATGCTCGGTCTCACGCTGGCCTTCGCGCTCTGGGGCTGGCTGGGCTTCCGCATCGCGAAGCAGGCACGCTCGCCGTTCACGCAGCTGGTCGCGCTGGGCATCACGGTGACCACGGTGGTGACGGCGTACCTGCACATCGGCGTGGTGATCGGCCTTTTGCCGACGACGGGGCTGACGCTGCCGTTCATCTCGTACGGGCGCTCGAACATCCTGCTCTCGCTGCTGACGACGGGCATCCTGCTGAACATCGGCAGCCAGGCGGAGCGGGTGCACGGCGCGTCGGCGACCGATCCGTTGACGCGACGTTGAGTCGCGTGGCGTGAAGCACCGGCGGCTCGCGGTGGAATCCCCCGGCTCGTCCGGCGAGATTTGACGCAATGTCCACCCACGTGTGGTTCTCCGGCGGCGGCACGGGCGGGCACCTCTATCCCGGCCTCGCGATCGCGCGCGCGCTCGTGCGCCGGCGCGCCGACGTGCAGCCGTTCTTCGTGGGGGCGCTGCGTGGCATCGAGCGCGACGTGCTCCCGACGACGGAGTTCGCGCACCTGCTGCTGGACCTGCATCCGCTGTACCGCCCGCAGGTGTGGAAGAACTGGCGCACGCTGCGCGGCGCGATGGCCGGCTGGGCCAAGCTCGACGCCGCGGCGCGCGAGCGGCCGCCCAAGCTGGTGGTCGGCACGGGCGGCTATGCGGCGGGTCTCGCGCTGCTCTGGGCCTGGCGGCGCGGCATTCCCGCGGTGCAGCACATCGGCGACGCGATTCCCGGCATCACGGCGCGCTGGGGCGCGCGATTCACGCGCGAGTCCTACCTCGGGTTCCCCGAGGCGGAGCGATTCCTGCCGACAGGGCGCGGCGCGTATCGCTTCACGGGCAATCCGATCGAGCCCCCAACCGACATCTTCCCGGCGCCGGCGCAGGCGCGCGCGCGCTGGGGTTTCCCGGCGGGCGCGAAAGGGCTGCTCGTCTTCGGCGGCTCGCAGGGCGCACGCGCGCTCAACCAGGCGGTCGCGGCGTGGGTGGAGCGGGGGATCCCGGCGGGTCTGTGCGTGCTGTGGGCGACGGGCAAGGGGCAGTATGACGGCTTCAAGCAATTCGACCGCGCCGACGTGCGCGTCGTGCCCTACCTGAATCCGATCGCCGAGGCCTACGCCACCGCCGACGTGGCGCTGGTGCGCGGCGGCATGATGGGCACGAGCGAACTCTGCGCCTGGGGCATTCCCAGCGTGATCGTGCCGTTGCCGAGCGCGGCGAACGACCACCAGACGGCCAACGCGCGCGTGCTCGAGGCCGCGGGCGCGGCGGTCTGCCTGCCGCAGGCGGAGTTGAGCGTCGAGCGCCTCGCGCGGGAGGTCGGTGCGTTGCTCGCCGACCCCGCGCGGCTCGCGGCGATGGCAACGGCGGCGCGTGCGCGCGGACGGCCGCAGGCGGCGGCCGAGATCGCGCGGCACGTCCTCGCATATCTTTGAGGCATGCCGCTCCTCGACGCCGCCGATCCGCGGCCTGTGCACTTCATGGGAATCGCCGGCGCGGGAATGTCCGCGCTGGCCGAGCTGAGCACACGACGCGGGGCGCGCGTCACCGGCTGCGACCAGCACACCACCGGCGCCGCTGACCTCGCCGCGCTGGGAATCTCCGTGCTGCAAGGACACGATGCCGCGCATCTCGCGGGCTGCCGCGCGCTGGTGGTGACGAGCGCGGTGCCGAAGGATCATCCTGAACTGCTCGCCGCCAAGCAGCTGGGCATCCCGATAATCCGCCGCGCCGAGGCGCTGGCGGAGGCGACGGCGGGCGGGATGTTGATCGGCATTGCCGGCACGCACGGCAAGAGCACGACCACCGTGATGACCACCGAAGCGCTGGCCGCGGCGGGCAAGGCTCCCACGGGCGTTGTCGGCGCACGCGTGCGCAGCTGGGGCGGCAATCTCTCGCAGGGCGCGCACGAGG
>DAOMNV010000110.1:3499-3738 GCA_035444005.1 Gemmatimonadaceae bacterium
GTGTTCGTCGTCGAGGCGGACGAGTACGACCGCTCGTTCCTCGCGCTCTGGCCCACCGTTGCCGTCGTCACGAACGTCGAGGCCGACCACCTCGACATCTATGCCGACCTCGCCGATATCACCGCGACGTTCAGCGAGTACGTGCGCCGTGCGCGCTACGTGGTGCTCTGCGCCGACGATCCCGGCGCGAATGCGCTCCCGAGCCCGGCGACGGCCGAGGTGATCCGCTACGGCCTCTC
>DAOMNV010000111.1:0-3610 GCA_035444005.1 Gemmatimonadaceae bacterium
CCGATGCCCGCAGCGCCAGCGCCAGCGGCAGCGGCAGCGCCCGTCGCGGAGCGTAGTCCCGAGCCCGCGAAGCCCGCAGCTGAGGTTCCTGTGCCCGCGGACGCCACCGCGACGGCCGAACCGGTGCAGGAGTCGGTGGCACCGAACATCCCGCCGTCACCCGCACCTCCGCCGCCCGCGCAGCCCTCGCTGAACCTCGAGACGCCGCGGCCGGCGGTCGCGCCCGCCGAGTCCGAGGCCGATGCGGAAGACGCGGACGACGAGTCGTCCGCGCCGAGCCCGCTTGGCAAGCCGACCCCGCGCACCTCGCAGCAGATCAAGACGCTCAAGTGCGCCGAGTGCGGCTCGATGAACTATCCGACGGAGTGGTACTGCGAGCGCTGCGGTGGAGAGCTCGCGGCACTCTGAGGCCAAGCCGCGAGACGGAACATTGAAGACGGAAGGGGCGCGCACTCACGCACTCCTTCCGTCTTTCGCTTTCCGTCCCACGGCACAAAGAAAACGCCGCGTACCCGGAGGCACGCGGCGTCACTTGCGAAGCGTCGCTTCGCCTTACTTCGCCTTCGCGATCGAGGACTTCTGACGCGCGGCGGCGTTCTTGTGGATCAGGCCCTTGCGGGCGGCGCGGTCGAGCAGCTGCGTCGCCTTGAGCTTTTCATCGGCGGACGAGGCGGCAGACTTCGCCGTCTTCAGCGCGGTCCGGAGCGCAGACCGCTGGGCACGGTTGCGCGCCGTCGCCGCCTTGGACTTGCGCATATTCTTCTTCGCGGACGCGATTCTCGGCACTGAACGAACTCTCTGCAGGTGTGATGAAGGGAGAGCGGACGCGCCCTCCCATAGCCCCAGAAGTGTAGTCGCCACCGCAGGTTACGTCAAGCGATTCGGCGCTTGGACTGAGGGCCTCCCGCGTGTAGCTTTCCGCCCGACTGCCCGTGACGGGCCTCACTCCAGCCGCACCGCTCTTGCTCACTTCCCCCGCCAACGACAGCCAGGGCGCCACGCCCTTCGTCGTTGACCTCACGGGCTTCAATGGCCCCCTCGACCTGCTCCTATCGCTGATCCGCGACGAGCAGCTCGACATCTACGACATCCCCGTCGCCCGCATCTGCGAGCAGTTCCTCGCCAAGATGCACGAACTGCAGCTCAACGAGGCCGCGGAGTATCTCGAGATGGCGGCCCGGCTCATCCGCATCAAGGCCCAGATGCTGCTGCCCCGCAAGGAAGGCAGCGACGACTGGGAGGACCCGCGCGCCGAGCTGGTGCGCCGCCTGCTCGAGTACCAGCAGATGCGCGAGGTGGTGGACGTGCTCGAGCACCTCGGCGAGGACCGCCGCGCGCGCTTCGGCCGCACCTACACCGGGCAGCCGGCCGCGCCGCCGCCGGCACCGCTGGCCCTGTCCCTCGGCGACCTGCTCGTCGCCGTGGACCGCGTCCTGCGCGCCGCGAGGCGCCCGACGATCCACGAAGTCATCCCGCGCGCGCTCGACGTCGACGGCGCGATCCATACCGTCCGCGCGATCCTGCAGCTGCGCGCGCGGTTGCGATTCCGCGAGCTCATCCGTGACGACGCCGAGCCCTGGGAGATCCTCAGCGCCCTCCTCGGGCTGCTCGAGCTCGGCAAGCGCAACGAAGTGCACCTGACCCAACCCCGACCGTTTGCAGACGTGGAGATCCGCCGTGAATCCGCTGGCGAAGCTGCTTGAGGCCGCGCTCTTCGCGAGCCCGCGCCCCATCGCGACCGATGAACTCGCCGCGCTCGACCCCGAGGCCTCGCCGGCTGCGCTGCAGAGCGCGCTCGACGAGCTGCGCGAGCACTATGACGTGGATGGCCACGGTGTGGCCCTCGTCGAGGTCGGCGGTGGCTGGCAGGTCCTGACGCGCCCCGAGTACACCGAGGCCATCGAGCGCGCGCAGATGGCCGTGCGGCCGACCAAGCTCTCGCCGGCGGCGCTCGAGACCCTTGCCATCATCGCCTACCGCCAGCCGATCGGCCGCGCGGACGTGGCCGAGATCCGTGGCGTCGACGTCGGCGCGGTGATCAAGTCGCTGCACGAGCGCGGGCTCATCGACGTCGTCGGACGCGCCGAGGGCCTCGGCCGTCCGCTGCTCTACGGCACGACGCCCATGTTCCTCGAGCAGTTCGGGCTGCGGCATCTCGCCGAGTTGCCGCGCGTCGACGAGTTGGCGATCGCGCTGCGCAAGGACGGCTTGCCGCCGGTCCTCGCCGCGGACGAACTCGAGACGGCGGAGGCGGCCGCGGCGGCGCCTGCGGCGACCGCCGAGGTCACCGAGGTCGCGGCCACCGCTGAGGGCGCGGCGACCGCGTGAGCGACACCGCGATGCGCATCCAGCGCGCCTTGGCGCGCGCGGGCGTCGCGTCGCGACGGAAGGCCGAGGAGTTGGTGGCCGCCGGTCGCGTGCGCGTCAACGGCGAGGTGGCGCGCACGGGGCAGAGCGTCGAGCCAGGCGTCGACGCGATCACCGTCGATGGCAAGCCCGTGGCGCTGCCGCCGGCCGCGAAGTGGTACGTGCTGCACAAGCCGTCGGGCGTGCTGACGACGGCCAGCGATCCGCAGGGCCGCAAGACGGTCTTCGACCTCGTGCCCAAGGAGCCCGGCCTCACCTACGTGGGTCGGCTCGACTACATGACCGAAGGCGTGTTGCTGCTCACCACCGACGGCGAGGCGGCGCATCGGCTCACGCACCCCAGCTCGCAGGTGCCGCGCACCTACGTGGCGACGGTGCGGGGCTCCGTGAAGGCCGCGGCGGCGGAGATCCGTGCCGGCGTCGAGCTCGAGGACGGCTTCGTGCAGCCGGAGGGCGTGAGCGTCGAGCCCGGCGAGCGGCCGCGCACCTGGGACCTCACGCTGACCATCCGCGAAGGCCGCACGCGTGAAGTGCGCCGCCTCTGCGAGCACGTCGGCCTCGAGGTGCTGCGCCTCGTGCGCACGTCCTTCGGCCCCGTGCAACTCGGCAGCCTGGCCGAGGGTACCACCCGTACCCTGACGACCAAGGAGCGCACGCTACTCGATGCGCTCGTCCACTCCTGATCGCCCACCGCATGGCCGTCTCTCCGCAGCTTCCGCAGGCAATCCTCGACCAGGTGTCGCAGCGCGTCGTCGGCCAGCAGCACATGGTCGAGCGGCTGCTCATCGCCTTGCTCACGGGCGGGCACGTCCTCCTCGAAGGCGTGCCGGGCCTCGCGAAGACACTCACCGTGCGCACGCTGGCCGAGACGGTGCGCACGACGTTCAGCCGCATCCAATTCACGCCGGACCTTCTCCCGGCCGACGTGATCGGCACGCAGGTCTTCGACCAGACGACGGGACAGTTCTCGGTGAAGGCCGGCCCGATCTTCGCCAACATCGTGCTCGCCGACGAGATCAACCGCGCGCCGGCCAAGGTGCAGGCGGCGCTGCTCGAGGCGATGCAGGAGAAGCAGGTGACGATCGGCGGCACGAGCTTCGTGCTCGAGGAGCCCTTCCTCGTGCTCGCGACGCAGAACCCGATCGAGCAGGAAGGCACGTATCCGCTGCCCGAGGCCCAGGTGGACCGCTTTATGCTCAAGCTCCGCGTCGGCTACCCGACGCGTGACGAGGAGCGGGAGATT
>DAOMNV010000112.1:0-3576 GCA_035444005.1 Gemmatimonadaceae bacterium
AGCGATCGACGATGATCGTCTCCGCGCTGTCGCTTGCGAGCAGCGACGAATCGCTCCCCGAGTACCGCCACACCGCGATGGTGTATGGATGCAACCCGGTCGCGAGCGAGAGGCTGTCGAGCAGAAGCCTCGTGCGGCGAACTGTGCCCGCCGGAGTGAACTGCGAACCTGCCACCTCGCGGCGGAAGGTCCGTCCGTCGACGGTCACCGTCGTGACCACGGAGTCCGGCGTACCGCTGCCGCCGGGCAGCGTGGCGTCGATGCTGAGGATGGGGCGTGGACTCGCGTGTTCGGACACGTAGCTGAGCATCGGCGTACGCACCTGGTTGAGCGTGCGCACCGACGGAAGCGCGTGCGTGAGCCGCAGGTCGCCGCACTCGGCCGAGGCGCTCGCGCCGAGTGAGAGGCGCACGCACAGCCCCCGATCGACCACCGCACCTACGGGGAGCAGCACTGCTGTGAAGGACTCGAGCGCGGTGTTGGTGGTGTCGGTCGTCTCAGTCGCGCGCAGATGCACGCGGCCGGTGTCTGCCGTGCTGCCGGCGACGCTGTAGCCCACGCGCACCGCCTGCCACGCGTCCGGCGCGATCCGCACGCTGTCCGGCGTTCCCACGCAGGTGGCCGCGCCCGTGCACTGCGTCCCGAACCGGAAGGTGAGGCTGTCCTCCCGCGGGTTCGAGACGAGGAATGTCCCGTACAGCGTCACGCCGGGATTCGAGAGCACGCGCGGACGCTCGGGTTCGACGTGCACCGGCGGAATCACGTAGTCCGCGTAGATGACCAGCGTCCCGTTCACGGGATTCCACGCCTGGTCGTACAGCCAGACCTGAAACGTGTTCGTCCCCTGCTTCAACGGGATCTGGCTGAGGAACGCGTAGCCGTTCTCGCAGTCGGCCTCGAGTCCGTCGGCCAGAATCACGTTCTGGACGCCCTGCGAGCTCGAGACCGTCGCACTCGCCCCCTGCAGCGGGCCGTCGATGTCGCAGGCCGTCGTCACGACCGTCACGACGCTGTCGTAGATCGTCGAGTGGTTCGCGAGGTCAAACGTGACGCTCGCGCGGGGGGAGGGGGGGCAGCGCCGAGGCGCGAGAGCACGAGGCCCGCGAGGGCCAGGAACAACGCAGACAGCACGTGCACGGATCGACCTCCGGCTGCAGGGGCTAGATCCTTCCCGACCGACGTTAGCCCCCCTCAGCGCAATCGGCAAGCGCCACGCGACACGCTCACTCTCGCCCTGGCACTCGCTGCTGCGTGTCCGGCGCCTCAAGCTCCGCGACATCATCGTGCACCACCCGCATCGCCGGCGTCGTCAAATCGTCGAACTGCCCCGTACGCGTACTCCACACGTAAGCGCCGACGAAGATCGCCACGAGCAGGATCGCCAGCGGCACCAGCAGGAAGAGCACGCTCACGCAGCCCCCTTCGGGAAAGTCGTCGCGCGCCAGGTGGCGAGGATCACCGTCACCGAACCCAGCGGCATCAACACCGCCGCGAAGAGCGGATCGAGGATGCCCATCATCGCCATCGCCACGCTGATGGCATTGTAGCCCAACGCGACGGCCATATTGCGCTGGATCACGCTCGTCGTGCGTCGCGCACCCGTGAAGAGCTCGGCCAGCGACCCCACGCCCTGCTTGGCGAGATACACATCCGCCGCCGCCATCGACGCCTCGGCGCCGCCGCGCACCGCGATGCCCACCGTGGCCGCCGCAATCGCGGCTGCATCGTTCACGCCGTCACCGACCATCACCACGGTGCCCTGCGCGCGCGCGGCGGTGATCGCCTCGCGCTTGCGCTCGGGGCTCGCGCCGCCCTCGGCGTCCTCCGCAGGGATGCCCAACACCGCGGCCACCGACTGCACCACGCTCGGCGCATCGCCGCTCAGCAGCCGCACGCGCCAGCCGTGCCGCTGCAGTTCTTGCACCATCGCCGGCGCAGTCGCCCGCAACGGATCGCCGAAGCCCGCGCGCGCGACCAGCTCACCGTCCACGGCGATGAACACCGGCGTGAGCCGCGGGTCAAACGGTGAGTGAACGTCCGCCGCGCCGGAGATCTGCGCCAAGACCCACTCGGGCCGCCCGACCATCAATTCGCGCCCCTGTACGCGCCCGCGCACGCCACCGCCGAGCGTCTCTTCGTAGTCCTCGACGTCCGGCACCTCGACATCGGCCCACGCCTCCGCGAACGCGGTCGCCACCGGATGCCGCGAATGCCGCTCCAGCGCCAGGATCGCCCCGCGCAACGCGTCAGGTCCGTCGTACGCCTCGAGCACCATCCGCCCTTCGGTGAGCGTGCCCGTCTTGTCGAGGAAGATCGTCCCGCGGCCGGTCAGCGTCTCCAACGCGTGCGCACCCTTCACGAGGATGCCCCGCCCCGCCGCACGCCCCACCGCCACGGTGAACGCCAGCGGCGTCGCGATCGCCAGCGCGCAGGGGCAGGTCACCACGAGCAAGGCAATCGCACTGTCGATGGCGAAGTACGCGCTCGTGTCCCACCAGATGCCGGCCGTCACCGCCGCGAGCACCAGCACCACGGCGATGAAGTACCCCGCGATGCGATCGGCGAGCAGCACCACCGGCGGCCGCTCGCGCGAGCCCTCCTCCACGTCGCGCAGCAAGCGACCCAACCGGCTCGTGATGCCCGCCTCCTCCACGTACACGCGCAGCGGCGCCGAGAGGTTCACCGTGCCGGCGAAGACCTTCTCGCCCTCGCCCACGCGCACGGGCCGCGATTCACCGGTGAGCAGCGCGAGGTCCAGCGACGAGCTGCCGCGCATCACTGTGCCGTCGGCGGCGAGCGTATCGCCGGGCCGAAGGTCGAGCGTCATCCCCGGCAGCACGGCCTCGCTGGGTACCTCCTTCACCGCGTCGCCGTCCACGATGCGCGCGGTGGCGGGCGAGAGCGCACCGAGCAGCGCGGCGGAATCGGCAGCACTGCGCTGCGCGCGATGCTGCAGGTAGCGGCCCACCAGCAGCAGGAAGATCAGCGTGCCCACGGCGTCGAAGTAGATCGGCCCGCCGTCGCGCAGCGTGTTGATCGCGCCCTGCACGTAGCCCAGCGCGAGCGCCAGCGCGATCGGCACGTCCATATGCAGGCGCTTGTTCTTCAGCGCCTGCCAGGCACTCGTGAAGAACGTCCGACCCGGCCACACCAGCGCCGGCGTCACGAGGATCCAGCTCAGCCAGCGGAAGTAGCGCTCGAACTCGCGCTCCATCCCGCTGAACACGCCGCTGTACAGCGCCAGCGCGATCGTCATCACGTTGCCGGCGATCGCCGCCGCCACGCCGATGCGCGTGAGCATCGCGCGCTCTTCGGCTTTGCGCGCCTCGTCGGCGCGACGGCCGCGGAAGGCGTGCGGCGGGTACCCGAGCTGGTCCAACGCCCGCGCCAGCGTGCTCAGCGACACCGCCTGCGGATCCCAGGCCAGCCGCGCCACGGCACGCGTCACGTCCAACTCGGCGCGCACCGCCCCGGGGACGATCATCGGCACGCGCTCCACCAACCACACGCAGCTCGCGCAGTGCACGCCTTCGAGATAGAACTGCACCTCGCGGAGTCCGTCGGGCAGCGCCTTCA
>DAOMNV010000113.1:0-3353 GCA_035444005.1 Gemmatimonadaceae bacterium
GCGGAGGAGATGCGGCAGTCGGCGTAGCTGGCGCCGGCGGCGCGGGCGGCGTCGATGGCGCGCATCGCGAGTTCGCGGTGATCGCTGTCGCCGCTGAAGGCCGGGAGCGGCGCGGCCTGCGCAGTCTCCGGCTTGAGGAGTCCGGCGGCGGCCGCGGCGGCCGCGGACGTGCGGAGGAAGTCACGACGGGAGGTACTCACGCAAAGCCCTCGGATGGGAGAAGTCCTTCGTGCTGCGAATATACGCCGGGCGACGGCACCGGACACATTGTGTACGCGCAGCGGGCGTGACAACGTTCAGACACCGCTCCCCCCTTTGGAGTTTGCCGCGATGCCCAAGCTGACCATCGACGGCCGCGAATGCGCGGTCGCGGATGGCGCGACGATCCTCGATGCCGCGCGCGCCGCGGGCATCGACGTGCCGACCCTCTGCTGGTACCCCAAGCTCCCGACGGTGGGGAATTGCCGCATCTGCCTCGTCAGCGTCGACGGGACGGGCAAGCTGCTGCCGTCCTGCGCGACGCCGGCCGCCGAGGGGATGGTGGTGCACACGGAGTCGCAGGCGGCGGTGAAGAACCGCCAGGGCGTGCTCTCGCTGCTGCTCGAGCGGTATCCGGCGGAGGAGATTCCCGCCGACGCGGGCCGCAACGAGTTCGAGCGGCTCGTACATCGCTACGACGTGCCGCGCACGCGCTCGCGCGAGCTGCCGCTGCGCACGGGCGACGAGCGCCCCACCGACGCGATCATCACGCACGATATGTCCACCTGCATCCTCTGCACGCGCTGCGTGCGGGCCTGCGAGGACATCCAGGTGGTGGGCGTGCTGGAGGTGGCGGAGCGCGGCGAGCACGCGCAGATCGTCGTCGGCGCGGACGGCAACCCCGAGCACGCGGGCTGCACCTGGTGCGGCGAGTGCGTGCGCGTCTGCCCGACGGGTGCGATCCACGACATCCTGCCGATGGCGAAGCTCAAGGCCGGCGTGATGGAGCAGCCCAAGGAGACGGTGCGCTCGGTGTGCCCGTACTGCGCCGTGGGCTGCCAACTGGACCTCGAGGTGCGCGGCGGGCAGGTGACGCGCGTGGTCTCGCCGTGGATCGAGGAAGACACGCCGAACGAAGGCAGCACCTGCGTGAAGGGACGTTTCGGCACGGACTTCATCCTGCACCGCGACCGTCTCACCGCGCCGATGATCCGCCGCGGCTGGCAGCGCGGCGCCGACGGGCAGTGGCGCTACGACGCCTCGAGCGATGCGGTGGCGGCCAAGTACCCGCGCCGCGGCGGGCCCTGGGAGCTGGTGGAGGAGGAAGGCCAGGCCGCGAAGAACCGCCGCCCGCGCACGAACCCGCTGCGCAAGCGCGTCGACGCCGGCGCCGATGCCGCGCTGGCCGACCCGCGCGACCGCATCGCGACGCCGAAGGAGTGGTTCGAGGTGTTCCGCGAGGCCACCTGGGACGAGGCGATGGAGCTCACGGCGCAGCAGCTCGCGCGCCTGCGCGATACGCACGGCGGCGACGCGCTCGCGACCTTCGCCAGCGCCAAGTGCGCCAACGAGGAGAACTACATCCTCCAGAAGCTGTTCCGCGCGGGCATCGGCACCAACAACGTGGACCACTGCACGCGCCTCTGCCACTCGAGCTCGGTGAGCGCGATGCAGCGTGCGCTCTCGACCTCGGCCTCGTCGGGCTCGATGCGCGAGGTGGAGCACGAGAGCGACGTGATCTTCATCCTCGGCGCCAACACCACGGAGAGCCATCCGGTGTTCGGCGCGGCGATCAAGCGCGCCTTGAAGCGCGGCGCGACGCTGATGGTGGCCGACCCGCGGCGCATCGAGCTCGCCGCCCGCGCCGACGTGCACCTGCAGTTGCTGCCGGGCACGGACGTGGCGCTGCTGAACGGGATGCTGCATCACATCCTCGCGAAGGGCCTCGAGGACAGGGACTTCATCGCCAAGCGCACGAAGGGCTTCGACGAGGTGCGCGCGGCGGTGCAGCGCTACACGCCGGAAGTGGCCGAGAGCATCACCGGCGTGCCGGCGGCGACGATCCGTCGCGCGGCCGAGCTCTATGCGCGCGGCCCCAATTCGGCGACGCTCTGGGCGATGGGCCTCACGCAGCACCACACGGGCACGGACATCGTGACCTCGCTGCTCAACCTGATGCTGGCCTGCGGGATGATCGGCCGCTGGGGCGCGCCGATGATCCCGATCCGCGGGCAGAACAACGTACAGGGCGCATCGGATATGGGCGCGATCCCGTTCGCGTTCACCGACTACCGGCGCGTGGACGATCCGGAGGTGCGCACGATCTACGCCGAGGCCTGGGGCGTGGATCCCGCGACGCTCGATCCCAAGGCCGGCCGCAAGGTGACGGAGATCGTCGGCAAGGACACGCCGGTGCGCGGGATGTACATAATGGGCGAGAACCCGATCATCTCGGATCCCGACGTGGCGCACGCCGAGGATTGGTTCCTCGGGCTCGAGTTCCTCGCCGTGCAGGACCTGTTCCTGACGGAGACGGCGCGCTGCGCCGACGTGCTGCTGCCGGGCGCGAGCTTCGCCGAGAAGGACGGCACGTACGTGAACACGGAGCGTCGCATCCAGTTGGCGCGGAAGGCGGTGGAGCCGCCGGGCCAGGCGCGCGGCGACCTCGACATCGTGTTGGAGCTCTCGCGTCGCCTCGGCGTGCCGACGCCGTACACGACGGCTGCCGAGGTGTTTGATGAGATCGCACGGGTGACGCCGAGTTGGCGTGGCGTGTCGCACCAGCGGCTGATCGAGCGGCCGGGTGGCCTGCAGTACCCGGTGCCTGATGCGCAGCACGAGGGTATGGCGTTCCTGTTCGCCGATCGCTTCCCGACGCCGGACGGCAAGGCGCTGATGGTCGCGACGGAGTACCTGCCGCCCGCCGAGCTACCCGACGCGGAGTTCCCGTTCTTCATGAACACCGGCCGCCAGATGTACCACTGGCACACGGGCACGATGACGCGGCGCTCGACGGCGCTCGACGCGCGCGAGAGCACTGCGACGGTGGAACTGAATCCGCTGGACGCGGCCGAACTGGGCGTGAAGGACGGCGACGAGGTGAGCGTGACCTCGCGGCGGAACACGATCCGCATCGCGGTGCGGCTCTCGCCGCGGGTGGCGCGCAAGCAGGTGTTCGTGCCGATGCACTATCGTGAGGCGGCGGCGAACCTCCTGACCAACCCGGCCTTCGACGGCCCCTCGGGGATTCCCGAGTTCAAGGTCTGCGCGGTGCGCGTGGAGGCGGTGAAGCCGGCGCTGGTGTAGGGCTCAGCCGCCGACGGCGACGGCGTCGTCCACGGCGGGCAGGATGACATGGAACGTCGTGCCGACGC
>DAOMNV010000114.1:0-2396 GCA_035444005.1 Gemmatimonadaceae bacterium
GCGTCCCGTCCATCACCACCGGCCGCGGATAGGGCAGGGTGACGACGCGGATCGGCTCGCCTTGGGCATCGGTCGCGCCCTCGAGCCGCTTGAGGTTGTCCAGCGAACGCGCGTGGTTCTCGTCGGCCGGGTCCTCCTCGTGGGCCAGCACCATCACGCCGGGTGCGACGAAGCGCGCGATGTCGTCCACGTGCCCGTGCGTGTCATCGCCGACGCAACCCTCGCCCAACCAGATGGTCTTCGTGATGCCCAGCGTCGCGGCGAACATCCGCTCGTAGTCGGCGCGGGTGAAGCCCGGGTTGCGCACCTGCACGTCGGTGAGCAGCCACTCTTCCGTCACGAGCATCGTGCCGCGGCCGTCCGTCTCGATGCCGCCACCCTCGAGCACGACGCGGCCCTTGCCGTCGTGGCGCTGCGGCTGCGTGAGCGGCAGGCCCGTATGCTCGGCGATGAACGCGCCGATCCGCTGGTCCCGCGCGTAGTTGTCGTACTTGGCCCAGGCGTTGAAGTCCCAGTTCACGGCCTGCACATCGCCGTTGGCGTCGTGCACGAAGGTCGGCGCGGAGTCGCGCAGCCACACGCGGTCCGTCGGGCACTGCATCAGGTGGATGCGTCCCTGCTTCACCTCGTGCATCCGCAGGCAATGCCAAGCCTCTTCTTCCGTCTTCTCGTCGTGCACGAGGATGTTCACGCGCTCGTGCTCGGCGAGCGCGCGCGCGATCTCGGCGTACACCCAGGGGATCGGCCCGAACTTGCCGGGCCAATCGGGTTCGTGGTGCGGCCACGAGATCCAGGTGGCGTCGTGACGCTCCCACTCGGCGGGCCAACGCACGCCGCCGGGCGCGGCGTGCGGGGCCGACTTCTTTGCAGCGCTCATCGCGTGCGTTCCTGTGTCGTTGCCCGAGCGCCCATCAATGCCCGATCCAACGCGCGAGGATCGGCTCGTACGCATCCACGCGGCGGTCGCGCAGGAAGGGCCAGTTGCGCCGCGTGTACTCGATCAACGCCGGGTCGCAGGTGGCGATCAGCGTGTCTTCGTCCGTGCCCGCCTGCGCGAGGTAGCGGCCGTAGGGGTCCACGATGAAGCTGTGCCCGAAGAACTCGATGCCATCCGTCCCCGCTTCGGGCTCGAAGCCCACGCGGTTTGGCGCCGCGACGAACACGCCGTTGGCGATCGCGTGCGCGCGCTGCGCCGTGCGCCAGGCATCGGCCTGCGCCGCGCCCCACTCGTCCTTCTCCGCCGGGTGCCAGCCGATCGCCGTGGGATAGAACAGGATGTCCGCGCCGAGCAGCGACGTGATGCGCGCGCCTTCGGGATACCACTGGTCCCAGCAGATGAGCACGCCGATCGTCGCGTAGCGCGTCTTCCACACCATAAAGCCGCCGGCCTCGGCGCTCGGGCCGCGCAGACCGGCCGGCTGCACCGGATTGTCGCTCTCGCCCGGCGCGAAGTAGTACTTCTCCTCGAACAGCGGATCGTGCGGGATGTGCATCTTGCGATACACGCCCAGCGGCGTGCCGTCGGCGTCGATCACGACGGCGCTGTTGCGGTACACGCCCGGACCCTGCTTCTCGTAAATCGGCACGACGAGCACCACCGCGAGCTCCTTCGCCAGCTTGCTCAGCGTGGTGACCGTGTGGCCGTCCACCGGTTCCGCGAGGTCGAAGCGCGAGCTGTCGAGCTTCTTGCAGAAGTACGGCGCGTTGAAGAGTTCCTTGAGGCAGATGACCTGCGCGCCCTTCGCGGCCGCATCGCGGATGCGGACGACGGTCGCGTCGAGCGTCTTCTGCGGGGTATCGAGGACGCCGTCCTGGATGACGGCGACGGTAAACGGGGTGCGGGTGCTCATAGGGCGGAATTTCGCCCTATCGCTCCCGCACCGCTACCACGATGTCCATCACGTTGGTGCCGGTCTCCCGCGCCGGCAGGATGGCGTCGGCGGCCTGCAGCGCGCCGAAGGCGTCGCAGTGCGCGAGCGCGCGGGCCGGATCGCCCCCGGTGGCCGCGCTCCGCGACCAGGTTTCGCCGTCCACGAGGGCGCCCGCGGCAGGCGCCGGCCCGTCGTGGCCATCGCTGCCCGCAGCGAGCACGGCGGCCCGCACCGGGGCTCGCACCGGCGCCGGGGTCGCACGTCCGTCGCCCGACGGAACCTCCCGCGCCTCGAACAGGATCTCCGCCGCCGCGAGCGCGAGCTGCTGGCAGCGTCCGCCCAGCCCGTGCCGCTCGGGCAGGCGCACCGTCGTCTCGCCGCCCCAGATGAGGCAGCTGCCCGGCGCCGCACGGAGGATCGCGTGCGCGATCACGCGCCCGGCGGCCGTGGCGTCGCCGGTGAGGATCGTATGCGAGAGCAGTACGGGCGCGTAGCCCAGACGCGTGGCTTCGGCGGCGGCCGCCT
>DAOMNV010000114.1:2413-2865 GCA_035444005.1 Gemmatimonadaceae bacterium
GAGTTGCCGACCACGAAGGGCGGTTCCGCGCGGGCGAACACCTCGCTGCCCGGTTTCGGCGTCTCGGCCACCGCCTCGGCGCGCATCGCGCCGAGCGTGGAGGCGATCGACAGCGGTACCTGCATCGCGAGGCCTGCGTCGCGGAGGATGCGCTCCACCTGCCAGGCCTGCAGCGGGTCGGGCGAGAGCGGTCCCGAGCCGATCATCGACGGATCTTCGTTCGGCACGTCGGCGAGGAGGATCGGAATCACGCGCGCGCAGTCCAGCGCCGCGGCGAGCCGACCGGCGCCCCAGCGCGAGAAGCGCTTGCGCACGGCGTTGATGCGACCGATCGGCACGCCGGCGCCAAGCAGGAGCGCGTGCAGCGCCGCGAGGTCCTCCTCGCGCACGCCGGCGATCGGCGCGCCGATGAGGCTCGACGTGCCGCCGGAGATGCAGGCGATCACGACGTC
>DAOMNV010000115.1:0-2728 GCA_035444005.1 Gemmatimonadaceae bacterium
CCTCCGTCACGTGCACCGTCACCGCGCCCGTGCGCGTGCGGAACAGGTAGCCCTCCACGCCCACCACGTCGCCGAGGTCGAGCAACTCGACGAGCGCGAAGGCCTCACCGAGCTGGTCGCGGCGGAAGTACAGCTGGATGCGACCCGTGTCGTCGGCCACGTGCGCGAAGACGGTCTTGCCGTGCCCGCGCAGCGCCACGAGGCGCCCCGCCACACGCACCGTCGGCCCCTGCTCCGCGTCGCCGAGCAGCGGAAGCGCCGCCCCGCAGCCGTGCGTGCGGTCGTAGGAGTAGGCGAACGGCGCGACGCCCAGGGCCGCAAGGGCCTCGAGCTTCTCGCGCCGCGCGCGCATCACGTGATTGAGTTCGTCGCTCATCGGTCGTCTGTCGTCGGTGGTCGCGCGCCGAGCGTCGGCTTACGCGGCGGCGCCCGAGGCGCCCTGCTTGAGGAAAGCCTCGATGAACGGATCGATCGCGCCGTCCATCACCTTATGCACGTCCGTTACCTTCAGTTCGGTGCGGTGGTCGTTGACCATCGTGTACGGCTGGAACACGTAGCTGCGGATCTGCGAGCCGAACGACACGTCCATCTTGTTCGCGTCCATCGCCGCCTTCACCGCCGCCTGCTTCTCGATCTCGCGCTGGTACAGCTTGTTCTTCAGCTGCTTCATACACGTCGCCTTGTTCTTGAACTGCGAGCGCTCCGACTGCGAGGCCACGACGATGCCGGTCGGCAGGTGCGTGATGCGCACCGCCGAGCTCGTCTTGTTGACGTGCTGGCCGCCCGCGCCCGACGCCCGGTACACGTCGATCCGCAGGTCTTCCTCGCGGATGTCGATGTTGATCTCCTCGTTCACCACGGGATAGATGAACACCGAAGCGAAGCTCGTGTGGCGCCGCGCCTGCGAGTCGAAGGGCGAGATGCGCACGAGCCGGTGCACGCCGCTCTCCGGCCGCAGGAAGCCATAGGCGTACTCGCCCTTGATCTCGAGCACCGCGCCCTTGATGCCGGCCTCTTCGCCTTCGGAGAGGTCGATGATGTCGACGCTGAATCCCTTGCGCTCGGCCCAGCGCGTGTACATCCGCATCAACATCTGCGCCCAGTCCTGCGCCTCGGTGCCGCCGGCGCCGGCGCTGATCTCGACCTGCGCGTCGCGGAAGTCGTCCTTGCCCTGCAGCAACGTGCGCAGCTCAAGGGCGTCCATCGCCTCGCGGATCGCCGACGCTTCCGTCGCGATGTCGGCTTCCATTGCGTCATCCGGCTCGAGCGCGAGCAGTTCCAGCAGCTCGGACGCCGAGGCCACGCGGGCCTGCAGCTTGTCCCAGGGCTCGATCCAGTTCTTCAGCACCTTCACTTCCTGCACCACCTCGCGCGCACGCTCCTGGGCGTTCCAGAAGTTCGCGTCGCTCATATCCGCCTCGAGGGCGTTCAGGCGCTCGCGCTTGCGATCGAGGTCAAAGGTACCTCCGCAGCTCGACGAGTCGATCGGCGTCGTGCGCGAGGGATTGGGCAACGGAAGAGTCAGCCATCGGGGGCTCGAAGGGTGGAACGGCGCGAGCCGTGTGCAGCGAAGGGCACACGGCTCGCGGCGACTGCCTGAAAGATAGTCGGCGGGAGCGCGACTTCGTACCCCTCGCGCCACCGCCAACCGCTTGCCCTAGAACATCTTCTGGCCACCGGCCAGCAGGTCGTTCAGGGCTTCCTGGAAGTGCGTGGTCGAGTCCGCGAACTCCTTGCCGACCTGGTCCACGTACTCCTCGTAGCTCTTCTTGATCTCCTCCTTGAAGATCGCCTTGAGCGTGCCGTCACGCAGGCCTTCTTCGCGCTTGTCGGGCAGGTAGGCGATCATATCCGACACCAGGGCGCGCGCAAGCCGCCGCGCCTTGAGGTTCGGGTCGTTCGAGAGGAACGGATTGATCGGCTTGCGCCCCGGCGTGCCGGCGGCCGGCGTCGCCGCGGCTCCAGAACCCGGTCGCACACCGGCGACCGGTGTCGCGGCAGACGGCCGCACCGGCTGCGACATCCGCGGCGTCGACAGCGGCGACGGCGTAAGCTTCGGCGACGAAACCGGCGTCGGGGAGGCAGCTGCCGCCGGTGGCGGAGCGGCAGGAGCGGCCGGCTTCGGCGGTGGCATCACCGGCCGCACGGGACTCAGCGGCTTGAGCGGCGTCGCCGCGGAGGGCCGAGCGATCGGCGCCGACGGACGCGCAGGCGGAGGCATCACCGGACGCGGCGGCGCGACAGGCGTCGGCGCGGCGGGACGCGGCGGCGTGACAGCCGCGGGAGTCACCGGCGGCGGCGCGACCGGGCGCGCCGTTGCAGGCGCAGCCGGAGCCACCGGAGCCGCCGGCGGCCGCGGCGGGGTCGCCAGCGGGGGGCGAGCCTGCGTGGTGCGGGCCGGAACGCCGGGCAGTGGCGGCCGCGGAGGCGTGGACGGAATCGCCGTGCCAGGAATCGGCGGCGTCAGCTTCGCGACCGACGCGCGCGGCGGCATCGGAGGCGCCGGTGGCGTGGCGGGCGCAACCGGCGCGGGCGCAACCGGCTGCGCCATATGAGCCAGCGAACGCGGCGGCGTGACCGCCCGCGGCGGTGTCACCGCACGTGGCGGCTCCGGTGTCGGCATCGCAGGCGTCGGTGTCGGCGTCGCGGCGACCGGCGCGGCAGGCGCGGCAGGCGCGGCAGGCGCGGCAGGCGCGGCAGGCGCGGCAGGCGCATCAAACGACTCCGG
>DAOMNV010000116.1:0-2722 GCA_035444005.1 Gemmatimonadaceae bacterium
GGCATCACGCCGTTCATCGCGTACAGCACCAGCGGGAAGGTCAGCAGGGCGGTCGTCTCCCGCCACTTCGTGGGCGGCACGATGCCCAGCATCAACCGGCTGACCACGACGCCCGTGAGGTACCAGCCCAGCCAGTTGGTGAGCGGCATCCCGTAGAAGATCGGCGCCTTCAGGAAACCCGGAACCCACGGCGCGAACTGCTCCAGCTCCCACACCCAGTGCACGGGCAGCACGTTCGTCATCTGCACTTCCATCGGCACGTCCCAGGCCGTGAGGAAGGCACCGGCGACCAGCGACCAGCGCCACTTGGTGGCGTTGCTGTCGTCGGTGTGCAGCAGCCGCCCGCAGAACACGAGGCAGCAGTAGAGCATATAGTACCACGAGATCGGGATCGGATACGGCACGTCGCCGGCGATCCGGTAGCCGAGCATCTCGGTGTAGTGGTACGGCCCGAAGGGGAAGCCGATGTTGGTGCCGCCGAGCTCGCTGGCCAGGGCGACGCCGCTGGCGACGACGAACAGCGCGATGGCCTTGCCCCAGCCGAAGCGCGGTGCCGAATGCAGCAGCACTGCCGCCGTGCCGAGCAGGATGTAGACCTGGCCGGAGTACTTCCAGCCGAGTTCGTAGACCTTTGCGGTGTACGGACCCTGCATCCACACGGGGAAGTCGCCGGCGAGGATCGTGACCATCGCCGCGGTGGAGAACGCGATCAGCGCCAGGTGGGCAAGCAGGAAGCCCTTGGCGAGCTTGTCGAGCGGATAGTCGTCGAACTGCGATTCCAGCATCAGCTGAGCACCATTTCCTCGGGGCGCGAGAGCCGCCGCGCGCCCCATTCGATCACGGGTCCCTGGACGTTGGTCGGTGGGGTTTCCGCGCCCGACCGCCAGATGCTCCAAAGCAAACCGGCGCGCGCCCAGTTCCCGACGCGGGCCCGCACGCTGATCGAGTCGTAGCCGTTGGCCTCGATGGCGCCGAGGATGGCCTCGTAGCCGTCGGCGCAGGCGCGGGCGCAGCGCTGGGCGTCGGATTCGAGCAGCGCGATGCCCGGCGAGGCCGCGCGGTACAGCGCGCGGGCCCGCGCGACTTCGTGCCGCATCATCGCGATCCACTGCGGATCGTCCTTCACCGTCGGGTCGTGCAGCACCCGTTCGGCGCTCAGGCCAAAGGCCGAGAGCACGTCGTCCGGCAGGTAGCAGCGGCCGATCAGCGCGTCCTCGCCGACGTCGCGCAGGATGTTCGTCACTTGCATCGCGACGCCCAGCGTGCGCGCATAGCGCAGCGCGCGCTCGCGCACCGCCGCATCGCCGGCGACGCCGAAGATGTACGTGCACATCGCGCCCACCGAGGCGGCCACGCCTTCGCAGTACAGCGAGAGCTCGGCCCAGGTGGCGTAGCGCTGCGGCTGCACGTCTCGGGCCACGCCGTTGAGCAGTTCCTCGAGCACATCGGATGGCACTCCGAACTCCTGCACGCAGCGCCAGAGCTCCCGGAACACGGGCCCCTCCGGGCGGCCGGCGATCGCCTCGGCGACGCCGGCGCGGTAGGCATCGAGCTCGGCCTGGAGCAGCGCCGTGTCCTTGCCGCGGTTCCGGTCGACGATGTCGTCGGCGAGGCGGCAGAAGGCGTAGACGGCGAAGGCCCCGCGGCGCTTGCGCGGCGGCAGGAAGGAGCTCGCCAGCGCAAAGGTGCGCGCGTGCGCGCGCGTGATCGACTCGCAGTGCTGGGCGTCGAGCTTGGCCAGCTGCGTATCGTCTTCCTTGAGGAAACCCGGGAGTACCATCAGCGCGCCCCCTCCGTGGCGACGGTCGCGGTGCGGGCCTCGCGCATCGGCGCGGCCACGTCGGCACCGCGCCCGGCGCGCACGCGCGAGGCGTCCTGCGCCCCGCCGATCAAGTCTGCGACGATCTTGCCGCTCGAGATCACGCCAGGCAAGCCCGCGCCCGGATGCGTGCCCGCACCCGCGAAGTACAGGTTCGGGATGTCCTCGCTCTTGTTGTGCGGCCGGAAGTACGCGCTCTGGAACAGCGTCGGCTGCACGGAAAACGCGGATCCCAAGTGGCTCGAGAGCGTGTCGCGGAAGTGGATCGGATCGATCCGCATCTCCGTGACGATGTGCTTGGAGAGCTCCGGCATATAGCGATCCTCGAGGTACTGGATGATCGCGTCTCGGTAGGCCTGTCCCTGCGTGGCCCAATCGGTATCGCCGCCTAGGTGCGGCACCGGCGAGAGCACGTACCACGAGTCGCAGCCTTCGGGTGCCAGCGACTGGTCGGTGGCCGTGGGGCGATGCAGGTACAGCGAGAAGTCCTTGGAGAGCGTCTTCGTCTTGAAGATGTCGTCCAGCAGGCCACGGTAACGCGGCCCCATCAGGATCTCGTGGTGCGCGATGTCGTCGTACTTCTTGTCGGTCCCGAAGTAGATGACGAACAGCGACATCGAATAGTCGAGGCCGTCTACGCGAGCGTCGGTCCACTTCTTCCGGTACTTGGGCGCGATGAGCTTCTTGTACGTGAACGCCACGTCGCCGTTGCTCACCACGGCATCCGCGCTGAGCGCCTCGCCGTTCGCCAGACGCACGCCGCTGGCCTTGCCCGTGCGGTCGTCCACCGTGATTTCGCTGACCGGCGTAGACAGGCGGATCGTGCCGCCGATGTCCTCGAAAAGCTTCACGAAGGCCTGCACCAGCGCGCCCGTGCCACCCATCGCGAACCACACGCCCCAC
>DAOMNV010000117.1:0-2641 GCA_035444005.1 Gemmatimonadaceae bacterium
CGTGCGCGAAGCGGTCAGGCCGCGAAGGGTGTACGCGCGGTCCAGCCGGCCCGCACGGGACTCAGCCCTAGGCCGCGCTAGTCTTCGTCGGCCGAGATCCGCTCGCGCCGCGCGACTTCGCTGACGCCCTTCACGCGCCGCGCCGCCTTCACGATGCGCTCGAGGTGCGCCAGGTTCTCGACCTCGACCAGCGCCGCGCCGTTCACGCGACCGTCCGTGGTCTTGAGCTCCAACGACCGGATGTCCGTGCCGGTGCCGCTCACCGCCGCCGCGAGGTCGGCGTAGAGACCGCGACGGTCCATCCCCTCGATGGCCAGTCGCACCGTGAAGCGCTCCCCCGCCGTCTCCTGCCAGTCGATCTCCAGCCGCCGCTCGGGTTCGTGCACGAGAAAGAGCAGGTTCGGGCAGTCGCCGCGGTGGATGCTCACGCCGCGGCCGCGGGTCACGTAGCCGACCACCGCGTCGCCCGGCACGGGTTGGCAGCACTGCGCATAGCGCACGAGCAAGCCGTCGGCGCCCTGGATCTTGATGCCCTTCGACGTGCGCGGGCCGCGCATCCGGTCGATCAAGCGCTCGATCGGGCTCGGCTTGAGCACCGCCGCCTCGCTCACGTCGAGGTCGGGGTAGATCGCCTTCAGCAGCTGCGTGACCGTGATGTCGCCCGAGCCGATGCTCGCGTAGACGTGGTCGCGGCCGTTGAGCTTGAGCGCCTCGACGCCGCGGGCCAGCTCGGCCTCGGTGAGCTTCGCGTGCTTGCGCCGGCGCAGCTCGCGGTCGAGGATCTCCTCACCGACCGTGATGAAGGTCTTCTGCTCCTCGAGGCGCAGCCATTGGCGGATCTTGTGCCGCGCGCGGCCCGTGCGCACGTGCGCCAGCCAGTCGCGACTCGGCCGCGGCGCCCGGATGACCTCCACCGTCTCCGAGTTGCGCAACTCGCGCGAGAGCGGCACGATGCGCCCGTTCACGCGCGCACCCTGGATGTGCAGGCCGAGCTGCGTGTGCACGGCGAAGGCGAAGTCGATCGGCGTCGCGCCCTTGGGCAACTGGATCACGTCGCCGTTGGGCGTGAAGACGAAGATCTCGTCCTGGTACAGGTCGAGCTTGAGGAACTCGAGGAACTGGTCCGGCGTCTCGGCATCGAGCTGCAGCTCCAGCACCTGACGGAACCAGGCGAGGTGGCGGTCGAGGTCCTTGCCGCCCTTGCCGTCGCCCTTGTACACCCAGTGCGCCGCGATGCCGTACTCCGCGGTGCGGTGCATCTCGCGGGTGCGGATCTGGATCTCGAACAAGGTGCCGCGCGGGCCGAACACCGTGGTGTGCAGCGACTGGTAGCCGTTGCTCTTCGGCGACGCGATGTAGTCCTTGATGCGCTCCTGCAGCGGCGTCCACGCGCCGTGGATCACGCCCAGCGCGTGGTAGCACTCCGGGATGTTGTCGACGAGCACGCGGATCGCGTAGAGGTCGTAGATCTCCTCGTAGGGCTTGCCGCGCTTCTCCATCTTCTTCTGGATCGACCACAGGTGCTTGGGCCGCCCGCTGACCTCGTACACGACGACGCCGGCCTCGCGCAGCCGCCGCTCCAGCGGCTCGGCCATCTCGCTGGTGAGCAGGTCGCGGTCCGCACGCGTCTGCGCCACCATCTTCGCCAGCGCACGGTACTCCTCGGTCTCCAGCCACTTGAAGGCGAGGTCCTCGAGCTCGGCCTTGACCGAGTTGAGGCCGAAGCGGTGGGCCATCGGCGCGTAGAGGTCGCGCGTCTCCATCGCGATGCGCTGCCGCTTCTCCTCCGGCATCCACTCCAGCGTCCGCATATTGTGCAGGCGGTCGGCGAGCTTGACGAGGATCACGCGCACGTCCTTCGCCACCGAGAGCAGCAGCTTGCGATAGCTCTCGACCTGCCGCTCCTCGCGCGAGCCCATCGGCAGGTGGCCGATCTTCGTGAGCCCGTCGACGATCTGCGCGACCTCGCGCCCGAACTCCCGCTCGACGTCCTCCACCGAGTGCGCGGTGTCCTCGACCACGTCGTGGATCAGCCCGCTGGCGACGGTGATGGAGTCGAGCTGCAGGCTGGCGAGGATCTTTGCCACTTCCACGCAGTGCGTGACGTAGGGATCGCCGTTGCGGCGCGTCTGCCCCGCGTGCGCCCGCTCGCTGAACCGGTACGCCCGCGCCAGCAGGTCCACGTCCAAGCGCCCGGCCACCTGTTCGGCGGTCAGGTCCCAGCCCGGGATGAGATCGGAGATGGCTGGCGCGGTCATATGTGCAATCTACGGGCAAGCGGGGAGGATGAGGAGGAGCGAGGGCTCCCGCATTCCTCACGCATCGCTGACACAGTCGAATCCCAGAATCGCCAGATTTCCCGAGATGCCCCGCCGCTCCCCGCTCCTCCTCGTCCTCGCCATCTCCCTCGGCCTCACGGGCTTCCTCGCCTACGAAGCCTGGGACGCCGCGCACCGCCGGCGCTGGGACGCCCTCCGCACCCTTCGCGAGTACGCCGCCTTCGCCGCCTGGGAGATCAACATCTCCGTCAAGGAGGCCCTGTACTCGCAACTGATCTGGATCTTCTCACCGATCAATCCCGCCGCCCCCCTGCTGCCCGGCGAGGCGCTGCCCGGCGCCGACGCGCTGGCCAGCACGCTCA
>DAOMNV010000118.1:0-2359 GCA_035444005.1 Gemmatimonadaceae bacterium
GAAGATGCTGGCCGAGGCGGACTGCGACGCGGTGGCGATCGCCACGCCGAGCGGGCTGCATCCGGCGCACGGCATCCTCGCGGCGAAGGCCGGCAAGCACGTCATCAGCGAGAAGCCGATGGCGATCACGCTGGCCTCGGCCGACGCATTGGTGAAGGCCTGCGACGACGCGGGCGTGCACCTGTTCGTGGTGAAGCAGAACCGCCTGAACGCGACCGTGCAGCTGGTGAAGCGGGCGCTGGACACGGGGCGGTTCGGGCGGCTGTTCCTCGCCAACACGACGGTGCACTGGGCGCGGCCCCAGTCGTACTACGATCAGGCGCCGTGGCGCGGCACCTGGGAGTTCGACGGCGGCGCGTTTATGAACCAGGCCTCGCACTACGTGGACTTGATGCAGTGGCTGGTGGGGCCGGTGGAAAGCGTGATCGCGAAGACCGCGACGATGGCCCGGAAGATCGAGGCCGAGGACACCGGCGCGGCGGTGCTCAAGTTCCGCAACGGGGCGCTGGGCGTGATCGAGGTCACGATGCTCACCTACCCCAAGAACCTCGAGGGCTCGTTCACGCTGATCGGCGAGAAGGGCACCGTGAAGGTGGGCGGGACGGCGGTGAACAGGATCGAGCATTGGTCCTTCGCCGACTCGGACCCGGACGACGCCGAGGTGGAGCGGGTGAACACGGACCCGCCCTCGGTCTACGGCTTCGGCCACGAGCCGTACTACCGCAATGTGCTGCGGGTGCTTCGCGGGGAGGCCGTGCCGGACACCGACGGCCGCGGGGGTCGGAAGTCGCTGGAGTTGATTCTCGGCATCTACGAATCGGCCAAGACCGGCCGCGAGGTGCCGCTGCCGCTGCGCGCGACGCTCTGAGCCTGGGGTAGCGGGCGGCTCGCGGGGTGGGCTGCGCCGAGGGGCGATTTTCGCCCGCCATTCGTTGACTATGTCTCGTCAGGAAGCGAACTTACAGGGCTCGCACGGAGGCTCCGTGCGAGCCTTTCTTTCGCCCAATCTAGGTCCGCACCGATGGCCGTCCCACTTCTCGATCTCAAGGCACAGCACGCCACCATCCGCGACGAGGTCGTCGCCGAGGTGATGAAGGTGGTGGATGCCCAGGCGTTCATCCTCGGCGAGCCGGTGCAGAAGCTCGAGTGCGAGGTGGCCGGGCTGTCGAAGACCAAGTACGCGGTGGGCTGCGCGAATGGCACGGACGCGATCCTCATCGCGATGCGCGCGCTGGACATCGGCCGCGGCGACGAAGTGGTGACGACGCCGTTCACGTTCTTCGCGACGGCGGGGACGATCCACAACGTCGGGGCGACGCCGGTGTTCGTGGACATCGACCCGAAGACGTATAACATCCGCCCCGACCTCGCGGCGGCGGCGGTGACGGCGAAGACGAAGGCGGTGATCCCGGTAGACCTGTTCGGCCAGATGGCGGCGCTCGAGGAGATCCGGGCGTTGCTGCCGACGATGCCGATCATCGAGGACGCGGCGCAGAGCATCGGTGCGCGGCGGAAGGTCGGCGGCGAGTGGACGATGGCCGGCGAGCGGGCGACGATCGGCACCTTCTCGTTCTTCCCGTCGAAGAACCTCGGCGGCTACGGCGACGGCGGGATGATCGTCACGCAGGACGAGGCGATCTTCAAGCGCCTGATGCGCCTGCGCACGCACGGCTCGGTGCAGACGTACTTCCACGAGGAAGTGGGCTACAACTCGCGCCTCGACGCGCTGCAGGCGGCGGTGCTGCTGGCCAAGCTGCCGCACCTGGCGTCGTGGAGCGCGAAGCGCCGCGAGAACGCCGCGTTCTACACGCAGGCCTTCGCGGACATCGCCGACATCGTGCCGCCGTACATCGATCCGGCCAACGAGAGCATCTACAACCAGTACACGATCCGCGTGCCGAAGCGCGACGCGCTGAAGGACCACCTGAAGGCGAAGGGGATCGGGCACTCGGTGTACTATCCGCTGCCGCTGCACCTGCAGCCCTGCTTCAGCTACCTCGGCTACAAGGAAGGCGCCTGCCCGGAGGCCGAGAAGGCGGCGAAGGAAGTCGTGTCGCTGCCGGTGTTCCCGGAGCTGACCAACGCGCAGCGCGACGAAGTGGTCGCGGCGGTGCGCTCGTTCTTCGGCAAGTAACCCCACCCGAGACCCTGAATGCCCACGACGAAGGAAACGCTGCTCAAGAAGATCGACGACCGTTCCGCCGTGTCGGCCGTGATCGGCCTTGGCTACGTCGGGTTGCCGCTGGCGATGGAACTCTGCGAGGCCGGCTTCCGCGTCGTGGGGTACGACGTGAGCGAGCGCGTGGTCGCGCTGCTGATGCGCGGGGAGTCGCACATCCAGGACGTCCCGGCGGCGCAC
>DAOMNV010000119.1:0-1136 GCA_035444005.1 Gemmatimonadaceae bacterium
CAGCGAGCCGAACGAGAGGCGCGAGCGCATCTGGAGCATCATCCGCTTGTCGTCGTCGGAGAGCCAGATCTCGGCCTGGCCGCCCTCGGAGAAGATGCCGGTGGTCTTGATGATGGGCTGCACGACGATGGCGTCGAACTCGCCAGCTGGCACCTTCACGCGCTCCCGGCGGAGGACGCGGATGATGACCGGGTTGCGGTCGGGGCGGAAGTAGCGGTTGAACGTGTAGGTCTGCCCGACGACCAGCGGCACCGTGCGGATGAAGTAGAGGAACGAGCCGTCGTCGAGGGGTTCGCTGACGGAGGGGCGCTCCTCGGTGCCGCGCACGAGCTCTTGGTAGACGGCGCGTTCCGGGTAGATCTCGTAGCGGCGCTCGCGGTCGCGCGAGCCCTGGTTGAGGTCCTGCACGAAGCGCAGCGAGTTGAGCGTCTGCACGTCCATCCAGCTCTCGTTGACGTCGTTCACCCTGTAGAAAAAGGTGCCGCCGGTGACGCTGAAGCGGACGTGCCAGGCATTGCGGCCGCGGATTTCCTCCTGGCCGATGACGCGCATGCGGCCGGTGCCGACCTTCACGGCGCCGAAGCGGACGTCGTAGGTGAGCGACTCGCCGGTCTCGAATGGCACCGGAATCGGCGCCGCCTGTGCGGAGACGTCGCTGACGGCGCTGGCGCCGACGATGGCCGCGGCGAGCAGGCGGATCATCGCGGTGCTTGCTTCCGTGCCGCCCAGGCGGCCTTGGCGAGTCCCCAGGCCTCGGGCCAGGCCTGGCGCCGGGTCTCGCGCGGGCGCAGGTCGTAGCGCAGGGTCACGGGGACGGACTCGACGCGTCGCGCATGCGGCGCGGCGGCGGCGAGCAGGTCGAGGTTGGTCTGCCAGGTGCAGGGCGCGGCGCGCAGCGGGCTGGCGTCGAGCGAGCGCAGGAGGTCGCGCACGGTGGCGATGCGCAGGAGGCGCATCGAGCCGAACGGGTCCTTCACGCCCGGGATGGTGACGGCGCGCTTGATCGGCCAGACCTTGGGCAGCCAGCCGACGTACTTGTGCAGCTTGCGGATCTCCTCCGGCGCATCGGCGGGGAGCGCACGGTCGCCTACGACGACGTCGGCGCCGCCCTCGAAGCGCTTGACCAGCTCGGGGAT
>DAOMNV010000119.1:1167-2352 GCA_035444005.1 Gemmatimonadaceae bacterium
GAGGATGACGGCGTCGCGGCGCGGATAGCGGGTGCGGTGTGCGGCCTCGCGGAGCAGGGCCTCGACGGCCTGGGCATAGCCCACGCGCGTGGCGCCGCCAAGGACGGTCAGCGGCAGGGCCTTGGCGTAGGGCTCGAGGACCTCGCGCGTGCCGTCGGTGCTGGCGTCGTCATAGACGAGCACCTCGTACTCGCGGGCGTAGTCCTGGAACATCTTGCGGATGCGCCAGAGCAGGACGCCGACGGTCGGGGCTTCGTCGTGGGTGGGGATGCAGATATAGAGCACGGTCTGAAACCTATGGCCGGGGCCTGTCTCGTACTACTCCACAAGCCCGATTGCGTGGCCGCGGGTTCCCTGCGGCCGAGGGAACATCGAGGCGGCCCCGTCCTGAAACAGGACGGAAGTCCCGAGGGTATCGTCACCAAGGGACGCATGGTAGAATAGCCCGCAACCGCAGCCGATGGAGGTTCACGCGTGATCCTCGCCGACGTCCGGTCCAAGCTCACCCGCCACAACGTGGCGCTCGCGCTCGCCTTGTTGGCGCAGCAGGGCAGCGAGACGCGCGAACGCGGCGAGCATGAACTGCGCGAGCAGGGGCTGGATGCCCTGCTCGACGATCCGGCGCTGCTTCCCGCGATGGTCAACACGCCGCGCGGCCGCGAGGCGTCCCTGCCGCTGTTCTGCTACGTGCTGGTGCGCCACGCGCTGCTGCAGGCGGGCGAGAAGGACCGCACGCTGGCCGACTACGCGGCGAGCATCGTGATGCACTTCGGCCTGCGCGACCGGGCACGCCGCATCCACGATGCCGACGACCAGACCTACGACACGCTCTCGGCGCTGCTCGAGGATGCCGAGCGCTCGGAGCCGCGGCGGGCCTTCCTCGTGCGGGCCCACCTCGGCAACTACGCCCTGTGGATGAGCGGGCTGTTTCCCGACCGCATCGTCGAGCGGCAGTACCGGCGCGGCGGGCCCACGCTCGAGTACTTCGAGTCAATGGGCCGTCGCGGGGTCCAGATGGCGGCCGAGCACCGGCTGGCCAGCGAGCACGGCGTGGCGATGCTCTTCGCCCTCGCCGCCGACCGCTTCCCGCTGCTGCGGGTGACGCTCAACCGCATCTCCGATGCGTTACTCTTCCCGGACCACCACACTCCGTAACGGTTGATGCGTCAGGTGCACGACGACGCG
>DAOMNV010000120.1:0-421 GCA_035444005.1 Gemmatimonadaceae bacterium
CGCGCCGAACTCGAGCCCACGGCAGGCTTCGCGCGGTGACGCGCAAGAAGAAGCCCCGTGAGGAAGTGAGCGCCGGCGGCATCGTCTTCCGCCGCGACGGCGAGCGCACGTTCTACCTCCTCATCCGCGACCCCTATCGCAACTGGGGCTTCCCGAAGGGGCACCTCGAGGAGGGCGAGGCGCCGGACGCCGCCGCCGTGCGCGAGGTCGCCGAGGAAACGGGCATCGCCGCCGTCGAGGTGCGCTCGGCCGTCGAGACCATCGACTGGACCTTCCGCTTCCGCGGACGGAAGATCCACAAGACCTGCCACTTCTTCCTCATGGAGACGGAGCAGCGCCGCACCGCGCCGCAGGCCAAGGAGGGCATCACCGCCTGCCGCTGGGCCACGTACGAACAGGCGACGAAGATGATCGCCTACGA
>DAOMNV010000120.1:456-1949 GCA_035444005.1 Gemmatimonadaceae bacterium
GGCGCACGCCATCCTCCAGGGTCGCGACCTCACCGCACCCGAGGACGATGGCGCGGGCGTCGCGCACGACGTCGCCGTCGCGGCGGACGACGCCTCCTGATGCCGGAACGTCTCTTGGGGCCGCTGGCCGCGCCGACGGTCGTCGCCTGCTCGCCGCGCGAACGTTGCAAGGACGCGCTGCGCCGCGCGCTGCCGCGCCGCCGCGCCAAGCTGAGCTTCGTGCGCGGACGCGACGAGCTCGCCGCGCTGCTGCACTCGACGTTGGTGGACGCCGTCATCGTCGATCTCGGCCAGGCCACCGAGGAGACCTGGACGGTCGCCGCCGCGGCGCGCGAGTTCCCGAGCATCCCCTTCTTCGCCTACGCGGCGCTGCGCCCGGCCGAGCTGCCGCTGCTCACGCGGGCCTGCCACCTCGAGTTCGCCGACTGCATCGCCGAAGGCGTCGAGGACGAGATCTGCCGCGACCTCCTGCTGCCCGCGACGTTCACCGTGCGCTTCGCCACGGCGCTGCGCGGCGCCGAGTCGCGCCTCGGGCTGACGACGCCGCTGCAGCACGAGGCCTGGCGCTACGTCGTCGCCCAAGGCGGACGCACGGTGCGCACGGAAGCCATCGCCGCGGCGGTGGGCCTCACGCGCGAACACCTCAGCCGTCGCTTTTCCGCGGACGGCGCGCCGAACCTCAAGCGCGTGATCGACCTCGTGCGGCTGCTCGCGGCTGCCGAGCTGGCGAAGAACCCGGGCTATGACCTCCCCGACGTCGCGCGCGTGCTCGGCTTCGCCTCGGCCTCGCATCTGAGCGCGAGTTGCCAGCGGCTCGTCGGCGTGAAGAGCGTGTCGCTCGCGCGCCTGCGTCCCACCGACTTGATGGATCGCTTCGTGAAGCAGGGCCGCGGCCGATCGCGCGGCTGAGACAACGGCGGGGCCACTGAGGCACGGAGACACAGAGCCACGCGTGCCTCGCGCAGACATTGGCGGCATCGACCACCGCAGAAGAGGGCGTCCGCGCCAGATCAGGCGTGGCGTCTCGAAATCCTCCTTGCCTCTGTGTCTCTGTGGCTAAGTAGTTGTCATTGTTCGACTTGATACAAGTCCGGCTAGCCGATCAAGAGGTGCCAGCCGTGACCGCAACTCGGCAACGGCCCAGTTGCATCCGCCCCCAGATTGTGATTATTTTCACAAGCTGTACCAAAACACGTGCCGCGTCACAAAACTGACACGGCTCGGTCCCCACGAAATCGCGTTTTCCCTCACGCTCTTTTCCGTTACCGATATGGCTTCCCAGACGGCGCTGCGCCCGGGCGAGATCAAGGACATCCTCCTCCGCGAAATCGAGGCGGCTGATCTCAATACCCTCGATGTCGAAGAGGTTGGTTCCGTTCTTGAAGTGAAGGACGGTGTCGCGCGCATCTACGGCCTCCAGAAGGCGATGGCCGGCGAAATGCTCGAGATCAAGTCCTCCGAGACCGGCGAGACCATCACGGCCCTCGCGCTGA
>DAOMNV010000121.1:0-1949 GCA_035444005.1 Gemmatimonadaceae bacterium
GGCTTCGTCCACAGCGTCACGCCAGAGGTCACGCTGCGCCCGTCGACGCGCAGCGAGCTCACGCTCGGGACGCAGCTGCGCCGCAATCGCCTGCCCTGGCAGTTCGTCGGAAATGCGCAGGGCGCCGACGGCGTCGCGCGTTCCATCGTCGGCGACCTCCAGCAGCGCGAAGTCTCGCTGACCGCGCGCGTGAACTACGCCTTCACGCCCAACCTCTCGCTGCAGGTGTATGCCCAGCCCTTCGTCGCCGCCGGCCGCGTGGGCGGGTTCGACGAGGTCGTGGCGCCACGCGCCGCGCGCTGGAGCGACCGCGTGCGGCGCTACGCCGACGCGGACGTCGAGCGCCTCCCCGGCCGCCGCGTCCGCCTTGGCCAGGCCGACCACGCCATCACCGTCACCGACCCGAGCTTCGCGCGCGCGCAGTTCCGCGGCAACGCCGTGCTGCGCTGGGAGTACCGCCCCAGCTCCACGCTGTTCGTCGTCTGGACGCAGGCCCGCGATCACGATGGCGACCCCGCCCTGCAGTCGGTCGACACCCACGGCAGCGCCCTCTTCGGCCGCGCGGGCACGAACGTCGTGACCGTGAAGTGGACGCACTACATCGGGAGATGAGGTGATGACGGATGACGGATGACGGATGACGGATGACGGATGACGGAAGGTGCAAACTCCGCTTCTAGCATCCGTCATCCATCATCCGTCCTTACAACAGCCCCATCTCCGCAAACGACACAAACCGCCCGCGCCCGATCACCACGTGATCGTGGATCGGAATGTCGAGCAAGCGCCCGGCCGCCACGAGCTGGCTCGTGATCGCCCGGTCGTCGGCGCTCGGTGTGGGATCGCCGCTGGGATGGTTGTGCACGAGCACGAGGCTGGCCGCACGCTCGGCGATCGCTTCGCGGAAGACCTCGCGGGGGTGCACGAGGCTGGAGTTGAGGATGCCGCGGCTCACGAGCACGTCGCGCTCGAGGCGGTGCTGCGAGTCGAGCACGGCGACGTGGAACTCCTCGACCGTGAGGGCTTCCATCCGCGGCGCGTAGAAGCGCCACACGTCGCGCGGGCCGCGCAGCGGTTCGCCCTCGTCGGAGGCTTCGACGGCGAGGCGCCGTCCCAGCTCCAGCGCGGCGTGCACGGCCAGCGCCTTCGCCTCGCCGAGCCCGTGCATTCCCGTGAGCGTGGCCACGGGCATCTGCGCGAGTCGGCGCAGCGAGCCGCCCGCGCGGTGGATGATCTGCTGCGCAGCATCGGCCACGGAGTGGCCGGCAGTGCCGGTGCCGAGCAAGAGGGCCAGCAACTCGGCGGACGTCAGCGCCTGCGGCCCGAGGGCGCGCAGACGTTCCCGCGGGCGGTCAGCGGGCGGAAGCGAGAGGAGTGTGGGCACGGCGGGAGAATGCGCCTCGCCACGCGCGTCCCTCGCATCGATTCCTTGCGCGCGTACGCACGATGCGTGCAAGCAAGCGCTGGAAGACGAATGACGGAAGGAGCCGCTCGATCTGGCTCCTCCCGTCATCCGTCATCCGTCATCCGTCCTTACCTCACACCCCGTGACACTTCTTGAACTTCTTCCCGCTACCGCAGGGGCACGGATCGTTGCGTCCGACGTTGGCGAAGCGGTCGTCCCCGCCCATCGTGCTGGAAGACTTTGTCACGGTCGCTGCCGGCGGCGCCGGTGGCGCTGCCGGCGTCAGTCCGAAGGGATCGGCGCCCGCCCCCGCCCCGCCACCTTCCGACGGCCCGCTGGCCGACGTGATGATCGGCGGCATCGGCTGCGGCGGCGGCTCCAGCCGCAGCTGCACCTTCAGGAAGCGTTCGGCGAAGGTGTGCTGGATGTCGCGCATCAGCTCTTCGAACATCGTGAACGCGTCCTGCTTGTACTCCACGAGCGGATCCTTCTGGCCCCAGGAGCGATAGCCGATCGCGTTGCGCAGCTGGTCGAGGTCGTAGAG